>NZ_CP010827.1:2122889-2830519 GCF_000833575.1 Corynebacterium singulare | reverse complement strand
TGCTTTCCAGCTGGCCCTGAGGGCCGCTTGCGGATCAGACAAGACGCCTACCTTCTGTGTAGTTCGAGTTCACACAGTGCCATTGGTACGAGGCCACATGACACGTACTCGACCACTGCGCGGGTATTCGGGTAACGCAGTGATTCTTGTAGTGATGGGGATGGACGGATGGACTGAGAAGAGAGTGAGAATTCCACCGGGTTTCCACCGAAGATTCCACACGATGTTTTAGCGCGTCACCTCGGTTTCCACAAAGTTATCCACAGGTGTGGAAAGGCGGTTTATTCACAGCCTATCTCATGGCTGTGGATAACTTTCAATCGGCACCCTAATGCCGTTGAGCTGCGAAAACTCTAAAAGTCTCAAGGTGTGATTGAGAGTTATCCACACCCTGTTGACGGCTGTGGAATTTGATTCCTTAGTTCTACCGTGTTGATCCGAGGCTGTCTAACGCACTTTTTATGCAGGGTTCAGCCTGAGCGAGCAGGGACGGTTTGGCGGTGCTGCCGGAACGCGCTTGACCCGCAGCATGAGGGCGAAAAGTAGCGCTCTAGCTGCGGATAAAAACATCGATGTCATTTCGGGTACACCCAGTGTGTCGATTTGTTCTACGCCCCACCTGTCACGTAACCTGTGATGGTCTATCGCAGCAGTGCATGGAGCACATGTTGCATGTGGGACTGCCTCGCCCCGCCTTGCGGCGCCTTCCGGGCGAAGCCTCATCCCCGCGAACACCATTCATCAGTGGATGCACAGGCCCCACCGCATTCGGCGGTGGTCTTGGGTTATCTGCGCACAACTTCAAGGAGTTAATCGTGGCAAAGGGTAAGCGTACCTTCCAGCCGAACAACCGTCGTCGTGCTCGTAAGCACGGCTTCCGCACCCGCATGAGCACCCGCGCCGGCCGCGCCATTGTCGCTGCTCGTCGCAAGAAGGGTCGCGCTAAGCTCACCGCTTAATTCATGCTTCCAGCCCAGCACAAGCTCACGTCCCCGAGACAATTTCGGCGGACCATCAAGGGCGGACGCCGGGCGGGCACGCGCACCGTTGTCGTGCATATGCGCATCAACGATGGTGAGGACGCCATCGCGGCCACTGGCCCGCGATTTGGCCTCATCGTTTCGAAGGCCGTCGGGAATGCCGTGGTTCGCCACCGCACCTCCCGGCGGCTTCGTCATGTGTGCATGGCGGTCATGAAGGATGGAGCTCATGGCGCACCTTTACCCCCGCATACTGACATTGTTATCCGTGCCTTGCCCGCCAGCGCAGAGGCTACTAGTGAGCGCCTTGAGCGCGATATCCGCAAAGCCCTAGCTAAATGGGATATCTGAACTCTCAGGGGGAAGAGATCCCTGAAGCTCGTGGCTTCGGGCGAGTCCTAGTTCACGGGGTGCGCTTCTACCAAAAGCATGTTTCAGCCCTTAAGATGGTTTCGACCTGTCGTTTTGAACCGACATGCAGTGCCTACGCCCTAGAGGCAATCTCCGTCCACGGAGCGCTCAAGGGAACGGGCATGGCCGTCGCCAGGCTCTGCAAGTGTGGGCCCTGGCATCCGGGCGGATTCGATCCGGTACCGACCAAACAACAACGAAGGTAAACAACACTCGTGCTTAATTTCATCTATTGGCCAATCTCAGCCGTCCTCTGGTGCTGGCGTTGGCTCTTGAGCTTCGTCCTTGATTCCGCCTGGGGTGGAACCTGGATTATCGCCATCGTTCTTCTGACGTGGACGCTCAAGGCCATCATGGTCAAGCCAACCATCACGCAGCTGCGCTCCTCACGCAAGATGCAGGAGATCCAGCCGCAGATCCAGGAAATCCGTGCCAAGTACGGCAATGATCAGACCAAGGCTGCACAGGAGATGCAGCGAATCTACAAAGAGTCCGGTGTGCGTCCGGTGGCAGGCTGTCTGCCGATGTTCGCTCAGATCCCCATGTTCATTGGTCTCTTCCACGTGCTGCGGTCCTTTGACCGCACCGTCGCCGTCGCCGGTGGCTTTGGCCACCCGGCTGGCGAGCCCATGTCGGAGGAGATGAATGCCTCCATCGCGAACTACATCTTCAAGCCGGACTTGGTGAAGGAGTTCGTTGACGCGAAGATTTTCGGTGTACCCCTCGTGGCCAACCTGCGCCTGAACTCTGGTCTGGAGATCGTCAAGGAAACCACGACGACGCAGGCTGCTGTCATCATCGTGCCGCTGATCGCCATCATTGCAACGCTGACCCACTTCAACGCGCGTATGTCTCTCAACCGCCAGGAGGCGCGTCGCGCCGCTGGTAAGACGGCAACTCCGCAGGGCCAGAACGCTGAGATGATGCAGCAGCAAATGGCCATGATGAACAAGATGATGCTGTGGTTTATGCCGGCCATGCTGGTCTTCTCCGGCTTTATTTGGCCGATTGGTCTTCTTTTCTACATGTTGGCCAACACCGTGTGGACCTTCTTCCAGACGCGCCTCGTCTACGCCAAGATGGACCGCGAGGAGGAAGAGGAAGCAGCTGCTAAGGCTGAGCTCAAGCGCACCTCCGCCCCCAAGCCGGGCGCTCGCAAGAAGGACAACCGCTCCAAGAAGCAGCGCCGCAAGAATAACTAGAACTACCCAGGAGAATTCACAGTGACCGACACTGTATCCGACACTGTGCCACTGGACCCGTCTGACGTGTTTGGATCGCGTCTGCCGCTCGCGCAGAAGTACCACGATTCACTCGCCACGGACGGGTCCACTCGTGGTTTTATTGGCCCCCGCGAAGTCCCGCGCTTGTGGGAGCGCCACCTCATCAACTGCGCCGTGGTGGCAGAGGTGATGCCTCAGGACGCCGTGCTTATCGACGTCGGCAGTGGCGCCGGCCTCCCCGGCATCCCCCTGGCCATTGCGCGACCTGACCTTCAGATCACCCTCATTGAGCCGCTGCTCAAGCGCTCTACGTACCTCAACGAGGTCGTCGACCTTCTGGGTCTCGACAACGTCACCGTCATTCGCGGCCGCGCCGAGGAAGGCCCGGTCAAGAAGGCCGTGAAGGGTGCAGACATTGTGACCTCCCGCGCGGTGGCGCCGCTGGGCAAGCTCGCTAAGTGGTCCCTGCCGCTAGTTCGCAAAGGTGGCGAAATGATTGCCCTTAAAGGTTCCTCTGTCCATGAGGAACTTGAGCGTGACGCTGCGGATATCAAGCGCGCCGGTGGAGGAAAAGCCGAGGTCATGACCATTCACGGCACCACGATTATCCGTGTCCCCCGCGTGAACTAGAGTAGACGGCATGACTCATCCTCGTCTTATCACCATCGCGAACCAGAAAGGTGGCGTGGGTAAAACTACCTCCGCCGTCAACCTTGCCGCCGCGCTCGCAGAGGCCGGCAAGAAGGTACTGGTGATCGACCTGGACCCGCAGGGCAACGCGTCCACCGCCGTGGGGGCGGAGCACACCTCCGGTACTCAATCCAGCTACGAGGTGCTCTTGGGGGATTGCACTGCTGACGATGCGCTGCAGCACTCCCCCGATAATGAGAACTTGTACTGCATCCCCGCCACCATTGACCTGGCTGGCGCGGAGATCGAGATGGTGTCCCTCGTACGCCGTGAATTCCGTCTTTATGATGCCTTGCACAAGGGTTTCTTGGAGGACCACGGCTTTGAGTACGTGTTCATTGACTGCCCCCCTTCCCTGGGCTTGCTCACCATCAACGCGATGTCCTGCGCCGAAGAGGTCATCATCCCCATCCAGTGTGAGTACTACGCTCTGGAGGGTGTGGGCCAGCTGTTGGGCAACATCTCGATGATCCGGGAGCACCTTAATGAGGATCTCCATATCTCCGGCGTGCTGCTGACCATGTTTGATGCCCGCACCAAGCTGGCCCAGCAGGTTGCGGATGAGGTCCGTGAGCAGTTTGGTGCCGTTGTCTTGGGCAACGTTATCCCCCGCTCTGTGCGCGTCTCGGAGGCTCCGGGCTATGGTAAGACGGTTATCGCTTATGACCCGTCGTCGACCGGTGCCCGCGCATACGCGGCCGCCGCGCGCGAACTGGACAGACGCGGGGACTACACGCCGCACCCCACCACGGGTGCTATTGGCGTGAGCCCCGAGATTTTCGCGGAATTGGAAGGATAGGACACTGTGGCAGATCGCACTGCAGATAGGAAGGCAGACCAGAAGCCGGAGCAGCGCCAGGGCGGCCTAGGCAAGGGCCTAGCCGCGCTTATCCCCTCCGGCCCGGGCGCTCCCTCCCGCAAGCCGCGTTTGGGAGATTCCGCCGCGGACATCATTCTGGGCGCCTCTACCGGCGCACCCAAGGACTCCGGCCCGAAGAAAATACAGGGTGCGCCAACCATCCAGCAATCTTCCGGTTCCAAGAAGCGCCAGGCTAAGCCCTCGGTGATTGGTGCGACGTACCGCGAGATTTCCGTCGGTGACATTCTCCCCAACCCGAAGCAGCCGCGTACCGTCTTTGATGAGGACGAGCTGGCAGAGCTGGTCCACTCCATCAAGGAGTTCGGCCTGCTGCAGCCAGTTGTGGTTCGTCCTTCTGAGGAAGGCGGCTTCGAGCTCATCATGGGTGAGCGCCGTTGGCGCGCCTCCTCCAAGGCGGGCCTGGCCACCATTCCAGCCATTGTGCGCGATACCAAGGATGATGACCTCCTTCGTGATGCCCTGCTGGAGAACATCCACCGAGTGCAGCTCAACCCGCTGGAAGAGGCACACGCTTACCAGCAGCTCCTTGAAGAGTTTGGTGTGACTCAGAATGAGCTGGCTGATCGCATCGGCCGTTCCCGCCCCCAGGTGACTAACATGATCCGCCTGCTTAAGCTGCCGGTGAACGTACAGAAGCGCGTGGCTGCCGGCACCCTGTCCGGTGGTCACGCCCGCGCGCTGTTGGGCCTGCCGGATGCAGAGGCCATGGAGCTCATTGCTAACCGCATTGTGGCGGAGGGTCTCTCCGTGCGCGCTACGGAGGAAGCTGTCACCTTGTACAAGCGCGATGGGAAGCCGGCCGAGGCAACGAAGAAGCCTGCGGTCCCGCAGCCGCAGTTCTTCACCGAGTCCGCCGAGCGCCTGGCCGATCGTTTCGACACCAAGGTCACCGTCACCATGGGCAAGCGTAAGGGCAAGATGGTCGTCGAATTCGGCGACCAGGAAGACTTCGAGCGCATTATGGCGCTTATTGAAGGCACCGAAAGCAGCTAGCCCAACCATGTTCGTTCAGGCCGTCAAGGAAGGTGTTGCCATCAACCCCTTGGCGGCCCGATCTATCTTCTGGGAGATGAAGACCACCGTCGCTGATCCCGCCTTCGAGAAAGAAGCCTGGCTCAGCGCTACCCTGTTGCGCTACGGTGACTGCGGCTTCACCGTGGGTGATGAGGCGACCGTTTTCTTCTGCCCGCCGGATCTGGCTCCTGGTACCGCAAAGTTGCCCACCTCCCCTGTCTCGGAGGATGCGGTGCTGGTGTCGTCCCTCTTTGTGAAATCGGAGCGTGCGGCCAAGGGCTTGGAAGCAGTGCTTCTCGACGCCACAATAATGCACCTCACCTCGCGCGATGCCAGCGCCGTCGAGGCTTTTGGCTATCGTGACCACGGCAAGGCTGAGGATCTGCTGCGGGACAAGCCGGGCCGAATCGGCTTGCTTCCTGTGGAAACGCTGGAATCCGCGGGTTTCATGGTGGTGCAGGATCACCCCATTACGCCACGCCTGCGCCTCGAGCTGCCCCCTGCCTTCGATTTGCTCACCGCAGCTGCGGTGGAGGATCTCCTCGCCCGCGCCCTGGCGTAGGGCCTAGGCTTCAAAGACCTATTCAATGAACAGGTCCGTCAGCGTGGTCTACAACGAGCGACTTGCCCAGCACGGGATTGCCACTTCCACCGGAACTGTCGGGGATTCTTATGACAATGCTCTGGCAGAAAACGTTAATGGTTCCTACAAGAACGAGCTGATCCATACTCGCAGGTGGGATGATGTTGTCGAGGTAGAAATCGCGACGTTCGAGTGGGTGTCATGGTGGAACGAAGATAGACTCCACCAAAGCTTGGGATACCGAACCCCGGTCGAGGTCGAAACCGAATTTTGGAAGCAGAACCCGCCACAGGAAATAATAGAAATCAAGGCAAATGCCTAGGAACAAAACTCGGGGCACTTCACTGCTGTATCTCGGCGGGGCCTATCGGTGCCAAATGGCGCCAAATGGTGCTACCCTAGTGTTATTGCCACCTGTTACGACAGGATCGGAAGAAGACCCTGGGACCCCAGCCGGACGACTGGACCCAGGGTCTTCGCCTGCCTCTAGAGGGAATCCGGGGTGGGACGGTTGAGGACCACTTTCTCGTGCAGCTTCTCCCAGTACTGCTCTTCCCCTAGATGGAAGGAGTTCAGTGCTCCCAGAACGGCATCTGGAATCCAGAGCAGGGGATCATCGCCACCGCGTACGTGTCGCAGTCGGATGCCAGCACTTTGTCCCTGGCCCTGCAGGGCAACTATATGGGCGACGTCTCGCCTGTTTTGTGCTTCTTGCCGGCTCTCCAAAGTGACGTTGTGGACGTGCATCTCGGAGAGCTCGAAGTACATCTGCTCCAAGCATTTCCTGCGGTGCCTCTCCGTCTTCTTGCTCACTTCACTCCGGTGGGTGATGATCGCTTGCATTCTGATCGCATATGTTTTGTTGTCCATTGGAGATGGAGAAAGCTGGCGCCGCAAGTTGACACTGCTGATGGCGGACTTTCCAACCATCGAAGGCATAAGTCCTGAGAAAGATATGGGGTTCCCCGCTGAGTGGGGCGAGTTAGATATTTGGAATGTCGAAAAGCGTGAATAGTAGAGACCTATATTGTGCAGGAATTCTTGTTTTGTGGAGCAACGTCCCGTTGCCCCACTTCTCAAGAAGATCGTTCCGCGCGCAGGAGCTCGTCAAAGCGATAGGTGCCGGTGACGGCGGTGTCATCGTCGAGAAGGTACAGGCGCTTAACGGAGACAACGATTGCTTCGGCAATGTCATCGCGGCAGTCCGGGTTGGTGAGGACTGCAATATCCTTCGGGCTGGTCAGGTAACCCAGCACCACCTGTACAACCGGCATCTGAGTCAGACGCAGCAATGCCCACGTGCGGCCGTGGTTGCGGCAGTTACCCAGTTCGGTGCGGGCAACGATCTCACGCTGGATGAAGCCGGAGAGCGTCTCGCCGATGAGTGAGGAGTTGCCGGACTCCGAACCGAAGTAGAAGGTGGCCACGCCGTTGGCCTTGTCCGTGGGATACTCATCGCAGGCCAAGGAAATCACCAGGTCAGCGCCGAATGCGTTGGCCAAGCCCGCGCGGTCACGGATGGACGGGTCATCGGTGCGCGGGCGGGAGATGATGGTCTCCATGCCGGCGGCAATCATGCGGCCAGCTACGCGCTCGGCCAAGTCCCAGAGGATTTCTTCCTCCGTGATGTCACCGTAGCGGCCCTTGACCGTGCGGCCCTTGTTGAAGCCGCCGAGGCTCGGGTCAATGACGACGCGCTTGCCGGCCAACTTCGGACCAGCGTTGCGCACGCGCTCGCGCTCTTGGATGTTGTGGGCCGAGCCGCCAGTAATGCGACGACCCAGAAGGCTGAGCGCATTGATGGTGTTCGGCCCGCACACGCCATCGCTGCGCAGGCCACAGTTGAGTTGGTATTCCGCCAAGGCAGCGTAGGTGTCCGGGCCGAAGTGCCCGTCGATGCGCTCTTGGTAGAAACCGAGCTCCTGCAGCTGCTCTTGGAGCTGCGCGACATCATCGCCCACCTGCAGGTTGCCCGGCTCATAGGCAAGCACGCGGGCGCCCAAGGTGTAGGAGGCCTGGCGCAGCTCGCGGAGGGTGAGGTCATCAATCTCGCCGCTGGGCACGATGCCGCGCGACTGCTGGAAGGCCTTCAGAACCTGGGATAGGGCGGCGTCAAAGTGCTTATCGGTCTCGGAGTACTTTTGCTTCTTCCAGTCGGACAACGTCCCCTGGTAGTCCGTCATGAGGCCGAGGCGGGCTAGGGTTGCGCGTGCTTCGGCAACGCGAACACTCTGGTCACCAACACGTAAAACGCGGTTCACACCTACCCCTTTCGTGATCAAGGTTGGCGCACAGGGGTGCGCCGTCAACGGGTTAAAGGATACCAGTTAGAGCTGTTTTCTTATCTGTGCCACGATGTCGTTCTTAGAACGCAGGCCAACAAACTCATCAACCTTCTCGCCGTTGTTGAAGATCAGCACAGACGGGATGGACATGATCTGGAACATTGCACCCAGGGTGCGCTCTTCGTCCACGTTGACCTTGACCACGGAGACATCATCGCCCAGCTCGTCAGCGACCTCTTCGAGGATCGGGGACAGCTTCTTGCACGGGCCGCACCATTCCGCCCAGAAGTCGACAACAACCGGCTTGCCGGCCTCGACGACGTCCGCGCGGAAGGAATCAGTCGTAACGTTCTTAATGTTGCTCATGTGACTATTAACGGTTCTCGGCGAGGAAATGTTCCGCATCAATTGCCGCCCGGCAGCCGGAGCCGGCAGCGGTGATGGCCTGCTGGTAGTGATCATCCACCAGGTCACCGCAGGCAAAGACGCCCGGCAGAGAGGTCTTGGTAGAAGGCTGCTCCACCTCGACGTAGCCGGCGGCGTTGGTGGCCACCTGGCCCTCGAGGAAGCCGGAGCGCGGGTCGTGGCCAATCGCCACGAACATGGCGGTGACGTCGAGCTCGCTGAGCTCGCCGGTGAGCACGTTCTTGACCTCGAGGCTGCCGACCTTGCCGTCCTTTTCCAGGACGCGCTCCACGGTGGTGTTGGTCAGCCACTTGATCTGCTTGTTCTCCTTGGCGCGCTCCAGCATGATCTTGGAGGCGCGGAAGTTCTCGGAGCGGTGGATGATGGTCACGGACTCGGCGAACTTGGTGAGGAAGGTGGCTTCCTCCATGGCGGAATCGCCGCCGCCGACGACGGCAATGTTGTGGCCCTTGAAGAAGAAGCCATCGCAGGTGGCACATGCGGACACGCCGCGGCCGGCCAGCTCGGATTCGCCCGGAATGCCAAGGTAGCGCGGTGCAGCACCGGTGGCGAGGATGACCGTGTGGGCCTCAAATACCTCGTCGCCCACGTGCAGCTTCTTGATCTCGCCCTCGAGCTCGATGGAATCCACAACCTCCATGCGCAGGTCCGCGCCGAAGCGGATGGCCTGGGCGCGCATCTCCTCCATGAGCTCCGGGCCCATGATGCCCTTCTGGAAGCCCGGGTAGTTCTCCACCTCGGTGGTGTTCATGAGCTCTCCGCCGTATTCGAAGCCTTCGAAGACGATCGGGTTGAGTTCCGCGCGCGCTGCGTAGAGGGCTGCGGTGTAGCCGGCGGGGCCGGAGCCGACGATGGCGACATCGTGGATAGTCACTAAAAACTCCCTTAAGACGACAATTCCTGTACAGAATCTGGTTCATGTCCGCGCCTCGTGCGCGGAGGACCGGAGGTCCGGTGGACTGTTAGACACTGAGATTCTACTCGGGCCTAGTCTATCGCCGCACGCAACGCCTGACGCGCCCGGGCACGCCGTGACTTCACCGTGCCGGGAGCCACGCCCTGAACCTTGGCCACCGTGGCGATGGGATAACCGGCGACGTCCGTCAGGTACAGCGCCTGGCGCTGATCCTCGCGGAGGGTCTGCATGGCCTGGGCCACCGTGATGTGCTCCGCTAGGTGTTCGCTGGGGTTGTGCGCGAGCGCGTAGTTGCGGTCATCCTCAATGATGTCGGAGTCCAAGGAAGCGTTCTCCCGGTTGGAGCGGTGGTTGAGGAAGTCGTAGCCGGAGTTCATCACCAGCCGGTGCAGCCACGTGCTCAGCGCGGCATCGTGCCGGTAGGACTGCATGTTGCAGCTGGCCTTGAGCAGGGCCTCCTGCACGATGTCCTGCGCATCGTGGTCGTTGCGTGTGTAGCGCCGCGCCATGGCGGTCAGGCGCGCGCGGTGCTTTTCGACGATGGCCGAAAAGGCCTTGGTATCTCCGCCAATGAAGGCGTCGACGAGTTCACGATCGGTCGGCTGAGCAGACAAGAAGAATCCCCCCGGAAACTACAGATGACAAACGGGTCACCACATGCCCCGGCCGCAGCCTGCTGGTGTGTGATTGTCCCCCCGTTAATGTGTCTGCGAGTCTACGGGAAGATTCTTCTGTCCGCTACGCGAAGCTTCCGCTTCGCAACGCAGTAAGCAGGATGCTTACTGCGTGGAGTTCAAATTTAACGTGTAACGCGGAGCGTTAATGACGTTTCGCGCTATTGGGATAGGTTGAAGAGCGCTGTCTCTAACTCCGGTTTTCGTTCGGCCCCGGCCCATTCCGCTACCTCGTGTGTAGAATCTGCAAGCGGTATCGGGCCGTTGAAATCTTAGGTTCACCCACAGTTCCCGTGCCTGCACGCATCGAGAAGGACCAGGTGGTGAACTCGAATGACTCGCCTGGTCCAACGTGTGTGTGCGCTCGGCGCGTGGTTTAACTCTTATAAGACTTGCCGGTTACAGCCTCAGCGTTTCGCTCGTGCAGCCCGCAGGCCGTTCAAGATCACGATGACTTCGGCGACTTCGTGTACCAAGACGACGGCGGCCAGGCCCAGTACACCGCTGATCGCTAGTGGCATCAACACGATGATGATGGCCAGAGACAGCACGATGTTTTGGTTGATGATTCTGCTGCCTCGGCGGGCGTGCTGCAGCGCCTGGGGGATCAGCCGGAGGTCGTGGCCGGTGAAGGCGACGTCAGCGGACTCGATCGCGGCGTCAGAGCCGGTCGCTCCCATCGCAATTCCCACCGTTGCGCCCGCCAGTGCCGGCGCGTCGTTGATGCCGTCGCCGATCATCGCCGTCGGCGTCTTGGAGGAGAGTTCGGCGACGATGCTTGCCTTGTCCTCCGGTCGCAGCTCGGCGCGCACGTCGTCGATTCCGGCGATTTCAGCCAGCGCCCGGGCGGTACGAGTGTTGTCGCCGGTGAGCATGCTCACTTCCACATCGTTGGCGCGCAGGGTCTGCACGGCGTCGGGCACCTCGGGCCGCAGCTCGTCGCGGACGCCGATCGCTCCGGCGAGGGTGTCATCGACGGTGACCAGGACGCAGGTCTGGCCTTCGGATTCCATGCGCTCAACGTCTGCCTTCAGTGGCCCGGCGTCGATCCACCGGGGGCTGCCCACCAGCAGGCGTTGGCCTTCGACGGTGCCGCCGATGCCATGACCGGCTTCCTCGCTGATGTCCAGGGCAGCGGGCGCTTCGGGCTCCGCCGCCGCGATCGCCGCGGCGAGGGGGTGCGTCGATTGCTGCTCAACTGCCGCAGCGAAAGCAAGCACCTGAGCCCGATCGAATCCCTCTGCCGGGACCACTCCGTTAACCTCGGGCTGGTTGCGGGTAAGGGTTCCGGTCTTGTCCACCGCTAGGTGACGGATGCCGCCGAGCCGCTCGAACGCCGCGCCGGACTTGATGACCACGCCGAACTGGCTGGCCGCGCCGATCGCGGCCACGACCGTCAGCGGCACGGAGATTGCCAGCGCGCACGGCGACGCTGCGACCAGGACCACCAGCGCACGGGTGATCCAAGTCTCTGGGTCACCCAGCAGCGAGCCGATCACGCCGACCAGCACCGCCAGGATCATCACCCCGGGCACTAGGGGTTGGGCAATTCGGTCGGCGATCCGGGCGCGGTCACCCTTCTCCGCCTGCGCCTGCTCGACGAGGTCGACGAGTGTGGTCAGCGAGTTGTCCGTTCCAGCTGCGGTCGTCTCTACTTCCAGCACACCGGCGGAGTTGATCGCACCCGCGGGCACCTCGTCGCCGGGTGCAACCTCCTCCGGAATGGATTCTCCGGTGATCGCTGAGGTGTCAAGGCTGGAGCGTCCAGACCGAATGATGCCGTCCGTGGCGATCCGCTCTCCGGGGCGCACGAGCATCAGTTCGCCAGCCACGAGGTCCTTCGCTGCGACCTTGACCGACGTGCCGTCGCGCAGCACCGTCGCGGTCTGCGGTACCAACTTCAACAGTGCCCGCAGTCCGCCCTGTGCCCGGTCCATTGCCTTGTCTTCCAGCGCCTCGGCGATCGAGTACAGGAACGCTAGCGCCGCGGCCTCTCCGACGTAACCGAGGATTACCGCGCCGACCGCGCTGATCGTCATCAGCAAACCAATGCCGAGCTTGCGCTTCGTGACAAGGTTTCGGATCGCGCCGGGCGCGAACGTATACGCCCCTAGCAGCAGGCCGACCCAGAACAGTACTGTCGCGGGTGTCTCTACCCCGGACCAGTCCAGCGCCAGGCCTATGCCGAGGGCTACGCCGGAGAAGATCGGCAGTAGCAACTCGGGGTCCTTCCACCATGGCCGATCGAGTTCTTCGACCTCTGTGGCGGGTTCGTGTGCGCATCCACACGCCGAGCTCATGCGTCCGCTCCCTTCTCGCCGCAGCCGGGTACCGAGCATTCAGGGTCGATGCACGGGGCGTTTTCGTCGACAGCCAACGTCGCGTTCACCAGCGCGTTGAGCGCTGCCGCGAGGTGCGGATCGGCGATTTCGTAGCGTGTCTTGCGGCCCTCCGGCTCGGCGACGACGATGCCGCAGTCGCGCAGGCAGGTCAGGTGGTTCGAGACGTTCGAGCGGGTCAGGTCCAGGTCGCGCGAAAGCACGGCCGGGTAGCTCGGGCCGTCGAGTAGTGTCATCAGGATTCTGGAGCGCGTCGGATCCGCCATGGCCCGGCCGAGCCGGTTCATGACGTCGAGGCGTGAAGCAATGGTCAGCATGTGCTGAACAATACATCGTGTGCTGAACGATTCAAAATGCGCTGAACTGACAGTTATGCGAAGGTCCTGCGACCTGCAAGAATTAGTCGATGGGATAGCAGATGACTGCTCCTTTGTGGTTCGGCTGCCACCCAACGCGGGAGCGACGTGGGCGGCGAGGTTCTCGAGAAAGTAACTTTGCAACTACATACCGTGGAGTTTAAGCTACAAGTTTAAGCTACAATGTGTAGCTAAGGGCCCTATTAATAGCGTTTGACAACACGCGCTCCCATTTACCTTTGTATCTCACGAGACGCTGACGTGGATGGCCGCACCATTGACCGGCAGCGTCAGGACTGTGAAGCCATTGCAAAGCAGCGTGACTTGCACGTTGGACATAGGACTTAACGACGTCGATCAGTCCATTTCCGCGTCAAAGAAGAATGTGGCTCGCCCCGACTACGACGCCATGGTGACATCCTTTGAACGCGGTGAAATCGAGGCGATCATCTGCTGGGACCTCGAACTACCCGCCCCACGTCGGTGGACAGTCCGATCAGTCGGACAAAATTACTCCCGTACCGCAGCGTAATCAGGGGTGCACCTTAAAAACATTCGGAGGTGAGGGTAACTCCCCCTCGTTGCCCAGATACAGAATGCGCCAGTGGCATCTGTACGACGAGCCGAAGGTAGGACGAATTCCAATCCAGAGATGTCTTGCACTGTTGCGGTGCGGTTGTCTTCCTTCTCACCGTATTGCACTCCGCGAAATTAATTGGATACCATAGGCTCATGTTGATTTCAGGTTCTGTTTTCATGCGGCCGCTCACCAACCGCTAAGGCGGTTTTCTCCCTCCCGCAGGTTAAAAACCGCTCCGGTCCTTTAGCCGGGCGGCCATTTGCCATGCCCGGCTCCGTTTCAACTCCACGGAGCACACCTGATGTCTACATACGGATACGGCCGTCACGAACATGGCCAAAATTTTCTCACAGACCACAAGATCATCAACTCAATAGTCGATCTTGTAAAACAAACCTCCGGCCCCATCATTGAGATCGGTCCAGGAAGCGGTGCCCTCACTCGCCCGATATCCCACTTGGGGAGAGCAATAACGGCAGTTGAGGTAGACGCAAAACTAGCTGCAAAACTCACAAAAAGGACCGCCTCGGCGGCGGTCGAAGTGGTCCAGGATGATTTCCTCAACTACCCGTTACCCGTCACTCCCTGCGTCATTGTGGGAAACATTCCCTTTCACCTCACCACTGCCATTCTTCGAAAGTTGTTGCATGCGCCGTCATGGACTGACGCTGTACTCCTCATGCAGTGGGAAGTCGCTCGCCGCCGGGCCGGGGTAGGCGCAAGCACAATGATGACGGCTCAGTGGTCCCCGTGGTTCACATTTCACCTTGGTTCCCGAGTACCAAGGTCTGCGTTCCGGCCACAGCCAAGCGTTGACGGGGGGATCTTAGTGATCCGCCGGGTGGGTGATCCGAAGATCCCGATAGAGCAACGCAAAGCCTTTCAGGCGATGGTGCACACCGTTTTCACCGCCCGGGGACGCGGGATAGGGGAAATTCTCCGAAGGGCAGGGTTGTTTTCATCACGTTCAGAGACGCAATCATGGTTGCGCTTGCGAGGAATTGACCCCGCAACCCTACCTCCTAGATTGCGCACCAGCGACTGGATCGATCTCTTCCAGGTGACTGGTTCCTTTCCACCGCACCATCGGCCTATTTCACAATCGGGAAGTAGTCAACGCCCTCCTCAACGGAAAAAACGAGGCCGGCGGCGTTAACCCCCGCCACCAAAACCGAAATCCACCAGTAGTAGTGGACGACCAGTGCTGGTCTACCGTGAGCCGGGTTATGACAGTGATGTGTTCTCGTCGGGCACAGTCATAGTTCCCGGCGTTGCCGGCGACAGGGTTCTATACCCGGCAGCGGGGCCGATCAAAATCACCCGCACGGGGAACGACCCTGCTGGTGGTTTTGATTTTGGTGAAAGCGAGGAGGCATAGCCCCTCGCCAACTCCCCGCAGCTGGCGAACAGTAGCTCCTGGCGCTGGCGCTCATTGGTGAGTTTTCGTGCCGCACCGAAGCATTATCTACTCCGCGGTCCAATTCGTCGTGAGCCTTGAGAAGAATTGGGTCCTTCGATAACGGGTTGTAGTGATCCTCGAGTGACCGCTCGGGGTGCCGCTCGCGTGCCCGCAGCACCAACTGTCCAGCGTCGATGATTCGCTGCTGTGCCTTCTCATCTAGTTCACACAGAGCTGGTCCGCAGTGGTAACTCCCGATGTATTCCGAAAAATGAACAAATGAATAGTGGGGATACATCAACCTTCCATTTTCCATTCTTCCGGCTCAGGGTATTGAGGAATCTGGGACCGGGTCCGTAACCCGTGCCGTGCTTATTGCGCGGCACGGACGCGGTGCGCGCGACGCAGCGCATCCTGGCACTCCAGCAGCACGCGACGCAGCGCGCGGGGCCGCTCGGAGCTGAGGAACTCGCTCGTGGCGGCATCAGCCATGGCAACGTCCGGGTACAAGCCGCGCACGAGGCGGTTGGCAATCTCGATTGGATGCTCCTCCCACAGCTGGGCCAGGGAGTCGACGTACTCCTGGGCAAAGGCCTCGGTGAGGTGGCCTGAGCGTGGAGCGTTGAATGCCGCGAGAAGGGAGTCCACCTCCGCATTGGAGTACTTACCTGGCGTGCGCACGAGGTCGAAGACCTCCCGCTTGACCTCGGCCGACGGGAAGGCGTGAGAGGCACCCAAGTAGGCGGCGGCGCCGGTCAGTGTGTTGTCACGCTCCTTTTCTGCATCCAGCTCTTCGGCGCTGACGGCATCGCGGGCGGCTAGTGCGCGGAGGATGGACCAGCGAATGTCTGGGTCGAGGGCGAGGCCGTCGAGGGAGCCGTCGAGAAGCGCGCGCAGGCGCTGCGTACCGGACTCCTCTGGGGTCGCAGCCAACGCCTGGATCGCGGCGCGAGCTAAGGTGAGCTGAGCGTCGGATCCGGCCGGTGACTGCTGCAGCACCTGCCACAGGCGCTCTGCGTAGTCGGCGCGGATGTCCTCGCGCGACTCCTCGTCCACGAAGTGGTCGATGGCGTAGCGCGCATTGGCAAAGGCGGTGGTGAGAAGAGTCGGGTTGGCCTCCGCCGGGGCGTGATTGAGCACGGTATCGAGGTAGGAACGCACTGGCCACTCGCCATCACGGGTGAGATTCCACAGGGAGGTCCAGATGACCGCGCGGGAGAGCTCATCCGGCACCTCCGACAGGCGGGTGCGGATGGTCTCTAGGGAGGTATGGTCGAAGCGGACCTTGGCGTAGGTGTGGTCACCGTCGTTCAGCAGCAGCAACGCCGGCGCCTGAAGTCCCGACACCTCGTCGAGGATGGTGCGCTCGCCCTCCAGATCGACGTCGAGGTTGGCGTACTTGGTGAGGGAGGCGTCGAAAAGCGCCAGGTTCAGGCGGTGCGGGCGCGTGGTGTCCTCGGCATCCACGGTGATGGCGAGCTCGTGGATCGTGTCACCATCCGTGTGCAGCTCAGGTGTGAGCGTATCCGGGCCCCACGTGCGCAGCCACGCGGTGGACCAAGCGTCGAGGTCACGATCGGTGTGCTTCTTCAGGGCCGTGAGCAGGTCCTCGAAGGTGGCGGCGCCAAAAGCATGCTCTTGGAAGTAGTCGCGTGCGCCGGCGTAGAAGTTCTCGCGGCCCACGTAGTGGACCAGCTGCTTGAGCACCGCAGCACCTTTGGCATAAGTAATGCCATCAAAGTTCTGGCGCGCGGCATCCACGTCCGGGATGTCCGCCTTGATGGGGTGCGTGGTGGGCAGCTGATCCTGCAGGTAGGCCCAGTTTTTGCGCTGCCCGGCAAAGTTGACCCACGCCTCGGTGTACTCGGTGGCGTGCACGGAGGAATCCGCGCCCATGAACTCCGCGAAGGATTCCTTGAGCCACAGGTCATCCCACCACTGCGGGGTGACCAGGTCACCGAACCACATGTGGGACATCTCGTGCAGGATGGTGTTCGTGCGCGCGGCATGCTGCGCGCGGGTAGCGGCGGAACGGTAGAGGTAGTGCTCCGTAAAGGTCACCAGGCCGGGGTTCTCCATCGCGCCCAGGTTGTACTCCGGTACGAAGATGGAATCATACTTGCCCCACGGGTACGGGTAGCCAAAGTTCGCGTGGAAGAAGTCCATGCCCTGCGCGGTGACCTGCAGGATCTCATCATCCAGGTACTCCGCCATGGAGGCGCGGGCAAAGGCACGCAACTCCACCGTGAGGGAGTCATCGGGCGCGGTCCAGGTGCTGTGCTTGGCGACGTACGGCCCAGCCGCGAACGCCGTCAGATACGTCGACAACAGCGGGGTTTCGGCGAAGTGAACCGTGACGTTGCCGTCTGCCGCCTCCTCGCGGGCGACCTCGGGCTGATTGCTGAGGAGCTGCCAGCCCTCCGGCCCGGTGAGGTGCACGGTGTAACAAGCCTTGAGATCCGGCTGGTCAAAGCACGGGAAGATGCGGCGCGCGTCAGAGGGCTCGAGGTGCGAGTAGAGGTACGTCGTGCCATCGGCCTGGTCGTGCATGCGGTGCAGGCCCTGGCCGGTGCGGGAGTAGTAAGAAGAGCCGGTAATCTCCACGGTGAGCTCCTCCCCCACTGGGAGATCCCGGAGGTACACGCGGCCGCCGTCGAAGGTGTTCTCCACCTCCTCGCCATTGACACGCACCGAGTGGACAGCCTTGCCTAGGTAGTCCACGAAGGTCTCGGGCTCGGTGGTCGTGAACGTAATACGCGCGGTGACCTCGTAAGAATCAACGTCGGTGGGCGCGTTCGTGACGTCAAGGTGCAGGTCATAGGTGCTCAAGCGCAGCGCGGCGCTGCGGGCGGTGGCTTCTGCGTGAGTGAGGTTGGCGGTAGTCATGCGCTACATCTTAAACGCCGCTGCGGTGCGCATCACAGAGTGGTCAGGAAAGAATCCACCGCGTGTTGGGCCCGCGCTGTGGGCCATCCGGATCGATACGCGCTTGGCCTATAGTTCGTAGGTGGCGCAGTATTCTTATGACAATTGCCCGGTCTACTCCCAATGCTTCGCTGACTTGCATGACTTGGGCAGCGGTGTGGCACAGCAGAGGACACAACAGCCAAATCTTCCTCGTAGAAAGTGAATGCTGTAATACACTCGATCGTTTAAGAACACAGCAAAAACTGGGTACTGGGCTAAATCCGCAACCTGTTTTTCGACAAGACTTTAAATCAATATTCAGGGGCTTGGGTTATACGCCCTGCATAGCCCGAAAGGAATCTCATGTGGCTTGACGGATACCATCAGCACTTCGGAAAGATGCTGGAAGCTTTCCTTTCAACAACAGTACCCACGACACTTGCAGACCTTACGCCTCTTCAGCGCAAGCAGGTCACCGATGGCACAAAAGAGTTTCCCTTCGAGATCGTACTCGAAATCTTAAACTCTAAACACAGCTATGAAGAGAAAGTATCCCGCATCCTCGCCATCAACGGCACATGGATGAATGCGATGTCAGGGAGTCAGTGGGCAATTGGCCCTTTAAGTAGCACGGCCCACTCCGAAAGAGTAGGTATAGGAATCAGATGGGACGAGATCGCATTTTCACCGTTGTTAAACATCGCAGAGAACCTTATCGATACGTATCCCATCTGGCCGGGCGTGCTTATGGAATTTTCTCACATGCAAGAAACTGATCGTGATTACTACCGCCAGCGAATTCAGAAAAACTAGCACTGCTACCACCAGATAGGTACCAGCCCAAACACTAGAACCTGTTCTCCATCGTTCGCCTCTCATTGTTAAAAAGTTGTTGCCCGTAGCGCCGACATGGGTACTACGGGCAACAACTAAAAATTACTGCCTACGGGCAGGTTTCGTGCTTGATGGCTTACTGCTTGATGGCAGAGACCTCGAGCTCAATCTTGATATACTCGGAGACCAGCACGCCGCCGGTCTTCAACGGAGCGTTGAAGTCGATGCCGAAGTCGGTGCGGTTAATGGAGGTCGTGGCCTCGAAGCCCAAGCGGGTGTTGCCGAAAGGATCCTCGGCTACGCCGGTTTCTTCTACCTTGAAGTCCACGGACTTGGTGGTGCCCTTGATAGTGAGGTCACCGGTGACCGTGCCCTCGCCTGCCTCGTTAACGTCAAACTTGGTCGCGGTGAAGGTCATCTCCGGGAACTTCTCAACGTTGAAGAAGTCCTCGTTCCTTACGTGTTCATCGCGCTCAGCGTTGTTGGTGTCGATGGACGCAGTCTTCACAGTGGCGTTAGCGGCGGACTCGTTAATATTCTCCGCTACGGTAAGGGTGCCTTCAAACTCATTGAAGTTGCCGCGCACCTTGGTAACCATGGCGTGGCGGGCCACGAAGCCAATGGTGGTGTGTGCTGGGTCCAGGGCGTACGTTCCTGCAGTGATAGTCATGGGTTCCTCATTTCATTCTAATGTTGACGTGACAACAATAATTATACGACCCTTCTCACAGCCGTCAAGGGTTATTGTGCGTCAAAAGCCAAATCCCCAGACCTGCAACCCGCAACCTGCAGGTGGACGTCGTCAAGCGCGTGGTGCGTATGAACCAACGAACAGGGAGTTGCGGGCTCCAGGTCTGGGGATATGTGGGGAGCAGTGTTAGTTAGTCGGGATACCCACCAGGGTGGCCTCCTTCAGCGTGACGGAACCGGACTTGGGCATGTCTGTGAAGAGGATGAGGGCGCCGTCGAAAGCCATCGGCTTCTTCTTGAGATCGATGTCCTGGCGGGCGCTCGTGAGGGTGCCATGCGCGAGCTCGGTGAGCGTGGAGGACTCCGGATCCGTGGGGTCGAACTCCTCCCTAGTCACGCCGTAGACCACATACTTCGCGCCGATGGAATCCTTCTGATTCAGTGGCAGAACATGCAGCTGCGTGGGCGTGTCAATGCTGAGGAGAAGACCGGCGTCCGCGTCCTTGGTGGTCCATTCACCGGTGACCTCCTTGCCCTCCGGGACGGAGGTTGACTGCACGTCCTTCAGCAGCACCGCGGGCACGTTGGGGAAGGTTGTCTCCGCAGAAGATTCCGTCTTGGTCACGACGGGTGAGGTCTCTTCATCGCCAACCTGAGAGAGAATCCACACGCTGAGCGCCGCCATGGCCACGACGAAGACGGTGGCCAGCACGCCGAGCACGATGATGCCGGAGCCGGAGTAGCCGCGGCCGCCAAAGCCTGGTGCGGGGGTCGGGTCCTCCTTGCGCGGGGTCTCCTCCACAGGGACCTGAAGGGTCTCCTCGCCGTCTTCGCCATCGCCGCCGTAGGCCGCTAGGCGGTGTGCGATGTCTTCCAAGTCGGAGTCCTCCCCTACCTCCGCATCAGCGGCGATCTCCTGGAGGACCTCCGGGGTCGGGCTCGTGGATTCCACCAGCAGGGAGATGGCAGAGGAGAGCGCGGAGCGGTCGGTCTCCTCGTCGTTGCTCTGCAGAACCGCCGGGAAGGCCAGCGTGGCGATACCCTCGGTGGAGATGCGGATGCGGTTGCGGTTCTCCATACCGAGCACGAGGCCCGCCGCATGGGCGGCGGCCGTAGTGCGTACTAGCGGTACCAAGGCGTGAGCGACGGCGCGGGGATCGAGGTCCTTATCCTCCGAGACCGTCTTGAGCGAGGTTCCCTCTACCCAATCCGCCACGACGAGGCAGCCCTGGCGGTAGGACAGGATGTCGATGTTCTCCGCCACGGCATCCAGTTCCATCTCCGCTAGGCGGCGCGTGGCGCGAGACACCTCTGCCGAGCGGCGAGCCGCTACGGCGGGGGTCGCCGGGGCCATGGGGGCTTCGCCCGTCGTGTCGACAAAAGTCAGCGAGACCTCGCGGCCGGTGGCCTGTTCGCGGGCCTTCCAGAAGCGTGTGCCCGGGGCTGAGCCGTAGTCCTTGAGGAGGCGGAAGCGGCCATCGGAGACCGGGGCGCCTGGGACCAGGCGCGGACCGCGGACGATACCGGCGGACATCGGTGGCGGTACCGGCGAGGAATTGAAGGCATCCACGCTGAAGATCGGTTGGAACTCCAGCTGATCGGGGGCCTCGACCTCGATGGCCTCGGCATTCTCGATCTTGATGAGGCGAGACATGCCCGGGATACGCTGCAACTGGCGGCCCAGGTTGATGACCTCGGGCAAGCCGGAACGCGAAAGCACAAGACCGGTCACGAGGACAAAGACGATGCCGACGACAGCCAGACGAACCAAGTTCACCACGGCGGGCAGCGAAGCCGGCAGCACAAGGTTCAGGGCCCAGTTGAGGGCGTAGACCACGAGGAGGCCAACGAGTGAGGACAGCACCGACCAGATGGTCGTGGCTACCACCGCACGGCCGCCGAGGCTGCCGAGTTTGCGCTTGAGCAGGAAGCCACCGATGACAGCACCGGCGACAAAACCGAAGCCGTTTGCTGTACCCAGCAGAATGACGACGCGCTCTGGGGAGTCCGCCACGTGCGGGGCAAGCAGGGAGAGGACCACCTTGGTCAAGGTAATGCCGGCGATGATGAACGTTGGCGTCCAGGCTTCCTCGCGGGCATAGAACACGCGCAGGTGCAGCAGCACGAGCGCATACGGGATCAGCGTGAAGGCGGAGAAGCTCACGGTGAGGCCGAGGAGTTCGGCAGCCTCGGCGTCAAAGGCGCCGTACTGGAACAGGCCACGGGCAATCGGAATACCGAAGCCGGTCATGAAGATGACGATGGGGATCAGCGCGATGAAGGTCAGCTTCGTGCCCAGCGTGAGGTCACGAACCACGGCCTTGACATCGCCGTCGGCAGCGTTGCGCGATAGGCGCGGCATAATCGCCGTGAGGAGCGTGACGCCGATGACGCCATACGGCACCTGCAAAAGCAGCCAGGCTTGCTGGTAGGTAAAAGGTGCGCCTTTATCGGCATGGGCTGCCACGCGGGAGGTAATGACGTAACCCAGCTGGGAAATGGCCACGTAGGCCACGATGGCCATGGCCATGCCACCGAACTGTTTGAGCCTGTCATCCAATCCCCACAGTGGCTTCAGGTTGATGCCCGCCTTGGCAAGATATGGGAACAAGATGAGGCACTGCACGACCACACCGGCCGTCGTACCCAGTGCCAAGAGCAGCACATGCCCATCCGTGATCGGCGAGGGCGCATCGGGATGCAAGCTGCCCGGAACGAGCTGATAAGCCACGAGCACCGAGATGGAAATGATGTTGTTGACCACCGGCGCCCACGCGCCCGGACCAAAGATATTCTTCGTGTTAAGCACCGCTTGGAAGAGCGCGAATAGCCCGTAGAAGAAGATCTGTGGCAGCAGCAGATAAGCAAACGATGTGGCCTGGATGGCGTTGACCTTGCCATCCTCGGGCAACATCATGCGGGTCAGCTGCGGGGCGAAAATGCACGACAGAACCGTAATTGTGGCCAGCAACGAGAAGGCCAGCGTGAATAATCGCCGGACAAAGGCTTCGCCGCGGTCGGAGTCTTCCTTTTCCGCGCGGACAAGCACGGGCACAACGAGCGAGGTCAGCACCGCGCCCAGCACGATCTCCGTGATGAGGTTGGGGAGCTGATTCGCCGTGGTGAAGGCAGAAGAAATCGCTGGGCCCAAGGAGGAGCCGATGAGCACGTTGCGGATGAAGCCCGTGATACGGGAAATCAACGTTGCAACAGCCATCGAGCCCGTGGCGCGCACGACGGCACCGTCGGAGTTTGTATCACCGGAGGACTCGCCCGAGGTTGCCTGGGATTCTCCCTTCAGACCTGAACGGTCTTCGTGTTCGTCGTCGACGGCAACGACGCCGCTCGGCGCGCGCTTTTCCGGGACCGGTGCCGGTGGGGAGGGCGTGACAATGCGTCGACGGGCACCAGACAAAGGTTCATGTGTCATAGAGAAAACTATCCGTGAGTGTTCTTTTTCTTCCGCTTACCCAGCCGGAACAGTGCGGCTAGGACGAGGACGAGCGCGGCAACGATACCGGCTCCATACACGCTAACGATACCGGCCCGCGTCTGAACGGTGATATCAATTGGGTCTGAGATCAGGTGCTCAGACGGGGTAGCCAGCCATAGCCGCAACGAGGTGCGGTCGGCGTCGCTCGGCAGGTCAGCGGTCATGGACACGGTAATAGATCCCTTAGCCGGGATGTGAACCGAGTCCTGCGTGTTGAGGGTGGCGCCGTCGGGGGCGTCGTAGGCCAGGTGGGCGTCGACAGGCAGCGGCAGCCCATTCTCCGCCACGATGAGCAGCGGCGAGGATTCCGAAACGCGCGTGTACACATTGCCCGGTGGGATGAGTGAGACCGAGGCTCGCAGATCACGCAGTACATCCGCGTTCTCTTCCAAACGCTTGCGGCTATCTTCCACCGCTGGGCGGAAGCCGCGCAGGCTTGTGCGGCGCGTATCGCTGAGCACGGCGAGTAGATCGCGGCGCAGCGGCAGCGTGAATTCATAGCGCGTCATGGCAATGGCTGGGTCATTGACCATGATGGACATGAGCTCATCGGTATACCGCGCCTGTTGGGCTACCTGGGTAATCTCCGCGTCGTGGAAAGCGGCGGGGTTAACATAGGGGCTTCCGGGCTCGCCCTCGCTTGATTCGATGGGCAGCGTCGTCACCGGCCGCGGGGAAAGATGCTGCGAGTTCAGTAGGCGCTGGGCGGTGTCCATGACCGCGCGGGCGGCGGCGGGATCGTGGTAATTCGGCAGCTTGGCCACGAGGCCTTCCGGCTCCTCGTCACCGCCGTGCAGCAACTCCTGTGAGGCAATGCTTAGCGACGCCCCCGCTGACAACGCCCGCGCCTGTTCCGAGTCTTCCGCGAAGTCATAGCGCATCTCTGGGTTGGAATAACCCGTGGTCTGCGGAAGAGACCCGGTTTGGGCTAGGAGTGCGCCGAGCGAGGCATCGAACGTCACCGCTTTGCCGGCCCACGCGGAATTATCTGCGACAAGCATGGGCACTGAGAACTCATGTTCGCTGATGCCCGTGGCCGGCGCGGTCAGCGAGGTATTCAGAGGATTCCCGAGTACCCGCTCAACTGTCTCCGCTCCTTGTTCCACTGCCTCGTGCGTGAGCCGCTCATTGCCTACGTGGGCCACGGCGTCTGTGTCGGTGTTCGCCCACGGCATGAGCATGCGGCAGTCGAGGCCCTTGAGCTTGTCCAGCCAGGCAGCAGCATCCTGGGAATGCTGACCCGGCTCACCACGGTCATTATCCGAGCTGGAGAACCAGGAATCACGCAAGCGTTTCGGGCGCTGCGCAATGGGAGGCCGTGAGTCGTTGACCGTGTAGCCGGAGGCGATGCGGGAGGCGGCGTCGACAAGCGCCGGATCCAGAGCCACGCACCCGGACCCGTGCAGGTCATGGTCCACGTAGATATCAAGTAGCTGATCCAAACGCCCGCCCGGCGCCATCTGCTCCGGCAGTTGCTCGCTCTGCAGGATGAGATCCTGACCACCGGTATCACCCGGCACCACATCGACCTCCGCGGTGAGCGGATAGATAATGGAGAACGCGCGCGGATTCTCCGGAGCATCCTGTGTACCTTGAAAATCCAGGATCGTGCGTTCCTCCGCAAAGCTTGCGGTCTGGCCATCGCGGGTGCCGGTCAGGGTAAAGAGCACCGGGTAGGCACCGGGCTCCGTAATGGCCAGCGTGGATTCCTCTCCCAGTGCTGTGGGAACCGCGACGGTCACTTCTCGGCTCTCCCCCGGCTTCAAAGCCCCGCTGGACTCAGAGGGCCCATAATAAGGAAAAGAACCCACAGCCAGCTCTTGGCGGGCCTGCGTGGTGGATCGCACTGCGTCGCTGCGGCGGGTAGTTATCTGCAGGTTGTCCACCGCGCTGTCGGTGGGGTTATGGATCTTTAAGGTCATCTCGACGGTGTCCCCTACCCGTGCTTCGCTGGCACTGAGCAGGCTGAGCTCCAACTCGTCCGGCCCCCGTGAACCTAACCAATACTGCGCATTCGCCAGGCTGTCTTCTTGAGCCTCTGCCTGTGCCGCCGGGGTAACGCACCCGAGCGCTAGCGCCGCAGCCAGCGCTACGCGCCACCCATGCCGGCTCACCGGGGAGTCGCCTTTCCCGCGGCGGCTTCCTTTCGCGCGAGATCCGGCAACAGATCATGGGCAATGCGCGCGAGCTTGCGCTCATCCGCATAGGCCAAGTGCTCAATGAGCTCGGAGACGGGGATCCAGGAGACCTCGGTGACCTCCGGATCCTCATCATTCATGATGCCGTCCTCAAAGCGCAGCAGGTGGTGGTGCACGGTCTTGTGGATGCGCACGCCATCGGAGACGAACCAATAATCAATCATGCCGAGGTCCGCGAAGACCTTGCCATAGATACCGGTCTCCTCCCACACCTCGCGCTCGGCGGTGAGCTCCTTCGGCTCGCCGTTCTCCACGTGGCCTTTCGGCATGGACCACAGCAGACGGCCGCGGCGATCCAGCCTGCCGATGAGCGCCACGTAGATCTGGGAGAGGTCTACGTTTCCGTCAGTGTCGACGGCTTCCGCCAATCCGGACACGACGAGACCGCCCGCGGACGTCTCATCCCGCGTGGTCATGCGGTTGGTGGACGCGCGCTGCGGGCGTCCCGTGCGGCGGTTCCGGCTGCCCGCGCCCCGTCGGCGGCGGCGCTTGGAGCCTGGCGTGTTCTTAGTCATCCCTGCTAATCGTAGTAGACTTCGATCCGTGAATTTTCAGGACACTCAGCTAATCGGCGTTCTCGCCCGCGCAGACGCTTCCCTCAGCCAGCTCAGTGGCCTCCTCCAGGGGCTGGTGGACCGCTTTGCGCTTCACGACGCCCCCCTCTACCTCGTCGGCGGCTCCGTCCGCGACGCCCTGCTGGGCCGTCTAGGCAATGACCTCGACTTCACCACGCCTGCCCGCCCCGATGTCGTGTACTCCATCCTGGAGGAGTGGGCAGAGACCGTCTGGGACACCGGAATCGATTACGGCACGGTATCCGCTGCGTACAAGGGTCAGCAGATCGAAATCACCACCTTCCGTTCCGATAGCTATGACGGTGATTCCCGCAACCCGGAGGTCGTCTACGGCGACACCTTGGAGGGCGACCTCGTCCGCCGTGATTTCACGGTCAATGCCATGGCGATTGAGCTGCGTCCCGACGGTACCCGGGAGTTCCACGATCCCATGGGCGGCCTGCAGCACCTGGCGGACCGCGTCCTCGATACTCCCGATGCGCCGGAGATTTCTTTCCACGATGATCCCCTCCGCATGCTCCGCGCGGCACGATTCGCGGCGCAGGTGGAGTTTGACGTCGCCAAGCGCGTGCGCACCGCCATGACCGACATGGCTGGGGAAATCCAGCGCATCACCGTCGAACGTGTCCAAGTCGAGCTCAACAAACTGATCTGCGGCACTGCGCCGTGGAAGGGCATTGACCTGCTCGTCGAGACCGGCATTGCGGACTACATTTTCCCGGAGATCCCGGCCCTGCGCATGGCGCCCGACGAGCACGCGCAGCACAAGGATGTGTACGCGCATTCCCTCACCGTGCTGCGCCAAGCCATGGAGCAGGAGGAAGACGGCCCTGACCTGATTCTCCGCTGGGCCGCGCTGTTGCATGACATTGGCAAGCCGGATACGCGCGATACCACCGATGGCAAGGTGAGCTTCCACCACCATGAGGTCGTCGGCGCCAAGCTCACCCGCAAGCGCTTGCGCAAGCTCAAGTTCCCCAAGGCCACCACTGAGGACATCGGTCAGCTGGTCTACCTGCACATGCGCTTCCACGGCTTCGGTGATGGCCAGTGGACCGACTCGGCCGTACGCCGCTACGTCACCGACGCCGGCGATCTTCTCCCCCGCCTGCACAAGCTTGTGCGTGCGGACTGCACTACCCGCAATGAGCGTAAGGCCCGCCGCCTTCAGCGCACATATGACCAGCTAGAGGAGCGCATCGCGGACATTGCCGCGAAGGAAGATCTCGCGCGCGTGCGCCCGGACCTCGACGGCAACGAGATCATGGAGATCCTTGATCTCAAACCCGGCCCCGAGGTGGGCCAGGCATGGTCTTATCTCAAGGAGCTGCGCCTTGAGGAGGGCCCGTTGGAGCGCGACGTTGCTATTGCGAAGCTGCGCGAGTGGTGGAATTCTAGATAGGGATGTACGCAGATAGACTTTTCAACGCTCTCGAGCGCAATGAACCGGCCCCTGGCCAGCTGCTTGTTGCTGCTCCCGACATCCTCGTCCCGCACTACAACCGCTCCGTTATCCTGATCACTGAGCAGCTGGGCGGGCGTACGTATGGTGTCGACCTGACCAAGCGCTCTGAGATGGCCGTGTTTAACGTCATGCCGGAGTGGCTACCTGCGGTGGCTAAACCGCAGGCCCTCTACATTGGTGGTCCGCACAATCAGCAGGCGGCCCTCGGCGTTGCCATGACGCGCCAAGGCGTGGATATTGAGAAGTATCCGGCGCTGAGCCGCCTCGCCCCGCGCTTGGCCATGGTGGATCTGCGGGTGGGCCCTGAGGAGATTACCGAGCTTGTTGCCGGCATGCGTCTCTTCGTCGGCCTCTTCGAGTGGGAACCGGGCGAGCTTGAGGCCGAAATCGACCGCGGCGACTGGTATGTCGCGCCCGCTCTCCCCCAAGACGTGGTTTCTTCCGGCTCCACGGATACGTGGTCGGATGTGATGAAGCGCCAGGCTATGCCCCTGCCGCTTTTCTCCACCTTCCCGCGCTACATCGACGAAGATAATTAGTGTCCTTGCGCGCGCCGTGAACTAACATTTGTCCCATGCGTTCGGAGATTGTCACGGCGGTGAAAACCTGCATGGCTATTGCCGTGGGTGTCGTCCCGCTTGGCCTTGCTTTCGGTGTGCTGATGGTGCAGACCGGCTTCGACTGGTGGTGGACTCCGGTGTTCTCCGTCATCATCTACGCCGGCTCTATGGAATTTCTTGCTATTTCCATGGTCACGGGCGGTGTCACCCCGGCGGTTGCGGCATTGACTGGCTTCATGGTGAATTTCCGCCATATCTTCTACGGCCTCACCTTTCCTCGGGATGAGATTCGCAATCCCCTCGGCCGCGCCTATTCCACCTACGCGCTGACCGACGAATCCTATGCCGTCATCTCCGCTCTCCCCCGCAACTCGCGCCCCAGTGGCACGTTCGTGTTCACGGTGCAGCTTTTCTGCCAGCTTCTCTGGGTGGGCGCCGGCATCATTGGCGCGCTCGCGGGCCAGGCTATCCCTCCCTCAGTGAAAGGTCTGGACTTTGCGCTGGTGGCTCTGTTCGTTGTCCTGGCCATTGACTCTTTCCAGAACAACAAGGATTATTCTCTCCCCCTTAGCGCCGCGGCCTTAGGAATCTTGGCTGGATTCCTTTTTCCGGGACAGCTCCTCATGGTGACGCTGACCGCATATTTCTTGTTGTTGTTGCTGCGCTATGTCTCCCCGCGCATTGATGGTGCGATGCTCTTGCGTAAGGAGAAGCCATGCCAGCCGGAGTAACTCTTAGCACTATCCTGGCGGTGCTTATCCCGGTGGGGATCGTGACGGTGCTGCTGCGCTGGCTTCCCTTCGCCTTCGTTAAGGCCCTTAAAGGCAGCAACTTTATTACGATGCTGGGCTTCACCATGCCGGTGGGCGTGATGACGGTGTTGGTGGTTTATACCTTGTTCGGAGCCACTCGTGACACGGGAAACCTCATCGCCCCCCTTGCCGCCGCAGCGTTTACCGCTGCCCTGCATCTGTGGCGTCGCAACTCCGGTCTTTCGATCTTTGGCGGCACCGCGTTCTACATGCTCTTAGTGAACTGGGTCTTCTAGAGGTCACCGTAGAGCGCGGTTGCCTCGGTCCACAGGGAGTGAAACTCCATAGCGCCGATAAATTCGGCGTCGATATCTGGGAAGTCGTCGTAAGTATTGGGATGGGGCACAACCTGCTGAGGGATATCCGCATTGCCCACCGAGGCCTGCGGGGTGGCTGCACCGACGATAGATTCATTCGGCGCGAGCGCAATCATGCGCTGCATGGAGCAGGCGGTCTCACTAATTTCCTGCATCTCCGCGATATGGACGGCGGTGCCTACTTCCGGGATAGACATGGTGGTGCGGACGTAGAGAGTTTTCATGATGCCTCACTCTACCCGTGCGTAGCGCGAAGCCACAGACGCGCAAATCATGAGCTGAACCTGGTGGTAAATCATGAGTGGCAGGATAAGCAGTCCGAGCGACGTGCTACCGGATGCGAAGATGACCGATGCCATCGGTAGGCCCGTTGCTAGGGACTTCTTCGAGCCGCAGAACTGGATGGCGATGGAGTCTTCGCGGCTAAACCCGAGCTTCGCGCTGACGATTTTGGTGAGCCACAGCATGAAGAAGACTAGTGCTGTAGAGAAGAGTATCTGGAACAGGATCTGCCAGATGCTTATCGACGCCCATATTCCGTCCACCATGCCCTTTGAAAAGGCCGCATACACGACCATTGCGATGGATCCACGGTCCACTATTTTGGTGGCCTTGCTTGCGGCGATCTTGCCCGTCCATCGCCGTGTGAGCTGACCGAGCACGAATGGCAGGAGCAAGAGGACTGAAATCTCAACGAAGACCGAACTATCGATGTGTATTCCGTCGCCCGCGCCCATGAGTGCCATAACGAGCAGTGGGGTGAGGATGACACCCGCCAAGTTGGACGCTGATGCCGAGACGATGGCGCCGGCGACGTTTCCCCTCGAGACGGACGTGAAGGCCACTGAGGACTGCACCGTCGACGGCACGAGCGTCAGGTAGAGGATGCCTAGGTAGAGATCCCTGGGGATGAATGCCGTGAGCGGTCTGAGTGCAAGGCCGACCACGGGATAGACCACAAAGGTGAACGCCAGGATCGTCAGGTGAAGTTTCCAGTGCTTGATGCCGTTGATGGCTTCGCGCGGCGATAGGCGCGCACCGTACAGGAAGAAGAGAAGCGCGATACCAATATTGGTGAGGGCGTCGAAGGTGTCTGCAAAGCCCCCGCGAGCGGGAAACACGACGGCGATCGCGACCGCGCAGAGGATCAGGATGATGAGGGGATCAAGGTTTTTGAGACGCTCAAGCATACAACAGAGTGTAGACGCCCCTCAGATGTTTCACGTGAAACGCTCTCCGGCGAGATTAGGCGGGGACGTTCTTGACGGTTCCGCCATCGTTCTCAACGCCGTACTCGGTGAGCGGTTTGGGGCTGGGGCCGCCGGTAACCTCGCCCGTGGCAAGGTCGAAGCTAGAGTAATGGGTTGTGCACGTGGCGGTCATGCCTTCAATCTTGGTGATGAGCGAATGCTGGTGTGGGCAGGTTTGCGAGTAGGCCTTGAACTCGCCCTCGGTTGGCTGGGCAAAAATGACCTTATCCACGATGACAGCTGATCCCACCGGGATCTCAGTGGCGGCAATTTCAGCGGAGGGCTCCTTGCCACACGCGGCGAGGTACGCGCCAGCGAAGGTGGTGGCGGAGCCGAGTAGGAACATACGACGAGAACACGTAGTCATGGGCCCTACTTTATCCGATTTCGCCCTCCCATATGGGGAGCTCTTCCATTGGGCTACCGCTAAAGTCATAAGACCCATATGAGGTACCCACGTCGCTATAGATTGTTCCCGCCTCTGCTATCGTACTGTTCCCCCGCGAGTCGATGGACCGGGCATACGTGGCGCCGGCTCCAAGGACGGTAAGGCTCAGTGCTGCGGCGGCGACGAGTTGGAGTGCTGTGTTTCGCTTGATGTTAGTCATAGAAACCATAGTCCTCCGGGTGACCCATCATTGTCACGCGCCAGCCCGTCTTCTAAGCCTCTTCCTGTTGACTTGGCAGCAAACGATAAGAAATAAAAAGTGGCGATCTCAATGGAGGGTCTAACCAACCATTGGATCGCCTGGGCTAAGAATTCGTTGTGACGATAAGAGTAAGAAGCGAACTATCCGCTTATAGCGTCACAGTGTCGTATTTATCAATGGGACTGATCGGCGCGCTCGGCGGCAGCGCGGACCGCGGAGACGTCGACAGTCGGTGCCTCTTCTTCCCCGCATCCTCCATCGCCGCAGTTACAGGAATCCCCGCATCCCTCGTCGTCCTTGTGTGCCTGGTCCCACAAGTAGGCAGCGCGAGCGCCCATGTTGGAACCGATGGACAGCGCGAGAACGGCGATGACAAAAGTGGCTGCCGGAATGAGCCACATCCAGCCTTCGGCGCGAAGCGCGACGATACCGCCAAAAACCAGTGCCACCCCACCCAATGTCCAAAATGGCCCAGCGACGGCATGCGCATTGTCCCATGCTTCCTTGGTTTTCCGGATTTCCGCGAGGCGCAGTCCGACGACACCATTACCAGGCAGCTTGCGCATTGTGGCCAGTCCACCCACGATCAGGAGAATGGCAGCGATGATGAAAAACAGGATTCCGACTACGAGCATGCTCACTAGTCTATCCCTCCCATCCGAAGACGAGAAAGCCGGTTCAAATTATTAGTTCGGTGCTGTAATATACATTTCGTGTCGCTTGGCAGATATTAAAGCTTTTATTCCCTGGCGATGGACAACCACATGGTTCCAACCATAGAAAAGACTCAATCATGAAACTCAAGAGCGTTATCAACTCTCTGTTGTTCAAGATTATCGTGGCGATTATCTTGGGCATTATCGTAAGCCGGTTTGCGCCCGAATGGTTCGGTAGAACCTTTGCAACTTTCAACGGGCTGTTCTCTAACTTCCTCGGCTTCTTCATCCCAGTTCTTATCTTTGCCCTCGTCGCCCCAGCTATCGCTGGACTGGGCCGTGGTGCTGGAAAGTGGCTCGGCATCACTGCGGGCATTGCTTACGGTTCCACCATCATTTCTGGCCTTATTGCCTATGCTCTGACCCAGCTTCTCTACCCGGTCATGCTCAAGGGGCAAACTCTCAATACCGATGTATCCGACATCGATGAAGGTGCCCTTGAACCCTACTTCGAGGTTCTCATGCCGGCACCATTTGAGGTCATGACGGCGCTACTCCTCTCCTTCTGTGTTGGCGTTGCTATGACGACTGTAAAGTCTGACAACCTCTACACCCTGTCCAAAGAGTTCGAGGCCATCGTCATCAAGGTCATCTGGGGTTTTGTCATCCCGCTGCTGCCTATCTACATTTTCGGCATCTTCCTCACTCTGGGTATGAATGGCAACATTGGCGCGGTAATGGTCGCCTTCGCGAAGGTGCTTCTGCTTTCCGTCGTCATGACGCTCGTCTACCTGGTTTTCCAGTACGTGGTGGCCGGTGCGATAGCTGGTAAGAACCCCTTCACTGCGTTAAAAAACATGGCTCCGGCGTATTTCACGGCGCTGGGTACCTCTTCGTCCGCGGCTACTATTCCTGTGTCTCTTGACTCCGCGCTTAAGAACGGTATTTCCAAGCCCGTTGCCGGTTTTGTCATCCCGTTGTGTGCGACTATCCACCTTTCTGGTTCGATGATGAAGCTGACGCTCTACGCCTTCGCGATTGTGTTCATGACTCCGGGTATGGAGGGTAACCTTGGCAAGGCATTGAGTTTCATCCTGCTCTTGGGCATCATGATGATTGCTGCCCCTGGTGTACCGGGTGGAGCGGTTATGGTGGCCGTTGGTCTCCTGCAATCCAATATGGGCTTTGATGATTCGATGGTCGCTCTGATGATTGCGGCTTACATCGCTATCGACTCTGTGGGCACCGCTGCGAACGTCACCGGCGATGGCGCAATCGCGATGATTGTTGACCGCTTTGCCCGCGATAAAATTCAAGGCATTGAGGGCGAATCCGATAAAGCGGCTGTGAACGAGGAGCTCACCAACTCCTAGTTTCACGTGAAACTTTCTTCTGCCCTTCCCTTCTGAACTGCTCCCCACTAGTAAGCAACTGATTACTCAGTCCAACTAGTGGGGAGCAGTTTGTGCTGGAGAGGGTTGGGCGATAGCTCAGGCGTCTGGTTCGCTTGCCCCGGCAACGAGGTTGTGGGGCGCAGACGGTGGCCGTGGTGGTTCAGCTGGGGTGGTTTAGCTGGGGTGCTTAGTCGCGGCCTTCATGTCAGCAACGAAGGAGGTGACGGCATCAGCAAGCTCCGGGGTGGGCTTGTTGTTCTCGTCGAGGTGGGCGTCGACAATTTTGGTGAGTGCCGAGCCGGTGATGGCGCCGGCGGCACCGGCGGCGATGGCATCCGCTACGTGTTGAGGGGTCGAAATACCGAAACCGAGGAGGATCGGTGCACCGCCGAAACGCTTGACGTTGCTCACAACGTCGTCGAGCCCACGCGTTTCTGATTCCTTCTCGGTGCCGGTGACGCCATCACGTGAGATGGCGTAAATGTAGCCCTTGGAGAACTTGGCCACCCCGGCGAGTGTCTGCTCCGAGGCTTGGGCCGGAGCGATGAAGATGGGATCGATACCGGCCTTCTCAGCGGCGGCGACGAATGGGGCACCTTCGCGGACGGGGACGTCCGGAAGCAGGATGCTATCGGCGCCGGCGTCATGGAATTCGGAGTAGAAGGTTTCGAGTCCACGCGTGAAGGGGACGTTGCCGTAGATCAGCATGCCGATGGGAAGCTCCGGGAACTCGGAGCGGATCTGGCGGATCTGGGCAATGGCGGAATCGACGGTGGCGCCGCCGGCAAGGGCGCGGATGTGAGAGGCCTGAATGGTGGGGCCGTCAGCGACGGGATCGGAAAACGGCACACCCAGTTCGAGGGCATCAGCACCGCCGGCGACCGCGGCGCGGACAATAGCCAGTGCCGTGTCCGGGTCAGGATCGCTGAGCATGATGAAAGGAACGAAGGCACCTTCGTTACGGGCGGCGAGTGTTGAAAAGAGTGTCTCGTAACGGCTCATTAGTTCTCCTCCGGGAGCTTGAATTCGGGGTGTTCCTCGAGGGTGCGGCGGACGTGATCGATGTCCTTGTCGCCGCGACCGGATAGGGAGACGAGGATAGTGATGTCTTCTTCCTTGCGCTTGAGCGCGTAGGCCAAGGCGTGGGAAGACTCGAGGGCGGGGATGATGCCCTCGCGGCGGCTGAGTAGCTGGAAGGCCTCGAGTGCTTCGGCGTCGGTAATGCCGACATATGTGGCACGGCCTGTCTGGGAGAGGTGCGCGTGCTGTGGTCCGACGCCCGGGTAGTCCAAGCCGGCGGAAATGGAATAGGATTCCTCGACCTGTCCATCGGCATTGCGCATGAGATAGGAGCGCGCGCCATGGAGGATGCCGATGGTTCCGTTGTTGATTGTGGCGCCATGGTGTCCGGAGTTGAGGCCCTCTCCCCCTGGCTCCGCACCGATGAGTTCGACGGACTCGTCATCGATGAAGTCGGCGAACATTCCGATAGCGTTGGAGCCACCGCCGACGCAGGCGACGACGACGTCGGGAAGCCCGCCCGTGCGTTCAATCATTTGTGCCTTGGCTTCTTCAGAAATCACCTTGTGGAACTCACGCACAATTGTGGGGAACGGGTGCGGACCGGCAGCAGTGCCGAGCAAGTAGTGGGACTCGTGGAAGGTGGCGGTCCAATCGCGGAGGGCTTCGTTGACGGCGTCCTTGAGTGTGCCTGATCCGGAATCAACGGGTATGACCTTCGCGCCCATAAGCTCCATGCGGTAGACGTTGGGCTGCTGTCGGGCGACGTCTTTAGCGCCCATGTAGACCACGCACTCAAGATCGAGGAGTGCACACGCGAGGGCGGTTGCGGTTCCGTGCTGGCCGGCTCCGGTCTCGGCGATGATGCGGGTCTTGCCCATGCGCTTAGCCAGGAGGGCCTGCCCGATTACCTGATTGGTTTTGTGAGCGCCTCCGTGGACGAGGTCCTCGCGCTTGAGGAAGATGCGTGCCTCGCCGCCGAGCTTGGTGGCCTCGGTGAGCGGAGTTGGGCGGCCAAGGTAGTCACGGAGGTAGCCGGCCAGTTCCGCGCGGAATGAGGGATCATTCTGAGCATCGACGAAAGCTTGCTCAAGTTGGTCGAGGGCCGGGATGAGCGATTCGGGGACGAATTGTCCGCCGAACTCGCCAAAGTAGGCCGGAAGGAGCGTTTCCCGGGTTTCGGATGGAGTGGTCATGGTGGTCCTTTGGGTTGGGGCTTAATACGTAAAGTGACGAATGGTGTTGAAGGTGCGGGCGATGAGCCCAGTGTCCTTGCGGCCGTTGTTTTCGACGCCGGAGTTGAGGTCTAGGCCGAGGGTGCCAACGCGGAGTGCGTCGGTGAGGTTGGACAGGTTGAGTCCGCCGGCGATTAGTGCCTTGTCCTTAACGGCGGCGGGTACGGTTGACCAGTCGAAGGAGGTTCCCGTTCCGCCGGGGCCGGAGTCAAGGATGAGCATGTCGGCGGCGTCGGCAAGCGCGATGGCGAGCGAAGGGCCGTGCGGCGCGGTCATATCGATGGCGCGCCAGACCTGACGCTCCCCTGCTACTGCGCGAACAGACGCGATGAGATCAAGCTCAGCTTCCGTACTACCTTGGTAAGGCGCGTGAATCTGGAGAGCGTCGACGCCTTCGAAGGCGAGCTCGTCCCAGCCGGTTGTCCGCCGAGAGACCGCGACGTAACTCAGGTCCGGCTCGTGAGCGATGATGTCGTGTGCGGTTTCACGTGAAACAGTGCGTGGAGAAGCCTCCTCGAAGATGAGGCCCCCGTAGACGGCGCCTGCAGCGCGGGCGGCCTGGGCAGCGGACCACGTGGTGAGACCGCAGACTTTGTTGGTGCCGAAAACTAGTTCACGGCAAGCACGGTCAATGTCCGGGGTTCCGGTCAGCTGCGAACCAACGAGGAACGCATTGGCGTGAGCGCCGAGCTGACGAACGGTGTGGTTATCGCGGATGCCGGACTCGGAGACGATGACCTTGCCCCCAGGAATGTGGGGGGCGAGTTGGGCGGTGCGGTCCAGATCGATCGTTAGGTCGTGCAGATTGCGGTTGTTGATTCCGATGACGTCGACGCCAAAGGCTGTTGCGCGGGCGACCTCCTCTTCGGTGATGGCCTCGGTGAGGACGTCGAGGCCGAGGGAATCGGCAAGCTGCTTGAGTTCGGAGTAGGTCTCATCATCAACGATGGACATCATGAGCAGGATTGCATCGGCGCCGAAATAGCGTGCGGCATAAACCTGAATCGGATCGATGATGAAGTCCTTGCACAGCACCGGGAGGTGCGTGGAGAGTGCCACGGTTTGTAGGTGGTCGTAGTCGCCGCCGAAACGTTCCGGCTCGCAAAGAACCGAAATCGCCGAAGCATAGCGGGAATAGACGCGCGCAATGGCGCCGGGTTCATAGTGGTCGCGGATGAGGCCGAGCGATGGCGATGCTGACTTACACTCCATGATGAAGCGGTTGGTGCCGTTAAGGGCATCGAAGAAGGAACGCTCGGAACGAGGGAGTGCCTCCAGATCCACGTGGGCCACACGTTCCCGGATGGCGGGGAGATGGGTGCGGCGCTTGGCGACGATCCCCTCAAGCACGGTCGGCAGAGCCATAATCAGCCTCCTCGTGCTTCGTGAGCCAGGCGGCGACGGAGCCGTCCGTGATGAGCTGGGCTGCATGGGCCACGCCATCGGCGATGGTGTTGGTGGTTCCGTTGAGGTAGAACATCGCGCCCGCAGTGGCGGCGATGGCGTCGTGGTGGGCGGGTTTGCCGGTGCCGGCAAAGACCGCGCGAAGCGCCTGAGCGTTCTCCTGGCCGTCACCACCGGCGAGATCGGCGAGTTCGTGGCGGGAAATGCCGAGCTCCTCCGGGGTCAGTTCGTAGTGTTCAATGGAGCCATCGCGCAGCTCCCACACCTGGGTGGTGCCGTGCACAGCGATTTCATCGGTACCGGCGCCGTGGACGACGAGCGCGCGGGTTCGGCCGAGATCCTTGAATACCTCCGCGATGAGCTGGCCCTGAGCCGGGTTGGCGATTCCCATAATCTGGAACTCGGGCCGGCCGGGGCTCAATAACGGGCCGAGAGTATTGAAGATGGTGGAGATGCCCAGGCCTTTGCGCACCGGTTGCACGTGAGCAACCGCCGGGTTGTAGGCCGGGGCGAAAAGGAACGTGAAGTTGGAAGCCTCGAGCTGGCGGACAGCACGTTCTGGATCGAGATCGAGCGGAATGCCGAGGGCTTCGAGAACGTCGGCGGAGCCTGACTTCGAAGACACGGAACGGTTGCCGTGCTTGACCATCTTCACTTCGCCCGCAGAGGCGACGAGGGAGGCGCCGGTGGTGACGTTGATGGTGTTGGCGCCGTCGCCGCCAGTGCCGGCGGTATCCATGAGGCCCGCGCCGGTGACCGGGAAGGGACGCCCTGCGCGCAGGAAGGCGCGGGCCGCGCCGGCTACATCGGCGAAGGTTTCGCCGCGTGTGCGAATGTGGGTCAGGAGCGCGGCGATGTGGATGTCGTCGTACTCCCCCACCGTCAAGGGAGTGAAGACCTCGATCGCTTGCTCGAGAGTGGGCTCCTCAATATCGAGGAACTTCTGGAGCGTCGTGAGTGGAGCCTTGGTGGTCATTAGTTGCCTGCCTCCATAGTGGGAATAGCGGATAGTTGTTCAATACAGCGCTCGATCATGATGGGTCCCGTCGGTGTCAGGAGTGACTCCGGGTGGAACTGGAGGCCGATGGCTTTCCCGTCGAGAGTCTCGGCCGCCATGGTGACGGGGCCGATGTCTGTCTCGGTTGAAGCCAGGCTGCGCATCTCGTCCGGAATGTTCGCGCACCCCAAGGAGTGGTAGCGGGCAACCGGAACGAAACGGCCGACATAGTCTGGGTTGTCCGGCTCCGAATCGGTGGTGAGGCCTTGAAAGATCGGGTGGCGTGCCCCCGCATCGGTCAGGGTCATGGGAACGGATGAGCCGTGGACTGGGCCGCAGGGTTCGACGGTCCCACCGAAATGATCGAGGAGCGCCTGGAAACCAAGGCAGATCCCGAGGATGGGGATGCGGCCGAGGGAGGCGTCGATAAGCGGCATCATCGATCCCGCGTCCCTGGGGTGACCTGGGCCGGGCGAGAGAATGATGATGTCGGGCTTCGCAGCGAGCACCTCCTCCACCGGGACCGAGTTACGGAAGACGGTGGTGTTGTAGCCGGCGAGGGCATCGACGAGGTTGTAGACAAAGGAATCGTGGTTATCAATGAGGACAACGTGCGGGTTCATCGGATGACCTCCAGGGATGCACTCTGTGCCTGGGCGATGGCGCTGAGCACCGCGTAGGCCTTGTGCACCGTTTCATCGGCTTCGGATTGGGGAATTGAATCGCGGACGACGCCGGCACCTGCTTGGACGATGGCGGTGCCATCCTTGACGTAGGCGGAACGGATGACGATGCAGTTATCCATCGAGCCGTCGCCGCGCAGGTAGCCAATGGCGCCGCCGAAGGAACCGCGGCGAGTCTGTTCGGTCTCCCGGATGAGTTCCATGGCGCGGAGCTTTGGGGCGCCGGTCAGCGTGCCCATGTTCATGCACGCGCGGTAGGCGTCGAGGGCGTCGAAATCCTCGTGGAGTGTGGCCACGACGCGGGAGACCAAGTGCATGACGCGGGAGTAGCGGTCGACTTGGAGCAGATCAGCCACCTTGCGGGTGCCAGGAACAGCGACGCGCGCGAGATCATTGCGGGCTAGGTCCACGAGCATGATGTGCTCGGAGACCTCCTTGGCGTCGGTGCGCATCTCCAGCTCGTTGCGGATATCGAGCTCGTGCGTGGCGCCGCGGGGACGGGTGCCAGCGACGGGATAGAGCTGAACCTGCCGGTCCGATGCCGTGTATTTGAGGTTCGATTCCGGCGAAGCGCCGAAAAGTTCGTACTCAGCGCCGCGCACATAGAACATGTACGGCGAAGGATTGGTCTCACGCAGCGTGCGGTAGGCAGCGAAGGCATCGGGGCATTCAATGCTGAACTCGCGCGAGGGAACGACCTGGTAGATATCGCCGGCGTGGACGTTGCCCTGGAGCCGCTCAACGTGGCTGCGGAAGGTGGCGTCGTCGATGGAGGCGCGTGCGCTTATGCTCTCTCGCGGTGCGGGGGCCTCTGGAGTACCAGGTACGGTGACGGCGGCCAGGTCGAGCTCCTCTTCGAGCGCGTGCTTGTCGACGCCCCACCCCTCAACCCTTGCCCTCTGAGTCAGGTGGTCCACCGTGAGGACGTGCTCGGCTACGAGAAATTCATAATCAGGGTATTCATTCGGTCCGTCTGGCACCGGTGGGAGTGACTCGAAGGTGTCGACGTAGTCGAAGGCGAATCCCCCACCGAGGAATGGAAGTGACTCGCCGGAATAGAGCTGGCTAAACTGCAGCGTGCGCAAGATATCTGCGGTCGAGGTGGCGCGGAGGCGGGCGCGCTCATCGTGCTCGGTGGAGAGTTCGAAGCTAAAGGTGGCGCTGACCTCACCGTTCTGCCTCATCTTGGAGCAAAAATCCTGACGAAGTTCATCTAAGAGCAAGTGACCGGCTGGTGTTAAGGCCGTTGCGGTGACCTCCTGGCCGCGGCACACGACCTTGAGTGCTGCCTTCGTAATGGCGATGCAGGTGAGGTTCTTCTTGGTCTCAATGTCGGCGGACTCTAAAAGCAGGGAATCCTGCGGAGTGGCGAGAGCATAAAAGAGCGCGCTGGCGTCGGGTATGTACCTGACCTCACGTTGGGCTGTATACGGCATCCTGTGTCTTTCTTTAACGATAGTGAGTGCTGCCGCGAGCTTCGCAAAAGAGCAAAACGCCGAAAAGCCCGCAGCTGCGGGCCTTAAAAATTGGGGAGAAGAAAAGGGCCCGCGGGTTACGCGCGCCACCACCAAAGGTTAAAAGTGTTCTTCACAGCATCGACTCTAACACCGATACCTTCTGCCGTACAGGTAAATGAAACATGGGTACCCCCGAGAATCGTCCTCCGCGAAAACGGCTCAACATCAGAGTGATGTAGCAAACATGCAGTTGAGGGTTGTGATGCACGCCTCTGTTTCTGTCGAATGACAGCTTTGGGGTTTCGTGCGTTACCCCCGCAGGCCAAGAAAATTTACAAAACTGCTGCTTAAGGCCCTGTGGAGCGACTTTAATAACGGTCACCACAGCCGTTGATTATCTAGCTTAAGGATTGCCATGTTCAAGAAGACCGCCACTGTTCTCTCCTCCTTGGCCCTGGGGGCGGCTGCCCTGGTGGGCTGCTCGTCATCGTCGGAAAGCGCCGGCGGCGATTCGGGAGGTGGGAACTCCTACTCCATCGGCATCAACCAGCTGGTCCAGCACCCGTCCCTGGATGCTGCGGCCGAGGGTTTCCAGGCCGCGTTCGAGGACGCCGGCGTGGACGTGGACTGGGATATCCAGAATGCCAACGGTGAGCAGGGTACCGCGGTGTCCATCTCGCAGCAGATGGCAAACGCGAACCATGACCTCTACCTGGCAATCGCCACTCCGGCAGGCCAGGCCATGAGCAAGTCCATCAAGGACAAACCCCTTCTCTTCACCGCGGTCACGGACCCTGTTGAAGCGGAGCTTGTCGAATCCGTGGACAAGCCAGGCGCAAACGTCACCGGTACGTCCGACGCGGCCCCCATCGAAGAACAAGTCAAGCTCATTAGCCAGTTGGTCCCCGACGCGAAAACCGTCGGTGTGGTCTACTCCTCCGCCGAAGTGAACTCCAAGGTCCAGGTAGACCAGCTTACGGAAGCCGCTAAATCACAGGGGATGGGCGTACAGTCTCAGACCGTCACCTCTGTGACCGAGATTCCGCAGGCGGTGGAGGCGCTGGGCGACGTTGATGCAATTTATGTCCCGACGGACAACATGGTGGTCTCCGGTATCTCCTCGCTGATCAAGGTGGCGAATGACAAGACCATCCCAGTCATCGCTGCGGACTCCGGTGCGGTCGAAGGCGGTGCTGCCGCGACAATCGGTATCGACTACACGGAGTTGGGCCGTCAAACCGGCGAGATGGCGCTGCGCATCCTTCAAGACGGTGCCGACCCGGCCGAGACCGCCGTGGAGACCGCGTCCGATTACACCTACGTCATCAATGAGGATGCTGTAAAGGCGCAGGGTATCGAGGTGCCACAGGAGATTCTGGACAAGGCTGAGACGCTGTGATTGGTGCGCTTGAGCTCGGGCTTCTCTACGCCGTCATGGCCGTGGGCGTCTACCTGACGTTCCGCGTCCTTGACTTTCCCGACCTGACCGTTGATGGCTCCTTCACCACAGGCGCCGCGACTGCCAGCATTCTTATTACTACTGGTGTGAATCCCTTTGTGGCCTCGCTTGCTGGCTTCTGCACCGGCTTCATCGCCGGTTGCGTCACTGGTTTACTTCACACGAAGGGCCGTATCGACGGACTGCTTGCGGGAATCCTCACCATGATTGGCCTGTGGTCAATCAACCTACGGATCATGGGAAGTGCCAACGTCCCGCTACTGTCGCAGGACTCGGTGTTCACCCCCCTGGATTCGATGATGGGCACGTGGGCTGGAGTCGGTCTGCTCGCTGCGGGGGCGCTCGCACTGTGTCTGCTTATCGTGTGGTTTCTGTCCACAGACCTGGGCCTCTCGCTGCGTGCGACGGGCGATAATGAGCAGATGATTACCTCCTTCGGCGTCTCCACGGATTTCACGAAGATTCTGACCCTCGCGCTGTCGAATGGCCTCGTCGGCCTGTGCGGCGCGCTCATCGCTCAGTACCAAGGTTTCGCGGACATCTCCATGGGCATCGGTCTCATTTTGGTCGGGCTCGCCTCGGTGATCCTGGGGCAGGCGGTGCTCCCCCAGTCCCGCCTTTGGCTGGCGGTTGTTGCGGTGGCGCTCGGCTCCGTGGTCTACCGTCTCATCATTTTCGTGGCGCTCCAGGTGGGGCTTAACCCGAACGACATGAAGCTCATCACCGCGCTGCTCGTCATCGTCGCGCTTGTGGCACCGCGCTTGACGCGGGTTCGCACTCGAAGGAGGGCCTAGGCCATGCTCAGCATTGATTCGATTTCGAAGACCTTCTTCCCGGGCACTGCCAATGAGCGCCGGGCGCTTCGCGACGTCTCCCTTCACCTCTCCCCCGGTGACTTCATCACCGTCATCGGTTCTAACGGTGCGGGAAAATCCACCTTGCTGAATTCCATTTCGGGCCGGCTCATCCCGGATTCAGGAAGGATTCGGATTCACGGGAAAGACGTCACTACACAGTCGGAGCACAAACGTGCTCGCAAAGTGGGGCGCGTGTTCCAGGACCCGATGGCTGGTACTGCACCGAACCTCACCATTGAGGAGAACTTATCGCTGGCGTACCTTCGCGGAAAAAGTCGCGGGCTGGGGCTGGGGCTTAATTCGGCGCGCCGAAAGGTCTTTATCGACGAGCTGGAATCCCTAGAGCTCGGCTTGGAAAAGCGCCTCGGCACCAAAGTAGGCCTGCTCTCCGGCGGTCAGCGCCAAGCGCTGTCGCTCCTTATGGCGGGGTTCACTCACCCGGATGTCATGCTGCTTGATGAGCACACCGCAGCGCTTGACCCGCAGCGCGCCGAGCTTGTGACGAACCTGACGAAGCGGATTGTGGAGCAGGGCAAGCTGACCACACTCATGGTCACGCACAACATGGCCCAAGCGCTTCAGGTGGGCAATCGCCTCATCATGATGCATGAAGGCCAGATCATCTTCTCCGCAGATGCAGAGCAGAAAGCTCAGCTGACGGTGGAGGATCTCATGGCGGAGTTCGCTAAGATTAAGGGCGCATCCTCCGATAGGACGCTCCTTCAGTGAGTCTGTGTTTCACGTGAAACACAGACGGATCAAATCCCGTCAAGGACGGCATCGAGTTCGTCGAGCGTCTCGAAGGCCGGTTCTTCGATGAGGTGGCCGCGCGTGATGACCATATGGGGAGCGCTGAGGTTGCGGAAGGACTCGAGAGGGTTGGCGTCCACGACGACGAGGTCGGCTGCGAAACCTTCCTCTACCCTTCCCGTGATTTCTCCCCAGCCGAGGATTTCGGCGTTGGTCTGTGTTGCTGCGTGGAGCGCCTGAGCGGGGGTCATGCCTCCAAAGCGCACGAGATAGTCCAACTCGCGCCACAAGCTGTAGTGCGTCACGTACGTGCAGGCAGAGTCGGTTCCCGTACCGATGACCACGCCCTCAGCCAAGGCCGTGCGGAGACCATCGAGCATGCCCTCAAAGATGGCGATGCCGTTCTGCTTCACCACGTCATTGACCTTGGTCACTTCCGTGTCTAGCCTCGCCAGCGGAAGTGCGGGATAAGGGTGGGCACGAGCGCGGAGTATCCGCGTAGGGAGCGCGGGTTGTTCTTGAAGAGCTCCACCATCTCTGGGGTGAGCGGGCAGCCATGCTCGATGGTGTCGACTCCTGCCTTCAGCGCTGCCGTCACTCCTACTTCGCCTTGCGCATGAGCGGCGACGATGACCCCAGCCTCGTGGGCTTCATCGCATATGGCTGCCATTTCCTCTTCGGTGAGCTGCGGACGACCCGCCTCCCCGAGGGAGCGCGCGTCTGTTACGCCGCCCGTTGCCGCAATCTTGATGCACGTGGCCCCATTGCGAAGGTTCTGGCGAACATTGCGGCGCCCTTCCCATGGGGAATCATTGACCAGCGCAATCTGCGGTACACCGTGCCCGCCGGTGGCTGCGAGGAGTGGGCCGGAAGCCAGGATTCGGGGACCAACGTACTCCCCTGCCTCAATGGCTTCGCGGGCTTCCACGACCTCGTAACCGGGATCCCCCAGACTGCGTAGCCCGGTGACACCGGAGTTGAGCTGGGTGAGAATGTTCGCCTTGGTGCGCTTGCGCATGAGCGCGCGACCGGGAAGAGTGCTGAAGACTGTGGCGGCAATGGCCCCGCCGCGCTCGGAGGTTAGCGCCGGGTGAAGCGGCTTGCCGTCGGAGAACAGGTGGGCATGTGCGTTGATGAGTCCGGGCAGGACGAACTTGCCGTCGAGGTTGATGGGGCGCGCACCCGGGAGATGAGGGGCCGCGTCGGCTGGCCCGACATAAACAATGGTGCCGCGCTTGTCGACGCCTATGGAGTGGTTCTCAAGGACAGTACCGGCGGCGTCGCCGGTGACGATGGCACAGGATTCCAGGATGAAGGCGGTACGTGGGCTGGTCATGTGGTTAGTCTAAAGCGAACCGTGCTGGTAGGCCGATAAAGTTTCACGTGAAACGTAGTGTAGAAACGCACACGGTGAACTAGCGAATTTTCCGAATTATCCCCGCGGGGGTAGCCCTTTGGGGTGTAGTGCGAATGTAGAAAATTCCACTGTCCGTGCAGGTTAAATGGTCGATTTGTACTGCCTGGGGAGTAGTCACTCAACTGGCAGACAAATTCACTCGAGGAGAGTAGAAAAGACTCATGAGCGAAAACAAGAAGGTCAATGTTGACGAGTTGCTGGCCAAGGTTCCGACCGGCCTGCTTATCAATGGCGAGTGGGTGGATGCCTCGGATGGGTCCACCTTTGATGTGGAGAATCCAGCTACCGGAGAGATCATCGCGACACTCGCTTCTGCAACGTCTGAGGACGCGAAGAAGGCTATGGATGCTGCGTGTGCAGTCCAGGAAGAGTGGGCACGCACCTCTGCTCGCGAGCGGTCTGAGCTGCTGCGCCGCGCTTTTGAACTGGTCCAGGAACGTAAGGACGAGTTTGCCACTCTCATGACCTTGGAGATGGGTAAGCCATTGGCTGAGTCTTATGGTGAAGTTACCTATGGCTCTGAGTACCTTCGCTGGTTCAGTGAGGAAGCCGTCCGCGACTACGGCAGCACCCTGCCGGCGCCGGAGGGCACCCTGCGCATGATTACTCGCCGCAAGCCGGTGGGCCCGTGCCTTCTCATCACCCCCTGGAACTTCCCGCTGGCCATGGCGACCCGCAAGATTGCGCCGGCCATCGCCGCTGGTTGCACCATGGTAGTAAAGCCTGCCAAGCTGACGCCGCTGACCACGCAGTATTTTGCACAGACGATGATCGATGCCGGAGTCCCGGCAGGCGTGGTCAATGTAGTGTCCGGTAAGTCCGCGTCCGCTATCTCCGAGCCGATTATGGCCGATTCTCGCCTCCGCAAGATCTCCTTCACTGGCTCTACCCCGGTGGGCAAGACCTTGCTCAAGGCCGCTGCCGACAATGTGCTGCGCACGTCCATGGAGCTGGGCGGCAACGCTCCCTTCATCGTCTTTGACGACGCCGACCTGGACCAGGCTGTCGAAGGTGCCATGGGCGCCAAAATGCGCAACATCGGTGAAGCCTGCACTGCTGCCAACCGCTTCATTGTCCACGAGTCTGTGGCCGAAGAGTTCGCGGAGAAGTTTGCCAAGCGTATTGGTGAGCTCAAGGTGGGTAACGGCCTCGATGAGGGCGTGACCTGTGGTCCGCTGGTCGAGCAGAAGGCGCTCGACAACGTCACGGCTCTGGTCGATGACGCCGTGGAGAAAGGCGCTAAGGTTCTCGTCGGCGGCAAGCCGGGTGAGGGCAAGGGCTACTTCTACTCCCCTACTGTTCTGACAAACGTCTCCCGCGATGCGCGCGTGGCTCAGGAGGAAATCTTCGGCCCGATCGCTCCGATCCTGACCTTCTCCGACGAAAAGGAAGCCATCGCCATCGCAAACGACACGGAGTATGGACTGGCCTCCTACGTCTTCACCGAGGACTCCGACCGTATGTGGCGCGTCGGCGACGGTCTGGAGTTTGGCTTGATGGGCTTCAACGCCGGAGTTATCTCTAACGCCGCTGCCCCGTTCGGCGGCGTCAAGCAGTCCGGCATGGGCCGCGAGGGCGGTGCCGAGGGTATTGCTGAATACACCTCGCTGCAGTACATCGCTATGCGTGACCCGTACGCGAATGCCTAAGTCCTCCTGCTAAGCCGGCGGACACCATCCTGATGAGGTGGTGACCGCCGGCTTTGTCGTTGGAACCGCACTGACTAGAACCACAGTGACTGTGTCATGGGTAACATGTTTAAAACGACTGCACTAGATTGTCTAGGAGAACCTCATGACCCAGTTCGCTAACTATTCCGACCTGCTGGCTGCCATCACAGATGACAATGGCCGCGAGATTCTCAACCCGGCAACCGGGGAGGTTGTTGGCCATGCCCCGGAAGGTACCGTGGAGGACCTCAATACGGCGGTGGAGACTGCGGTTAAGGCACAAAAGGAGTTTGCCAAGCTTTCCGACGAAGAGCGGTGCGAGCTGCTCACCAAGGCTGCCGCCGCCATCGACGCCAATGCAGAGGCACTCGTGGAGCTGCTCTCCCGTGAACAAGGCAAGCCGCTGAACGGCCCGAACGCCCGCTTTGAGGTGGGCGCATGCTCGGGGTGGCTCAATGCGACCACGTCCTTCGAGCACCCGAACTACACGGCCGTTGATGATGACATCACTGCCACAGTGAATTACCGTCCGCTCGGTGTTGTTGGTGCTATTGGTCCGTGGAATTGGCCGATGATGATCACCATCTGGCAGATTGCACCGGCGCTGCGTATGGGTAACGCGGTCGTCGTTAAGCCTTCTGAGTACACCCCACTTTCTGTGCTGGGGCTCATTGAGGTCATCAACACCGTGCTGCCGGACGGCGTCCTGCAGGTCGTGACCGGTGATGGTGAGGTCGGCGCTGCGGTGACGGCACACGCGGATATCGACAAGATTATGTTCACCGGTTCCACTGCCACCGGCAAAAGGATTGTGGAGGCCAGCGCCGAGAACCTCACCCGTCTCACGTTGGAGCTCGGTGGCAACGATGCCGGCATTGTGCTCGATGATGCCGACCCCAAGGAGATCGCCGGCGATCTCTTCTGGGGCGCGTTCATCAACACTGGCCAGACCTGTGCTGCGATGAAGCGCGTCTACGTGCCGGAATCGCTGTACGACGCCGTCTGCGAAGCCCTCGTCGAGGTGGCCAAGGCCTCCCCGATGGGCGTGGGCTTGGAAGAAGAGAATGTCCTCGGCCCGCTGCAGAACAAGCAGCAATTCGACATCGTCGACAAGCTCGTCAACGCTGCCAAGGAGTCCGGCGCACGCGTTCTGCTGGGCGGCGACCCGGACTATGACGCGCCGGGCTACTTCTACCCCACCACCTTGGTGGCCGATATTGATCCGGACAACCCGCTGGTTGTCGAGGAGCAGTTTGGCCCGGCACTTCCTATTGTGAAGTACACGGACCTGGACTGGGCCATCGAACAGGCCAACAAGCTGGATGTGGGCCTGGGCTCCTCCGTGTGGTCCTCCAACCGCGAGCGTGCTCTGGACGTCGCCGCGCGCCTAGAGGCAGGAACCACCTGGATTAACGGTCACGGTGCCGTCGACCCGCGCGTGCCGTTCGGCGGTATCAAGTCCTCCGGCTACGGCGTGGAGTTCGGTACCGAGGGCCTCAAGGGCCTGGCTTACCCGCAGATCATCAACGGCTAAAACCGGCCCGGCGCTGCTATTCTTAGCGCCATGAGCACCGCCAAAGTCCCGGAGATCGAGTACGCAGCCTTCGACGCCATGAAGGAGGTTGCGTCCTCGCTGAAAGCTGCATACCTCACTAGGGCTGCTGAAGCAGGCAACGATGTTGAATCCCAGTGGTGGATTCGTCAGAACTGGCTCGTAGAAGACATGGTCAGTGGGGTTGATTCAACCGACATCGAAGCCATCCGTGCCGCTGCGGCTCTCTTTGCACAACGGCTCGAAGCTCTCTCCACCGAGCACAAAGCGGCATAACCTATGCTGTCCGCCGCTGATTTCCCCGTTGATCCACAAGTTATGGAGCAACGGCTTAATACTCTGCAAGCCAGCTACTTTGGCCGATCGAATGCTCACAGTCCGTCTGTTCCAGAAGTCATTTATGTGGCGGGGCAGCCAGCGTCAGGCAAATCAACAGCCATTGAATCCGTGAAAAATGGCCACACGGTCCTTGACTCCGATGAGATACGCAAATTGCATCCAGCCCTTGACGAAATCATGGGTCGCGATCCCCTGCGCATGGACGTGCTCACTAATGGCCCAGTCCCCTATTGGATGTCTTCGCTGATTGAGTATGGCCGGCAGCACGGGCATTCCCTCATCATTGAGAACACGCTGTCCAACCCGGAATTCATCGCGGGTGAGATAGCCAAGTTTCGCTCCGCGGGTTTCCGCGTGAAGGTTGTGGGGCTGGCGGTGGCGCAGGAGGTCTCCAGGCTCGGTGTCGTCCAGCGCTACCTGGAGGCCCAGCGCGTGAGCCGCTACCCGCGCTGGACTAACGAGGTTTCCCATACGTCGGGCTTTAAGGCCATCGTGCCAGGGCTTCAGGCTATTGCACCGCTTGTCGACGACCTCGAGATCCGCACCCGTGACGGCCGTACTTTAAGCGGCATCGAGGATATTGAGGCTGAGCGCGCAAACTGGTTCGACTCCCCCGCCACTCGTGCTGACTGGCTGGCCCGCTTCGACAGCTGTGACTTGACTGGCCTTGAAGCGGAGAAGCTTACGCAGAACCTCGTGGCTGACGCTGAGCGTATCCGTGGGCTTTAAGACTGTGCCTGTGGAACTGCGCGCCCGGTAGGCGGTGAGAGCCTCGTATCGAACCGACTGCTGGCGAGCTGGCGGTCTGCGAGGTCGAGCAGGCTGAGGATGTCGTCTGCGTAGTATCCAAGGCCGCCGTTCTTGGCAATCACCTTGGTGCGTAGAATTCCGGCACCGCTTAGCCGGTCTAAGGCCTTTCGTGCATTTCCAGGGGTGATTCCATAGAGACGCTGGATGGACCTGACCGTGACGATGGGATACGCAGGAAGGCTTCTCAGCAGTGTGGCTTCTAAAGAGTCTGCGCGAAGAGCGCGCTGCATCCCATCCTTCCGGCGGGTGTCTTCGACGGCAGCAAACCACTCCAACTGGATTCTCGCGAGATCGTCAGCGATGAGGCGAGCTTGCTTCACGGCTTCTTCGGCAGCATCCAGAAAAATGGAGAGCCATTCGTCGACGTTGTCCTTGCGGTAGGCCGTTAATCCTTGAACGTACCTTGTGGACCACGTACCGAGGACGAGACTTACCGGCAGAATGGTGTACTCAGTAAGCCCACGACGCAGAAGAATCCCATGAATGAGAGCACGGCCAACGCGCCCGTTGCCGTCTGCAAATGGGTGAATCGTTTCGAACTGAGCGTGAGCAATTGCGGCCTGGATGAGAGCCCCATGCGAAGCGCCATCGAGGTAAAGACATAAGTCGTCCACGAGGTCATGGACTAGACGTGGGGGCGCTGGGATGAACTCGGCACCAATGGGTGTGTGGTTGCTTCCTCCGATCCAGTTTTGAATAGTGCGAAGTCCGGTGGGAATGGAGCCATTCTCCCCCATCAATTCTCTTTGAAGCCTTTCTAGAAGCTCGACGGAGATTGTCGGTTCGGTTGCAAAGCTCTTCTCAATGGAACGCAGAACGGTGAGGTTGCGGGCAACCTCTTCCGCACTTTCCTTAAAGCCACGGACTTCCTCTTCTTGGGCGAGTTCCGCGAGGACAACCTTGTCTACGTTGGGCGCAATACCTTCGATGCGTGAGGAAGAAATCGCTTCAGAACGCATGAGTAATCGGGCCACAGATTCCAACTGGCCTGACGCCGTATGGCGGTTGAGCCTCAAAATCTCACGCTCGATACGTGCTGCTCGGCTGGTGAGCTCTGGGGAAAAAGTCCACGCCTTACGTGCAAGATGGTCAGGAACATAGGCCAGAAAAGGGCCTCCAGCCTTATCGCGCCGGGGCAGGCCGGAGCCTGATTCGGGGATCCAGTTCTCGGTAACGTAGTCGGGCATGTAGAGGTTATCCATTCGTCGAACAGTAAATGAGTGGTTGGATAACTCTTATCCAACCACTCATTGGGGTTTGGGCGCTAGATAACCTTTAAAGATTCGAGTTTTCAAAGAAGAAAAACGGCCTCAATGAGAACATCAATGACAATCTCAATAAGAAGATCAGTGAGAACTATTGTCATTGAGGGCAGGAAAAGTTAGCATTGAACTGTCATTGTTATCATTGAGGACGGGTATTCAAGGTGAACAATTGGTCCGAGAATCAGCTGCGGGAGCTATTGGCTGAGCTCGAGTTGCGTGGGGGTGATTCAACAACAGTCGAGGTCAAAACCGCTAAGGGGGGTATTCCAGACTCTCTACCGCACACCCTGTGTGCGTTTGCAAACATGCCAAGTGGTGGTCTTATCATTCTCGGTGTCAATGAGAAGGAAGGGTTCATTGTTACTGGCATTGAGAATCCTTCGGATATGGAGGCTGCAGTGGCCTCGCAAGCTCGTCATGCAATCACTCCCCCAGTCACGGTGCATACCGCCAGTGTGGCAATAGACGGTACGCATGTTGTGATTGCGGAGGTGACGGGATTGCCGGTCACGGATAAACCAGCTCTCTATAGGGGAGAAGCATATCTACGAATGGCTGATGGGGACTACCGTATGAGTGCCTCCGAGCTACGCATGATGGACGTTGCGAAGCTGCATGCTGAAGAGGCAGTGTCTTATGACACGACGATTGTGGAGGGCACGAGCCTTGCAGATCTAGATAGCGACGTAGTGCAAGATTTCTTGGTTCAGGCGCGGAGGAAGAATCGGCGACTATCGGGACTTGCTCAAGACGAGGACGTCTTACGGGCGCTAGCGGTGACGACCGCGACTGGAGAGGTGACGCTTGCTGGCTTGTATGCGCTGGGTTTCTATCCCCAAGGACATTTTCCTTCTTTAGCAGTAACGGTGGCGCAAAGGCTACCAAATGGTTCGAAGCACGGGCGAGTGTTGGGGTTGGAGACCTTCGAGGGGCCCATTCCGGTGCTGTTGAACTCGGTCATGGGGTGGGTAAGGCAACGTCTAGCCGCCGTACGGCGATATCGAGACGATGGATCAATGGTGGAAGTTCCTGAGCTTCCCCTTTCGGCCATTCGTGAGGCCGTGGCGAATGCATTGGTGCATCGTGATCTTGGGCCAAATACGTTGGGTGCGGGTAAATCGATTGATGTCCGCCTACTTCCAGACAAGATGGTCATCTCCAGCCCAGGGGGCCTTAGGGATCTGACGGTTGAGCAGCTCAAGTCGAGAGATCTTGCGCGCCAAGAGATTAACCAGCGCCTCTACAGACTGTGCCGATATCTCAAAGCAGACGATGGCACTTTTGTCATTGAAGGCGAAGGCGGCGGTGTGCAGCTCATGCTGGATGCCGCGCGAGAGCAAGGATTACCGGAGCCTGACCTAATAGATTCTGGAGTGCAATTTACGGTGAAGATGTGGCGGCCGGACACGCGTGGAGAGGCACGCACCTGGGAGCCACTACACAAGGAGGAACCACGCACCATCCCGGAACGACGAGTGGATGCACCCGTGGACTTGGAAGGCCTGGGAGTTAACGCCCCGCGCGTAGCGGAGGCGCTGCGCACGGCGGCACAACCGCTGACCATTGGCGGAATCGAAACAGCCACAAGCCTCACTAGAGCGCAAGTACGTTATGCATTGAAGTCACTGGTGAAAGCACAATTGGTGCGCATGGATGGTACGCGCGGCTCGCAAGCAACAACCTATGAATGGCTAGCTAGCCGCGGGATTTGAGGCGCTTGACCAGCTGGTCGTGGTGGACGGGGGCGAGGCAGCCGGCGTCGACCACGCGTTGGGCTAGGTCCATATCCCCCATCTTGGCGGCGAAGGCCATGCCCATGGTGATGTCATGGTCAGGGCGGCCAATGAGGGAAATATCGTCGTCCGGGGTGATGCGTCCAGGAGTGATAATGCGCAGGTAAGCGCCGCAATCACTGCGGTCTGTGAAGGTTTTGAGCCAGCCGGGCTCATCCATCCAGCCGGAGAATGTGGCGCAGGGCTGGCGCGGGATAGAGACTTCGAGGCCGCACTCCCCTATCTGAAGCTGCTGGTTGATGAGGACATTAGGCCAAGAAATGCCCTCAGTCGTGAGGTTCTCGCCGAAGTAGCCGTTGCGCAGAACGCGATTGAGTTCGCCTTCCCAATAGTCAAGCTCCTCACGGGCGACGGCATACACGGCCTTGTCGGCGCCGCCGTGGTGCGCGTGATCCCCGATGGAATCCCCTACTACCCCGGAGCCATCGCCGTAGTTGGGGCCGGGAATGTCGAGGTCGAGGTGTGGGCGCGGGTGCTTATCGATGCCCGTGTATTCGTGCCGGCCGTGCGGCTCCGGGCGGCGGACAGCGACGTTCGTGGAGATCACCTTCATGCTCACCCATTGTGGCACACCTCACGTGACTACATCTCGCGATTGTGGAAGAGAGCTTCCGCGGTGACGAGGTCGTAGAAAAAGAGGCGGGGGGCGAGGGGGAGGACGTCGGCAAGCATGGGCATATCCTCCTTGAGCAAGGGGCTTTCCATGACGACGTCGTTGGCGGCACCACGAGCGGCCAGGGCGAAGGCATAGGAGATGTAGGGCATCCACGCGGCGGCGTTGAGCTCATCGGCGGTGTTTCCGCTGGCAAAGGCGCCGAGTGCCACGAGGGTGTGGCTAATGGACATGTCCACGCCGGCGTTTTGCACAACGGAGGCGAGGGCAGTGGCATCCTTGCGCAGCTGCTCAATGGTGCCGAGAGCATCGAGGGCGCCGTTGTTGGCGAAGCACTCGCGCAAGGCGGCGACGCGGGCGGCCTCGCCCATCAGATCCTCAACAGCCGGGGTTGGGCTGTGCACGGTGGCAGCGCCTAGGAGCATCGGGCGGGTAAGCCCATCAGCGCCGGTCTCACGCACGGCAGCGAGCTCGGCATTGTCGCTGGCAGAAGGGTCCAGGAGAAGATCCAGGTAATTATCGGCAGTGGACTCGATGTCGGATTCCAGCGGCGAGTGGAACAGGCGGGTACGCGCGATGGAACGGGCCTGCTGGTTCACGCTCACACCGGTCTGGGCCAACGCGTGCAGGGCAGCTTCCGGGTTGGCGCGCAGGCGGTCGATGATGCTGTCGAACATCGCCTGCAGCTTCGGGTTCGGGCTGCGCTGGGACAGCACGTGCAGCGCGCGGAAAGCTCCCCACAGCTCCTCCGGGGTCCAGTCCTTGGACGCGCGCGCCGGCTCCGCGCCCTCTGGCGTCACAACGATGGAGGCGCTGGACGGACGAGCGGGGGCGGTGAGGTTGGAGGAAGGGGTGAGCTCGCGGACATCGACAAGCACTGAGCCTTGCTCGAGCAACTCGGCAGGAAGTTCAAAACCGTTTTCTGTCGGCTCGAGCTGGGTTGGTTCTACCGTGGGTGTAGCCAATGGCCAGGCCCAGCCCACCAAATCTACCTGCGGTTCGACGTTCTGCTCAATGATTACTTCCTGTTCCCCCAACAGGCCACGGCTCACGAGCGGAGACTTGCGGACGGTGGCCAGGGCGGCATAAATGAGGCTCGTGGAAGCGGATGCTTCATACTCCACGATGCGCCGCTCCAGGCTGCGGGCTTCGTGCGCGGCGCGCTCCCCCTCTGGCAGCGAATCCAGGTAATCCTCGTAGGACAAGGTCGACCACATGAGGAAGAGCTCGGCGGAAGGCTGCTTGCGCACCGCGTTCGCCAGCGCTGCATTCGGCACTGCCAGGCTCGTGACAGCCTGCGTGGTCTTGGAGGTACGGGCCAGCTCCTTAATCTTCTGGCGGCCGTCAATGGTGACGAACTTGGCCAGCGGCAGTGGGCGCGGCGAGTGGACGGTGAACATGTCATCCTGATCGAGCTGACCAGCCAGAATGACTGGTTTATCCGAGTGCTCGGTGGGCTCCAGGCCGATACGCTTGACGCGGCTGAACAGAGCTTCGGGCCACACGTCGAACTCGAGCTCATAGCCGGCATCACTGGCCACCACCTCGCGGCGCGAGACTTCCGTGTCCTCGAAGGTGCGCATGCCCTTCTCCAGCGCGATGGGCTTCTTCGGTGGGGAGGCCAGCGTGTAGCTGAAAGCAGAATGAGCGCCAAGGGCATCGATGATGCGGAAATCCATGCCGCGCGGGCCCTCGTTGGTGGCGCGCATGTGGAGGCCCTCGGCGAGGGAGATAAAGCGGACGTCGACAAGCTCAGCGTCGCGCCACAGTGACACCTTGTAGCGCCCTACCCAGGGGTCTTCATAGAGGTCACTGGGGAAAGGCTCGGCAATACCGGCCTCGAAGGTCTGTTCCGAAATCTCCTCCTGCTCGCCGCCAAGCGGGGCGTAGGTGAGATCGATGCGCCACTCCCCCTCCGCCATGAAGCGCACGCGCGGAGATTGCGTAAAAACGGGCTCGTTGTCCAGACCGCGGGCATTGGGAAGGATGCTGACGTTAAAGTCCCACTCGAAATCGCTGTGCTTAGCGACGTCCACCGGTTCCCTCTGCGGCACAGTCACCTGGTCCGGCAGCGCGCCTACTTCCCATCCAGCCCAGATGCCCAGCGGTTCGGCCTCCTCCAACGTTCCTTGCGGTGCGATGAGGGTGGTGCGGTCATAGACAATGAAGTGCGCCTTCTCCGTGATGCCGGTGAAGGTGGTGGGCTCAATGAGCTCCTCCTCGCCGTCCCGCAGGGTTACCGTAATGCGGGTAAAGGGGCCTGGAATGCCGACTTCCAGCGGTTCTTCCGTGGCGAATTCACGTACCGTACGCGGGCGATCGATGAAATGGGATTGAACAACCCAGCGGGGCTCGGTGACCTCTGCCTCAGGATTGGTGGCGGGCAGCTCCAGCATGAGGATATTGCTGCCTCGGCGTAGCGACAGGCGGGGACCCTGCTCAACAAGATCGGTGTCTACCAGTGGCGTAGTTGGAAGTGAATAAATTTCCGCGCTCATTTACCTCATCATAGGCCACTGCGGGGTGTGGTTGCCATGTTGCTGGTAGATGCCTGTGATGTCCTAGAGATAGGACACCTGTCCTGAAGGTAGGACACCTTGCTATTCTCGTGCTATGGACCCAGTGGAAATCCTCAAACACAGCGCTCTGAGTTTGAGCGATATTTCGCGGCGCACCGGGGTGTCACGAAATACGCTCAACTTGTGGCTGCAGGGAACTACTCAGCCAAGCCTGGAAACCCTGGATAAAGTCTTATGTGTTCTCGGGTATGAAGTTTTTCTATCGGTGAGGCGCATGAGTAACGCAAGTGCTGCGACGGCGGCTCGCGTGCTTCTAGGGGAGCTCGAGGACGACTCTCCGGAAGTAATTGAATGGATAAATCGCTTCAGAAAGTGGGGTGACGTCCCAGTCGATGACGCTTCCCCTCTGCAGTTGATAGAGCGAGCAGCGTGGGCGTCCAATCCTTATGGCCGCGCAGGCGCGTGCCACTTCTTGCCTACGAACCCCATCACGCTAGCGTCTGCTGCTCAAGCCCTGGGCCAACGCTGGGCCCTGTCGGGGACGTACGCGCGTGCACATGGCCCGCGGCCGTATCCCGGTTGCGGAGGACGTCTCGGCTCGACGCTAATTTGGTGCGAAGATCCTGCTGCGATACTGCCATCACTTCCACAGAGAGTCCGCTTGAGCGCTGACCCCATTGCCGGAGGTGTAACGCTGTGTCCGGCCGCGGGTAGGGAGCTTGACAATATGAGCGTGAGCGGCGGGGTTCAGTACGCTTCCGAACTCCAAGTTGACATAGACGTGCACGCAGAACGCTATGCGGGAAGTGAAACGAAATGAGAATCGCGACGAGCCGTGTGAGCTGGGAGAAGCGCGAGCGTCCGCAGGTACCTGAGCTAGGTACAGAGCGTGTACTCTTTCGGCTTACCCGGCAGCTGCCCGACCTTGTGTGGAATGCAGCTGCTCTGGAGGGCAACACATTCACTCTCCCTGAAGTCCGTACCTTGCTGGATGGCGTCACTGTGGGTGGCAAGGCGCTTGCGGAACAGCAACAGATTTTGGATTTGTCTCAGGCATTTAACCTGCTGCATGAACTCGTCAAAGAAGGTTCATTCGCGGTGAGTAAAACAACGAGTGACAAAATACATAGTGCTGTTGCCAGGAATGAAGCACTAGATGCAGGCCTCTTCCGTGGTGAAGGAAGCGTACGTGGTGATGGCGGGGGTGTGAGGCTTATGGATGGTGGCTTTGTCCCGTTTGATCCGGATGACGAACTCCGTGAAGCGCACGGTGACCTGGTGGATTCCCTTGCAGGCTTGGGTAATCCGATTGAGAGGGCGCTCGCGTACTTCTGCTCAGCGACTCGTAGTCAGTTCTATTTCGACGGCAACAAACGAACCGCGCGGCTGGTCGCCTCTGGGCTATTGATGAGCAATGGCTACGCGGCACTTAATATTCCGAATGCGAGAAGGTTGGAATTCAACCTTGCCCTCGATGAGCTGTTTCGAACCGATGACGCTACGAGCTTGATGGACTTCCTGTATGACTGCTTGATGGAGTTCTCGATACAGTAGTTTTCCTGTGGGGCTCTGGTGGAGCTGACTGCGAGGGACAGCATGTCGGGATAGGTTCGCGGCAAAGTACAAGGCCCGCTGGCGTTCATCTGTCTGAACGCCGGCGGGCCTTGGTAGAGATGCTTTTTAGATTGGGATTGCTGGGCGCAACTTAGGGAAGCAGACGCTGCAGAGCGGAGAAGTCAACCTTCACAACGCCGATGGACTGCAGGAAGGCAGCGATTGCGCCGAGGATAGCGGCAGCAACGCCTGCGCCCAGGAAGCCTGCGCCAGTGGCGGAGCTGGTGTCCTTCTTGCCAGCGTTGCCCTTGTTGGAATCGTCCTTGGAGTTGTCCTTGCCCTCGTCCTTGGAGTCATCCTTGTTGGCATCGTCCTCAGGGGTCTTACCAGCGTTGTCCTGATCCTCCGGCTTGGAGTCGTTAGCGAACCACCAGTCCTGGATGATCAGGTTGGCAACGTCGGTGTTGTCGATGTACTTGCCGCGGACCGGATCCTCACCGGTAGCCTTGGCCAGGATGTCCTCAGAGCCAGCGCCCTTGAAGAAGAACGGAACAACCTGGTTGGTGTGCTCGCCGGAGTACCACTGGTGCTGCGGAGCCTTGCCCTTCTCGCCGGTCTGCGGGTTCCAGGACTCGGTCTCTTCCTGACCGGAGAGGTAGCCGGTCTCGTGGTCAGCGGTGACGATGAGCAGGGTCTCGTCCCAGCTGGAGTTCTCCTCAACCCAAGCGATAGCAGCGTCAACAGCCTTGTTGAAGTCCTGGGTCTCCTCGATGTCGCGGCCAGTCTGGTTGGCGTGACCGGACCAGTCAATGGCGCCGCCCTCAATCATGACGGAGAAGCCCTTGTCGTTCTGGCCCAGAACGTTAAGAGCGCCCTTGGTCATGGTCGGGAGGTCAACAACGTCATTCTTCGGGTCAGTGCCCGGCTCAGCAGCCTCCGGGTTACCATCACGGCCCTGCTGCAGGGTAGAGGCTACCGGTGCGAGACCGAAGTACTTCTTGTCGGCCTCAACGTTGCCTTCAGCCCACTTCTCGAAGTCAGCGGTGTTCTCGGCGAACTCCCAACCAGCGGAGCCATCACGCAGGGACTTGAAGGACTCCTCGGAGATGTACTTGTAGTTCGGCTCCCCTGCCTTCTGAGCGTTGTCATCGAACTCCGGGTGGCCAGCGCCCATGATGACGGAGAGGTCGGAGCCGACCATCTCAGCAGCAATCTCTTTGTAGTTGTTGCGGTTCTTGTTGTGCGCAGCGAAAGCAGCCGGGGTGGCGTGGCTGAACGGAACGGAGCTGACAACACCAGCGGACTTGCCGTGGGAAATAGCCTGCTCGGAAATGTTCTTCAGGGAGTGGCCGTAGGAGGACTTGCCCAGGACGCCGTTGTCCACCTTCTGACCGGTGGCCATAGCGGTACCGGCGGCAGCAGAGTCGGTGATCTTGTCCTGCTTCACGTAATCGTGGTCGGTCCAAGCCTTGGCCGGGTCATAGGAGCCGCCGTCCGGGAAAGTGGTCATGGACACGCGGTTGAAGTCCTCGAAAGCCTGAACGGACTCACCGTCGATCTCCTTGACCTCGCCGTCGAACTTGCCCTCAACCAGGTACTTGGACTGGCCGGACTCGTAGAGGTTGGTGGAGGCGATGTGGTTGTAGCCCATGCCGTCACCGATCATGTAGATGACGTTCTTCGGGCCAGCGGTTGCTGCCTGAGCGGGGGCGACGACACCAGCGGTGGCGACGGAGGCGATGGTGACAGCGGCGCAGGTACGCAGCGCGCGAGAGGAAATACGCATGTAGTGAGCTTTCTTAAGTGAAAAGAGCGTGCAGAGAAAAGAGATGGACTGTGGCCAACGCCTCTCTCCCTCAAGCAAGGTGGAGTATGGCAGTTTCCTGTCCGTTCGGCCCGAATCCATTGAGCACCGTTCTGACCCCGGGTGACTGACAGACGGCTGGCAGGTTAGCGTAAGGGAAATTTAAGACTAGGGTGCTGGATATCACACTTTGGGGCGGCGTCGGCAAGCGCACGGCGCGCTGTGGGTACGCAAAAACGGCGAGCCCCCTGCTGGGGCTCACCGTTGTGTGGGGTGACGGCAGCTTATGCCATCTGCAGCGTGGTCACGCAGGTACCGCCCTCGTCGGAGGTGTCCAGGGGAACCTCGCCGGTCTTGCCGTCCTGCTCGATGGTGATGGTGCCCTTCTTGTCAGCCGGCAGCCAGTAGCCAATGAAGCCGTTGTCGAACGTCGTGGTGTCTTCGTTGACTAGCTCGTTTCCTTCGTCATCCGTGATGGTGATGTGGATGTCTTCCTGGCTGAGCTCACCGGTGCAGGTGGTCAGGGAGTGATTGAAGCAGTCGTGCGTACGGGAGAGGTACGGCGCAACAGAGAGGTAGAACTTGTCCTCCGGCAGCGGCAGGGAGGCCTCGCCCTGTTCAGTAGCGAGGATGAGCTCGTTCGGGCGCACGGATGCGATGAGATCGCTATTGCGCTCGTCCTTGGACTGGCGATCCAGCTTGTCCACGATTTCCTGGCCATCCAGTCCCTCAAGGTCGAACTCGGCCTGGATCTCCTCAGCGGAGACCTGCTGGACTTCAGTGGTGGCAGCCTCGCTCTTGGAGGCCTCGGTGGGGACAGGGCTCTCGGTGGAGCAGGCGGACAAGGTAACGGCTGCGGCACAGGCGGCAGCGAGAGAGATAAAGCGTTTCATAGTTCTTTCGAATGAATCTGATTGGGTGTGGTTTAAGCCTATACCCCTCCCCCGTATCAATCAAAAGGATGAGATCAATATCATCATTCTGCTCTCACCAGGCTAGACTGTGCCTTATGTCTGATACTTCATCCCCAACGCTGCCGCCCTGCCCCGAATGTTCCTCTGAATACACCTACGAAATGCCGCCTCTCATCGTGTGTCCCGAGTGCGCGCATGAGTTCTCCGCCGACGCTGCCAGTGACTCAGCGGCGGAGGGGGCTGCCCCCGTCATCGTGGACTCGGTGGGCAATGCGCTTGCCGACGGCGACACCGTCACCATCACCACCACCCTCAAGGTCAAGGGCGCCCCGAAGCCTCTCAAGGCCGGCACCAAGGTGCGCGGCATTCGCCTCAACCTTGATGCGGGCACCGGCCAGGAAGACCACAACATCGACTGCAAGATTGATGGTTTCGGTGCGATGAAGCTCAAGCCAGCTGTGGTGAAGAAGGCCTAGGAGCAGAGAAAATAAGGAGGCTAACCGCCGCCTCTTCACCAGCATGTCGGACTCAGCAGATACGCTGAACTACATGATTACCGGCGCCCTCAAAAATAACGTCGACCGCATCTGGGACACCTTCTGGTCCGGCGGCATTTCCAACCCAGTCTCCGTTATCGAGCAGTTCACCTACCTGCTCTTTATCAAGGATCTCGACGAGCGCCAGGTCCAGATTGATAAGCGCCGCGCTTTGGGTGATCCGACTGCGACGGAGGACATCTTTGATGCCAGCCAGCAGGACTTGCGGTGGCGCAACCTTATTGAGGACCGCGACATCGCCCGCCGCAAGGTCACCATCATCACCAAGGTATTCCCCTTCATCAAGGAGATGGGCGGCACAGGTTTCCAGGAACACATGGCTAACGCCTCCTTCGATATCGAATCTGAAGCCACGCTCTCACGTGTCATGGAGCTCATTGACCTGCTGCAATTCTCCAACAAGGACATGAAGGGCGACTTGTACGAGTACATGCTGGACAAGCTGTCCACCTCGGGTACGAACGGTCAGTTCCGCACGACCAGCCACATTATCGAGCTCCTCGTCGCGCTCATGGAGCCGACGCCACAGCAGCGCATCATCGACCCAGCGTGTGGCACTGCCGGGTTCTTGGTGGCTGCCAATGATTGGATTGCCCACCATCACCGTGAGGACCTCTACAACAAGGACACGCGCACAACGTTCATCACAGAGGGCTTGACGGGCTTCGACTTTGACAAAACCATGGTGCGCATCGCGGCGATGAACATGTTCATGCACGGCTTTGAAGAACCCAACATTTCTTACCGCGATTCGCTGCAACAGCTGCCCACAACGTTCGATGAGGCCTTCGACCTTGTCCTGGCCAACCCGCCTTTTGCGGGCAGCCTGGATAAGGATGCCGTCGATCCCAAGCTCAAGTCGGTGACGACGGCCAAGAAGACGGAGATTCTTTTTGTCCACCGCTTCCTGCAGCTACTCAAGCCGGGTGGTCGCGCCGCGGTGATTGTCCCTGAAGGTGTCCTCTTCGGCTCTACCAAGGCGCACAAAGCCCTTCGCAAAACCTTGGTTGAGGATCAGCGCCTGGACGCCGTCATCAAACTGCCCTCTGGCGCATTCAAGCCCTACTCGGGCGTGTCCACCGCCGTCCTGTGCTTTACCCGCACCGATTCCGGCGGTACCGATGAGGTGTGGTTCTATGACGTCACCGCGGATGGTTACTCACTTGATGACAAGCGCACTCCGCTTCTTGACGCCCCCTTGCTTGGCCCCTCCCCTGCCTCACACATTCAGGACTTAAGCGATCCCGCGCTTGCCGACGTCCCCACCTCCGTCACCCTCACCGACGAACAACTCAAGCTCAACAACCTCCCAGACGTTGTTGCTCGCTGGCACGCCCGCACCACCGATGAGCGTGAGCGCGCCCGCACGGATTACTCCTTCACGGTGTCCAAGGAGGAGATCGCCCAAACCGACTACGACCTTTCCATGAACCGCTACAAGGAGATCGTCCTCGAAGCAGAAGAAACCCGCGACCCCATGGACATCATCGCCGAAATCGAAGAACTCGACCGCGACATCGCCCAAGGCCTTGCCAACCTCAAGGCCTTGCTCAGCGAGGAAAAGGGGAAATAGCATGGCGAGCACGGCAAAGCACGACTGGCCGATGGTGCGGTTGGGGGATGTGCTCCGGGCTGCTGGAGTCCCGGAAAAGATTGCATCCCCAGAGACGGAGTCCTTTGTAACAGTCAAAATGCACGGCGAGGGCGCCGTGCTGCGAAATATTGGAGCAGGTAAGACACCCGCTGCTTTCACTGGCTATCGAGTGAAAGAAGGACAGTTCATTTACTCGCGTATCGACGCCCGTAACGGTGCCTTCGCACTGATTCCTCAATCCCTTGATGGGGCAGTCGTTTCCAAAGATTTTCCGATTTTCGAAATCGATGAGTCGAGGTGCACGTCAAAGTATCTTCACTACTTTGCGACTAGTGGCATTTTAGCTGCAAAGGCGAAGGCGCTTAGTTTCGGCGCAACTAACCGACAGCGAGTCAAGGAAGAAGCGTTTCTCCGATTTGAAATCCCCCTCCCTCCCCTCGAAGAGCAGCGCCGTATTGCGGCGATTTTGGATAAGGGGGATGAGGCACTGGTTAGGGTTAATCAGTCCTTGGGGGACTTGCTTCAGCTTAAGCAAGAATTGTTTACGGATTTCTTCTTAAGAATTGAGCGGGAATCGACAGTAATTGGTGAGTATCTCGAATCCACTCAGTATGGAACTAGCGACAAGGCGAACGAGAATGCCGGCATTCCAATACTGCGAATGGGGAACGTCTCTTACAACGGTGGAATTGATTTTTCAAATTTAAAATATGTTGAGCTCGACACCAAGGATCGAGAGAAGTATTCGCTGAAGGCTGGTGATTTACTTTTCAACAGGACGAATAGTAAGGAATTGGTGGGAAAAACCGCTGTCGTCCCATCGTTGGTAGGCGAGTATACGTATGCTGGCTACCTAATCAGATGTCGAGTAAACGATAAAGCAGTTCCTGAATATATTGCCGGGTTCCTTAATTCGGTTCTTGGCAAGAAGATATTGCGAAACACCGCAAAAGCAATTGTGGGAATGGCGAATATCAATGCCAACGAGTTGAAGAGGTTGCCAATTCCTAAAGCATCAATGGACGAGCAACAAGAGTTCGCATCATCAATTTCGCGAATCGAAGACATTGAGTCTCAGATGAAGCGTCAGAGGAAGCTTTTGCAAGAACTACAAAAATCCCTATCCACCCGTGCATTCCAAGGAGAACTCTAATGGCAATTTTGAAGTGGCATGGATACATGGTTCCAGTGCTTCACGTATTGGCGTCAAACGGAGAGGTGTTCAAGCGCAGCGTGCTCATCGAGGAGGCTGCGGTGCGCATTGGCATCACGGACGAGGAACGTCTTGAGACCATTCCTTCCGGACAGCCGCTCTATGAAAACCGTGTTGGTTGGGCGCTGACATTCCTTAAGAAGGCGAACGCCATCATTTCGCCGGCGCGGGCGCGTTTTCAAATTACAGACTTTGGCCGTGACTTGTTGGCACGCTATCCGGAAGGGATGACGGAGAAGCAGCTGCGTACAGAGATCGCAGGCACGGAAGCGGAGTTAACGTGGCGGGGCCCAAGTCAGGGAAGCAAGGCTGTGCACAAGGCGGACGCTGATAAGCAAAGCGTCCTTCCGGAAGCCGAAAGTGAGCTCGACCCACTGGAGCAGGTGGAAACCGGTGTGTCTCGCAACAACGAGTTGGTGGCTGGTGATCTGCTCACGCGGTTACATGAGAATGAGCCGGCGTTCTTTGAACAAGCAGTGCTGGACCTGCTCATGGCCATGGGATACGGAGGAACCCAGGGAAAAGCCACGCGTACGCAGCTGTCCAATGACGGTGGCATCGACGGGATCATTGACCAGGATGCGCTGGGTCTGTCCCGTATTTACGTGCAGGCTAAGCGGTATGGACTGGACAAGAGCATTGGCCGTCCGGATATTCAGGCATTCGTGGGAGCATTGCAGGGGGCGCAGGCGGACCGCGGGGTGTTTCTGACTACGGCGAAATTCTCCGATAGAGCTCAGGAGTACGCGGATGCGGTGGCCTCACGCGTTGTATTGATCGACGGGGCCAGGCTGGCGGAACTGATGATTCGCTATGGCGTGGGAGTTCAGGTCAAGCGGACTGTAGCGCTGGTTGAGGTGGATGAGGATTACTTCGAGTAGGTTGGGGCGAATTCTTGCGTTAGCGGGAGTGAGCGCAGCTTTTCGCAGCGTTGAAAAATGCCAGGCGCCCAGCTCAACGAAATGGAGCTGGGCGCCTGACATTAGTCAGGTCGGGTGAAATTATTTCCGCCCTTTCGCCTTAGAAGAGTTAATGGCGATGACCTAAGAAGCCAATCTCTAGAAAGGGAGCTTGAATCCTAGTTCCGGCAGGAAGGCCACAACACCAATACCTGCGGCGGCAAGGATTGCCAAGACGATGGCGATGATTCCGCCAGTGGAGGAACCGCTGTCATTGGTCTTATTGGGCTTCGGCGCTGGAGTGGTTGTGGTCGGCTTTGCGGGTGCAGTAGGAGTAGCTGCCGGGGTGGTCTTAGCCGGACGGGTTGTAGTTGGTTCCGTCGAAGAAGGAGGCACAACGGAAGTGGTCGGTGTCGTGGTTGTGCTAGTGGACGGAACTGGTTCAGAGGTCGGCGGCGTAGTAGAAGTCTCCGCTTCGGATTGTTCCTTTGCGAGGTAGGCGTTTTCGCAAGCGCCAGCAAGGGTGACGGTGGAGCTGAAGGGCATGGTAAAGCCCATGACTTCGAGGCCGGCTACGGCTTCGAAATCATCCTCGAGAGGTTGCAGACGAAGCTCCCCCGGCTTCCTGAGATTGAGCAACTTTTGAGAAGTAGTGTGGAAACCAGCATTTAGACCTGTGGAGTACGAGGGCACCTGCGCCTGAAGATCCACCGCAGAATCCTCGACTTCACCGTTCTGTGAGTTCACCACGGGGAGATCGCCGTAGGGATACTCAGCAAGTTCGCTGGGAGTCCAATTTCGTGTCACCTCCCAATTGAAGGGGTATCCGTTGGCTGCCCAATCCTTGTATTTGGCTTCTGCGTCAGAATTGGTGAATACGAGGTAGGAAGCGTCTAGGCTGTCGTATCCCTTGGCCGCTAGCTCAGCCTCGGAGGGAAGGTCGGAGAAGCTGATGTCAGACCAATAAGTCACCAGCTTGTGGGTCTCGGGAGCGGAGTCAAGGCGAGCAAAGCTGTCCGCATACTGCGGGAAGTCCTGGCGCATGCGGTTCTGCAGTTTGGTCTGCTCGTCAATTTTGGCAGCGAAGTACTTCTTAGAGATTTCCTTTTCCGCGGAGTCGAGGGAGACCACACAAATCTCTTTGCCGTTGCGAGTGTCCAGCTGAGCATCGAGAGCAGTAGCGGAAGGGACAGAAACCAAAGAGAGCGAAACGGCAATGGATACGCCAAGGCCGAGCCGAGAATAGGTCATGAGAGAGTTCAACTTTCAGAGAAGAGAAATAGTGACCTTGTAGTTATAGCCGAAGATTGTGTCTGAAGTCTAGGTTAATAGTAATCAAAATTGTTTTTATGGATCTGCTTGTTTGTTGGCTTTGCTACCCCCAAAGAAAAACTGCATGCCGCAGCATGAAACTGAGTCGGGTTCATCGAGTGGGAGAGTTGTGTTAGGCGTTTCGAATTTTTCGAATTGCGCTACGATGATCTCATGAATGAGGCGCAGAACCACCGCCCCCACGTGACTCTTCCGCCGCAAAACCTAGAGGCCATGCGCGATGTGAGCAGGTTCTTAGAGCAGCAGTCGGGACCTACTGCGCTAGTGGGGCCCGACGGGCAAGCGGTAAATCTGCCCGGCGAGGTGCTGAGGGCGTTGTCAGACGTTGCTCGTGAGATGAGGCAGGGAAAGGCCATTACTGTCGCACCTGTGGACCAGTTGCTCACGACGCAGGAAGCAGCAGATGTCCTGGGCATCAGTAGGCCGACTTTGGTGAAGAAGCTTGAGGATGGATCGATAGCATTTGAGCGCACCACCGGTGGCAAGCATAGGAGGGTTAGGCTCGTTGACGTGCTGCGGTACCGGGATGGGCAGAGGGCTGAACGTCGCAAAGCACTGCGAGAGCTAGTCTCTGAGGCGCAGCGCGTTGGCGCCTATGACGCGGGTACAGATGATGTAGGTGCTGAGGATATTGCCTTGTCCCTCAAGGACGCACGCAAGGAAGCGGCAAAGAAAGAGCGGCGTGGCTAGTATTTCGGCTCTTTTGGCTGCGTGCACTCTGATCCCGAGGGGCCGAGGCAAAGCATCACACGCGGTCTTCCCGGTCCAGTAGTGAAACAACGTCGGATTTAGAAGGTAGAAGATAGCTTGGGGTGTCCGGCTCTGGAGCCGTAGTGGTCAGCGCGGAGTAAGGCGCGGGGGTGTGGCTCAAGATTCCGGCAGCTACTAGTTGCTGCACTCGGCCATCCGGGGATGAAATGGGAACAACCCGAGCAATGGGTTGAGTCCGGTCAGTGTTGGTCACAGTCTCTCCGGTTATTGGTGAGCTTTGGAACAGCTCGCAGTTGAACAACGGGATAGTGGTGATCTTAGTGGCGTGTGGGGAAAGAACAAGAGGGGAATCGGATCGTTTGGCCAGGGAACGCAGTGATGGTGGTAGCTAGGCCTAGAGCCGTGACTTAGAATTATTGGGATCAAGACGTACCCGATGTGAAATCTTGTCCCTGGAGAACTCTATGGTGACCCCGACTCCCCCTACTCCACCGAATGCTGGGCGCAACGCTGCGCCGGGTGGGCCAATCCGCAGCACTAACTTCGGCTTTGTGCGCTACGTGTGGCCCACGGCGTATGAGGAGTGCCTGAAGGTTGAGCGCTTCGTCGATGCGGACCCGGTGATTTCCTGCTTCTACGCGCGCAAGGTGTTAGAGCGGGTGGTGAACCACATCTGGGCGTTCCGGGGGCTCGGAGATACCGGTTACCTCAGCCTGGCGGACATGACCAGGGACCGTGGCTTCGTTCAATGTGTGAAAAACGAGACCATGCTGCGCAAGATGACCATCTTGCGTAAAAGCGGCAATGACGCCGCGCACGCTGACGACATGGAGGGCAAGCAAGCGCCGGCCACCCCGCAGAAGGCGCGAACGGTAGCTGCGCACTTGTATGACCTCATGGTGTGGGCGGTGCGGTACCACTCGGCTAAGCCGGAGAACGCACCGGGCCCGCAGGCGGCTTTTGATACTCGCCTGTTGGGCCAGGCCGGTGCTGACGCTTCTGGCATCCACGTTGCCGGGCGTTCCCAAGCGCAGACCGCCGCCTACCTCAAGAAGCTGGCGCAGCAGGATGAGGAGCTAAAGAAAAACCGGCTGCTGCTCGATGAGGCGCAGGAAGCAGCCCGCGAGGCGGAGGAGAAGCGTCTTCGTGAGGCGGCCCAGTTCGAGCTCAAGCGGCGGAGTGCGGAGGTTCGCGCGAAGGCGGAACTTGCTGATGCGCAGGAACAAGCTGAAGCGGAGCGTGTGGCTGCACAGCAGGTAGAAGAGAAGCTTGCTGCCGAAATTGAGGCCCTTGAGGCGAAGTTAGCCGAGCAGGAAGCGGCCGCAGCCGAGCGCGCCGGGGTTGGAGCACAGCCTGATGCGCCTTTGGCGATTGGTGAGGCCGAGACCCGCCGGCAGCTCATTGACCCCATGCTTGAAGCGGCAGGGTTTAGTGGTGACTCCGTCACTCGGGAGCTCAAGCTTCACGGCATGCCCAATACGTCCGGTGTCGGTTATGCGGACTATGTCTTGTGGGATGATGATCGCACACCATTAGCTGTCATCGAGGCCAAGAAGTCCATGGAGTCCATGACCGTGGGCGCCCAGCAGGTGAAGCTCTACGCGGACTGCATTGAGCGCGAGTATGGAACGCGACCCGTCATGGTGTGTACCAACGGCTATCACATCGACCTCATCGATGATGCTGCGAACCTTCCTGGTTCTGGTGCGGGCTACCCCGCCCGTGAGGTGGAGGGCTTCCCCACTGCGCAGCAGTTGCGCCGCATGATTAGGCGGCGCACCATGCGTGCTCTTTTGAGCAAGACGCCGGTAGATACGGAGATTGCTGGCGGCGGCGCCCGTACGTACCAGCTCGAGGCCATCCGGGCGGTGACGGAGACGTTGGAGGCAAGGAGGCGTCGCCAAGCATTGCTGGTTATGGCGACAGGAACTGGTAAGACCCGCGTGGCTGTGGCCACCGCCAAGCTGCTGCGCCAGGCCGGCTGGGTGGGCAAGGTGCTGTTCTTGGCAGACCGCACAGCCCTGGTCAATCAGGCGCACAAAGCCTTTGTGAGCATGTACGCGGAGTCCACGCCCGTGAACCTCATCAAGAATCCTGAGCAGGTGGGTGATGTGTATGTCACCACCTACAACACGATGATGAATCTCATCGGGGATGACGGTGACAAGCCGGCGAGGTTCGGGCCCTTTGACTTCGACCTCATCATCGTGGATGAGGCCCACCGCTCTGTGTACAACCGCTTCAAGCGGATCCTGGAGTACTTCGATGCCTACGTGGTGGGGCTGACGGCGACGCCGAAGAGCGAGATTGACCACGACACCTATGCACTCTTTGAGATGGAGGATAAGACTCCATCCTTTGAGTACGGACTTGATGAGGCGGTAGCAGACGGCAACCTCGTGCCCTTCAAGACGGCTCGGCAGGACTCGCTCTTCCTGCGGCGCGGCATGGCCTATGACGAACTGTCACCCGAGGAGCGGGTGGCGTGGGACATGTCTGATTGGGGGACCGATGAGGACGGCGGGCGCTTAGATCCGCCGGGTCAGGTTTCCTCGGCGGAGATTAACCGTTACCTGTTCAACAAGGACACCATCCGCAAGGTGTTGAAAACCGTGGTGGAGAACGGGATCCGCGTGGGCGGTGACCAACTGGGCAAGACCATCATCTTCGCTCGAACCCAGCGGCACGCGGACCTCATCAAGGAAGTATTCGATGCTTCTTTCCCCGAGTATTCCCGCACTGGCGCCTCTGTCATCACCACACACACGACGTATGCGCAGTCAGCCTTGGATGAGTTCGCAGACCCAGACGGGGACGTCAACATCGCGATTTCGGTGGACATGCTGGACACCGGCGTGGATGTGCCCGAGGTAGTCAACCTTGTGTTCTTCAAGCCCATCTACTCCCCCACCAAGTTCTGGCAGATGGTGGGCCGAGGAACGCGTTTGCGCCCGGACCTCTTTGGCCCGGGGATGGACAAGACGCACTTCCTCATCTTCGATTTCTGCGGCAATGTGGACGAGTTCTACAAGGGCGAGGTCCGTGAATCGGCGACTGGACGCCCACGGTCGCTGTCAGAAAAGCTCTTCGACGCCCGAGTGGGATTGCTCGCACAGTTGGACAAGCACTCAGAGGCCCCGGAGCTACGCGCCGGGCTTGCCGATTCCCTCCACTCCTCGGCGGCATCCGTGCCGCTGGGACACATCATGGTCCGTCCCAGCGACAAGGAAACCTTGCTGCGCTACCGCGAACGCTCTGCGTGGGATGAGCTAAGTGAGGAGAAGGCTGAGCAGCTGCGCCGCCATATTGCGCACTTGCCGCTGGACACGATGAAGGACTCCGAGACCGCCAAGCGCTTCGACCTCGTGGTGCTGCATCTCCAGGTGGGACTGCTGGACAATAGCCCGGACTTCGAGGCGTTGCGCCAACGCGTGGAGAGGATGGCAGGTGACCTCATGGCTGTAAGCGCCACCATCCCCATGGTTGCCGAGCGCCGTTCCTTCCTTGAACGCGTGCTGGATCCGGAGTGGTGGAACAACGTTACGGTTGAGGACCTTGAGGCCATTCGCCTTGGCATGCGCCCACTTATCCAGTTTGTGCCCAAGAGAAAGCGCAACGCCGTGACCCTCGATATCCAAGATGAGATGGGTGAGCTCATGATTGATAACGAGATGCCGGCGCAGTTGCCCGGTACCGGGTCCTACCCCTCCCAGCTGGAACAACGCCTGCGCGAGTTGCTCCAAGAACACGCCAATGACCTCGCGATGATCAAGCTGCGCAGTGCACGCACACTTAACGCAGAGGATGTTGCGGCATTGGAGGCAATGGTGGCCCAGGCAGGCGGAGGAAGCGCGGGCTCTGAAGACAGCATTGAGATTCTCCGGGAACGCATGGGTGGAGATAGCATTCCGGCCTTCATCCGGCGTTTGGTAGGCCTCGACGAGGACGCGGTCCGAGAACAATTCGCGGATCTCCTCGGCAATACTTCTTTCAGCGCCGCCCAGATTCGTTTCATCACGATGCTGGTGGACGTGCTGGTCCACAACGGTGGTGTGGCCTATGAAGAAATCTTCCAGCCACCCTTTGATGAAGAGGGGTCCGTCATCGACATCTTCCGCAACAACACCGATGTCATCGTGGATCTGCGCAACCGTCTAGAGCAGATTGAAGCAACGGCCCGGGCTACCTAGACGCATGCCGAACTGGTAGCCGCCGAGGAGTGTCCTTGGTGCCTTGGCTGAAGTAATCGTCTGGAATCATGCCGTGCTCTATCTAGGGCTAACTGGGCCGATTCCTGAGCGGTGACTACACTGTCAAAGCATGACTAACCCGAGCGATACCACCGCCCACCGTTACACGCCGGAGCTCGCCGCGCAGATCGAAAAGGCCTGGCAGCAGTACTGGAAGGATAACGGAACTTTCCACGCACCGAACCCTGTCGGCCCGCTCGCGGAGGGAGGAGACCTCCCCGCTGAGAAGCTCAACGTCCAGGACATGTTCCCCTACCCGTCTGGTGCGGGTCTGCACGTGGGTCACCCGCTGGGTTATATCGCTACGGATACTTATGCCCGCTTTAACCGCATGCTGGGCAAGAATGTCCTGCACACGCTGGGTTATGACGCCTTCGGTCTGCCGGCGGAGCAGTACGCTATCCAGACTGGTACGCACCCGCGCACCACCACGGAAGCAAATATTCAGAACATGCGCCGCCAGCTGGGTTTGCTTGGTCTGGGCCACGATTCGCGCCGTTCCGTCGAGTCCACGGATCCGGCCTACTTCAAGTGGACGCAGTGGATCTTCCTGCAGATTTACAACTCCTGGTTCGATGAGGATCAGCAGAAGGCGCGCCCGATGTCTGAGCTCATCAAGGAGCTCGAGGTGGGCAAGCGCACGACCAAGGATGGCCGCTATTACGCAGACCTTACTCAGGAGGAGCAACGCCACGCGCTTGATGAGTTCCGTCTTGTTTACCTGTCCAATTCCACTGTGAACTGGTGCCCGGGCTTGGGTACGGTGCTGGCGAATGAGGAGGTCACCGCGGAGGGTAAGTCGGAGCGCGGTAACTTCCCGGTCTTCCGCAGGAACCTGAAGCAGTGGATGATGCGCATTACCGCTTACTCGGATCGCCTGCTCGATGACTTGGACCTGTTGGATTGGCCGGACAAGGTCAAGTCCATGCAGCGTAACTGGATTGGCCGCTCCCGCGGTGCGGAGGTCACTTTCCATGCGGAGGGCTACAACATTGATGTCTTCACCACCCGCCCGGATACCCTTTTCGGCGCGGAGTACGTGGTGTTGGCCCCAGAGCATGAGCTTGTCGATGCCCTCCTCTCCCCCATCCCTTATGACGATGACGTGGATGAGCGCTGGACCTTCGGACACGATGATCCGAAGGAGGCCGTGGAGGCTTACCGCGCGTCGATTGCGGCGAAGTCTGACCTAGAGCGCCAGGAGAATAAGGACAAGACCGGTGTCTTCCTGGGTACCTACGCCACCAACCCGGTTAACGGCAAGCAGGTTCCGATCTTCATCGCGGACTACGTCCTGACCGGCTACGGCACCGGCGCCATCATGGCGGTTCCGGCGCACGATACCCGTGACTATGAGTTCGCCACGGTCTTTGGTCTGCCGATTACTGAAGTCGTCGCTGGCGGCAACATTGCTGAGGAGGCTTATACCGAGTCCGGTAAGGCCGTGAACTCCGCCAACGATTCCATTGACCTCAACGGCATGTCCAAGGATGAGGCCATCGCCGCCATCATCCCGTGGTTGGAAGACCAGGGTACTGGCCGCGAGAAGATCCAGTACAAGCTGCGTGACTGGCTGTTTGCCCGTCAGCGTTACTGGGGTGAGCCCTTCCCCATCGTCTACGACGAGGCCGGACAGGCCTACCCGCTTCCGGAGTCGATGCTGCCCATCGAGCTGCCGGAGGTAGAGGATTACAAGCCGGTGTCCTTCGACCCGGACGATGCTGACTCGTCCCCGCAGCCGCCGCTGGCCAAGGCCCGCGAGTGGGTCGAGGTGGAGTTGGACTTGGGCCTGGGTGATGGCCCGCAGACCTACTACCGTGACACGAACGTCATGCCGCAGTGGGCAGGTTCCTCCTGGTACCAGCTGCGCTACATTGATCCCACGAATGACGAGAAGTTCTGCGATCTGGAGAACGAGCGCTACTGGACTGGCCCGCGTCCGGAAGAGCATGGAGCTAACGATCCGGGTGGCGTGGATCTCTACGTCGGCGGTGTGGAGCACGCTGTACTGCACCTTCTCTACGCCCGTTTCTGGCACAAGGTTCTCTACGATCTCGGTCACGTGACCTCGAAGGAGCCCTACCGTCGCCTCTACAACCAGGGCTACATCCAGGCCTATGCCTACACGGATTCCCGCGGCGTCTACGTCCCAGCGGCCGAGGTAGTAGAACGCGATGGCGCGTTCTACTACGGGGATGAAAAGGTTAACCAGGAGTACGGCAAGATGGGTAAGTCCCTGAAGAACGCCGTGGCTCCGGATGACATTTGCCGTGACTACGGTGCGGATACGCTGCGCGTTTATGAGATGTCCATGGGCCCGCTGGATACCTCGCGCCCGTGGGCCACGAAGGACGTCGTTGGCTCTCAGCGCTTCCTCCAGCGCCTGTGGCGTTTGGCCGTCGATGAGAATTCGGGCGAGCTGTCCACGACGGACGCAGAGCTTTCCGACGATGACCTCAAGCACCTTCACCGCACCATCGCCGGCGTGCGCGATGATTACGAGAATCTGCGCCTGAACACCGTGGTGGCCAAGCTCATTGAGTACGTCAACTACCTGACCAAGGCGTACCCGAAGGGTGCTCCGCGCGCGGCCGTTGAGCCTCTGGCACAGTTGGTCTCCCCCATTGCCCCGCACATCGCGGAGGAAATGTGGAAGCGCTTTGGCCACGAGGACACTATTACCTACGAGTCTTTCCCTGAGTTCGACGAGAAGTACCTCGTTGACGATGAGGTAGAGGTACCGGTCCAGATCAACGGCAAGGTCAAGGCCCGCGTCATGGTGCCTGCCGACGCTGACCAGGCCACTGTTGTGGGCGTCGCTAAGGCAGATGAGCGCATCGCCGAGCTCACCGCAGGCAAGAACGTGGTCAAGGAGATTTACGTCCCAGGCCGCATGGTCAACCTCGTGGTGAAGTAAAGCCAGCATCCACGTTCCGCCAGGCGGTGCCGACCGGCAGGTCGCAGTTCAGGTCTAGGGGTATGTGTGTGGCAGCCGGGGCACTATTTGGTTTCAACTAGGTAACAAAGCTGTCAGTTGCGTGGCTGCTTACTGAAAACAAAGGTAAGCAGTAGGCATGGAACAGGATCCAGCACTCGAAGAGTTCCGTCGCCGATTGGATGCGGCAGAGCGTGAGCTTCATGAAGCGCGCCGGTGGCTAGCCCAGCAAGAACAGGCTCGGGCCCAGGCTGCGGCAGCGCAGGCACCACTGCAGCCTCCGCCTGCACGATTCCCCAACGCACAGCAGCAGCAACCGCAACGGTCGCAACAGCCGCCCTTTCGTGGCCAGCCGCGTCCTCCGGAGTCTGGCCCTCAGCGGCCTATGCCCCGCCAGCAGGCAGGACCGAGTGCGCAGCAGATGCAGCGTCCGCGGCAGCAACCGCAACAGCCTCCGCAGCAGCGGCCGCAACAGGCCCAAGGCGTTCCTCAACAAGCAATGCCACGGCCACACCAAGGAGCACAGCCACCGCGGGGACCGCAAGGACAACCTGTTCCGCAATTCCCGCAGCAGTATGGACCCAACGGTGCCCCGCCCCCGCACGGTGGTCTGCAGCAACCACCAGCGCAGGCCTGGGTGCCTAAGAAGCCACGTAATCCAGAAGACCAAGAAAAGACACTCATCGGGGTTGTGGCAATCGCCGGAACGGTCATCACCCTGATTGGTGTCGCCTTCCTCGTGGGCATGGCCATTCAGGCAGGGCTGCTTGGTCCGCTTGGGCGAGTGATCCTGGCCTATGTGGTCTCCCTAGCGCTAGGCGGTGCAGCGTGGAAGTTCCGTGGCAAGGCGCCAGAAGCAGGTACTACTGCTCTACTGGCGACATCGCTGTACTCAGCACTCGTTACTTCCTTGTTGGTGGTGACCTGGCTGGGATGGTGGCCAGCGTGGCTCGGCGCGATTATCATGACCATGCTTTTTGCCGCGTACATGGCCTCCGTCCACTACAAACCCGAAGGCTTCCATAAGCTGACCATAATGTGGTTTGCCATCGGTATGGCTCTGGTAGCTAGCATTCTGATTGCCCGTACCGGTGTTAGCGCTTTGCCCGTGCTGCTCATGCCGCTGATGGTGTTAGGTTACTCGGCGTGGCGCAGGAACGACATTTTGCGTGGAACCGGAGCTATTGCACTGCTGCTGGTCGTAGCCAACCTGATCATGGGTAAGTCTTCCGATATGCATATCGTGGCCAACGCGGTATTGGGTGCATCCGCTGTACTACTCGTTGGCCTTGCAGTCCACTTCCCCACTAGCCGTAGGGCTTTCGGTGACTACACAGCTGGCTTGCTTGTGCCAGCACTGCTGTTGGGGCTCTGCCTTGTGCGAGTGAACTTTGAGATTCCCGCGTGGATTCTGGTTGCCGCTTTTGCCGCCATCGCTGCGGTAGCGTGGGGCCAACTACAAGGGCGCATTGCGCTGGGAGTGTTCCCTGTTGCCTTTGCGCTAGCTTATAAAGCCACCCAGCTCGCCAACTTTTCCGATAGTGAACATGGGGCAAACGGTGGCATGTCCGATGTGCGCTTGTGGGTTGCGGTTGTCCTCACGGCAGTGTTCTACATCGCGCTGGTGCTTCTGCTGCCCTACTTAAAGCACGGTGCTCTGCAAGCAGCGTGGGTAGTAGGCGTGGTGATCTTTGTCTTTCCTTTGTTCTTCTCGAGCATTGCCGTCCCGCAGGCGTTCCGTGAAGAACCGACAATGTTTGCTTCCGCAGTGCTGCTGGGGCTGGCATTGATTGCAACGTGGTTGCGCAGGTCTCAGATCCATGGGCTCGCTAACAATCGCGTGTACGCTGCGTGTGCGACAGTGTTCGCGCTGGGCCTCAGCATGGTTGCAGTGGTTGGAACAATTACCGGCCTGGGCGGACTCATTACAGGTGACGCCTGGGGTTCCTCCCCGTGGTTTGCCAGCCACGTGGTGGTGTCCGTTGCCTGGATGCTCATCGCCGCACGATTGCTCATCAAGCACCACGAAGGGTTTACTGGCCTGGGGATTCTCCTTGCCATCGTGGCAACGCTGAAGCTGACCTTCTTCGACCTGGCTGCATTGTCCGGTATTTTCCGGGCCCTGGCGTTCTTGCTCAGCGGTCTTGTCTTGCTGGTGATTGCGGTGCGGCGCGTGCGCTCAACTCCTGCGAAACCACAGGAAGAACGCGCTACACCCCAAGGTCACAGCCAGAATCAGGGCCCTGGTGAGGGGCCGCAGGCCTAGCCACGCGCTCCACAGCGCGAGGTGGTGCTAGTCGAGTTCTTGGTTGAGGTCGTCGCGCAAAGACGCGAGTACAGCGGCCACAAAACCTTCGTGACCTGGCTTGATAGTGGCCAGGTGGGTGTCATGGGTAAGAATGCCCAGCGCAAAGAACAGGTCACGCGAGATGATGAGGATAGGGTCCCAGTCCAGTTGTGTCGGTATGTCGCCGCGCAGCAGGTGCACGAGGTCTAAGCCCAGCTGCGGAGCGCCACTCGGAGGGGAGTAGGAGTAGGGAATGGCTCCAAGAATGAGCTGCGTTGCAAAGTCCGGATCGCGGGCAGCCCTTTCACCAAGTTCAGTGACGCGAATGGTCGAGGTGGTACACGTAACCCAATCCAGGCTGAGGAAGAACTCTCGCAGATTCAACAGCGTCTGGTGGTAGTCCTCACGCTTGACGGTTTCATGGGCGTTAGGCTTCGGCAGCCAGTCCTTCAAGCGCTGAACTGCAGCTTGTTTGAGGAATCCAGCGCCGGTGAGGCGTGGAAAGTCGCGGATGACATCCAAGTATTCGCGCACACGCTGACCAATCATGTGGACGGTGTCCTCAGACAGCTCCGGAAGCGTGAAATCCGGGCTCAGCTCTGGGTAGGCCTCATACACTTCCTCGCGCCATTGTTCGAGGAGCTCAGTGGGGAAGCCCAAATCATCAACGTCATCTGAGAAGTCATCCCACGGATGTGGGCTGAACGGATCAAAAGGGAGCCCGGAGCTGAGTGAGGATTGGGTTCCTCCCTCAAGGTTGGCGGCTTCCGTGCCCATCGTCGCCAAGCGCTGCGCGATCGCCGGGTGATAACACGTTGTCAGTCGCTGATTGATCTGGTCAAGGGTGTAATTGGGAAATAGCCTGAAGATGCGCTCCATGTCCTGTGGCGGGACGCCCATGTAAGCCATGGACGCTTGAACGTCGAGCATGACGCTGAACATCGCCTGCGGGGAACCTAACTCAGTGACTAGGTCGGGGCCCTCGCCGGAGATGAGCGCGGGCAACCCCATGACCACCCGGGAGGTGTCTGCGATGCTGATGGTGATGCACCAGTCGCCCTCAGAGGGGTGGTAGTGGACGTCTTCACCGAAGGAATCATAGAAGTCCGAGTCGATGATGGGGAAGATATCGATGGGCTCCGCATCCTCCCGCACCATGAGCTGGCCGGGGCTCGACGGTTCGAGGCCGAGAGCTGCGTGCACGATGATGATCATCTCGCCCACGGTGAGTTCAGCGGGCGTGGCGACGAAGCGCGTCACCGTGAAGTACGGATTCTCCACGACGATGCGGACGTTTCTAGCGAGGTTCATGGTCTCTACGGTAGGGGAGTATGGGCAATGGCGCTGGGTGATCTCTTGGTTGGCTCTTAGCTAGCTCTGCGCCAGGGCTTCGCCCACGCGTTTGCCCGAGTGAATGCAGCCGCCCAAGAAGGTTCCTTCCAGCGCATTCTTGCCGTGCATGCCGCCACCACCAAAGCCGGAGGCCTCGCCGCAGGCGTATAAACCAGGAAGCACCGAGCCGTCGGCGTTGAGGCATTGGCCATCGAGGTTGGTTTCCAGCCCGCCCAGAGTCTTGCGGGTGAGGAACGTCAGGCGCACCGCAATGAGCGGACCCTTGGATTCATCGAGGATGCGGTGTGGGGGAGCGACGCGAATGAGCTTGTCGCCCAAGAAGCCGCGCGCAACGCGGATGTAGTTGACTTGGGCATCCTTACTGAAGGGGTTGTCCAGCTGCGAATCGCGGTCTTCCAGGACTTTTCTTAGGTGGGCCTCCTCAATGGTGGGGGAACCCTCCGGTGCTAGGCGGTTCATTCCGGCGACAAGATCGCTGAGATTGTCCTCAACGACCCAGTCGATTCCGTTCTCCATGAAGGCTTTCACCGCCACGTGCGTGCCCGGGCCCACCTTGCTGGCGAGTTTCTTGAGCTCCTTATCTGTGAGGTCCGGATTTTGCTCGGAGCCGGAGAAAATGAATTCCTTGTCCACGATGGCCTTGTTGAGCACGAACCAGGAATAGCCGTGGCCGGTCTGGCCGATGTGGGCGAGTGCCGCCAGGTTATCGGTGCCGGGGAAGAGGTTGGTGGGCAGGCGATTGCCTTCCGCATCGAGCCAGAGCGCCGAAGGGCCCGGGATGATGCGAATGCCGTGGCCAGGCCAGATGGGATCCCAGTTGGTCATGCCTTCGGTGTAAGCCCACATACGGTCGGTATTGACCACGGAGGCGCCAGCCTGCTGGGCGATGTCGATACCGCGGCCGTCGACATGCGCGGGCACGCCCGTGACCAGCTCTTTCGGGCACTCACCCCAGCGCTCAGTGGGCCACATCTGGCGTACTTTCTCCAGGTTGCCGCCGATGCCGCCGGTGGCAATCACCACAGCAGAGCCACGCAGCTCGAAGTGCTTGACGACGTCCCTCGTGCTCGCCTCTCCACGCACCTGATTGGTAGGGGAGAGGACGCTGCCGCGCACGCCCACGACACGCGGACTGCCCGCTTCGTCGTTCTCGATGACGAGCTCATCCACGCGATGGCGGAAATGGAATTCCACCTGGCCTTGCTCCTCAGCGCGGAGGAGTGGCTCACGGAAAACGCGGACGACCTCGGGACCTGTTCCCCAAGTGAGGTGGAAGCGCGGCACGGAATTGCCGTGACCGGACGCGTCACCAGAGCCGCGTTCTGCCCATCCAATGGTGGGCAGAACATTAAGGCCTAAGCTCTTGAGATAATCGCGTTTCTCGGTGGCCGCGAAGCGCACGTACTCACGTCCCCATTTCTCACCCCAATAATCGTGGCGGTCTTCCTCGGTCACCGGGTCATAATCGGCGGAGTTGGCCCAATCCCGCCAGGCCAGCTCCTCGGAGTCTTTGACCCGCATCAAGGATTGCTCGGGGGAGTTGACGTAAAACAGTCCGCCGAGAGACCAGAAGGCCTGGCCACCGAGGTTGTTACGGTTTTCTTGTTCAAGGAAGATGACGTGCTTGCCACCTTTGATGGCCTCATAGCCGGCGACCATGCCGGCGAGGCCCGTGCCTACGATGATGACTGAGGTTTCGTTCATGGAAAGAAACTTTACGTGATGAAAGAACAGTTAGGGGGAGTATTCAGGAAGATGTGCAGAAACAATGAAGTTCCGGGATCTGTTCGTTGGGGGTAAATGGGGGCGTAAAGAGGACGTAAAGATTCGAGGCTAAAGGTGTAAAGATGCCGCAAAGAAAAGGTAAGTACAGCGGGGTGTGCTCCTAACGTCACTAGATGTCAGATGCCGATTAGGAGGCACTGATGCTCGGTGACACCCTCACTGAGCACGGACTAGTGCAGAACTTTGCACGCGCACAAGGGGGTCTCTCCCACATGTTGGACATTCTGGTCATCGTGATCGTGGTCCTAGCGTTCGGCGGTCCGTCCTCCATCAACGAGTTAATGGATGGAGACGCGTAGAACATGAACACCATCACAGCAGTCATCGGGCTCATCATTGTTGTCGCGCTCGTGGCCTATCTCATCATTTCCCTTATTGACCCGGAGCGTTTCGCATGATCGCTAGCATTGCGGCGGTGGCGCCGCAGTACCTTGCCCTACTTGCACTTCTAGCGGCGGCTTACGTGCCGCTGGGCAATTGGATGGCCCGTACATATACCTCTGACAAAGACTGGGCCGTGGAGCGCCTCGTGTACAGAATTTTGCGCATTGACCCTAACCGGGGCCATAACGCTAAGAACTACGCTCGCGCTCTGCTGGGCTTCAGTCTGGCTTCAGTCCTTGTCCTTTACGCAGTGCAGCGGCTCCAGGCGGTGTTGCCAAGTTTTGGAAACGCCCGCGAGGAAGCCGTGGAGCCGTGGATGGCCTTCAACACCGCGGCTTCCTTTACCTCCAACACCAACTGGCAGTCCTATTCCGGTGAAGACACTCTGACCAATGCTTCGCAGATGCTGGGCCTGACCGTGCAAAACTTCGCCTCAGCCGCAGTGGGCATGTGTGTTGCTGTTGCCTTGATCCGCGGCATCGGCCACTTGGGTTACAGCCGCGATACCTTGGCAACCGAGAATGGTCAGCACCTCATCGGCAACTTTTGGGTAGACCTCACCCGTGGTCTCGTCCGAATTCTGCTTCCCCTGTCACTCATCATCTCCACCGTGCTCATTCTCGGCGGCACCATGCAGACCTTTGGCTCGAACCTGGTTACGGAGTCCGGTGTAGATATTTCCCGTGCTCCCGTGGCCAGCCAGGAAGCCATTAAGCTCCTGGGTACCAACGGCGGTGGCATCTTCGGTGCCAACTCGGCGCACCCGTTTGAGAACCCGACCGGCTTTACCAACCTGGTGGAGATCTTCTCCCTGCTTGTCATCTCTTTCTGCATGATCCGCATGTATGGTGTGATGCTTAAGTCGCAGAAGCACGCGTGGACGCTGCTCAGCGTGGCTGGTGGTTTGTGGACCGTGATGGTTGTTCTGGTGACTTGGGCACAGCACACCCTTGTCGGCGGTGCGTCTCAGTTGGCAGGCGCCAACATGGAAGGTATCGAACAGCGACTAGGCATTGATGCCTCAGCCCTTTTTGCGGTGTCTACCACCGGTACCTCGACGGGTGCGGTGGATTCTATGCACGATAGCTATTCCCCACTGGGCGGTGGCCTGCTTATCCTCAACATGCTGTTGGGTGAAATCGCGCCGGGCGGTGTGGGTACGGGCCTCTACGGCCTTTTGGTTGTGGCTATTCTCGCTGTGTTCATCGGTGGCCTCCTAGTGGGCCGCACACCGGAGTTTATGGGCAATAAGATTGGCCGCAAGGAAATTTCAGCGGTCAGCCTGTACATCCTCACCATGCCGGTTCTGGTTCTCGTGGGCGTTGGTGCATCCGTGGCGCAGCGCAAGCTCGTGGAAGCCTCAGCGACCAACTTCGGTGCACCGGGAACGGCGGATAATGCCCACAGCCTGTCGGAAGTTCTCTACGCCTTTACCTCGGCGGCGAATAACAACGGTTCTGCTTTTGCTGGACTGACGGTGACTGAGCCCTGGTGGCAGATCACTTTGGGCTTGGCCATGCTGTTAGGCCGGTTCCTGCCCATTGTCTTCACCCTTTACCTAGCTGGAAGCCTGGCAGGACAGAAGCGCCAGGCCACCACCGCAGGCAGCTTACCCACCTCCGGCATTACCTTCTCGCTGTTGACTATCGGAGTAATCCTGCTGGTCGCAGCGCTCACATTCTTCCCTGTCCTCACTCTGGGTCCCATTTCGGAGGCACTATCATGACAACCCAAACCATCACCGCTGAGTCGGATAAGACTCCTCGCAGCAAAGCTCCGGAGAAGAGCAGTGGCCTCGCGGCTGCGGCGCTGAAAACGCTTCCGAGCAAAATGTCCCCGCTCGCCCAAGCACGCAACCCCGTGATGTTCGTCGTGTGGGTGGGCGCGGCACTGACCACTGTGTGGTCCATCATCAACCCCAGCTTTTACGGATGGGTCGTGACGGTATGGCTGTGGTTCACCATTGCCTTTGCCGCCTTCGCCGAGGCCTATGCCGAAGGCCGTGGCAAGGCCCAAGCAGACAGTCTGCGCTCTGTGCGCGATGATGCAACTGCCAATCTCATTACTGACTCTGGCATTGAAGTGGTCCCCGCGTCCGAGCTGACCAAGGGTGCCATCGTGCGTGTAGAAGCAGGGGAGACCATCCCGGGTGACGGTGACGTCATCGAAGGTGCTGCCACCGTGGATGAATCGGCTATTACGGGTGAGTCGGCCCCTGTGGTCCGCGAAGCCGGCGGTGACCGCTGCGCCGTGACCGGCGGCACCGTGGTGCTCTCTGATTCCATCAAGGTCAAAATCACCTCCGAACCGGGCTCCACCTTCGTTGACACCATGATCGCCTTGGTGGAGGGCGCGGAACGCCGCAAGACTCCGAACGAGATTGCGCTGAGCATCTTGCTCTCCACGCTGACCATTCTCTTCCTCGTCGCCGTCACTGCGCTTGCCCCGATGGGTCTGTTCACCGGCGCGGAGCTTTCGCCACTATCCCTTATCGCTTTGTTGGTCTGCCTAATTCCTACCACCATTGCCGCCCTACTTTCTGCAGTTGGTATCGCCGGTATGAACCGCCTCGTTCGTCACAACGTTCTGGCCACCTCCGGCCGTGCGGTGGAGGCGGCTGGTGACGTCGCTACGCTCCTCATGGACAAGACTGGCACCATCACCTACGGAAACCGCCAGGCAACCGGCCTGATTGTGGCTTCGGGAGTTAACGAGCGCGAGGCAGCAGCGATTGCTCGCATTTCCTCCCTGGCGGATGAAACCCCAGAAGGCCGCTCCATCGTGGCCTGGCTGACTGAAAACTACTCTTTGTCCAGTGAAGGAGATGCAGAAGCGCGGAGTGCGGAGGTCGTTCCATTCAGTGCGTCGACGAGAATGTCCGGTCTAGACCTGGCTCACCGCAAGCTGCGCAAGGGCGCTGGCGATGCCGTACGTAAGTGGGTTACTGAAGCAGGCGGCACCTGGCCGCAAGAGATCGAGGACTCAGTAACCCAGATTGCACAAGACGGTGGCACCCCGCTGCCTGTCGCCGTGGAAGAATCCGATGGCAGCCGCACGGTAATTGCGGTAGTGCAACTGAGTGACGTCGTCAAGCCCGGCATGGCCGAGCGTTTCGCTGAACTGCGTCAGATGGGCATCAAGACCATCATGGTTACCGGTGACAACCCGCTGACCGCAGCAGCTATTGCCAAGGAAGCCGGCGTCGATGATTACATCGCCGAAGCTACGCCGGAGGACAAGCTCGCCCGCATCCGTGAGGAGCAGGCACAAGGCCGCATGGTGGCCATGACCGGTGACGGTACTAACGACGCCCCAGCGCTGGCCCAGGCGGACGTAGGCGTGGCCATGAACACTGGTACCTCCGCGGCGAAGGAAGCTGCGAACATGGTGGACCTGGATTCCGACCCGACAAAGCTCATCGATGTTGTTCGAATTGGCAAGCAGCTGCTTATCACCCGCGGCGCGTTGACTACCTTCTCCTTGGCCAATGACTTGGCGAAGTACTTTGCCATCCTGCCGGCGCTCTTCTCCACACAGTTGCCGCACTTGGAGCGCCTCAACGTCATGCACCTGCATTCTCCTGAGTCCGCCATTGTTTCCGCAGTTGTCTTCAACGCGCTCATCATCGTCGCGCTCATCCCACTGGCGCTCAAGGGCGTGTCCTACAAACCGGCCTCCGCGTCCTCACTGCTGCGTCGAAACCTCGGCATCTGGGGTCTCGGCGGTGTCATTACCCCCTTCATCGGCATCTGGGTTATCGACCAAGTCGTCTCCCTCCTTCCCGGCCTATAAAGAAAACCTGCAAAGAAAAAGGAAACGATAATGCGTGTTTATCTGCGTAATCTCATCGCCGGATTCGTCGCCGTGCTCTTATGCGTCGTCGCACTCGGCATGATCTACCCGGCCGCAGTGTGGGGAATATCTCGCATCACCCCGAAATCTGCCGAGGGCAACCTTGTCTACCAGGGTGAATGCCTGGTCGGTTCCAGTCAGATTCAGGATGGCGTGGACGATGGGCCCTACTTCTTCACCCGCGCGGAAGGTATGAGTAACTACGGCACATCAAGTACTGAGCTAGAAAGGGCCATCCGGGAACGCCGAGAGGAAATTGCTCAGCGCGAAGGCGTATCCGTGGAGCAGGTGCCTGCCGACGCCGTTACCGGATCCGGTTCCGGCGTGGATTCCGGCATCAGCCCCGAGTACGCGGAGCTGCAGGCTCCGCGTGTGGCCCGGGAACAGGGGATGAGCGTCGAAGACGTGAAGAAGCTGATTGCAGACAATACTGAGCATGCCAGCCTGGGTTTCCTGGGCGAGGACACGGTAAATGTGACCACACTCAACATTGCATTGCCCACGCCTACCCCCTGCCCATAAAGATCAGCTCATAAGATGAAGCAATGTTGACCGAACCGACAACACCCCCGACGCGAGTCAAGCGCGGCACCCTAAAGATTCTGTTGGGCGCCGCTCCCGGCGCGGGCAAAACCTGCGCCATGCTCAGCGAAGCGCACACGCTGGTCGACCAAGGCCGCGACGTTGTCGTTGGGGTAGTGGAAGACCACGGGCGCGCGTACACCAAGGCCCTGTGCGAGGGGCTGGAGATTGTTCCGAGGCGCACTGTCGAGGGCATTTCCGCGGGTGAAATGGATACCGCGGCGGTTATCCAGCGGCGCCCGGAGATCGTTCTCGTCGATGAGTTTGCTCACTCTAATCCGCGAGACGAGGTTCACGAGAAGCGGTGGGAAGACATTGAGCAGATTCTAGAGGCCGGAATAGGCGTTATGTCGACTCTCAATATCCAGCATCTGGAGAGTCTTAACGACGTTATCAAGCAGATCACGGGCATCGCGCCGCAGGAAACGGTGCCGGACGAGGTAGTACGTGCTGCCGATGAGATTGAGCTTATCGACGTCTCCCCGCAGCTTCTGCGCACCCGTCTGAGCAACGGCCACGTGTACCGCGAGGCACGTATTGAGCCTGCCCTCAACAACTACTTCCGTGTGGGAAATCTTACTGCGCTGCGCGAACTAGCTTTGTTGTGGTTAGCGGATCAGGTTGATGAGGCCCTCATCACTTACCGCTTAGACCAGAAAATCACAGATACGTGGGAAGCACGTGAGCGGGTGGTTGTGGCGATTCAAAACGTGGCGCACGCAGAGACCCTCATCCGCCGCGGGCGGCGCATCGCGACAAAATCCTCGGCGGAATTGCACGTAGTTCACGTTGTTTTCGGTGATTCCTTCACCTCTCGTTCCTCCTCGGTGGGAGGATCAGCGCAACAGCTCGCCCGGCTGCAGTCCTTAGCCCAGGATGTGGGTGCACGACTGCACCAGGTTACCGGGGACAGCGTCCCGGAAGCTCTGCTCAATTTTGCCCGGAGTGTCAACGCCACCCAGCTCGTAGTGGGAGTCTCGCCGCGGCGTCGCTTCGGCGTGCACTGGCACGGTACGGTGGCGGAAACGGTGCTGCGTGAATCCGGCTCGATTGACTGTCACATCGTCAACCTTCCCCCGGAAAAACCACTTCCGCTCACACGGATGCTGCATCCTTTCCGTCCCTTCCCGCAGCGCGCCATTGCGTGGCTCAGCTCAGCGTTGGCTTTCGTGGGGCTCACTGCACTGTTGGTGCAGGCGGACGGCCAGGATTTGGGAACAGGCACCTGTTCCGCGTTCTACTTTGCACTCATCCTGCTTGTCAGTTTGCTGGGAGGCCTGTGGCCGGCCGTAGTGGTGGCAGTTGCTTCCGGCCTAGCGGTCAACTGGTTCTTCACCGAGCCGATCCATACCTTCGATATAGCTGATCCGGCTAACGCCGTGATCGCCGTAGTAATGGTGGCTATTGCGCTGGCCGTCGGTATCCTCGTGCGCCGCGCCAAGATTGAGCGTGCGAACGCAGCTATTGCTGCGCGCGATGCTGAGTTGCTCACAGTGTTTTCTCGCGCTGCCTTGAATCGCCGAGCGGATTCTTCCCCGAAAGATGCCGTGATGCGCAAGGTGGGGGAGGCTTTTAATTGTCGTAGAGCAGAGCTGCTTGATGAAAACGGTGACGTTCTTGCCACCTGGCGTGCAGCTAGCCCCGAACGCACCTCGAAACACCTTCATATTCCCGAAAAGGTGCGCCATGAACGGGCGGTGGACACCGTTGTTGCGAGCGCAGATGGCACGGTTCAGCTGCGTCTCGAGGGCCCCACGTTGTCTGCTCGTGACCGAGGTTTGGTTACCGTGGTAGCGGGCTATCTGGCGGGTATTGTTCGCCGCGAAAAGCTCTCTGCTGAAGCCGCGCGCGCAGATGCGATAGCCGCTGCTGATGAGTTGCGCCGAGCGCTGTTGTCGAGTGTGAGCCACGACCTTCGTACCCCGCTGGCGACGGCCAAGTTGGCGGTATCCTCGTTGCGCAACGCTGACATCCAATTCACTCCCGAAGACCAGGACATGCTTTTGGCAGAAACTGCGGCGAGCATCGAGGAATTAACCGGATTAGTAACCAACTTGCTGGATTACTCCCGGCTCACAGCCGGTGCCATAACCGCCCGCCGAGACATCGTCGAGGTGGCCGACGTGGCTAATCGCGCCATTGCTTCCTGTGCCTTTGGACATTCCCGAGAACAAATTGGGCGCATTCACCTCGACCCTAGCGTGCGCGGAGTTACGTGTTGCGCGGATACGGCGCTCATGGAGCGCGTCTTGGCCAATCTCTTCGATAACTCCTTGCGCTATGCGCCAACCGGCGACGTTACCTTGAACGCCCAGACCACCACTGAACAGGTAGAACTGATCGTCGTCGATGAGGGCCCGGGCATCCCACCGGAGAAGCAGAAGGAACTGTTTCAAGCGTTTCAGCGTTTGGGTGATACCAGCAACGACAACGGTGTAGGCCTTGGCCTTTCTGTTGTTCAAGGCTTTGTAGAGGCCATGGGCGGTAGCATCGAGGTGGCTGCCACCCCGGGCGCAACCTTTATTTTGCGGTTTCCCGTCGCGGGAGGAGAACAGAAATGACGACGAAGAAAACCAGCATCGCCATAGTGGACGATGACCCCCGCCTGCTTAACACTCTAAGCATAAACTTCAAGGCTCGTGGCTACGAGGTTTACCAGGCGCGTACAGGTGCAGAGGGACTGCAAGTGGTTTCGCAGCAGCAGCCAGGTGTTGTGATTTTGGACATGGGGTTGCCGGATATGGATGGCACCGTCGTGTTGGAAGGAATCCGCGGGTGGTCGGCGGTACCGGTCATCATCCTGACGGCGCGCTCCGATCCGCTGTTTAGCGCCGCAGCTCTCGACCGCGGCGCGGACGACTATGTGACCAAGCCCTTCTCTATGGAGGAGCTTTTGGCCCGTGTGCGAGTGGCGCTGCGGCATGGCAGCCCGCAGAGTCCCGTGAGGCGCGCCGAGACCGCTGTGGTCCGCGCCGGGGACGTCGTGATTGACGTTCCACGCCATTCCATCACCAAAGGCGGCGAGCCGCTGCATCTGACACCCACCGAGTGGGGCGTGTTGACCACATTACTTCGTGCACACGGCGGTTTGGTGCGCAAGGAGGACCTGCTTTCTGAGATCTGGGGTCCTGGCTTCGAGGGGCAGGGGCACTATCTGCGCATTTACACCTCTCAGTTGCGTCGCAAGCTGGAGGATGACCCCGCCCACCCACGGTACCTGCTCACAGAATCTGGGTTGGGTTATCGTTTCGTAATCCCAGAGACGGGACAGGAGAGCGACCTAACTTAAAGGTGGCGAAAAATGAGACACAATTCTCAAAAAGGGTACCTATTGGTTGGCAGGTAGTATAAACTCCTCGCTAATACTCGTCCGCATGTGGATGCTGAAGGTTCCTCTTTCAGGTTCATGCGGACGGGATGTGCTCTACAAGAAGGTGCTCTCATGTCCTCAACAACCACAACAAAGACCAAGTCGACGCGCGATACATTCAACACGCGTTTTGTCTTCCTCATGGCCGCGATCGGCTCCGCCGTCGGCCTCGGTAATATTTGGCGCTTCCCGTATGTTGCCTACGACAACGGCGGTGGTGCCTTCCTCATCCCGTACATGGTGGCACTGCTCACTGCGGGTATCCCGATTCTCTGGTTCGACCTGGCCATCGGCCACCGCTTCCGTGGCTCGGCGCCGCTGGCTTTCCGCCGAATCAGCAAAGCGTGGGAAGGCGTGGGGTGGTTCAAGGTGGGCGTGAACTTCTTCATTGCCATCTACTACGCGGCGATTATCGCCTGGGCAGCCCTGTACACCGTCAAGTCGGTGAACCAGGCGTGGGGAGAGGACACGGCGACCTACTTCATGAGTGACTTCCTCCAGTCGGACCCGGAGAAGACGTACTCGGGCAACGTGGTCCCGTCCATTCTCGGCGTCATGATCGTCGTGTGGATCATTTGTATCGCGACCCTGGCCACAAGCATCAACGAGGGTATCGGCAAGCTGACCTCCATCTTCCTACCTGTGCTGGCGGTCATGTTCATTGTCTTGGTCGTCCGCGCCTTCTTCCTCGACGGCGCGGCTGAGGGTCTCAACGCTTTCTTCACCCCGGATTGGTCGGTGTTGAGTAACCCTTCCGTGTGGATTGCGGCCTACGGTCAGATCTTCTTCTCCCTGTCCATCGGCTTCGGCATCATGATCACCTACGCGTCCTACCTGAAACCACGCACCAACCTGACCAACACTGGCCTGGTGACCGCGTTCGCGAACTCCTCCTTTGAGGTTCTCGCAGGTATTGGAGTCTTTGCCACCCTGGGCTACATGTCTGCCCAGCAGGGCGTCGCAGTGGATGAGGTGGCCTCCTCCGGTATCGGTCTGGCGTTCATCGCCTTCCCGACCATTATCAACCTCATGCCCTTCGGTGGCCTCTTCGGCATCCTCTTCTTCGGCTCACTCTTCCTCGCTGGCGTGACCTCGCTGATTTCCATCATGGAAGTTGTGGTCTCCGCAGTGGCCGATAAGTTCGATGTGTCCCGTCGAGTGTCTGCCATCAGCGTCGGCAGCATCATGGCAGTCGTGTCCTGCTTCCTCTTTTCCACATCGTCCGGCCTAGTCACGCTGGACATCATGGATAAGTTCACCAACAACCTGGGTATCGTCTTCGGCTCCATCTGCGCACTGGTGGTCGTGGGCTGGATTACCGGCCGCCGCAACGAGATCCAGCAGCACCTCAATGCAGTCTCTCACCTTAAGGTCGGCGGATTCTGGCAGGTCCTGGCCTTCATTGCTACCCCGCTATTGCTGGTCTACTTCCTGGTCAACGAGATCATCACCATCGCGAGGGAAGGATACGAGGGATACTCCTCCAGCCAGATTGGGCTCTTTGGGTGGGCTGTGCTGGGCATCATCCTCCTGGGCAGCTTCCTCATGCCGCTCGTGGCCTTCCGCGGCAACAAGTACCTAGACGGCATGGAGACCTCGGACTACGGTGTGCCGGTCGGCGGCCGCCCGGCCGGCACCCCGAACCCGCTTTCTGCAGGTCAGACGGCAGACACTGCCACTGCACGTGTCAGCCACAATGCTGTGCCTGTCTCGGGCGAGAAATAACCACTACTAAGAAAGGACAACGACAATGACTACGAGCGCAATCCTGCTTTTCATCCTCTTCGTCGTCGTCATCTGGGGCGGGTTGGTGGTCTCCTCCATCTGGCTGGCCCGCAGCGATGATGACACCACGGGCGAGCTCGGCACAGCTCCCGGTACTGATGACGAGGCCTTGTCCCACCGCGTCCACTAAAGCGGACTAGATCTCAACGACAGTGCGCCCGTGACGGGATCCGGCGCGCAGCTCTTCGGCGGCTGCAGCAACATCCTTCAGCTGCACCGTTTCCGTGATGGAGCGCAGCAGGTCGAGGTCTAGGTGATCGTCGAGAAGCTGCCACGCGGCCTCACGTACCGCACGCGGCGCATCCACGGAATTGCCACCGGCCAGGACGATTCCGCGCAAGATAAAGGGCAGCACCGAGGCCGGCAGGTCTGGGCCTGCAGCCATGCCGGTGGCGGCAACCACGCCGCCCCAGCGTACCTGGGCCAAGACGTTGGCCAGGACGGTGGACCCGGCGGTGTCCACGGCGCCGTCGTACAGCGCCTTCTGCAGCGGACGGCCGGTCTCGGAGAGCGCTGCGCGGTCGAGGACGTGGTCCGCGCCCAGCGTGGTGAGGTACTCCGACTGGGAATCAACGCGGCCGGTCACCGCGGTTACCTCGTAGCCTGCGGATTTGAGAAGTTGCACCGCGATGGAGCCCACGCCACCCGTGGCGCCCGTGACGAGGATGTGGCCCTCGGTCGTGCCGTGGGTGCGCAGCTGATTCACGCAGATGGCCGCGGTGTAACCGGCCGTACCAATCGCGGCGGCGTCGCTAGCGCTGAAACGCTCTGGCACGGGGATGGTGGCCTCACCGTTGACGCGCTGCTGGGTGGTGTAGCCGCCGTGGCGGAATTCCCCCAAGCCGTCACCAAACGCGGCGACGAGTTGGCCTTGCTTCAGACGCTCATCCGTGGTCTCTTCCACGGTGCCCACGACGTCAATGCCGGGAACCAGCGGGTCAATGCGCATAACACCCTTATTGCCCTCCAAGGCCATGGCGTCCTTGTAGTTGAGGGACGAGTACTGCACGGTAACGAGCGTATCGCCCTCTGCCAGTAGCGGTTCGTCTTGGAAGGAGTGGGATACTCCGGAATCAGTGCGTGTGACAATCAGTGTGCTCATGCGCACTATCCTACCTGTGCTGTGAAGCAGCATTTTGGCAGAAAATGATCCAGGAACTTGGCAGCAAGTGCCTTTACAGTGAGCACCATGAGCACGACAGAGCTTCGTCATCCCCGTAACCGGCTCGCGCCCGTGCCGGATCTGAATCGGCACATGCTTCGCGACGCCCTCCTCATCACCCTCCTTGCCCTCCTCACCGTGGGCCTCGCCACCCTCGGCAAACCCTTCATGGATATCCCCGGTGTCGTGGACGGTTCTGCCCATGCCGTGCGCAGGGTGAACCTGCACCTCTTCGGCGGTTTCACTACCTCCTCGGTGTGGTACGGCGCCTGGAGCGACCTCTTCGGCAACATCCTTCTCTTCATGCCTTTCGGCGCGGCCGTGTACGTCATGGGGCGTTCCCTTCGTCGGGTGCGCTGGGGCCTAGGCGGTGCCCTGCTCCTCGGTGTGGCAGTGAGCGTGGGAATCGAGAGCGCCCAGTACGTCTTCCGCCTAGGTTTTAGCGATATCGATGATCTCCTCTACAACACGGTGGGAAGTGTTCTTGGCGCGCTGCTTATGGCGCGGCTGAGCCGTGAGAAACAGAAGCAGATTCTGCACCGCTTAGGTTTTGTCCTTGCGCTGGCGGTGGTGGGACTCATCGGAGCGATACTGCTCTAAGCCGCTAGGCAGACTGGTCTCGAACGAGTTCTGCGATATCGGCCGCGACCTGCCGCGCATACGGCGAGACACCGGCAATGGTGGCCGAGCCCGGTCCGGTCCACGTTCCATAGCCCACGGGGAAGAACCCTTCCACCGTGGGCTTTCCTTCTGCCAGCAGCCCGGTGAAAGGGCGCAGAGCGGGGCGGAAACCGGTGGCCCAGACGAGATCGCTAAATCCCTGCTCGGTGAGTTCATCGAGCGAGGTAAACATCGGCGTGGAGCTCAGCAGGCCGCTATCCCGAGCCTTGAGCACCGGCGGGACCATGACGATGTCCCCCAGTTCCGATTCCGGTCCGGGATCGGGTTCGCCCTTGGCCAGCGCAAGCATGCGCTGGCGGTTGCGGCTAAAGAGCACGCGGCCATCGACGTCATCCGGCATCCACCGCGGCGGATGCGTGGTAAACCACGTGGTGTCTACGCCCTTCAAGGCAAGCTCGGCGGCGATTTGGGCCCCCGAGTTGCCCGCGCCGACGACGGCGACACGCTTCGCATCGGGCTGTGCGCCAGGGAGAAACGGTGCGGGGCCGGGGTAGTTCGTGGTGTGCCACTGGCGGCCAGCAAACGCGCCGGGGTAGAAGGGGATAAACGGTGCGGACCACGTGCCCGTGGCGGCGACAACGGTGCGGGCGAGAAACTCCCCGCGGTTCGTGGTGAGGCGGAAGGAGGCGGCGTCATGAAACACAGCGGTGACCTCAACGCCATGCTGAACGGGCAGTCCGTAGCGCTCCTCGTAGCGCGTGAGGTAATCCACCACATGGGTAGCCGGCGGGAAACCGTCATAGTGCGGCATGGGCCAGCCGGGGAGGGTCGAAGACTCGGAATCGCTGAAGAGCGTGAGAGAGTCCCACGCGTGCTGCCAGGCGCCGCCGGGGGAGTCGTTGGCATCGAGGATGAGGAAGTCGAGCTTCTTGCGGCGCAGGTAATAGCCGGTGGCTAGGCCTGATTGGCCACCACCGACGACCACGCAATCGTAGATGTGCATTTTACTTAAATGAGTTTGCGCTCGCGGGCGGCGGAGACGGCCGCAGTGCGGGTGTCCACCCCGAGCTTCTGATAGACGTGAATGAGGTGAGTCTTGACGGTGGCCTCAGAAATGAAGAGCTGCTGCGCAATCTGTTTATTGGAACGGCCCGTCGCCAGCGATTGAAGAATCTCCAGTTCACGGGCGGACAGGGCGGTCTCCGGCTGGGCAAGACGCTCCGCCAAGAGGTTGGTCACCTCGGGTGCTAGGGTGCGCTTGCCCGCAGCGGTATCGAGCACGGCAGTGTGCAGGGCTTCCTCGGGAGCATCCTTGAGCAGGTAGCCCATCGCGCCGGCTTCTACTGCGGCGAGGATATCGGCCTGCGTGTCATACGTGGTGAGGATGAGCACCGGCGGGCCGTCGAGTTCACGCACGCGCCGAGTAGCGGCGATGCCATCGACATCCGGCATCTGGATATCGCAGACGACGACGTCGATCGGGGGGACGTCGCCAAGCGCCAGCTTCTCCACAGCCGAGCCATCCGAGCCCTCCAGCACCACCTCAATGTCGTGAAAGGTGTTGAGGATTGAGCGCAGCCCGGCGCGGACCACGGGGTGATCATCGATGAGCATCACGTTAACCATTGCGCTTGCTTCCTGTAGGGATTCGCACCGCGAGCGCGGTGCCGGCAGGTGAGGATTCTACCTGGACGGTGCCGCCAACGCTGCGCACACGCTGCTCGAGGCCGGTCAGGCCGAAACCACGCGGGCCATCGATTCCGTGGCCGTCGTCAACGACGTCCAAGGTGACCGCATCCGCGAACGCTCCCAGCGTGACCACCGCACGGTCGGCATCGGCATGTTTCATCACGTTGGTCAGGCCCTCGCGCGCACAGCGCAGAATAACATGGTGGAGCTCGGTGGGAACTTCACCACGTCCGGTGAGTTTGAGGCTGAACTGCGTGTGCAGGCCCAGGCCCTTCGCTTGGGCCTGGAGCTCGTCCACGAGGGCGCGCAGGCCTTCATCGATAGAGGAGGCGGGGGAGGCGAGCTCTTTAACAAAACGGCGGGCTTCCGCGAGGTTGTCTTGAGCCACCTTCTCAATGAGGCGCAGCTGCTCCGCCTTTTCTTCTGCGTCCGGGGTGTTCTTGGCGGCGCGGCTGAGCAGCACAATGGAGGAGAGGCCCTGAGCTACGGTGTCGTGAATCTCGCGGGAGAGGCGCTCGCGCTCCTCCAGGCGGCCGGCCTGGTGCTCGGTGGCGGCGAGTTCCTCCTGGGTTTCGCGCAGCTGCTTGGCGACGGCCGCGTGGTGCACCGCCTCCGCTTGAATCTTGCGCGCGGCATGGTAGACGAGCACGGCGAAACACGTGCCGATGAAGGGTCCGATGGCGGCAGCCGCCGTCCATGCTTGGGGATGTAGCCAGGCGGGGATGAAAGCGGCGATAGCCCACAAAATGGCGCTGGCGAGGATACCGGGCCAGAACGGAAGAGCATGGACAAAGACGAAGACCAGCGGAAATTCCATCCACATGAAGTCTTGGGCATGCACCATGAGGCCTATCCACAGCAGGCACAGTGCGGCGAGCCACAGCGTGGTGGGCACGGGCTTGGCGGGCTTGCGGGCGGCGTAGAGCACGAAACCGGCGTAGACCACCGCGAGGGCAATCGCGAGGCCGAAAACCCGGGCATCGAGGCGATCATCGGCCCAGGCGCGGAGCACGCCGAAGACCAGCAGGAATCCGAACATGGCGTGGAGGCCAAAGGTCCACAAGCTGTTTCGCATCATCACGCCGATCCAGCCTATCGCCTTAGCGGTTGAGGCCGAATCAACCAACTGGTTGATTGGAGGTTCAACTAGGTGCCCGATTACTTTCACTGAGCGCATGAGCAGTATGAATACTATGTTCCTTGCATTGAGAGAGATAGTCACCGCCCGCGGTCGTTTCTTCCTGATCGGCGGCGTCGTGGCTCTAATTACGTTGTTGCTCGTTATGCTGTCCGGCCTTACCCAAGGCCTGTCCAAGCAAAATACTTCTGCGCTGGAGGCACTGGGTGAAAACACACCGAACGTGACCTTCTCCGCGGAGGACCCGTCCTTTACGGAATCGGAAATCTTCGCTGAAGACGTCACCGACGGCGCTATCCCGCTGGGCGCTACCCAGACCAAGCTCGATGGCCAAGGCGGCGTAGCTGTCTTCGGCCTGCCGGCTGGCACCCAGATTCCCGGTACGGACACCCTCATCCCGGACCGAGGCATGGTCCTGAGTGAGTCCGTCGATGAGGAGATGAACGCCCCCTCCCAGGCAACGCTCGGTGGAGTCGACCTAGAGGTGCGCGGAGCGGTGCCGGACGAGTACTACTCCCACTCCCCGGTGGTGTGGGTAGACACCGCCACCTGGCAGAAGGTCTCCCACGCCCGCGAGGGCATGGTCGGTGTTGCCCTGTTGAGCGCGGAACCGACTGAGACCTCCGTCTCCATGGGTAAGGCCCTGTCAGGCCTGCCGGCCTACAACTCGGAGCGTGGCTCCCTGCTCACCATGCAGGCTTTCCTCTACGGCATCTCCGCGCTGGTCACCATCGCCTTCCTGAGCATCTGGACCATCCAGCGCACCCGCGATCTGTCCATCCTGCGGGCCCTCGGCGCGAGCGTGACGTACCTGCTCAAGGACGCGATTGCCCAGGCCGCGATCATCCTGGCCGCCGGTGTCGGCGCGGGCGCTCTCGTCGGCTGGCTACTCGGCCTGGCCGCCCAGGGAACCGTGCCCTTCGAGGTCTCCGTAATGACCGTCATCGTCCCCGCGCTGGGAATCTGGCTGCTCGGCATCGCCGGCGCCTTCCTGGCCACCCGCCGCGTTAGCAAGATCAACCCGCTCGATGCCCTAGGAGGCAACGCCTAATGACTAGCACTACTTCTCCCGCCCTGTCGCTTCGCGACGTCGTGGTCACCTACCCGGACGGCCAATCCCGCATCACCGCCCTCGACGGCGTGAGCCTGGATGTGCGGCCCGGCGAGCTCACCGCCGTGATCGGCGAATCCGGTTCCGGCAAGTCCACGCTACTTTCCGTAGCCGCCGGCCTTATCGAGCCGGATTCCGGCACCGTGGAGCACACCGGTTCCCGCGGCCTCATCTTCCAGCAGGCCAACCTTCTGGCTTCCCTCACCGCACGTGAGCAGCTGCTCATCATCGACCACATGGAAGGCCGCAAGCCCCGCCAGGACCGCGCTGATGAGCTGCTCAGCTTCGTGGGCTTGAAGGACTTTGGTAACCGCCGAATGAACCAGCTGTCTGGTGGTCAGCGCCAGCGCGTCAACATCGCCCGCGCTCTGATGGGCCAGCCTTCCGTGTTGCTGGCTGACGAGCCCACCTCCGCCCTGGACTCCAAGCTCTCGCGGGACATCGCCAAGCTGCTGCGCGGAGTCACCGAGGACTTCGACACCGCAACACTCTTCATCACCCACGACCGTAGCCTGCTGGACTACGCCGACCGCGTCGTCGAGGTCAAAGACGGCAAGGTTTCCGCCTACTCGGAGGTTGCGGCCTAGCCCCGTCATTAATTCAAGGAACTAATTTTCCTCCTTGGCGCACGAAATAGGCGAATGCGGAGTACATTAATACTTCGATATGCTTCGACCTCGCCGACCACGGGTAACCCCCACCGATTATGAGCGCATGCAGCAATGGACCCCGCTGCATGCGCTCATGCTGACGATAACCGTCGCTGCCTGCGGCGTCTTTATCGTTGGCGCTCGCCGCGTCAAAGGGACAAGCCGCGAAAAGTTTGTCCGGCAGATGGTGGGCTGGGCCCTGCTGGTCCTCGGTACTGCGTGGACGGTCGTATCCTTGGACCCGAAGCAGTTCGACATCCGGGAATCCCTGCCTCTGCACTTGTGCGACGTGCTGCGCCCCATCTTGGCGCTGGGTCTTATTACTGACAATGAACACGCGCTGACCCTGACGTACTTCTGGGGCATCATCCTTAACCCGCAGGCCATCATCACCCCGGACGTCATCTACTACTTCTCTCCGCGCTGGCTGCGCTTTGCCACCTATTGGTTCTTCCACATCGTGGCCCTGGCCGTGCCGCTAGGCCTTACCTTTGGCCTGGGCTACCGCCCCACCTGGAAGGGATACCGCTTCGCCGTCAAAGTCACGCCCGTGTGGATGGCCATCGCGATGGCGGTCAACGCGAAGACCGACGGCAACTACGGCTTCCTCAACCACGCGCCGGGAAGCCCCTCCATCATCAACCTGTTCGGGCCCTGGCCCGGATACATCGCGGTGGAAACCCTCGCCGTCATGGCTGCTTGGGCCGCAATGACATGGCCGTGGGAAAACACCTCGCTGCGCCGCGGCACCACGGCCGTGGGCACTCGGGGACTGCTGCGCAAGTCCGTCGGCACCGCCTCCGGGATTCTGCGCCGGGCCACGGTACGTTTTCGTAAATAGTCTCCCCAAAACCGCGAATTTTTAGCCCTTGTGTGCGAGAACGTACCGCCGTGAAGGCTTCGGACTACGGATCGATCAAATAGGGGCTTAGATCTCTAAGTTTTTCGGACTCTTTTTTGATCGAAACGTACTTTTCAGCGCGCTAGCGTTCCGCATTGAGGAGCCGCGCAATGGCTTGCGGGATGGCTGCGGCGATCTGGGAGGCCGAACAGGGGGCGAGGCCGTCGGGGGTCTCAGCCGCGATGGCCGCCGCGTGTGCGTGGATGGCCCCGGCGTGGAGGACCTCGGTGATGACCTCGACAGGAGTGTCGGCAGACAGCTGGGCGATGACCGCGCCGAGGATCCCAGAGAGCACGTCGCCGGAGCCAGGGGTCGCGGCAAAAGAATGGCCGGCGTTGAAGGAATAGATTGGCTGATCCGGAGCGGTGACGCGGGTCAGGCGGCCCTTGAGCAGGATGATGCTGTTCAATTCCTCCGCAAGTCGGTGCAGAGCTTCACCCCACGCGGCGGATGGCGCAGCTGAGAAGGCGGCCTCGTACAGGCGGGTGAACTCGCCCTCGTGTGGGGTGAGGATGGTGAGCGGGTGCGCGGCCACGAGCTGGCGCAGTGAGGTGTTGGTGGCCAGGAGCGTGAGGGCGTCGGCATCGATAACGGTGGGCAGGCCTTGTGCCAGTACCTTTCGCAGTTCGGTGGCCGCCGCCGAATCGGTGCCGCGGCCGGGACCCACGACCCACGCCTGGGCGCGCCCGGAGGAGGGGACGTCTGGGTGGCAGACCAGCTCGGGGAGAAGCGAGGTAATGGTGTTGTCACCGATGAAGCGCACCATCGACGGCGTGGCACGCACCGCCGCGGTGGCGCAGAGGACGCCCGCGCCGGGATAGGTGTCGCTGCCGGCGGCCAGGGCGACGACGCCGCCGGAATACTTATCAGAGCGCGCGCCGGGCGTGGGATCTGTAATGGGACCGGTGCAGCCGACCGGCCAGGGGCGGGTTGCACGCCCACCAGGAAGATCGAGTTCACCCGGTTGCCACTCCCAGGGGGAGGAAAGGGTGGGCTCGTGGGCGATGTAGCCTGCGGGTTCGTCAAGGTCCGCGAGGGTTTCTGCGAAGGAAGGCGCGCCGGGCAGGAAGAGATTGGAGACCACGACCTGTCCGCACTCAGTGGCCAGCGCGTGGCCCAGGCGGGGAAAACCGAAGGTGACGGTGACATCTGCCTCGACGGCATCCACGGCGCACACTCCGGTATCGGCATCGACGCCGGTGGGCATGTCAACGGCCACGACCGCGGTGTCGGCAGCGGTGGCCTGCTGGTAGAGGGACAAGGCTGCGCCGGAGAGGCCGCGGGCGGAGCCGAGGCCGGCGATGGCGTCGATAAGCAGTGCGGTGCCTGTCGGCAGAGCGGCATCGGAAGGAAGGACCGTGCCACCCGCAGCGAGGAACGCATCCAGTGCAGCGTCGTGGTGCTCTTGGGGGACTAGGGCGTGAACGTCCACGCCGCGCTCAGCCAAGAGTGCACCGGCGTAGAGGCCATCGCCGCCGTTGCCGCCTGGGCCGGCCAGGATGAGCACCGTGCCGGGGCGGGCGGCCAGCATGGTGTCGGCAGCCTCCGCCACCGCTGCGGCGGCGAGCCGCATGAGCTGATCCGGCTCCGATTGCTGGGCTAGAAGCCGCTCTTCAGCAGCACGAACAGTGGCAACGGTGTAGGCAGGGCGCATAACTGACCACCCTAGCGCGCGGGTTGGCAGGTGGGGCACCAGAAGAGGTTGCGGCCCTGCATGACCTTCTCCTGTATCTCCGTGCCGCACACATGGCAGGGCTGCCCGGCGCGGCGGTAGACGTAGACCTCGCCGCCGTGGTCATCCTTGCGGGGCTCGCGGCCCATGGCCTCTGGCGTGTGGGCATCCCGGACGGTGTCGATGCGGCCGTGCTCCACGCCGTAGTCCATAAGTTCCACCAGGTCAGACCAGATGGCGTCGAACTCTGCGCGGTCCAGCTGGTTGCCGGGGATAAAGGGAGAGAGCTCCTGGCGGAAGAGGGTTTCGGCGCGATAGATATTTCCCACACCGGCGAACAGTCCTTGGTCCATAAGCTGAGCGCCGATGCTGCGTCGTGAGGCATGCACACGGGCCCACAGAGCATTCGAGTCGGCATCCTCACGCAGAGGATCCTGCCCCACTTTCGCCACCTTGGCCTGGTACTCCTCTTCCGTGATGAGCGTGCAGAACTGCGGGCCGCGCAGGTTGGCAGCGGTGCTCCCGTTATCCAGGCGAAGCCGAATCTGGCCCCACACATCCGCCGAGGGTTCGAAGCGCAGCGAGCCAATGAGGCCTAAGTGAATGTAGATGACGTGGCGCGGATCCGCGGCGTCGAAGTGGATAAAGAGGTGTTTGCCAAAGGCCTCGGCGAGGGTGAGTGAGGAGCCGTCGACAAGCACTGCTTCGGAGGCGAACCTACCCTGCGGGCTGCTCACGGCCAGGGGGCCGCTGCGGAAGTCGGCGTTGAGCGTGCGGGCGAGGCGGTGAATGACATGTCCCTCAGGCATAGGGAAAAGTTTACGCGGCCTTGGTGTTCGGGCCACGTCGGGGTGCTGCTGTAGACTTCATGAGTACTATCCCGTTGGACGGAAGGGCCCATTATGAGGCGCGCGCTCGGTTTTGACCGTGAGAAATATATTGAACTGCAGTCGGAGCACATCAACGCCCGCCGGGAGGAGATCGGCGGCAAGCTCTACCTGGAAATGGGCGGCAAGCTCTTTGATGACATGCATGCCTCCCGTGTTCTCCCCGGATTCACCCCGGACAACAAGATCGCCATGCTGGAGCGCATCAAGGACGATCTGGAAATCCTGATCTGCATCAACGCCAAGGACATCGAGCGTCAGAAGATGCGCGGTGACCTGGGTATTCTTTATGAAGATGACGTGCTGCGCTTGGTGGATGTCTTCCGCGGCCGCGGCTTCTTGGTCAACAACATCGTCATGACCCAGCTGGAGGACGGCAACAGCCAGGCCGAGGCGTTCATTGAGCGCCTGGAGCGGCTGGGGCTTAAGGTGGCGCGCCACCGCGTCATCCCGGGCTATCCCTCCAACATCGACCTCATTGTCTCGGAAGAGGGGCTGGGCAAGAACGACTACGTGGAGACCACTCGTGACCTTGTGGTGGTTACCGCGCCGGGGCCGGGCTCCGGCAAGCTGGCCACTGCGTTGTCGCAGGTCTACCACGAGAACGTCCGCGGCGTGCAGGCAGGCTACGCCAAGTTTGAGACCTTCCCCATCTGGAACCTCCCGCTGGATCACCCGGTGAACCTGGCGTACGAGGCCGCGACGGTGGACCTTAACGATGCCAACGTTATCGACCACTTCCACCTCTCCGCCCACGGCGAGTCCACGGTGAACTACAATCGCGACGTCGAGGCCTTCCCGCTGCTCAAGTCCCTGCTGGAGCGCCTGACCGGCACGGTGCCGTACCAGTCCCCGACGGACATGGGCGTCAACATGGCGGGCTTCTGCATCACTGATGACGCCGTGTGCCGCGATGCGTCCAAGCAGGAGATCATTCGCCGTTACTTCAAGGCGCTGGTGGAGGAGGCCCGCAACGGCCTGGACTCCACGCAGTCCGAGCGCGCGGCCGTGGTCATGGCCAAGGCCGGCATCAAGTCCACCGACCGCCCGGTGGTGCTGCCGGCGCGGGCGAAGGCGGAGGAGACCGAGGGGCCGGCGTCGGCGCTGCAGCTGCACGACGGCACCATTATCACCGGCCGCACCTCCCCGCTGCTGGGCTGCTCCGCGGCCACCCTGCTCAACGCCTTGAAGCACCTGGCGGGCATTGACGACGACCTCCACCTGCTGTCCCCGGAGTCCATCGAGCCGATTCAGACTCTGAAGACCAAGCACCTGGGGTCTCAGAACCCGCGCCTGCACACCGACGAGGTGCTCATCGCCCTGTCGGTCTCGGCGGCGAAGGACGAGAACGCGCGCCGCGCGCTCGACGCACTCAAGGAGCTCGAGGGCTGCGACGTGCACACCACCACCATCCTGGGCTCGGTGGATGAAGGCATCTTCCGCAACCTGGGCGTGCTCGTGACCTCCGACCCGGTCTTTGCTCGCAAGAGCGCGCTGTACCAGAAGCGCTAGACCCGGCAAGGCCCCTGCCCCGCATTTCCCCAGACCTGCACCCCGAAAGTCCCTGCGTGCTGTCAAGGGGTGAATGCGCCACTTCGACCGGGAGGTAGTTGTGACGCGTTGGACTCCGAAGGATGTTAAGGATGTTGCTATTGAGCGCGTGGTGGCAGGCGAGGCAGTTTGTCTGGTTGCGCGTGATGTGGGTGTGGGTCCCGATACGGTTTACGGTTGGTTGAGGGTTAGAGGTGTCGAACCTCCTGGCAGGCGTGCGAGTCGTCTGCGTGATCCGTTTGTCCGTGAGGCTGTTGGGTTGGTGCGTGCAGGTATGTCGATCAATCAAGCAGCACAGACTGTTGGATTATCGACTGGCGTGCTTCACAGCAGGTTGAAGAAAGCTGGTGTAATCGAAGTGCGGCCTAGACGCGCACGTTTGTCACCTGATGAGCGTGCCCAGGCCGTGGAGCGAGTGCTTGCTGGTGAGAGCTGTCAGACTGTGGCTGATGCTGTCGGTGTGCATCCTTCTACCGTGTATGAGTGGATAAGGAAGCAACGGTATGCGCAATTACGCCGGCAGCGACACCGCAGAACGCCTGATGAGGCGGTGGTGTCTATGCCAGATACAGGCAAGAAGCTGGGTAAAGATACTGTTATGCCAGCACCGTTGAAAACTCAGGCCGTTGATGGATTTCCTAGCGCCGCTTTAGATAAACAGGGCATGGTAGGGCGTGGTCGCAGGCTTCACTGACGTCGCTTTATTAGGTGTACTGACCGGGTACGTTGCGGGCACGCCGGTTCGGCGCACCGCCACAGCCGCTTGCGCCACACCAGCAGCACCGGCCGCCCCGCCGAGGGGATGTCACGCACCAGATGCTCACGCCGGCCGTGGGCCACCGCGACCACCCCGCACCGCGGGCACCCGGTCACCGACTCGGAGGTCTCCACCAACAGCTCCAGCTCACCGCCGTACTCACCGACGGCAAGCACCACCAACCCCGAGATGCCGAGCATCGCAGCGGGCAGGACGGTAGCCTCAACACTCACCTGGGACTCCTCTCGATCCGTTGCTTGGTCGCTACGAATCGTGGAGTCCCAGGCCCGTCTTCACCAGCCCAACTCGGTCAGCGCGTCGCAACCCGGCTACCACGCTTGGTGAGGAAAAGCTGCTAACATGGTTCGGCGACGGCCCGGGCACGTCCTTGTTCCTAACCGTCGTGCGCTGGGGTCCGCGTGGACCGCTCGGCCAGCGTCCATCCAGTCAGGAGGCAGTCAGCAAATGTTCGACGACAACGGCTCATTCCTACTCGCCATGTTCGAGTTCTTCATCTTCTTCGCATGGTTCATGTCCCTGTGGTGGATCTTCGGAGATCTCTTCCGCAGCAAGGACCTCGGCGGCTTCGCGAAGGCGCTGTGGGTGGTGTTCATCCTCGCGCTGCCGTTCATCGGAATGCTCGCGTACCTGCTTGTTCGAGGTCGGGGGATGACCGACCGCGCGGTCGAGGCGCGCCAGGAGCTCCAGCAGCGGCAGGATGAGTACATCAAGTCCGTCGCCGGCGGCTCCGCCGGATCGAGCCCGACCGATGAGATCGCCTCGGCGAAGGCCCTTCTCGACTCGGGAGCGATTACCCAGCAGGAGTTCGACCAGATCAAGGCAAGGGCGCTCTCCTCGGTCTGACCCTGGTCCGCTCCCTCGCCAGCCGCAGCGTCGCGGTCCGAGGGCGGCCATCCGGCGCGGCCTAGGTATTCGCCAAGTGTGCGGCTTGCGCGCGCGAGCAGGCGCATACCGGGCAGAGGGTGTCCGATTGTTTGTGTGCGGGGGGTGGTTTACAAGTAGTCCGCGAATCGGTCGGGGTAAGCCACGGCTAGTTGGTTGATGGCTTGTTTCCACCCGGTGGCTTTCGCTCCTTCAATATAGCCGTTGCACTCAATGTTGCGCTTTGCTTTCTTCGCTCGCTGGGCGGCACGCTTGTTCGATGTTGCAGATCATCAGCCACAGCGTTTTCTGCGCCGCGGTATCGTTCGGGAATTGGCCCCTGTTGCGGGTAGCTTTACGCAGTTCAGCATTCAGCGACTCGATTGAATTGGTGGTGTAGAGCACCCGGCGTGCCGCCGGCGGAAACTGCAGAAACGGCACGAACCGCTCCCAAGCGTCGCGCCAGACTTTGACCGACTGCGGGTATTTCCGGCCCAGTTCACTGGCTTCGAACGCATCCAAGGCGGCACGGGCGGTGTCCTCGTTTGCGGCCGTGTAGACCTCACGCAGCGCCCGGGAGACACCTTTGCGGTCCTGATACGACACCCACCGGTTCGTAGCCCGAATCAGGTGCACAATGCAGGTCTGCACCATGGAATTCGGCCAGGTTGCCTCCACGGCTTCCGGCAAGCCTTTGAGCCCGTCGCAGCACACAATGAACACGTCCTGGACACCGCGGTTGGCCAGATCCGCGCACACCGATGCCCAGAATGCAGCGCCTTCATTGTCGGCGATCCACAATCCCAGGATGTGCTTGATGCCGTCCATGTCGACACCAACCGCCATACAGCAGGCTTTGTTGACCACGTGGTGGCCGTCACGGATTTTCACGCGTAGCGCGTCGAGGAAGATCACCGGGTAAAACTCGTCGAGCTGGCGGTTTTGTCAGATCATGACCTCGTCTAACACCGCATCGGTAATGGTGCTGATCGTATCCGGGCTCATATCCACCCCAAGGGTGGTCGCGAGGTGATGCTGGATATCGCGCACTGTCATCCCGCCGGCGTAGAGCGAGACGATCATGTCGTCGAGTTCTGTGAGCCGGCGTGCGCCCTTGGGCACCATCCGGGGAGTAAACGTGCCGGCACGATCCCTGGGCACGGTCACTTCCACCGCGCCGTAGCCAGAATTGACGGTCTTGGTGTACGACCCGTTGCGGTGATTGCTCTCCTGCGCGGTTTCCACCTGGGCTTTGGCCTTGCGGTCGGAATGGCTATTGAAGCGGGATGTCGTGTCGGTGATTCGGCACGTGCCATCGCGCAGAAAATCAATCGGCACCACAGTGTTGTCGCCCGTGAAATCACCCGTAATGGGTGGAAGATTATCGGTGAAGACGGCGAAGAGCAGTTGCGGTATAACGCCCACAACGCTGCTGTTTCTACTGCTGGTCGGATGGTGCGGCCAAAACTACGCAAGCTCGATGAAAGCCCAACGCTTCGGGGTGTAGTGGTCGATTGCCTTGCCCGCAGGTGGTCCCCTGGGCGCATTAGTGCATGGCTTGAGCATGTTTTCAGCGATGATGAAAGCATGCGTATTTCCCACGAAGCGATTTACAGTGCCTTGTACATTCAAGGCAGAGGCAGCCTGCGCGCCGAGCTTGAAGAAGTCATGAAGACCAAAGACGTACTTATCCGCGGCGGCGTAACCCGCAAACGTCGTGCCCGAAACGCTGGCGTGTTAACTGGTCGCCCTTGGATCAAAGGTGCTGAGATTACCCACCGCAGCCCGGAGGCTGATGACAGGACTATCCCCGGGCACTGGGAAGGCGATCTTGTCATTGGTAAAGGTGGCAAAAGCGCGCTGATTACCCTAGTAGAGCGCACCAGCCGTTACACCCTGCTTGGGCGCCTTCCCGATGAGCACAGTTCACACACCGTGGTCGCAACCCTGCAGAACATGGTCAAAGACCTCAACATCGAGCAGCTAAAGACCATCACGTGGGACCAAGGGGTGGAAATGGCTGTCACAGCACAAGTCCAGATCAAAGACGGCTGCCAGGTCTTCTTCTGCGACCCGCACTCACCGTGGCAGAGACCAACCAACGAGAACACCAACGGCGAGATCAGGCGCCGGTTCTACAAAAAAGGAACCGACTTTGCCACCGTCGCACCCGAACATGTCGCGTGGGTGCAAAACGAGCTCAACGAAACTCCCCGGCAAATCCTCGGTGGCGCAACCCCACGTGAAATACTAAACGAACTATTCAAGCGTGGCGCATCCACCGCTTGATTCCGCCCTGGTGGGTGGTGGGGCGTCGGCAAGCGCTTGGCGACGCTGAACTGCATGTTTCGGGTTCCAGGTCTGGGGGTTTGGGGCTTTGCTCTTTGCGGGGCCTAGACTTGCGAGCGTGACTATTGGCAAGATTCTCCTCTACTACTGCTTCACTCCCATCGAGGACCCCACCGCCATCATGCTGTGGCAGCGTTCCCTGTGCGAGAAGCTGGGGCTTAAAGGCCGCATCCTCATCTCGGAGCACGGCATCAACGGCACTGTGGGCGGCGACATGGACGCCTGCAAGCGCTACGTGCGTGAGACCCGCGAGTACCCGGGCTTCAAGAAGATGGAGTTCAAGTGGTCCGAGGGTAGGGCGGAGGACTTCCCGCGCCTCTCGGTCAAGGTGCGCGAGGAGATCGTGGCCTTCGGCGCGCCGGGCGAGCTCAAGGTGGATGAGAACGGAGTCGTCGGGGGCGGGGTGCACCTGAAGCCGGAAGAGGTCAACAAGCTGGTGGAAGAGCGCGGCGATGAGGTCGTCTTCTTCGACGGCCGCAACGCCATGGAGGCGGAAATCGGCAAGTTCAAAAATGCCGTCGTCCCGGACGTGAAGACCACGCACGATTTCATCGCGGAGCTCGAATCCGGCAAGTACGACTGGATGAAGGATAAGCCGGTGGTGTCCTACTGCACCGGCGGTATTCGCTGCGAGATCCTGTCTTCGTTGATGAAGAACCGCGGCTTTAGTGAGGTCTACCAGATTGATGGTGGCATCGTGCGCTACGGCGAGAAGTACGGCAACGACGGGCTGTGGGAAGGCTCCATGTACGTCTTTGACAAGCGCATGCACCACGAGTTTGGCCAGGGCCTGGAGGATCCGGGCTTCATTCAGCTGGGTCACTGCGTGCACTGCGGGAAGGGGACGAACACCTTCCACAACTGCATCAACGAGGACACCTGCCGGCAGCAAGTGCTCATCTGTGATGACTGCATCCAGCACGTAGAAACCCAGCACTGCGGGCGTGAGGACTGCGCGGAGGTTGCGCGGGCTAGAGCTCAGGAGCCAGAAGGATCTGAATATCGTTGATGCCCCACAGCATGAAGTTGCCGGCCATCACCCAGAAGATGGCCATCCAGCCGCGCCAGCGCACATAAGACTTGAGCTTGCGCACCATAATGAGCGCGCAGCCGATTAAGCCCGCGAAGGGGATGATCATTGTGGTGGTGGCGAAGATAGTGCGCTGAGTCTTCGTGCACAGCCACGTGGCATAGACCGCGGGATGGCAGTCAGTAGTGCTGCCGGTGAACTTAAAGATGCCGGCAAGGATCAACGCATAAAGCGCGGAACCGGCGAGGATGACCACCATGAACCACACGGCTTGGCGGGTGGAGCGGCGGTTGGCTTCGGCAACGGCGAGGGGATCGGGGGCGTCGGCAAGCTCGTCGAAGCTCTGTGGTTCGGGGCGGCGCAGGTTAGCGTAGTCCGCGTCCGAGGTCAGATCGTTTTCAGGATGCTCAGCTGCCATGGTGTGCAGTCTAACGCGTGGCTCAGGCGGCAGTCTCCGGATCCGTGGGGCACACGAGAACCGGCACGCGCACATGGGGAAGAAGTTCGGTGGCGGTGCTGCCGATGAAGACGCGGGCGATGGGGCCCATCGGGGCAGAACCTAGGCAGAGGAGATCGCCCTTCTTCCACTTGAGTGAATCCACTGCGCCGGCCCAGCCATTGCCGTTGCCAATCGCTGTGGTGACCTCAAGGTCGGGGTAGTGCTTCGCAACGAGGTCATGGGCGCGGTCCAACAAAGACAAGGAATGCTCGTGCCAATTGGGGGCGTCGGTGGGGAAGGTAGGGGAGTAGTCCAGGGGGACGTCGAGAAGCCCCTCGGGTGAAAACGCCAGCACGCGCAGAGGCAAGCCGCCGCGCTGCGCCATGCAGGCGGCGTGGAGGAGTGCGGAGTCTTCGTGGCAGCCGCGGTCTGTAAAGGCAAAGTTGATGCGGGTCACGCCATGCTTGGACAGTTTGACGCTGCGGGGGCTCAACCCCAGGGGAAGCGGAGAGTAATGGAGGAGGGCATCCGCAGTGGAGCCGGAGAAGAAACGGCCCTTCGGTGCGGACTGATTCGCGCCGAGCAAGATGACATGGGCACCAAAATCTTGTGCCATCTCCTCCAGAAGTTGCGGGCGGGAGGGCCCAGCTACGAGAACAGAGACGTTCTTATCCAATTGAGATTTGTGGACGCCCGCGGCAACCAGTACGTCGCGGACAGCTTCCTCGCAGACGGCGCGCTCCTTCTTAAACCACTTCTTGTAGGAGCCGTTGAGTTTGCTCAAGGAGGTGACGGTCAGCGGCTGCGAAATGGTTGAGACAACGCGAATCTGTACCGGTGTGGACCGTGCGATCCACGCGGCAAAATCGATAGCCTCGGTGCCTGCAGAGCTAGGGCTCCACGACACGAGGATGCGGATCGGATCGAGAGGAACCTCTGAGGTTGTCTGCCCCTCCGCGGGGCGTGAAGATTTCTTAGCCATTCAGTACAAGTTTCGGGGTAGTTTTATCCATTATCGACCCCGGCGGCCATAAAAAGAAAATCTGAATATGGCCATAATCTATGGTCTATTTGCCTTCCATGATAGGGCGGTACACATCGGCCAGTTTGGATATGAGATTCACCAGGGAGTCAGCGTCCTGGATGTCCTCGGGTTCGAGCCAGCGCAGAATCTCCGCCAAAGCGGCTGCACGCTGGCGGGAGACTATGGTCAACTCGGCCTCACCGAGTTGCGTCAGAGCAACGAGGACACCACGGCGGTCCTTTTCATCGCGGTGGCGCTCCACAAAACCGTGTCGCTCCAATTGGTACAGAGCATTGGAGGCGGTGGGCATGCGAATCAACTCAGCTTGCGCGATGGTGCTCACACGGGAGGGGCCGCGCATGCGGAGCTGGTTCATGATAGACACTTGGGACGTGGTTAGGGATGTGCCCTCAGTGGTGCGCTGGAAAATCAGCATGAGCTTGTTGAGCGCGGGCTGAATTTGGCGGGCGACCTCAAGGGCATCCTCGTAAGAAACGGGGGACTCACTATTTTCTTCACTCATGGAAAATAAGTTTAGCGAGTTGCGCGTCACAATGGTAGTTAGCTTGCTGAAAAATTTAGTTTTTGCAGCGTGAACTGCCCACAGTGGGGACGGAGCCCGTAGAACAGTGAGATCGAGGGGCATAGATCGTTGTCACAGCCCCTACTAAAGTAGGTTGGGTACATTCTGCGTCGATAACAGCAAAGGAGGCAGGACAGGTGGCAGCGAATTCACCCGTGGCGTATCGCAACGAGGTCTCCTATGAATGGGAGCGCGCGCAGCATCTGCGTGACCTCCGCGCGGGACGGATGAGCCGTGAGGAGTTGTGCGACGCCGATTTCCTCCTTCGCGCCGCTGCAGAGCATCACGGCGTCGATATGCACAAGCCCTGCCCCATCTGCGAGAGCCAGATGCGGCTTACACGCTGGGTATATGGCGAGTCCTTGGGCCGCCGCGCCGGGAGCGCGCGAAGCGAGTCGGAGATAGCCGAACTCGCGGGCGAGGGGTTGGAATTTACCGTCCATACGGTGGAAGTGTGCCCGGCGTGCCGCTGGAATCATCTTCTACGAGCAGCCACGGTCTATGCTTTAGAGTAGTTTTGGCTTCCCAGTTCACGCCGGTAAGCTGCATGTATTTACAGTTTCTGTACAGGATTGATGAGGACACGGATCAGTGACCGAAAAGGAAACGTCTCGGAGCAAGCACGGCAGTCAAAAGACACGCAAGCCGGCGAGGAAAAAGCACACTAAGCGCCGCTGGCCATGGATTGTGCTGGTTGTTCTGCTTATTGTTGTGGCTGTCCCAGCCGCACTTTTTGGCTATGCCTATACGCAGTATGACGTCCCCGACTCCGAGGAGTTGCAGCCCAGCCAGATTTCCACCATCGTCGCCCGCGATGGTGAATCACAGCTGGCCAAGCTCGTGCCGCCGGAGGGTAACCGCCGTCAGGTCACCTTGGAGGAGATCCCCGACTATGTCGAGGATTCGGTTCTGGCTGCGGAGGATCGTGAGTTCTGGACGAACTCCGGCTTCTCCTTCACGGGTCTCGGCCGCGCTGTATTGGGCAAGCTCACCGGTGATGCCAGCGCTGGCGGTGGTTCCACCATCACTCAGCAGTATGTGAAGAACACCCTGGTGGGTGACGAGTACTCCTATGTTCGTAAGATTCGCGAGCTCATCTACTCCGTGAAGATGACCAATGAGTGGTCCAAGGAGGAAATCCTTAACGCTTACCTCAATACCGTCTACTTCGGCCGCAACGCCTATGGCATTGAGGCAGCGTCCAACGCGTACTTTAATAAGGACGCTAAGGACCTCACGAAGGAAGAAGGCGCGCTGCTCGCAGGCGTTATCCAGTCGCCGTCTGTCCTCGATCCGTGGGTAGATGAGGAACGTTCTCATGCTCGTTGGGACTACGTCATGGATGGCCTCGTTGAGATGGGTGACCTGGATCAGGCTGAACGCGATCAGTTGGTCTTCCCGGAAACTCGCGATCCGTCTGAGTATTCCGCTTACACCGAAGCGCCAGGCGCTTATGGCCACATCAAGAACCAGGTCATCGATGAGCTGTCCCGTGTGGGCATCACTGAGGATCAGCTGGCCACCGGTGGTCTGAAGGTGACGACGACCATTGATATGACCGTCCAGAATGCATCGACGGATGCTGCCCACGCAGAGCTGGGAGTGCTGCAGGAAGATGCACGCGCGGCAGCAGTCACCATTGACCCGGCCACGGGTGCCGTGCGTGGCTACTACGGCGGTGACGATTCCAACGGCTGGGATTATGCCAACTCCCCACTGCAGACCGGTTCTACCTTCAAGATTATGACCCTGGCCGCAGCTCTCCAGCAGGGCATTAGCCTCGATACTTACTACTCCTCGGCGCCCTACCAGCTGCCTGGATCGCAGCTCGTGACCAACGACGTGGGTGCCGGCTGCGGTAGCTGCTCCATCGCTGAGGCAATGAAGAATTCTTATAACACGTCCTTCCTGCGCCTCCAGGATGACCTGGAAAACAAGACGCAGGACACCGCGGATATGGCGCATGCGTTGGGCGTGCCGCGCAGTCTTCCGGGGATTGAAAAGACCCTCACTGAAAATGGTGGAACGCCGTACGAGGGCATCGTGCTGGGCCAGTACCAGTCGCGTCCGCTCGATATAGCGACGGCAATGGCCACCTTGACCAACCAAGGCATATGGCATCAGCCGCACTTCGTGGAAAAGGTAGAAAACGCTGCCGGCGAAGTCCTCTACGAGAACCCGACCGACGGCGGTGAACGCCGTGTCTCCGCCAACGTGGCCAACAACGTGATCTCCGCGATGCAGCCAATTGCCGCATGGTCCAATGGTGCGCTAGCTGGCGGACGCCCGTCTGCCTCCAAGACTGGTACGACGCAGCTGGGCGATACGGGCCAGAACAAGGATGCGTGGATGGTCGGTTCCACGCCGCAGCTGGCTACAGCAGTGTGGGTAGGCACGGCCGACAACACCTCCGCAATCTTTAATCAGTGGGGCGGCATCATGTACGGCTCCAACTCGCCGACGAAGATCTGGAAGTCCATCTTGGACACCTCGCTTGCTAACGTCGAGCAGCAGGCCTTCCCGCAGGCGTACCCCATTAATTACGGCGTGGGCAGCTGGGGTTCCGGCTACAGCTACGACCCGAGCCAGACTCAGACCTGGCAGCAGACTCCGGTCACTCCGGGAGGGGAGACTGCGGAAGGCGGCGAGGGCAACGAGGGCGAAGTCCATGAGGGCGAGGGGCAGGACGGCGGCCCCGATAATGTTCCGGCGCAGCCGGAGCAGCCGGCCCAACCCGAGATGCCGGAACAGCCGGAGCAGCCGAATTCCCCGTCGATCGATCAGTTGATTGATGATGGCCTTAACCAACTTCTCGGCCAATAGGAGACAGATTCCCCAGTGAGTCAGCAGACAACTCAACAGCTTGTTCCCCTCTCCTCCGAGTCGGTGGCGCGCGGTGCGGTCAACGCTCTGGGCGGCCGTACGGGCCGTTTCGCCCGGTCCGGAAACGCTGGCTGGTGGACGCCGCTGCGCGTCATCATCACCTTGGCATGGACATTCTTGGCCTTCGGTTTCATGAGCAAGGCCACCTGTGCGGGAAGTCGTCGAGGTGACGACGGCGTCATCAGCCTCAACTGGGACGGCAACCGCCAGTACACTTCCTTCTGCTACAACGACATTGTGCCGCTCTACGGTGGGCGTGGCTTGGATGAGCCGGGCTTTCCCTATGCCTACTCATGGGTGGAAGGTGATCTGACGCGCTACATGGAGTATCCCGTGCTCGCGGGCCTGTTCCAGGGGGCCATGGGGTGGCTAGCGCGCAACACCTATGCTGCTGTTGAGTGGATTGGCATAGCGGATGTCAGCTGGTACTTCGGATTGACCGCGTTCTTCATGGCCCTCATGTGGGTCGGTGTCGTTGTCATGGTTTTTCAGCTCACTGGCAACCGTGCGTGGGATACCATCCTCGTGGCGGCCAGCCCGCTCGTTGTCATCCATGCGTTTACCAACTGGGACATTCCTTCCGTGGCGTTCATGGTGGGCGCTCTCCTTGCAGTGACCAAGCGTAAGAATCTGCTTGCCGGTGTCCTCATTGGATTGGGTACGGCGTTTAAGCTGTGGCCCCTCTTCATTCTTGGGGCTTTCTTGGTCCTCGCCATGCGGAACAAGCGTTGGGCACCGTTTGTCACGATGTTTGTTTCCACGATTGTCACGTGGGGCGTCGTCAACCTTCCGGTGGCGTTGAAGTACCCGGAGGCGTGGCGCGAATTCTTCCGCCTTAACCAGGAGCGCGGTGCGGAATGGACCACGATTTATGCGCTCATCAACCGGATTACGGGGGTGGACTTCACGCCGGAGTTCCTGAACACGTTCTCGTTGGTGGCTTTCCTCGTCTCCTGTGCAGCCATTGCGGTTCTGGGTCTGAAGGCGCCGCGCACTCCCCGTGTGGCCGAGCTGGTCTACCTCATCATTATGGCGTTCCTCATCTTCAACAAGGTGTGGTCGCCGCAGTACTCCCTGTGGCTTGTGGTGCCGGCGGTACTGGCCCTGCCTCGTTGGCGTCTCATACTGAGCTGGGCGCTTGCCGACGCCCTCGTCTGGCCCATCCTCATGTGGCACATGCTCGGATCTGAAAACAAAGGCCTGCCGCATGAGATGCTTGACATTGCTGTCATGACGCGCGATGCCTTCATCATCGCTATTGGTGTGCTCGTCATCCGTCAGATGTGGGGCAAGACCGAGGACAAGGTTCGTGCGGCGCATAGTGGGCGCGATCCCCTTGCCGGAGGGTTCGGCACATGATCATCACGATTGTCGGCATCGTGTCGATTTTCCTGGGATTCTTGTGCGTAAGCACGGCCTACTATCTTTTTCAGCGTACTGAGAACCGCATGTGGCCTCTCGTTCTCGGGTTGCTGGCCCTCCTATTTCTCACTGTCATTCCGGCGAGTACCGCTATTTTCTTCGCGGCGACGACCAACGGCATGTAAAAGCTGGGGAGTGATTTCTTTTCCGCCGGTCAGTGCGGTACTGTGTGGGGGTTGCTTGACGCAACAGACCCTCCTGCCATATCCGCAAAGGTGATATGGCCGATACCAATTACTAGACCATAGGAGGTGATGAGGTCCGTGCGTCACTACGAAGTCATGATCATTCTGGATCCGAATCAGGATGAGCGCACCGTAACCCCGTCCCTGGATAAGTTCCTCGACGTCATCCGCAAGGATGGCGGCAAAGTCGACAAGGTTGACGTGTGGGGCAAGCGCCGTCTTGCCTACCCGATCAACAAGAAGGAAGAAGGCATCTACGTCGTCGTAGACCTGGAGTGCGAGTCCGAGTCGGTACTCGAGCTCGACCGTCGCCTGAACCTGAACGACTCCATTCTGCGTACCAAGGTTCTGCGCACCGACAGCAAATAGCGGATACTGGGTTTCGAGCATTTCTACACGAATCCACGTAACCGATATTAAGGAGTAAAGACATGGCTCAGGGAGATACCAACATTACGGTTGTCGGCAACATTGTTGCTGATCCGGAACTGCGCTTCACCCCGTCGGGTGCCGCAGTAGCAAACTTCCGCGTTGCCTCCACCCCGCGTCGCTATAACCAGCAGACCTCTCAGTGGGAGGACGGCGAGGCCATGTTCCTCACCTGCAACGTGTGGCGTCAAGCTGCAGAGAACGTTGCGGAGACCCTGACCAAGGGCATGCGTGTTATTGTCACTGGCCGTCTGCGCCAGCGGTCATACCAGACCCGTGAGGGCGATAACCGCACCGTCTTTGAGATTGAGGTCGATGAGGTAGGTCCGTCCCTGCGCTACGCGTCCGCACAGGTCACCCGCAAGTCCGGCAACGGCGGCAATGGTGGCAATTACGGCGGCGGCCAGCAGCAAGGCGGCGGCAATTTCGGCGGCGGCAACAACTACGGTGGTGGTAGCAACCAGGGCGGTTTCTCTGGAAACCAATCCCAGTCTTCTGCCCCGCAGCAGTCTCAGCAGCAGTCGGCTCCGAGCAACGATCCGTGGAATTCGGCACCTCAAGCAGGAAGCTATGACGGTGCGGATGCAGAACCCCCGTTCTAAGACTGTCACGCAAGTATTCATTTAACTCAATTGAAAGGCAGGGATCATGAAGCTGATCCTCACCGCTGCCGTTGAGAACCTCGGCGCCCCCGGCGAAATTGTTGAGGTTAAGGACGGCTACGGACGTAACTACCTGCTTCCGCGCGGCCTGGCTATTGTTGCCACCCGCGGTGCTGAGAAGCAGATCGAGGGCATCAAGCGTGCCCAGGAAGCTCGCGAGATCCGCGACCTGGATCACGCACGCGAGATCCGCACCCAGCTGGAGGAGCTCAAGGACGTCAAGGTCCCCGTGAAGACCTCCGAGTCCGGCAAGCTCTTCGGCTCCGTGTCCGCTGAGGACATTGTTAACGCCGTTGCCGCCGCTGGCGGCCCGAAGCTGGACAAGCGCATCGTTGTGCTGCCCAAGGGCCTGGTCAAGAAGACCGGCAACTACCAAGTCGAGCTCAAGCTGCACGCTGATGTTCTCGGCAAGGTGAACTTCTCGGTCGTTGCTGCCTAAGAACTAAGGCGCACGACGGTCAACTCCGTCCTTCCCACGTGTGAGGCGTGGCAGTAGGACGCAGACATGACCCACTGACAACAGCAAGGCGTAAAGGCCGTGTTTCTCCCACTATGTGAGGTGGTGGAGAGGGCACGGCCTTTCGCTGTTTTCCCAGTCCAGCAGCCGAGCCACCGGTACTGTGCAGAGATGTGGATAACTGTGAAATTCTGTGGATAACTCTTCGGCTAGTTTACGATGAGTTTACTCACACGGGTCGTTGTTAACCTGCTGGTAGCTGCGATTTAGCGCGAATAGTCGTACTTTTCCACCGAATCTGTGCACTTTTTCACACCGCAAAAAACTAGCTTTGACCTGCGGTTATTATCTGTGCAGGTCACGGCGGGTATAAGTTATCCACAGCTCTGACCTTGGCCTTCCGGAGACCCAAGTCGCCTGAGCTGGTAATTCCACAACCTCCTGTGGATAAATCTGGAAGTTATGCCCAAGGGGGAGTGTCCGAGGCCTCGGCTAGACTGTTGTGTACTTCGCTGCTACGCCTTCTCGCCGGATCCAGCCAACATGCCACAAGGTTTTCGGGAGGGAGATAGCGGGCGGGACACGTGTAGGCAAATACGAGCACCCCGGGGGTTGATGAGAAATGACTAACGCCAGTTTCGACGATGACTCTGTACCACTGCCGCCGGAGCCCTCCGAGGATGAATCGCGCCGCTCCTATCGCCGCGGCCACTCACGCCCCGAGGAACCGAAGCGCTATGGAGAATTCCGCCAGCCACCAGCAGACCGTGAGGCAGAGCAGGGCGTCTTGGGCGCGATGCTGCTCAGCCCGAATACGGTGATGGAGGTCATTGAGGAGCTTGAGCCCGAGGACTTCTACTACCCAGCCCACACGCTCATCTATCAGGCGATGATTGACCTGTATGCCGGCGGTACGGATATTGACGCGGTTATCGTGGCCTCCCGCCTGGACCGCTACAACAACTTGGAGCGCGTCGGCGGCGCGCCCTATCTTCATACTCTGCTGGCCACAGTTCCCACGGCGGCTAATGCGCGCTACTACGCTGAGATCGTCGCGGAGAAGGCTGTGTTGCGCAAGCTGGTTGACGCCGGTACGCGAGTGGTCCAGTTGGGCTTCGAGGGCTCTGAAGACCTCGAGATTGAATCAGTGCTGGACCGCGCTCAGCAGGAAGTCTTCGCGGTAGCGCAGAAGAAGACTACTGAGGACTATCGCTCGCTGACTGATCTTATTGACCCCACGATCGATGAGCTTGCTGCCCTCCAACAAAATGGCGTGGAAGCCGGCGTTCCCACCGGGTTCATTGACTTGGATAACCTCACTAACGGTCTGCGCGCGGGCCAGATGATCATTGTGGCGGCGCGTCCGGGTGTGGGTAAGTCCACCCTAGCCATGGACTTTATGCGTTCGGCGTCCTTGCAACATAACAAAACCTCCGTCGTGTTCTCCCTTGAGATGTCCGCCTCGGAGATCGTTATGCGCCTGCTCTCGGCGGAGGCGGAGGTCAAACTTTCCGATATGCGTGGTGGGCGTGTCTCTACGGAGGATTGGGCCAAGATTGATGACACCCTCAACCGCATCCAAGACGCGCCCCTGTTCATTGATGATTCCCCGAACCTCACCATGATGGAAATTCGTTCCAAGGCGCGCCGCCTGAAGCAGCAGCACGGCCTCGACCTCATTGTTTTGGACTATATGCAGCTGATGTCCTCGGGCAAGAAAGTGGAGTCCCGCCAGCAGGAGGTTTCGGAATTTTCGCGCCAGCTCAAGCTGCTGGCCAAGGAACTTGAAGTTCCGCTGATTGCAATCTCGCAGCTTAACCGTGGTCCGGAATCCCGTACAGACAAGAAACCGCAGCTGGCGGATCTGCGTGAGTCTGGCTCGCTGGAGCAGGACGCCGATATGGTCATGTTGCTCTACCGCCCAGACTCACAGGACCGCGATGATCCTCGCGCGGGCGAAGCGGACATTATTTTGGCCAAGCACCGTGGTGGTCCGATTGACACGGTCAAGGTGGCCCACCAGCTGCATTACTCCAAGTTCGTCAACATGGCGCACGGCTAGGGAGAAAACCGGCCCCAGGTTTATAGGTCCACCACCGCGTTGGGGTCACCCAACCGTGGGCCAAGAATCACCAGCACCAAGAAAACCGCAGCTGCGGCCAGCGCCAGCCATCGCCACAGCGGGAAGAAACGCTCGCCACTAAGGCGAGCTAAGGCTGCTCCGATGAGTGCGCCCAGGGTATTGAAGATGAGATCATCAATATCCGTGCGCCCGAGCGCGAAGGCATACTGCGTAGTTTCGAGCGCTAGGCTCAGAGCGAAGCCCCACGCGGCCGTCTTAGGCAACGACCGGCACAGGGCAAAGACCAGCATGCCGAAGGGAATGAAGAAGGCGGTATTGCCCGCGTACTCAAAGAGCGGGCCAAACCAGGTGCCGCCTGAAAACTCGTCGAGCGGTACCAGCCGCAGGTCCCTTACACGCTGGTTTTCCGGCTTCCACAGGTAGCCGATCTGATAGAAGGGCTTGAGCGTGGTGAGAGCGACCATCACCGCTATCCATGCGGCGAGGGATACTCTATTGAGCAAGGGCCTTGCCTTTCAGCTCGGGGAGGCTGAGCGCAGCGAGTGCCGCTATGGCGAAGGCCGCGGCGAAGAGCACGAAGAGCCAGCCGGTACCTGCCGCAGCAATAAGAGGCGGGACAATGAGCGGGGCGAGGATGGAAGCGAGGCGTCCGAAGCCGGCGGCGGCGCCGGTGCCGCGGCCGCGAAGTGCCGTGGGGTAGAGCTCTGGGCCGATGGCGTAGAGCGCGCCCCATGCGCCCAAGTTGAAAAAGGATAGCAAGCAGCCGGCCAGAATGATCATGGCCTCGCTGCCGGCGAAGCCGTAGAGACCCGCGGACAAGGCGGAGCCCACGAGGAAGGTAGCCAGTGTGCTGCGGCGCCCCCACACCTCAATGAGCCAGGCAGCCGCAGCGTAGCCAGGCAGCTGTGCCAGCGTGATGATGAGCGTGAAGCTGAAGGATTTCACCAGGGAGAAGCCGTCAGCAACAAGCAGAGACGGAATCCAGATGAAGGCGCCGTAGTACGACAGGTTGACGCAGAACCAGATGGTCCACAGTGCCAGTGTGCGTCCGCGCAGGCTCTTCGACCAGATGCTGGTGGCGGTGACGTCTTCTTCGGAGTACGTCGGTGGGGGCGTCGTGCGGTCGATGTCGGCGTCATCGACCTCGGCTTCAAAGGAAGCGACGATCTCCTCGGCCTCTTCGTGGCGCCCCTGAGATTCTAGGAAGCGCACGGACTCAGGAAGCTTGAGCCGCACGAACAGAGCGTACATGGCCGGTACCATGCCGAGGGCTAATGCCCAGCGCCAGCCGCTTTCCGACGCCCCCACGACAAACGTTCCGATAACAGCCGCAAGAATCCAGCCCAAGGCCCAGAAGGCTTCGAGCAAGACGACCATGCGCCCGCGTACCTTGAGCGGTGCAAACTCGGAAATGAGAGTGGAGGCCACGGGAAGCTCCGCACCAAGCCCGAGTCCAATGAAGAAGCGTAGGACAATGAGAATCGTCAGCCCGGTCGCTAAGGCCGATGCGCCCGTTGCCAGTCCGTAGACCAGCAATGTCAGGGCAAAGATGTGGCGGCGGCCAAACTTATCGGCCAACAAGCCACCGAACGTGGCGCCCAACGCCATGCCGATGAAGCCGACAGAGGCAAGCCAGGAGGACTCGGTGGGCGTGATACCCCAGTGCACGGCGAGGGCTGCCATGATGAAGGAGATGAGGCCCACATCCATGGCATCGAGCGCCCAGCCAATGCCGGAGCCGAAGAGGAGACGTTTGTGCTTGGGAGTAACTGGAAGCCGGTCAAGGCGTTCCGTGCGGGAGATAGTGTGATGATCAAGACGATTCATGCACCGTTATGCTACTCCGAAGAGGTAAAGCTTTTTAGGCGAAGTGAATTCGTGACAACGAATACGGAGCTCAACGCCATGGCCAGGCCAGCAAGAAGGGGATTGAGCAGGCCGAAGGCCGCAACCGGGATGAGAATAATATTATAGGCAAAAGCCCAGAAAAGATTGCTCTTGATGATGCGCAGCGTGCGGCGAGCAAGGCGCACAGAGTCAGCCACGGAACTTAAGTCGTTGTTCATCACGGTGATATCGGACGCTTCGATGGCCACGTCCGCGCCGGCGCCCATGGCAATGCCGAGGTCTGCCTGTGCAAGTGCGGCGGCATCGTTGACGCCGTCGCCCACCATGGCCACAACCTTCCCCTCGGCCTGAAGGCGCTTGACGGCATCGACCTTGTCTTCCGGCATGACCTCTGCCAGGACGTCTGACGGGGCGATACCTACCTCGCTGGCTACGGCACGCGCTGCGCCAGCATTATCTCCGGTGAGCAGGTGGGGCTCGAGTCCCAGCTCTTTCAGGCGGGCAATAGCGGAAATGGAGGAATCCTTGATGCGGTCATGCAGTTCGATGGTGCCGGCTAGGTCACCGTCGACATAGACACCGACCTGGGTGCCCGTGCCCTCGTATCCAGCAGGCGGGCGGCCGACGCGAACCCGGGAGCCGTCGATAGTCGCTTCGATGCCCTGGCCGGGGAGTTCCTCATAGGCTTCCGCGGCGGGTAACTCGCCCTCGTAGGCGCCAACGATGGCGCGGGCGATGGGGTGCTTGGAGCCTTTCTCCACGGCCGCGGCAAGGCGCAGGAGTTCATCTTCCGTGAGGGTCGTGGTGGTCGACGCTGACGAGGGGGTTACCTCCGTGACAGACATCCGGCCTTCGGTGATGGTGCCGGTCTTGTCGAGCACGATGGTGTCGATCTGCCGGGTTGATTCCAGGATTTCCGGGCCCTTGATGAGGATGCCCATTTCGGCGCCCCGGCCGGTGCCGACGAGGATTGCGGTGGGCGTCGCCAAGCCCATGGCGCACGGACAGGCAATGATGAGCACGGAGACCGCGGCGACAAACGCTGGGGCGACGCCACCGACGATGAGGTGCGCGGCGAGGGTGAGAAGCGCGATACCGATGACGATGGGGACGAAAACGCTGGCGATGCGGTCGGCAAGACGCTGGATAGGTGCCTTTGAGGCCTGGGCGTCGGTGACGAGCTTGCCCATCTGAGACAGCACCGTATCGGACCCCACACGGGTGGCGCGCACTTCCAGGCGGCCTGAGGTGTTGATGGTCGCGCCCGTCACGCGACTGCCTGGGGCGACCTCGACCGGGAGGGATTCGCCCGTGAGCAGTGACTCATCAACGGCGGAGTGCCCAGCGGTGACGACGCCATCGGTGGCGATCTTTTCACCGGGCCGGACAACGATGGTGTCACCCACGCGCAGGTCGGAGACGGAAATACGCTGTTCCGTCTCGCCTCGCAGAACGGTCGCGTCCTTCGCGCCCATGGTGAGCAGAGTCGTGAGCGCTTCCGAGGAGCGGCCCTTGGCCTTGACCTCGAACCAGCGCCCCAAAAGTAGGAAAGTGATGACCATTCCAACTGACTCAAGGTAGATATGGTCCATCTGGGCATCGTTGGAGCGCAACGTCATGTGCATGGTCATTCCGGGCATGCCGGCATTGCCCAGGAAAAGGGCGTAGAGGGACCAGACATAAGCCGCAGTGGTGCCCAAGGTGATGAGCGTGTCCATCGTGGCTGAGCCATGCTTGAGGTTGGCCCACGTGGCTCGGTGGAAGGGCGCGCCACCAAAGATGTACACGATGGTTGCCAACACCAAGCAGGCCCACTGCCAGTGCTGAAACTGCAGGGCTGGAACCATAGACAGCACCATGAGTGGCAGTGACAGCGCACCGGAGACGACCGTGCGGTGCAGAAGATCGGCGGCTTCGGCATCACGCGCGGATTCCGTCGGTGTGGTCCCGGATTCAGTGTCGTCCTCACTACCCATGGTGAAGGCCCCGTATCCTGCGCCTTCGACAACCTCAATGAGATCGGCAGGTGTAGTGGTGTCAGGGTCATAGCTCACGGAGGCGGACTCCGTGGCGAAGTTGACCGTGGCCTCAACGCCTTCAACCTTGTTGAGCTTGCGTTCGACGCGGGAGGAGCATGAGGTACATGTCATCCCGGTGACACCGAGGTCGAGGTGGGCTAGGGGGCCGGCGGGCTGGAGGACGTTAGTCATGATAGTTAGGCCAGCTCGTAGCCAGCTTCGGCGATAGCGGCAGCAACCTGCTCGTCAGTGAAGCCCTCGCCACTGACGCTGACAGCGCCGGTAGCGTGGTCAGCGGTGACCTCGGTGACGCCGGCAATCTCGCCAACTTCTTCCTTGACGGACATCTCGCAGTGACCACAGGTCATGCCGGTAACGGTGTAATTCTTGGTAGCCATGGTGGAGGTTCCTTTCTATTGGGAATGATCTAAATCCGAGGGTATACCCCCCTAGGGTATTCTTGCAAGGAATAGAACGGTGTTGTGTACCGTTGTGGGGAGAAGAACCTAAGAATGAACCCGAATTGATAGGGAGAATGACCAATGGCAACGATTGATATTACTGAGGACAAGTTCAAGGAGCTTATTGAAGGCGAAGGCATTACGCTTGTCGATGCCTGGGCGGAATGGTGCGGTCCCTGCAAGCGCTTCGGCCCGATCTTTGAGAAGGCCTCCGAGGAGCACCCGGACGCTACCTTCGCCAAGCTCGATACTGAAGCTAACCAGGAGTTCGCAGCCAAACTGCAGATTCAGTCCATCCCGACCCTGATGGTCTTCCGTGACGGCATCATGGTGTTCCGTGAGGCAGGCGCACTTCCGCCGGCAGCATTGGAGGACCTCATCACCCAGGTCAAGGCTCTCGATATGGATGAGGTCCGCGCCCAGGTGGAACAGCAGCAGGGCGAGCAGGCTGAATAATCCCTAGCCCGCATCACGCGCGCTTTTCTGTGAGTATCGCTACACTCGCAGGAAAGCGCTTTTTATTGCGCCACTACAAACGACATAGATAATTCAGACGACTGCATTCAACAACCGCGGCGGGATGCTCTGCCGCAGGAAGCATGAAGGAGTAAGCGCGATGGCTAATCCATTCAGCAAGGGCTGGAAGTACGTGATGGCATCTTTCGATCAGAAGATTGATGAGAATGCCGACCCGAAGGTCCAAATCCAGCAGGCAGTGGAAGGTGCAAAAGAACAGCACCGTCAGATTTCCGAGCATGCCGCGGAGATCATTGGCCGTAAGTCCCAGCTGGAGATGCAGCTCAACCGCCTGGTGAAGTCTCAGAAGGACTATCAAGATCAGACGCGCCGGGCTCTCGAGCTCGCTGAGAAGGCCGAGGATCCGCAGGTAGCGTCCGAGTACAACCAGGCTGCTGAGGTTGTAGCAAGCCAGCTCGTTGCGGTGGAGAAGGAGCTCGAGGGAATTAAGGCCCAGCACGAGGCTGCCACCCAGGCCGCTGAGCAGGCCAAGGCTCAGCAGCAGCAGTCAGAGGCACGCCTCAAGGAGCAGCTGGCACAGGTGGATCAGCTCCTGGCGCAGGCTGACCAGGCCGCTATGCAGGAGAAAAACGCTGAGGCTCTCGACTCCATGAATGAGTTGAAGCCAGACGATTCCACGCCGACGTTGGATGGCGTGCGCGCCAAGATTGAGAAGCGCTACGCTGACGCCCTTGGCGCCCAGGAGCTGCACCAAGCCTCCGGCGGGGATCGCATTCAGGAGATTACTGCCGCAGGCCACGATATGGCCGCGACCTCTCGCCTCGATGAGATTCGTGCCGAGATGGCCAAGGACAAGGAGCTGGAGTCCGGTGCTGGCGATAAGCCCGCGGACGCTATTGAAGCTGGTTCCGATGGCGAAACCGACGCCACCGAGGGCCCCGACGGGAAGTAGCAGAGGAACCACAGTAAAGGGACCTTCTAGGGCAAGGGATTGGGTAAATCCCGGGTCGCGGATAGCGACAAGCCCTAGAAGGTCCCTTTACTGTGGTCCTGGTGAGGCACACAGGCAGCAACGCGTGTGCTGCTATGGCTTTCAGCCGCGGCGGGTACCGCCGCGTTAGCCGTCTTGGCGGCGGATGTTGATGAGCACGCCACGGATGCCGGAGTGGAAACCATCACGAAGATTCACGCGCTGGGTCTCGGTCAGGGTGTACTCATGAAGCGTTTCGCAGGCGAACTGCAACAGTGGGCGGTCGATCTCCGGGGGCAGGCCGCCGCCGGAGAGGAGGTGGGCCTGATCGCGCTGATCGGCGCTGGCCGCGTTATCGAACCACCAGGAGGCGTACTGCTGACCCACGTCGAAGGGCGATTGGAAGCCGGCGGAGCTCCAGACCTCTTCAGGTAGTGGGACATACTTCGAGCGCAGCTTACGGCGCGGGGCCATCATGGAAGGCTTTGGCGCTGAGGGCTTCGGCCCCGGCTTCGGCGCCGTATTCATATCTGAGGCCTGTGCATCCGCGGGCTTGGCTTCGGAAAATTCTTTGTTGGTGACGTCGTCCGCGTCGCTGGAGTCCTCCGTGGACGCCGCGGCGGCGGGCGAGCGACGGCCGGAAAGAATGGGCTCATCCTCGTCGATGGGCGCCTCGGCGGTCGCAGCGTCTGGTGCGGCGGGGGCCGCAGCGGAAGGAGTGGAGGGACCAGGCTTCGGCGCCGAAGGGAAGGCGGCTTGGGCTTCCGTTGGCTCTTCAGGCTCGTGGTCCTCACCGTCCGTGGTGCTGTCGGTGGGGGCGGAGGGTTGGTCGGCGGGGACGTCGCCAAGCACCGCGTCAGAATCGGACTCCTCGTCGGACTCGCGCGGCTCACGGATTGTCGGCGGCAGTGGCCCCTCGAGGACTTCGAGTTCCATGGCGTCGGCGAAGTCCTCGCGCGGGTCGAGGATGGTCGTGGAGTCACAGGCGTGGCGAAGGGCCGAGGACATGGAATCCCATCCGAAGCCGTAGAGGTGCACGCGTACGCCGTTGTTGACGGCCTCCTGGACGCCGGGAATCATGTCGGCATCACCGGAGACCAGCACAAAGTCGGTGACCTGGCCCTTCATTGCGGAGACAATCATGTCTGCGACGAGGCGTGTATCCACGGCTTTTTGTGTGCGGCGCTCCCCCCATTCGATGAGCTGGCCGGTGCGCAGTTGTACGCCATCGCACACGCGTAGCGCGCGCTGGTAGCGGTGGGGGCCGGTATCGGGGATTCCGTCGTACCAGTACTGACGGTGAATACGGTTGCCCACCTGGTTTTCAATCATGCAGCCGAGAGAACTAACAACCTCGGGCAAATCAATCTCTAGCTGGGCCCGAGCGCCGGTCTCCCAGGAGTTATAAAAACTAGCGAGTAGGTATGACGTGTCAACGAAAACAAGTGTTCGTTCAAGCATGGCTCCTAAATTCCGTTCTATTGTTTCTAACTAATTTTTCTATGGTCACATTCGTGTGGTCCCCAGCCTAAGGCTAGTGGGTTCCAGTGTGCCCCATTGGTCACAAAACGTCGATAACCTTAAGGAAATTCGCAGGTCAAGAGGGTGTTAAGAGGAACTCTTGCGGGCGATATAGGGTCGGTTATATGGTTAGTTACATGAGTAACCAACCAACTAGGAGGCGTGCATGGACAATTCCGCGCAGCCCCTCTTTCGCCAGATAGCGGTGCTTATCGAGGACGCCATCATTGACGGCACTCTCGCTGAAGGTGCCCAGGCGCCGTCCACGAATGAGCTCGCCGCTTTCCATAGCATCAACCCAGCCACCGCCCGCAAGGGCCTCACCCTCCTCGCGGATCTCGGGATCCTCGAAAAACGCCGAGGCATCGGAATGTTCGTCACCTTTGGCGCGGCCGAACTTATTCGTGCACGCCGCCGCCAGGACTTTGCGGCCGAATACGCCGCCCCGCTTATCGACGAAGCCGTGCACCTGGGCTATACCCGCCAACAACTCCACGACCTCATCGACTTAGTCGCAGAAAGCCGAGGACTCTACTCATGATCAAGACCCCAGATTTCACATTCAGCGACGGCCTCACCCACGGGCTTGTCGGCCCCAATGGCATTGGTAAGACCACTCTGTTGCGCAAAATTGCCGGTCAACTGGGTGGTTCCGGTATCACGGTCGACGGTGAGAAGCCCTTCGACAATGAGAAGGTGCTCAACAAAGTTGTGCTCATGGGCATTGATAACCCCTTGCCCGAAGGTTGGAACATGAAGAAGGTCTTCACCGTGTCCAGTCTGCGGTGGCCCACCTGGAATAAAGAGCGCGCCGAAGAGCTGGTCGAGCGCTTTGAGCTGCCCATGAAGAACTACTCGGGCCTGTCCCGGGGGCAGAAGTCGGCGGCTAGCTTCATCGTTGCGGTGGCATCGGGGGTGCCGATCATGCTTCTCGACGAACCCTATCTCGGCCTCGATGCCGCTAAACGGGAAGTCTTCTACGACGTGCTGCGCGAAGAACACGGGCGCACCATTATTGTCTCCACCCATCACCTCAACGAGCTGTCCGGCCTTCTCGATACCGTGGCGCTCATGGGGGAGAACCCACTTTCCGGTCCTATCGACGAGTTCATTGAGGGCGTCGTCAAGCTCACCGGCCCTGCCGAGGCACTCGATCGCGCCTTGGGGCGCCTGTCCCTCCCGGTGCTCGAGCGTGAAAGCTCTGCCGTAGCGGACCGCGCGCTTGTCGACGCCCGCCCGAACCACTCCACCAACGTCTTCGACATGGCGCAGGAGATGGGCCTGCGTGCTTCTGAGGTTTCCCTTGAACAGGCAGTGCTGGCATTGGGGGAGACGCGATGAAGCTCTATAGGCACATGGCGCTCTCGACATTCAGTGCAATCTACGCAATATGGATTATCGTCTTGCCGTTTCTGGGGCAGGACCGCGGAACTGGCTGGGCCATCGGCTATTCACTCTTTATGCCCCTCATGCTTTACCTTTCCCAACCTGACTTCTCGCGTTACCTCACTTTTGGTCTCAGTACACGCGTGTGGAATGGGCATCGGAGAATCAATGTTTCTTTAGCGCTTGTGCTCATTCTTGTCAGTGCACCTTTTGCGTTTCCCTGGTGGGTACTCATTGCCCCGGTGTTGGCATGGATAGTCTGCATGGTGAAGCAGTTTGAACCATCGCGTTTGACGGCGAAATCACTCATCGCTGGCAGCGATGGTGATTCTTCAACCGGCTTATTTGCCGCTTCCCCGGTCTCTCAAATCGTTCTGCGCCCGCAAGTTCGCGCATGGATGTGGGTGGCGTTCGGCGCCTTCCTCGCTATTGCGGCGACTGTTGCGATTATCCAACTGTGGGGCAAAAACGTGGGAATCGTGGGTACCATCGTCACCTTGATTGTCGTACCGATCCTAATGGACTCAGTGCGAAGTTCCTTGAAAGATGCAGTGACCTTCGGGCTGCCCCGCGCTGCCTGGGCTAAAACCACCCTGCTGTGCACCGTGATTCCAGTGGGCTTAGCGGCGGTGGCTGACCTGATATTCGCCGTGGTGACTGGGAACCTTGCAGGATTCACCGTTGTGTTCCTTGCTGCAACCTCACTTCTGTTGAGTTTCGCCATTACTGATAAACAGACGTGGCTCTACACGGTGGTCCTTGCAGGACTTATTGCGGCCATATTTCTCACCTGGCTCATCAATTCCACGGTTCCAATGGAGTGGGCACTTGCCGGCATGGCGGTCATCTACCTTGCGTGGATAGTGGCCTATCCCCGAATGGCAAAGCGCGCCAACGTCTTCAGCTCGGGTGTCATGGGATGGTTTGGGGCGAGCTAGAAGCTGCTCGTAGACAAGCACTATAGACCCAATGACGTGCACTTCTTGAGGGGTTAAAAACCTCCAATGAGGTGCATGTTTGTGTTTTATTGAGCCCGTGTGTAACTTTATATGAGTCAGCGCGACCGACAGCGCCCCACAGGAACCAGAGTTCTTGAAGAGTGGCGGTAGGAAAACAGGCCCTGACAAACAAAAATTTTCTTTACTCGCAGTACTGCGTTTCATCGAAAGATGTTCCGTATGGCTGTGTGGTGATGATGTGTGAGAACTCAATAGTGTGCCAATGTACTTTTTTGTGTTGGTTGGTTTTTATTGTTCTGGCTGTGTTGTGCTGTGTGTGCGGCATGGTTGGTGTATGCCGGATGGCGCTTTTTCAAGCGGCGTCATTGTAAATAACAGTTAAGTTGTTTGGGCGTATTGATTTAAATCTTCTAACTAGGCCAGCCCCTTTTTTGCCCCGTCGGGTTGGGGGTTGGTTGTTGATTTTTTCTTTATGTAATTTTTGGATGTGCCAGTTCAGATGATGCTGCTTTTGTGGTGTTGTTTGTGTTGGTTTGTCTTTTTTGTCTAGGTTTGGGCTTTTCACGGCCTTTTTTGTGGAGAGTTTGATCCTGGCTCAGGACGAACGCTGGCGGCGTGCTTAACACATGCAAGTCGAACGGAAAGGCCCTAGCTTGCTAGGGTGCTCGAGTGGCGAACGGGTGAGTAACACGTGGGTGATCTGCCTTGTACTCTGGGATAAGCTTGGGAAACTGGGTCTAATACCGGATAGGAACTGCCTTTAGTGTGGTGGTTGGAAAGTTTTTTCGGTGCAAGATGAGCTCGCGGCCTATCAGCTTGTTGGTGGGGTAATGGCCTACCAAGGCGTCGACGGGTAGCCGGCCTGAGAGGGTGTACGGCCACATTGGGACTGAGATACGGCCCAGACTCCTACGGGAGGCAGCAGTGGGGAATATTGCACAATGGGCGGAAGCCTGATGCAGCGACGCCGCGTGGGGGATGACGGCCTTCGGGTTGTAAACTCCTTTCGACAGGGACGAAGCTTTTTGTGACGGTACCTGTATAAGAAGCACCGGCTAACTACGTGCCAGCAGCCGCGGTAATACGTAGGGTGCGAGCGTTGTCCGGAATTACTGGGCGTAAAGAGCTCGTAGGTGGTTTGTCGCGTCGTCTGTGAAATTCCGGGGCTTAACTCCGGGCGTGCAGGCGATACGGGCATAACTTGAGTGCTGTAGGGGAGACTGGAATTCCTGGTGTAGCGGTGAAATGCGCAGATATCAGGAGGAACACCGATGGCGAAGGCAGGTCTCTGGGCAGTTACTGACGCTGAGGAGCGAAAGCATGGGTAGCGAACAGGATTAGATACCCTGGTAGTCCATGCCGTAAACGGTGGGCGCTAGGTGTAGGGGGCTTCCACGTCTTCTGTGCCGTAGCTAACGCATTAAGCGCCCCGCCTGGGGAGTACGGCCGCAAGGCTAAAACTCAAAGGAATTGACGGGGGCCCGCACAAGCGGCGGAGCATGTGGATTAATTCGATGCAACGCGAAGAACCTTACCTGGGCTTGACATACACCAGATCGCTGCAGAGATGTAGTTTCCCTTGTGGTTGGTGTACAGGTGGTGCATGGTTGTCGTCAGCTCGTGTCGTGAGATGTTGGGTTAAGTCCCGCAACGAGCGCAACCCTTGTCTTATGTTGCCAGCATTTTAGTTGGGGACTCATGAGAGACTGCCGGGGTTAACTCGGAGGAAGGTGGGGATGACGTCAAATCATCATGCCCCTTATGTCCAGGGCTTCACACATGCTACAATGGTCGGTACAACGCGCAGCGACACTGTGAGGTGGAGCGAATCGCTGAAAGCCGGTCTTAGTTCGGATTGGGGTCTGCAACTCGACCCCATGAAGTCGGAGTCGCTAGTAATCGTAGATCAGCAATGCTGCGGTGAATACGTTCCCGGGCCTTGTACACACCGCCCGTCACGTCATGAAAGTTGGTAACACCCGAAGCCAGTGGCTCAAACTTGTTAGGGAGCTGTCTAAGGTGGGATCGGCGATTGGGACGAAGTCGTAACAAGGTACCCGTACCGGAAGGTGCGGGTGGATCACCTCCTTTCTAAGGAGCATTATTTTTTAACACCAGTTGGTGTTTAACCATCCAGACCCCCTTTCTTTTTGTGGGTGTGTGGTGGTTGTGGTGGTTGATGTAGACGCGTGTTCTGCTGCCACCAATTTTTTTAATCGGGTGGAGATACACCTTAACCAGAGTCTTAATTTATCTAATCGACGCAAGTTACTTTTTTCTTTTGTATGTTGGTGCATTGTTGGGTGTCTGGGGCATTATCCCCTGGTTGTAACCCATGCTGGTAACACACTGTCGAAGCCTTGTTGCTTGGTGGTGGTTGTGGTGTGGGGTGTTGTGTGAGAACTGTATAGTGGACGCGAGCATTAAACTGCATGCTTGCCACTGCTTTTACTGACTTTTGTTGGTGTGCTTTGTGGTGGTGGGTGTGTGGTTTGTGTGATTTCTGTTCTTTTGTGTTTTGTGTAGTTCACGCCGGCCGCATACGTGGTGATGGTGCTTTTGGCATTGTTGTTGTGTGTGGTTGGTTGTGTGTTCGTTATTGAGGGCGCATGGTGGATGCCTTGGCATGCTGAGCCGATGAAGGACGTGTAAGGCTGCGTTAAGCCTCGGGGAGTTGTCAATAAAGCGTTGATCCGAGGATGTCCGAATGGGGAAACCTGGCACCTGTTATGGGGTGTTACCCTTCAGTGAATTCATAGCTGTTGTGGGGGTTTACGCGGGGAAGTGAAACATCTCAGTACCCGTAGGAGGAGAAAATAAAATTATGATTCTGCTAGTAGTGGCGAACGAACGTGGATGAGGCTAAACCGTATGCATGTGATACTTGGTAGGGGTTGTGTGTGCGGTGTTGTGGGGCCCGATTTTAAGCTAGCTACCACTGGTTTGCGTGGGTGTTGTTGTTAGGCGAAGTGGTGTGGAAACACTAACCGTAGAGGGTGATAGTCCCGTAGTTGAAGACTTCAGCATCTGTGTGGTTGGGTGCCCGAGTAGCAGCGGGCTCGTGGAATCTGCTGTGAATCTGCCGGGACCACCCGGTAAGCCTAAATACTTAGTGTGACCGATAGTGTATGAGTACCGTGAGGGAATGGTGAAAAGTACCCCGGGAGGGGAGTGAAATAGTTCCTGAAACCATGTGCTTACAATCCGTCAGAGCACCTTTTTTTGTGTGTGATGGCGTGCCTTTTGAAGAATGAGCCTGCGAGTCAGCGGCATGTCGCGAGGTTAACCCGTGTGGGGTAGCCGTAGGGAAACCGAATCCTAATGGGGTGTTTTAGTGGCATGTCCTGGACCCGAAGCGGGGTGATCTACCCATGGCCAGTGTGAAGCAGCAGTAAGATGCTGTGGAGGCGCGAACCCACGTAGGTTGAAAACTGCGGGGATGAGCTGTGGGTAGGGGTGAAAGGCCAATCAAACTCCGTGATAGCTGGTTCTCCCCGAAATGCATTTAGGTGCAGCGTCGCATTAGCTTGGTGGAGGTAGAGCTACTGGTTGGTTGAGCGGGACTACAATCTTAGCAATGTCAGCCAAACTCCGAATGCCATCAATYGTGTTGTGCGGCAGTGAGACTGTGGGGGATAAGCTTCATAGTCGAGAGGGAAACAGCCCAGATCGCCGGTTAAGGCCCCTAAGGGTGTGCTAAGTGGAAAAGGATGTGGGATCGCGAAGACAGCCAGGAGGTTGGCTTAGAAGCAGCCATCCTTGAAAGAGTGCGTAATAGCTCACTGGTCGAGTGGTCCTGCGCCGACAATGTAGTGGGGCTCAAGCACACCGCCGAAACCGCGGCAATAACTTGTTATTGGGTAGGGGAGCGTCGTGCATGTKTKGAAGCGTTACCGTAAGGAGGCGTGGAGTGTGTGCGAGTGAGAATGCAGGCATGAGTAACGAATTGGAAGGTGAGAATCCTTCCCGCCGGATGACTAAGGGTTCCTGGGTCAAGTTCGTCTTCCCAGGGTGAGTCGGGACCTAAGGCGAGGCCGACAGGCGTAGTCGATGGATAACCAGTTGATATTCTGGTACCCGTATGTCCGCGCCCATGATAAAGCACTGATACTAACCACCGCGGATATGATTGATGTGTTCTTTGAACACGTTGGTTGTTGATGTCGTGGGGCCTGATGTGTGGTTCAAGTGATGGGGTGACACAGAGTAGTAGCCATGCCGCTTAGTGGATTGTTGGTGTAAGCGTGTGAGGTGGTGTGTAGGTAAATCCGCACACCGTATAGCCTGAGGCGTGATGCGTAGCCCGATTGGGGTGAAGTTGGTGATCTAGTACTGTCGAGAAAAGCCTCTAGCGATGTGGATGTATGGCCCGTACCCTAAACCGACACAGGTGGTCAGGTTGAAAATACTAAGGCGTTCGGGTGAACTGTGGTTAAGGAACTCGGCAAAATGCCCCCGTAACTTCGGAAGAAGGGGGACCACACGACTTAAACCAGTCTKTGCGCTGGTGGTGGGTTGTGGGGTCGCAGAGAATAGAGGGAAGCGACTGTTTATCAAAAACACAGGTCCATGCGAAGACGTTAAGTTGATGTATATGGACTGACGCCTGCCCGGTGCTGGAAGGTTAAGAGGACCGGTTAGTCAACTTTGTTGGCGAAGCTGAGAATTTAAGCCCCAGTAAACGGCGGTGGTAACTATAACCATCCTAAGGTAGCGAAATTCCTTGTCGGGTAAGTTCCGACCTGCACGAATGGCGTAACGACTTCTCTGCTGTCTCAACCACAGGCCCGGTGAAATTGCACTACGAGTAAAGATGCTCGTTACGCGCGGCAGGACGAAAAGACCCCGGGACCTTCACTATAGCTTGGTATTGGTGTTTGGTTCGGTTTGTGTAGGATAGGTGGGAGACTATGATACGCGTGCGCCAGCACGTGTGGAGTCGTTGTTGAAATACCACTCTGATCGGATTGAGCATCTAACCTTGGCCCATGATCTGGGTTGGGGACAGTGCCTGGTGGGTAGTTTAACTGGGGCGGTTGCCTCCCAAAATGTAACGGAGGCGCCCAAAGGTTCCCTCAGCCTGGTTGGCAATCAGGTAGCGAGTGTAAGTGCACAAGGGAGCTTGACTGTGAGACAGACATGTCGAACAGGGACGAAAGTCGGGACTAGTGATCCGGCACCTACTTGTGGATGTGGTGTCGCTCAACGGATAAAAGGTACCCCGGGGATAACAGGCTGATCTTCCCCAAGAGTCCATATCGACGGGATGGTTTGGCACCTCGATGTCGGCTCGTCGCATCCTGGGGCTGGAGTAGGTCCCAAGGGTTGGGCTGTTCGCCCATTAAAGCGGCACGCGAGCTGGGTTCAGAACGTCGTGAGACAGTTCGGTCTCTATCCGCCGCGCGCGTTGAAACTTGAAGAAGGCTGTCCCTAGTACGAGAGGACCGGGACGGACGTACCTCTAGTGTGCCAGTTGTTCCGCCAGGAGCATCGCTGGTTGGCTACGTACGGAAGGGATAACCGCTGAAAGCATCTAAGCGGGAAGCCTGTTTTAAGATGAGGTTTCATTTGAGGTCCCCTACAGACGATGGGGTTGATAGGCCAGACCTGGACACACCGCAAGGTGCGAAGGCTACTGGTACTAATAGACCAAAACAAACACACCAAACAAACAATGGTTTGGGGAATAAACACAAACACGAAGACAAAAAATCACTGTCGCTCGCGTCCACTACACAGTATCTGACACAACACACACAACCAGACCAGGTGTGCTCTACGTGTTTGTCGGTGGCCTATAGCAGCAGGGAAACGCCCGGACCCATTCCGAACCCGGAAGCTAAGCCTGCCCGCGCTGATGGTACTGCAACCGGGAGGTTGTGGGAGAGTAAGAAACCGCCGACATTAAACAACAAACAAACAACTAAATACAACGAAAAGGGACCGTTGAAGCAACACCGCTTCAACGGTCTCTTCCGGTTTTCCACAAACCCACCGCACCCACGCCGGGACACTTCATCAACCCCGCCGATGTAAAAGTGCAGACCTAAAAGGCGACACACCCAGCTGGCGAAAGACCCACCCAACAGCCCCGGCACACCACCACCTGCAGGTCTGCACTTCCACGTCTGGACACATAGAATCCACACCAAAAGAGGAGGTGCTGATACGTCCAGAGCTTTGCTGGGAGAAGTGGCAAAGGGCGTCACATGGATACCCGCCAACCCAAAAGCTGGGCTAGCGGGCTATTTGTATAAAGGTAAAAGCTGGAGGTCGGGCTTTGGCTCCTTAACCCCTCTTGCATCCGCGGGTGTCATGCAAACCGCACTGAGGAATACCAAGGAACGACAGCGCGATAGATGAGAGCGTGACTGGGATAGCGATGATGCCGTAAATGGGGGAGTCGACGACGAGCTCATTGAGATCGGTGGACGAGCCCTGGTTGGTGTTGTGCAGTGTGCTGTTTTCAGCGTTGGCGGTGGGGGCTGCTGTCACAAGCAGTGCGGTGGCGCCGATGAGAGCTAGGGGCTTTTTCATCGTGTCAGGTCCTTTCGGATAGGGAAGTATAGGGGATTCCTAGGCTATCGGACCGAAAAGTTAAAGCAATGGGTCGTTGGCACTTTCCGTCGGCGCTGAGTGAAGCGGTGTTGTAGCGGTACTTAATGGGCAATCAATCTATGGGTATAAAGGGGCAATTGTGAGCTGAATCCACGGGTATCACCGGTAACGGGGTCAATGAAGGAAATGTGTGTGGCGGTCAAATGCATTGGAATGCGCATGTCCTCGGCCTCGGAGGGGTAGATGACGGGGTAGATGGGGTCGCCAATAATGGGAATGCCTGCCTGAAGCATGTGGAGGCGCAGCTGATGCGTCTTCCCGGTGTGCGGTTTGAGAGTGTATTTCGCCAGTGGCGGAAGTGGGCCGTGAATGGCTTCGTAGGGGGTCTTTTCTATTGGTTCTACGGCAAGGACCTCAGTAATGGCGTTCACCTCACCATCAACGATGCGTCCTTGTAGTTCACCGGGAGTCTTCTCCATGCGGGAGCGCCAGAGGGTGCCGGGGGAGACGTCGGCAAGCGGGGCGATGGCTTCGTAAGTCTTGGTGACGCGGCGCTCGGCAAACAATGTCTGGTAGGCGCCCCGAACGGCGCGGTCCTTGGTGAAGACGAGGATCCCTGAGGTGAGGCGATCCAGGCGGTGCGCGGGGGAGAGCTCGTTGTTGCCGGTCATCCGGCGCAGGCGCACGGTTGCTGTCTCTGTGATGTGTCGGGCCCGGGGCATGGTGGCCATGAAGGGCGGTTTGTCCACGACGAGGAGGTGCTCGTCCTCAAAGAGAATGGGGATGTCATAGGGAACAGGGACCTCTGGCGCAGGGATGCGGTAGAAGTACACCACCGCATTAGTGTCGAGGATGCTGTCAGGGTTAAGGGCCGTTCCGTTTTGGGTCACAACCTCGTTCGCGTTGAAGCGGGCCTGTAAGGCTTGGTCGTTATCGTCGGGGTGACGGTGGCGCTGGGAGGTGATGAGACCACGGACGAAATCCCACGCAGAAATCGGGCCCTCCGGAACACGGGCTTGGGTGGGGTTTAGTCCATCGCGGATGGGAAGTGGGGTTGCGCCACGCCTTTTATGGACTATTCTTTTTCCCATGGATTTTAACTCGATTCTCGCACCCGCCATTGATTTCTTCTCTAATGGTATCGGTGCCGTCATTCGTGACATTGCTGTGGCTCTCTACAACATTCTCTTCCCCGCCAATGCGGATGCTGCGACCGCCCCACAGGCCGGTCAATAGGTATTAGACTGGAGATGTAAGCACGTCGAAAGGAAAAGGTCATGGCCAAGGAAGACATTGTCGTCGTAGCCGTCGATGGTTCGGAAGCGTCGAAGAACGCCGTCCGTTGGGCTGCTAATACTGCAACGAAGCGCGGAATCCCGCTTCGCATCGCATCGAGCTACACTATGCCGCAGTTCCTCTACGCCGAGGGCATGGTCCCTCCGAAGGAGCTTTTCGACGATTTGCAGGCAGAAACCCTGGAAAAGATCGAGGAGGCCCGCGCTGAGGCCCACAGGGTGTCGCCGGAGTTGAAGATTGCCCACACCGTGGCTGAGGGTTCCCCCATTGACATGCTGCTGGAGATGTCCAAGGACGTCACCATGATTGTCATGGGCTCCCGCGGTATGGGCGGCCTGTCCGGCATGGTCATGGGTTCCGTTTCGGCTTCTGTGGTCTCCCACGCTTCGTGCCCAGTTGTGGTTGTCCGTGAGGATAACCAGGTCACCGAGTCCACCAAGTACGGCCCTGTCGTCGTGGGCGTTGACGGTTCTGAGGTTTCCCAGAAGGCCACGGACTACGCCTTCAAGGAGGCTGATGCTCGCGGCGCTGAGCTCATCGCGGTACACACCTGGATGGATATGCAGGTGCAGGCTTCCCTGGCTGGACTTTCCGCCGCCCAGGCCGAGTGGGCAGAGGTCGAGCGCGAGCAGGCAGACCTGCTTACTGAGCGTTTGGCTGAGCACCAGAAGGAATACCCGAATGTGTCGGTTAAGAAGCTCATCGCGCGTGACCGTCCGGTTCGCGCACTAACGGATGCTTCCGAGGGGGCCCAGCTATTGGTCGTCGGTTCCCACGGCCGTGGCGGTTTCAAGGGCATGCTCTTGGGCTCCACCTCTCGCGCGCTGCTGCAGTCTGCGCCGTGCCCAATGATGGTGGTCCGCCCGGACTCCGAGTAACCCTCCTATAACTCCGCAATAACGATTCGGCCGCATCATGCTGTGAATATGATGTGGCCGGGTCGTTTTGTGGTTTTCGGACGTACCATGGTTGATGGAAACAACAAATCATCGAAAAGGAGTTGTGTACACCATGGGACTTGGTCTCGGATTCTTTGGCTCAATCATCGTTGGTATCATCGCCGGCTGGCTCGCAGAGAAGATCATGAAGCGCGATCAGGGACTGTTCACCAACCTCATCGTCGGTGTTATCGGCGGTCTTATTGGTGGTGGACTGCTGGCCCTCTTCAACAAGGATGTGAGCGATAGCTGGTTCCTCATGATTATCACCGCCACAGTCGGTGCCTGTATCCTGCTGTGGATCGTCGGAGCGATTACGGGCCGCAAGAAATAAAATTTCACATACATACCGGTTTGTCTATATTGTGTAGATGAACCGGTTTTGTCATGTGAGGAGAAAAAATGGCCGAAAAGAAGTCGCGCCGCAATCGCCCGAGCCCGCGCAGCCGACTACTTGATTCCGCCACGCGGCTCTTTACCACTGAAGGAATCCGTGTCATTGGAATCGACCGCATTCTGCGCGAAGCTGACGTGGCCAAGGCATCGTTGTACTCCCTTTTCGGCTCCAAGGACGCCCTCGTCATTGCGTACGTTGAGGCGCTTGATGAGCAGTACCGCGCGGACTGGCACCAGCGCACCGAGGATGTCACGGATGCGGAGAGCAAAATCCTCGCCTTCTTTGACAAAGCCATTGAGGAACAGCCCACGATTGAATACCGCGGCTCGCACTTCCTCAACGCTGCGGGAGAATATCCGCGTCCGGAAACCGATGCGGAACGCGGCATTGTTGCCGCGTGTGTGGAACACCGTTCGTGGATGCACTCCACCATTACGGCACTGCTCAACGCCAAGAATGGTTACCCCTCAGAAGACCAGGCCAGTCAGCTCCTCATCTTCCTTGACGGAGGGCTTGCCGGCGCACGGCTCACTCGTGAGTCAGCTCCGCTGGTAACTGCGAAGCAGCTGGCTATTCAGCTGCTGTCGGCCCCTCCTGCCGATTATTCGATTTAACAATCTTCTTGGCCTCAGCCAGGATTTTGGCATGGCGTTTTCGGGCCGCCGCGGATGCTTCCTTCTGCTCGGGGTTCGCCTTAAAGCGCTCCTTTGCAGCTTTCTTCTTCCTCTTCTTTTCCTTTGTGCGCCACCGCTCAATGCTTTCTCGTCGCTGCTCATGCACGGCCTCGGGAAGCGGGTAGCGCTTGCGTAGGATCGCCTCGTAAACCAAAGTCTGGAGCAGCGTGAAGAGGTAGGAGCAGCCCCAGTAGAAGATGATGGTGACGGGAATCGGGCCGTGCCAGGCTACGGTCCACAGCATCCACGGGATGATGACCACCATGATCGCCATCAGCCAGAGCAAACGGCGCGGGATCTTCTCATCGAAGAGCGTGGTGAGGTAGCCACGGTACAGCGTGATGAGCGTGTTCAGTGAGGTAAACGTCAGCGCGGCAATGAGCATCGGCAGCACAAGGTCGTGGTGCTCACGCGCAAAATCCGTGAGGGGCACGCCGAAGATGGTGGAGGCGCGGAAGGAGGAGACGTTGTCAAGCGTCAGCATCCCCACCGGCTCGTTGGCGGAGCCGGATACCCGGAGGACAACCTGGTAGAGGCCGATAAAAGCAGGGACGATAATGAAGGACGGGAAGCACCCCAACATGGGATTGTGGCGGAAGCGTTCCTTGAGTTCGCGCTGCTGGGTGTAGAGCTCGACAGCTTGGTCAACCTCCGTGACCTCGCGGAGCTGGGCGTTGAGCTCCGTCATCTCAGGCCGCATGAGGGCACCGATGCGGCCTTGTTTCACAGCGAGCCAGTTCAACGGCGCGATGATTCCGCGCACCGTCACCACCAGGAAGACGATGGTGAGGATCCAGGCCAGTGAACCATCCAGGAAGGAAGCAAAAAGCAGGTGCCACAGTTTCATGATTCCGGAGACCGGGTACATGAATAACTCGAGCATCGTGGACTCCTCTTCGTCCTGAGTGGGGTACCTATACGGTACAGGGGCTAGTGTAGGAACCATGCCACAGCCCACGACGCGCAGAAAGACAACGGTGAGCTCAGTCATTGGTGAGCTTATGCTCACCGTCGGCGTGCTGCTCTTGCTCTTTGCGCTTTATGAGTCTTATTGGACCAATATTGAGTCCGGTCACCTGCAGGAGGAAGCCAACGAGACCCTGCAGGAGGAGTGGCGCAACCCGCGCGGCCAGGGGCACGCGCCCAAGCTGGGTGAAGCCTTCGCGCGTCTTTATATCCCAGCGTTCGGTTCGGACTTTGCCTTCGCCGTGCTGGAGGGCACCAACGAGGATGATCTCTTGCGCGGGCCAGGGCGCTATCCGGACACGCAGATGCCTGGTGAGAAGGGGAATTTTGCCGTGGCAGGCCACCGCGTGGGGAAAGGCGCGCCGTTCAATGACCTAGGTAACCTTCAGACGTGTGATGCCATTGTCATCGAGACGTTCACGGAGTGGATTACCTATCGCGTGCTACCGATTGACGGCGCTTCGGCGGACTGCTTCAGCTCAGAGCAGCGCGAGAAACCGGAATACCAGAAGATTCAAGGCCGCCACATCACCCTTCCTGGTGATGTCAGCGTGCTGCAGCCCATCCCTGGAACACCGCCGGAAGCTGGGATCGAGGCCAGCGAGGGCTTGTTGACCCTCACCACATGCCACCCGCAGTTCTCCAACGCGGAGCGCATGATTATCCATGCCATGGAGACCGACCGCGAGCCCAAGTCTTCTGGCTCGGATGACAACCACCGCCCCGCCGTCCTGGAGGAGAACTAATGTACCGCGCCCTGTGGAACCTGTTGCCCGGCCCCACTGCCGTCAAGGCCGTGCTGGCGGTAGCTCTGCTTATCGCTGTGTTTTTCTTGCTCATGGAGGTTGTTTTTCCGTGGGTATCGGCGATGATGCCGTACAACGACGTTGCGGTGTAGCTAGAGCCCCAAGCGGGAGATGGCCTCCTGCGCGATGAGTTGCGGCTTGAGTGTCTGCAACTGGTTCGACCACACGAGAACCGCGTGGGTATCTTTCTGCACGGCGAAGACAGAGTGCTCCTCAAACACGCCCCGCCCACCGGACCAACCGTCGAACTCAGCCAGCTCCGTTTCATTCACCGGTGCAGCGGCGTCAACGACGGCGCGCGCCTCGTCCACGCTGGGCATCTCGCGCACAATGACGGTGGCTTGGGGTTCCTCCGGGTAAGACCAGAACACGCAGGCAGGGGTGCCAAAGCGCTTGTCGACGCCCCACCGAGTCATCCTCTGCCCATTCGTATCCGCTACCCATTGGGTGTCCAGGTAGGGGCAGTCTTCCCAGTCGGTCACCTCGGCAGAGGCAGTGACGGGGAGGCCGTCGCCGGTGACTGCAGGGGAGTCGGGCGCGTCATCGGTGGCGTCGTCCGTAGTTGCCCCCGTAGCCCCCGTAGCTCCCGTCGCCCCTGTCGCCGCAGTGGGGGCGCTGGGCGGTGTCGCTTCCGTGGGCCGATTACCGTCTGTGCAGCCGGTGGTGACAAGGCTGATACCGATCAGACAGGCAGCAAGGCGGGGCAGTAGGCTGTGGCGCATGACCTCCACACTAGACCACCGTTCGGTTGACTCGGATGCGTTGCGCAACGGTATTCACATCCTGACCGCAACGCTTCTGGTGGTGGCCATCCTCACCACCGTGCGTTTGCCGCTGTGGCAGGGCGTGCTTAACCTGCTGCTGCTCGTGTCCTTCGCCGTGGTCTACTTTGGTGGCTCGGTCTACTTAGAGACACTGCCGCGCATCGCCCGCTATGGCTGGCTCGCCATCCTCACGGTGTTGTGGCTGGCGGATATGGTGGTGGCGCCGGCGGCCATCTACCTGGTCTTCTCCCTGTACTTTGTGTACCTCTACGTGCTGGAGATGATCCCCGGCATTGTGTGTGTCCTCGTAGCCACGGTGGCGGCGGTGCTCGTGCAGGTGCCAGGCGGGTTGACCTTCGGCGGCATCATGGGGCCGGCGGTCTCGGCGCTCGTCACCATCGCGATTTCCTATGCCTTCAGTGCCCTGAACAGGATGAACCGTGAGCTTATGGAAACCCGCTCCCAGCTAGCAGAGTCCGAGCGTGAAGCGGGCATGACGGCGGAGCGCCAGCGCATCGCTCATGAAATCCACGACACCCTGGCCCAGGGCCTGTCTTCGATTCAAATGCTCCTGCATGCCGCCGATCGTGACCTGGACTCAGAAAACATCCCCAAAGCCCACGAACGAATCGAACTTGCGCGTCGCACCGCCGCGGATAACCTGCACGAGGCCCGCGCGATGATTGCTGCTCTCCAGCCGGCGGCTCTCTCGGAGACTTCCCTTGGGGCAGCGCTGGGCCGCATGGCGGAGAACTTCGCCGCCACCGGTGACGTGGAGGTCATGGTGGACGTCGAGGGCGAGCCACAGCAGCTGCCCATGAAGGTGGAGGCGGCGCTGTTGCGGATTGCGCAGGGCGCGGTGGGGAACGTCGTCAAGCATGCTCACGCGACTAAGGCCCGGGTGACCGTCACGTATGAGCCGGACGAGGTGCGCGTGGACGTGGTTGATAACGGGCGGGGTTTTGATGTGGAAGCCGTGGAGAATAGGCCGGCCGGATTAGGCCATATTGGGCTCAGTGCCATGAGCCGCCGCGCGGAGGAGCTTGGGGGTGACGTCGTGATTGAATCCACACCAGGGACGGGCACGGCGGTCTCAGTTAGTGTGCCCTTAAATAACGATGTAGATTAAGAATTTGACCGGACCGTACCAATGAGGAGGAAGCCCGTGATTAGGGTCTTGCTTGCCGATGACCACGAGATCGTGCGCCTGGGCTTACGCTCTGTGCTCGAGGGCGCTGAGGACATCGAGGTGGTGGGCGAGGTCGCCACGGCTGAAGCCGCGGTCTCCGCTGCACAAGCAGGTGGTATCGACGTCCTCCTCATGGACCTGCGCTTTGGTGCGGGCATTGAAGGTACCCGCGTTATGGGTGGCGCGGAAGCCACCGCCGCCATCCGCTACTCCATGGATAACCCGCCCAAGGTCCTCGTGGTGACGAACTATGACACGGACGCCGACATCCTCGGGGCTATTGAATCCGGTGCAGTGGGCTACCTGCTCAAGGACGCGCCACCCGCCGAGCTCCTCGCAGCGGTGCGCTCCGCGGCGGAGGGCGACTCGGCACTCTCACCCGTGGTGGCGGACAAGCTCATGACGCGAGTGCGCACCCCGCGCACCTCCCTCACCCCGCGCGAGCTTGAGGTGCTCAAGCTGGTTGCCGCCGGTTCCTCAAACCGCGAGATCGGTGTGGAGCTCATGCTGTCCGAGGCAACCGTGAAATCCCATCTCGTCCACATCTACGACAAGTTAGGCGTGCGCTCGCGCACTTCTGCTGTGGCGGCTGCCCGCGAGCAGGGAGTTCTTTAAAGATTGTTGGCGTCGCGGTAGGCCAAAATAACGTCATTGCGAATCTTGCCGCGCTCTGCCACGTCGTAGCCGTGCTTGGCTGCCCATTCGCGAACATCAGACGGCTTGTAGCGGCGAGTTTCCGTCTTTACCGGGTGGCGTGCCGCCTTGACAAAAGGCTCCAACGCGGCATGAAACTTGTCCGCATTTTCGCGGGAAACATCCAAGAGGTAGTCCTTGCCATCAACGCTGAAACGGATGACGGTAAGTTCTTCCTCAGTAAGCGGGCTATTATCAAGGTCATCAAAGAACTGCGTTACTTCACGGCGTGCCATGGTTCTCCATTCAGTAGTGTCCCAGCCCTGTGCGCTGGGTTAGAAGAGCACTTTTACATAGTAGTTACTTTTTGAGGTGTGGTTTTAAAACCGGTTATCCTCGTCACCGACTATATCTCAGAAATAGGGTTGGCGAGGTCTCATAACCTTAAAGTAATAGGGGAGTTTGGGAAAACGGTGTGGAATTCCCTGGGTGGATCGCTGGCGTTTGCAATACTGATTGAATGCTGTGGTTCTGCATTTAAAATCCACGTTTAAAGGTTAAGGGTGGCGGGCTCCAAAAGCATCGGAAATGCAGAAAAGCCGCGACCCAGGGAAGGCCGCGGCTACAGGAGACGCTGGAGTTTAGGCGCGCAGCTTGGCCTGGATATCGGCGTTGATGGAGTCAATCTCGCCGGAGATCGAGCGGTGTGCGCGCTGGCGCTGCTGCTCGGTCATGTACTCGGCGTTATCAATTGCCGCATCAAGCTCGTTGAGGCGCTCCTTGACGTCACGCTTGAAGCCCGCCGGCACGTTGGCGTCCTTGAGGGAGTTGCGCACGCCGGCGGTGCGAGCCTTGAGCGGTGCGCCGTGGCCAGCGAAGGACGCGAGCTGGTCAGCGGACACGCCGGCCTTCTGCGCGCGCTTGTTCTCAATTTCGCGCTGGGCTGCGGTAATTCCACGGTAGATAAGCGGCAGCAACAGCGGAGCAGCGGTGCGCAGGGCACCGGCGTAGCGCTTGACGTTGTTCTTGTTAAATCGGCCTTCTTTAATACGCTCGAGTTCTTTTTGGGCCATCTTGTACTCGTGCTTGCGGCGCTTCTTCAGGCCCTTTTCCTCGGACTTGATGAGGGCCTTCTCTTGCTTGGCCAGCAGCTTCTGTTGACGGTGCTTGGCCTTGTCGGCGGCCTTGACCTCGGCCTTGGCGCGGGTCTTAGCAGCCTTGACCTCAGCGCGCGCCTCACGGCGGGCCTTGCGGATCTTCTTGATCAAGCTCATTGAAACGTCCTTTATTTTTCATCGGTAGGGTCTCGCTACAACTTTAGCAAGGTGGTCTACTAAGCTCACCTGGTGTGAAAGATGTGCTCGTCGCCACGGACCTCGTGGGCTGCCGCTATCGCCTCGTGCAGCGCCGCGCACATCCGGATACCCCGCGCACCCCAACGGGCCAGGCTCGGGCCGAGCGTCACGCCGCGGCCATTGAGGCCGCCCTTGCCCTGATTCCGCGCACAGGGCCCGGGCGCTTTCGTCGCATTGACCTTGAGGGCACAGATTTTGAGCGGGCCATGGCCACGCTTGAGGCGCTTGCGTACGGCTATACCCACATTACGAACGCGGTCTTTTCCACCGACGAGTGGATGGTTCGCGTGGAGCTGCTCGTCCGCGATGGTGACAACTACAGCCCCGTCATCGTGTCTGACCACCGCGTGGCCCGGCCGAATGAGAATGGTCGAACTCTCGTGGTTCCCACGCACCGCCTGGGGCTGAGCGAGCCTTTGCCGGCGAAATACAAGGTCAAGCATCATGCGATTGATGGTTATCGTTTGGCTCTCGCCGCCCGTGGCCTCGAGGAGGTGGGCTTGAACTCCGGGCGCGGCGCCACGATTGGACAGGATCGCAGCCAGGCTTTTGTTGCGGAGACTGCACATTATCCCGTCGATGCTGCACTGGCCCAGCCCCTTCCGGAGGGCCCGCGCCGCGTCAAGGAGTGTGCCTCCTGCCGCTTCTGGCACCTGTGTCAGCCGGAACTTGAAGCCCGCGATGATATCTCGCTCTTCCTTCCGGGGGACCGCGCGAACCCTTATCGTGAGCGCGGAATCACAACGGTGCAGGCGCTTATCGACGCCTCCCTCGGCACCCCCTCCGCCCTCGCCGCCGCCTGGCGCGACGGCATTCCGCTGCTACGCCGCAGTACAATCAGCGTTCCCCGGGCCGACGTCGAGGTGGATGTCGATATGGAGGCTTACCTTGACCAAGGTGCCTACCTGTGGGGCGCGCGCCTCAATGGCGAGTACATCCCGTTCGTGACTTGGGAGCCGCTGGGCGGCCGTGCCGAGGCGGAGAACTTCGCGGAATTCTGGGAGTGGCTCATGGGCGTGCGTGCCCAGGCCCACACGGAGGGCAAGACCTTCGCCGCGTATTGTTATTCGGCCCATGGTGAAAACCACTGGATGCGCCGCTCCGCGCAGCGCTTCCGGCATCCTGGCCTGGAGGAGGTGGAGGAGTTCATTTCCTCGGAGGAGTGGGTGGACATGTTTGTTCATGTCAAGCGCAGTTTCGCGGGCACGGCTGGCCTCAGCCTCAAGACCGTGGCCCCCGTTGCGGGGTTTGAGTGGCCGGAGGAGTTCGACGGCGAGGAATCCGTTAATGCCCGCCGCGCCGCCCTGGCCGGTGACGCGTACGCCCGTGAGCAGATCCTGCGCTACAACGCCGGTGACGTGACCGCCACCTCTGTGGTCCGCGAGTGGATGTCTGCCGGCGCGCCGGGCGTCCCACCGTTGGACGCCTAACCGCCTCGTTCCATTTCCCCAGACCTGGGCCCCATACTCCCAGGTCGGGATTTCCTGTGTCCCGCGCGCTTGGCGACGCCCACCTGCACGTTTCGGGTTGCAGGTCTGGGGGCTTGGGGAAGGGGCAGAGGGCCTAGAGGACGAAACTGAGAGCGCCGACGAGGACGAGGACACCAAGTGCAATCAACGCTTGGTTCCAATCCGTGGCCGTCGCGGGGGCAGGGCCCTCGGCTTTCTTCTGGAGCACAGCCTTTTGTGCCTTGACCGCGCGGGCGGTGAGGACCGGGAGAAGCGCCATGGAGCCGAGGCTGAGCAGGGAGGCTATGACCATGGTGAGAGAGCTGGACGTGGCCAGCCACAGCGCCAAACCGCCATTGATGAAGACGGAGCGCCCAATCCCCCAGCGGTTATATTCCTGCAGGCCAGCCCGGACCGCGGAGGGACCGCCGCCCATCGTCGTGGGCATAAGATAGCTCATCACACCAACAAGGAGTTGGGCGGCAAAGCCAACGACGAGCGCGAGCATAGGAATCTTCGGTTCGTCGGTGAAGAAGTGCTGCGCGGTGTAGTACGTTAGTCCCCCTACCAGCCAGAATGCTGAGAACAGTACGGAGAGAGCGGGGAAGGTGATGCGCCCGCGTGGTTCCTCGGCCACAGTGAGGACGTTGACCAGCCAGCCTTCCAGGCTTGCTAGCCAGCCTAAGCAGTAGATGATGAGGCCGACCTCAGGGATATTCCACACCGAGCCGATGAGGGTGGCGATAACGCCCAGGCTCAACAGCGCAAAGCTTAAGTTCATGCGTGGGTTCACGCCCTTGGTGCGCCAGATGGACGGGAACAAAATGGTGAGTGAGCCCGCCGCGGCCAAGCCCACGAAGCCACCGACGTTGGCGGTGACGTGCGCGATGAGCAAACGCGGGTGAGAAGGGTGGACAGCCAGCAGCGCGCCAAGGACGGCGCCGACGGCGAGGAAGAACGCCGAGGCCACGTAAGCGGCGACGACCGGCCGGAAGCGCTTGGACTCTGCCTGGCGCCACAGGCCATAGAGAACCACGCCGTGCCAGAGCACAGCGGCGGCAACCAGCGTGGCGCCAATCTGAGTCAGTATCCAGTGTTTATCCCAGGCTTGCACGAGCAGCTGGCCTAGAAGAACCACGATGACGCCTGCGTTGAGCAGGTAGATGCGTGCGAGCTGCCGTGGTCGCGCCGAGTCAGGAAGTCGCAGCTGCACGAATTTCTCGGTGAGGTGCTGGGACCACACGATGATGCTGTTGGTGAGGATGCCCAGTGTGAAGAGGTGGATGAGCACCCAGCGGTAATTGGGGATGAGGATGTGAGACGCGCCGGCGACGAGAAAAACCATCATCCAGATGCTGACCGGGCGGGATGCTTTTCGATGCCACGTGCGGGGCGACCACTTATCCATAAAACCCGAGTTTATCCGTTTTTTCTCACAGCCCAACTCATGCCCGCAATGCCTAGGGCCAGCACGGCGTAGACACCGATGAAGCCGGGCCAGGGGAGGGCGTCGAAAAGCATGCCGGACAGTGCGCCCAGGACGGAACTGCCCAGGTAGTAAAAGAAGACATAGAGGCTGGAGGCCTCGGCGCGGTCATGAGTCGCAATGTGGCCTACCCAGCCTGAGGCTGTCGAGTGCGCGGCAAAGAAACCGATGGTGAGCAAGATAATTCCCAGCAAGGTGGGGATGAGGGGACCGGCGCACAGCACAATCCCCGCTGCGAAGAGCACGCAGGAAAGCAGGAGAGTAGTAGCGTGGCCCAGCTGCGAGACAAGCCGGCCCGCTCGTGCCGAGGACCACGTGCCCGTGAGATAGAAGAGGAAGACCAGGCCAGCTAGGCCGGGTGAGAGGTGGAAATGGTGGATGAGCCGAAAACCGAGGAAGTTGTAGAGCGAGACAAACGTGCCCATCGCTACGAAGGCCACGATGAACAGAGGAATGAGGCGGGTGTCGTGCCCGTGCCGGAAAATGGCGCTGAGCTCCGAACGGAAGTGAATTTCCTTGGGCGTGAAATTCTGCTGGTGGGGAAGAAGGATCGCGGCGATGATGGCCAGAATGAGTGTGACCAGGCTGGAGCCCAAAAGCGCCCAGCGCCAAGAGGTGAGTTCAAGCAGGCCGGTGGGGATGAGACGGCCGGTGAGGCCGCCGATGGTCGTGCCGGCGATGTAGAGGCCCATGGCGCGGGCGACGTAGTGTGATTCCAACTCTTCCGAAATCCAGGCCATGGCGGTGGCCGGCGCGCCGGCAATGACCGCGCCTTGGAGGGCGCGGGTGGCGATGAGAATTTCCGGATTGGGGGCCAAGGGCACGAGCATGCCGATGAGCGTTGCTGCGATGCTGGAGGCCAACAATAGTTTTCCACGGCCGATGCGCTCGGAGATGATTGAGACGGGGATGACGCAGATGGCGAGCGCGCCGGTCGCAGCGGAAATGGTCATGGCGGCTTCGGTGGAGGACATGCCCATGTCGTCCACCAAGGTGGGCAGCATGGCTTGGGTGGGGTAGAGGCAGGAAAAAATTGCCAGGCCCACGAAGAGCATGGCGATGGTGGCGCGCCGGGTTCTCGTCATGAATCAAGCATGGCCTGCCCGCGGTTATGTGTAAAATGTGTCAAAAGCAAGTAAATCATACGAGGTATGCATGAATCTGGAGGATGTGCGCGGCGTTGTCGCCGTGGCTGACCACGGGCTCGTCGGCGCGGCGGCGGATTCCCTCGGACTCTCCCAGCCCGCGCTAACCCGCCGCGTCCAGCGTGTCGAGGCGGAGGTCGGCGCGAGCCTCTTCCAGCGCAGTGGGCGGCGTCTCGCGCTCAACTCGCGGGGGCGGGCCTTTGTTGATCAGGCGCGGCGCATGCTCAACGCCGAGGCCGCTGCGCGCGATGCCGTGGCCCGCCTCATGGATCCGGAGCGGGGCACGGTGCGGCTGGATTTTATGCACTCCCTCGGCACATGGATGGTGCCGGAGCTGCTCAAGGCCTACCGCACCGAGCACCCACATGTGGATATCCGCCTGCACCAGGGGGCGGCGCGGGTGCTTGTGGAGCGCGTGCTGGCGGGCGAGTCGGATCTCGCACTCGTGGGACCGCGCCCGGGCACGGACTCCGCGGTGGGCTGGCACCAGCTCAAACTGCAACGCCTCGGTCTCGCGGTGCCGGAGGGGCACTGGGCCGCGGGCCGGGCGAGTGTGCGCCTCGACGACTTCGCGGATGAGCCTTTCATCGGCATGTTGCCGGGCTATGGAACGCGCATGCTTCTCGATGACCTCACGGCCCACGCCGGCTTTTCGCCCCGGCTTGTCTTCGAATCAATGGAGCTGACCACCGTGGCCGGCCTGGTGGCCGCGGGATTGGGCTCGGCGCTCTTGCCGCTTGATGACCCGTATCTCCACACCAGCAACCTTATCCCGCTGGAACCCGCGGCCTACCGCGAGCTGGGACTGGTGTGGCGCATCGGGGATGAAGCCCCGCCCGTCGAACGCTTCAAGGACTTCGTGGTAGGGAATCCGCCAGTGCACTCAACGCGTCCGGAGTAGAAACTTCATACGGCAGCCAGGGGATTTCCACGACCCGCTGACGGGGGAGCTTCTGCATCAGAAGATCCAGTGCCTCATCCTCGGAGGCTCGACGCTGCTGCAGGAAGTCATCCTCGCTGTTCGGCGTGCGGCGGTTGACCACGAGGCCGCCCACGTGCACTCCGTTGGCGGTGAGGTCCTCGAAGAACTCGGCAGTCTCCAGCACCGGGGTGCGGTCGGCGGTGAGGACGAGGAAGAAAGAGGTGGTGGAGGAATCGGTCAGTGCGCTGCGCAGGTGTTCAAACCGGTGCCGCCGCTTGAGCAAAGTGGAGCGAATCTCCTGGTTTCGGCGGTCCACCGGGTCCATGGAGCTGGCGGATACGGACTTTTCCGCCGATGTCATGCCGCGAACCACCGCGCCGAATTTATCGGACTTCTCGCGCCGCGCGAGCAGTCCATCGGTGTAGGCGGCCATCAACTCAGGGAGCGCCATAAGCCGCGAGGTATGTCCTGAAGGTGCGGTATCGAAAACAATGTGGTCGTAGTCCGCACGGCACTCTAGGAGTTCCGCGATGCGCTCCAGCATCGCCGCCTCGTGCGTGCCCGGCGAATGCCGGGCCAGGTCCAGGTGTCGATCGACTTCGCGGTGTAGGCGCTCCGGCATAAACCGTCGCATGTGCTTGGCGACGCCCCCCAGGTGCTCTTCCGTTACCCGCGCCGGGTCGATTTCTATGAGGTCGAGGTGGGGGTGGACAGTAGTGGGGACGTCGGAAAGCACAGCGTCCCAAATGTGGCCTAGGTTGTGGGCCGGATCCGTGGAGACGAGCAGGACGTCCCTGCCCTCCTGGGCCAGGCGTAGCGCGGTGGCGGTAGCCAGCGTGGTTTTGCCCACGCCGCCCTTGCCTCCGAAAAACATGATGGGGGTTAGCAGCATGAAATTCCGTTCAACGGTGAGCGCTCCATGCCCATGCGCGTGTGCCAGGCATGGACATCCTCGTACAGTAGCGGTAGCAGCTCGAGGGTGTAAAAGCTGGCGGGATTCGGCACACCGAGGGCCTCGGACATGACCAGCATCATGAAGAGATCGTCCTCTTCCTGCTGAGCCCTGGCGAAGGAACGGCGATAGGGCGCGGAGTAGAACTCGGTGAGACCGCGCCCAAGGGCCCTGAGCTTATCGCGCATCTGCCGGAAGAGGGGGCTCGACGTCCTCATCGTTCCACGTCACCTGCGGCGCCTTGCGCGCGCGGGAGATGGCAGCAATGGCCTCGCCGATGACCCACACGGCGGCGACGATGATGACGATATCGATGGCCAAGAGCAGCCAGTTCTGCGCCTGGAAGAGAGTCTTGAGCTGCAGGACCGCGGCCCACAGGGACATCACGGTGACGAGGACCAGCGGGATGATAACCGGCCACGTTGGGCGACGCAGTTGGGTGAGGATGACCACGATGATGGACAACGTCAGACCAGCCATGAGCTGGTTCGTGGTGCCGAATAGCGGCCAGATCAGCATGCCGCCGGAACCATCGGCACCCGTGGAGAAGGTCAAGCCCAGCGCGCAGCCCACCGCGATGATGGTGGCGACCAAGCCGCTGAGCTTGATACCCATGAGCTCGGCAGCCTCGGAGACCACCATGCGCTGCAGGCGCACGCCGGAGTCCATCGTGGTGGCGGCGAAGAGGACGGCCATGGTGGCCAGGATGGTGGCAGACAGTGAGGTGGGGATTCCCAGGCCCTCGTTCATGAGCGAGCCACCACCCTGGACAAAAGCGTCCACGCCGCCGGCATTCCATTCGTTGTAGACGTTTTCCCAATCAGCAACCGTTTTGAATCCGGAGGTGGTCGCCACGATAGTTCCCAGCGCTAGAAGGCCTTCGCCGACGGAACCAAAGTAGCCCACGAAGCGGGCATCTGCTTCCTTGTCCAGCTGCTTGGAGGAGGTACCGGAGCTCACCACGCCATGGAAGCCGGAAATAGCGCCACAGGCAATGGTGACGAAGAGCAGCGGGAAGATGCTTGGTGTATCGCCCGGAACGTGGTCCGAGACGCTTGGGGCAACGACCTCCGGGCCGGTGATGAGGAAGGAGCCGTAGAGGATGGCCAAGCCGACGAAGAGCTGGAGGCCGTTGATGTAATCACGCGGCTGAAGCAGTACCCACACCGGCAGCAGGGACGCAATGAAGGCATAGACGAAGAGCAGGATGATCCACACGCCGCGGTCCGGGATGCCCATGACAGTCTCCGGAAGGGCCAACGGGAAACGGTCACCGATGATCATGAGCGCGTAGAGCGCGGCCACACCAACGACGGAGACAATCGGCAGGTTCCAGTTCAGGCGGTAAATGGCCTGGCCAATAAGCAGGGCAACGAGGATGGCGCCCCAGGTTGGGATAACGGCCGTCGGGGTGGAGATGAGCAGGTTGGAAATCACCACCGCGAATGCGGCGTTCACCATGAGGAGCAGTAGGAAGATAACCACGAGGAAGAGAGCGCGGCCGCGCGCACCGATGTAGCGGCCAGACAGCGTGCCGATGGACTGGCCGCGGTGGCGCTGGGAGGCCCACAGCGCGCCGAAGTCGTGCATGCCGGCGAAAAAGACGGTGCCGAGGGTGACCCACAGGAAGGCTGGCAGCCAGCCCCAGATGACGGCAACCGCCGGGCCAATAATGGGCGCAGCACCGGCGACCGAGGTGAAGTGGTGGCCCCAGAGAACGTACTTGTTGGTGGGGACGTAATCGACGCCATCTTCCATGGTGTGGGAGGGCGTCGTGAAGTTATCTGAGAGCTGGTAGACCTTCGATGCTAGGAAGCGGGAGTACAGCAGATAGCCCGCCAGCATCATGGCGAGTCCAATAAAGACAAGGATGAGTGAGTTCACAGTAACCACCTGTAGAGATTCTCGGGGCAACGGCACAAAGTGAGGTGCCACCGCATGTGCAGGTGATGTGAATTATGCCATAGTCTCTGTGTGGAGGTGCAGTTAATTTCTATATCTCTATAGGGAAAGTTGTGGCGGGTGGCCTAGGTGCCCTAACTGACGGAGATTCCCTCACTCCCTCATATGGGAAAACAGAAAGACAAAAGCATCAAACGTTGAGTACTAGTTCAACACTTGATGCTCTTTCTGTGAAACATTCAGTCAGTGAGCTGAATGGTCAGAGTAGGTTTTCCGAGTCTATTTCTTTCCATCGTTGAGCTGCCGTGCCACGTTGTTTAAATGCGCTTACGAGGTCGCGAGCTACTGCGGGATGTCCTACGATGTGGCTTACTTTTGATAGTAGTTCGTTACTATCAGTCGCTTCTGAGTTGAGGAAATCTAGGATTTCTTGTCGAGTCCTGTATTCTTGTTCGAAGGTGAGGTCATGGCGTAGGCACGCTTTATCCCACGCTTTATGCTCTTCGGGGGCTGAGTTGAGTAGGATTGCGAGCCGTGTTTGGTTAAGTTCTAATTGGGAAATGCGATGCTCGATATTGTCCATGTTTTTATAGGGCCAGCCAAGCAATAACGTCTGCGATCATCAGTGAGGCGATGCGGTGTTGTTGTTTTGCATATTAAATATGCTTTCCGTAGATATTGGCAGTGGTGCTAATAATGATAACTTCTACCGAGCTATCGCGCAGGCCGAATTTCGGCGATCTAAGATTGCTTCGGTAACCAACCTTCAACTTCCTCACACCTAGTGAACGGGGTGAAGGAAGTCAATTGAAGTGCCCCAGATTTTCCCATCTGCTCAGACGGAACTAAACCCAGGACGCTTCAGTCTGTTGAGCTGGCGCAATACATTGAGGTCGATAGGGATGGGGGATTCAGCTACATGGCGGAAGAACCGGTTCGTTAAAACCAACTCTGATTCCATGAAGCTGCCTTGGTTTGGGTCGCGCGCGTCAAACCAAAGGTTCCAGGCATCCAAGATTTGAGTGTTTGCACCTCGAGCGTGCACTCCATCATCGCTTTGGACGGTGATAATCGAGCTGGCTAGTCGTTTGATTTGCTCACGCAGTAGAGTGACGTTCCCTCGTTTTCCCCGTTAGCGCGGTTATCAATTCCAATTGCTTGGAGGAAGTGACTCATAGAGTGGCCGAGTGGAATGGCGGGCTGAGATTTTCCGTCAGTTAGGGCCCTTGTGGTCAGGCACGGGCCCATATTGCTCAGTCGCAGGCACCTGAAAAACGGCGAAACCGCGCCGGGCCCTCAGAAAATCCGAGGGGCATCGGCGCGGTGTAGCGCTAGCTGGCCCTAAGGCCGGTGAGCTGCTTACTTGGTGGCAGCAGCGTAACGCTCAGCAACGTCCTCCCAGTTGAAGACGTTCCAGACTGCCTTGACGTAATCAGCCTTCACGTTCTTGTACTGGAGGTAGAAAGCGTGCTCCCACATATCCAGCATGAGCAGCGGGGTGAAGTTCACGGAGATGTTGCCCTGCTGATCGGTGAGCTGCTCAATAACCAGGCGGCCAGCAATGTGGTCGTAGCCCAGAACTGCCCAACCGGAGCCCTGCAGGCCGGTAGCAACAGCGGAGAAGTGAGCCTTGAACTTCTCGAAGGACCCGAAGTCGCGGTTAATAGCCTCAGCCAGGTCACCGGTCGGCTCGCCGCCACCGTTCGGGGAAAGGTTCTTCCAGAAGATGGAGTGGTTGGCGTGGCCACCCAGGTTGAAGGCCAGGTTCTTGGACAGCGCGCGGATGGCATCAGCGTTAGCCTCGCCGTTGCGCTGCTCCTCCAGAGCCTCAAGCGCAGCGTTAGCGCCAGCAACGTAGCCAGCGTGGTGCTTGGAGTGGTGCAGCTCCATGATCTCAGCGGAGATGTGCGGCTCCAGTGCGTCGTATGCGTAGTCGAGTTCCGGAAGTTCGTAAACAGCCATTGTTGAAATCCTTTCTATTGGGTTCGCGGCCCATGGTAGGGGCAGATTGAGAATTTGGCCACAATACTTTTAGTCGCCACGCTTAGTCGCCGGTCCGAGGCGGTGAACAAAAACCTGGCTCGCGTACAGCGTGGGAGAGTATAAGTGGTGCAACAACACGTAAAGGAGAATCCTGCATGTTCCTCTACAAGCCCGAACCGAAGCTCGTTTCCAAGGAGCAAGCCCTCCCCGGCCGGGCGGAGCCCATCCTGGACAACCCGCAGCCCCACGCCGTGCTGGGCACACCTATCACTGGCCCGTGGAAGGAGGGACAGAAGTCCCTCATCATCGCCATCGGTTGTTTCTGGGGTGCGGAAAAGATGTACTGGGAGACCGAAGGCGTGGAGTCCACCTCCGTGGGATACGCCGGTGGAATCACCCCGAACCCCACCTATTACGAGGTCTGCCGCGGGCTGACTAACCACGCAGAAGCCGTCCAGATTACCTACGACCCAGAGCGCGTAAGCTTGCGCGACCTCGTCGTGAAGGCCTTGGAGGCCCACGATCCGACTCAGGGTTTTCGCCAAGGCAACGATGTGGGAACCCAGTACCGCTCTGCCTTCTATCCAGAGACGGAGGAGGAGCGCGCGGAGATCCAGCAGCTGGTGGATTCCTACGCCGCCAAGCTTGTCGCCGCCGGCTTCGGCGCCACGACTACCGACGTCACCCTGCTCAGTGAAACGGAGGCTGGTGAGTACTACTTGGCCGAGGATGAGCACCAGCAATACCTTCACAAGGTGCCCAACGGCTACTGCCCGCACCACAGCACTGGTGTGAAGTGCGGCTAGGACTGTGGGCTGCACGCGTGTGCGGCTAGAACTGTTTGCGCACCTGCGTGCGGAAGTCGGTCGGTTTGTTGAGCTGGTCGCGCGCGACGAATTCCCGCATGCGCTCCGCGAGCTCGGGGGTGAGCTGGGTGCGGGTCTGCGAGCCGAGAACGGAATCCCAGTACCAGAAGGTTTCCTCGAAGTAGTTGTGGCCGTGGCCGCCGGGAACGTTGAGCGAGTTGATCTGGTCCAGCGCTACCTGCCAAAAGGTGATGAAGGGGTACCAGTGTAGGTTCTCAAAAGTATCGGCATGCAGGGCCTTCGGCGTGGGCTCGTGAATCCAGTTGGGCCGAGCGTAGATGAGTTTGTTATCCCACCACACGATGGGATCGGAGGCATGCTGGCCCACCGTCACCCGGGGCCGTTCCCACGGGCCATAGGGTTCGCCGAAGGCATCGTGGGTCATGTGCTCAGGGGAGGCGGCGAAGCGGAGGTGGCGGCCGCCGTCGATAAGCGGCAGGCGCTCCAAGGAGCCGCGCTCACGGTGAAGGCGGCGCATGAAGCTCGTCATGCGCGGCGGCCCAGTGAAGACGGCGCCATCGCAGTCGGCGAGAAGATCCTCGACGGTCTCGTAGTTTTCCACGATGGCGTAGCAGCCTAGGGATTCGCCGCTGAGGTAGAACTTAGGGCGATTATCTTCCGGGAGAAGCTCGAGGCGCTCGTGCACGGCGGTGATGAGCTCGCGGGCAAATGTGCGAGAGAGGTCCTTGTCTACCAGGTAGGAAAACATTGAGGGCAGGTAATCAAACTGCACAGCTACAGTGGCGCAGTTGCCGCGGGTGAGGAACTCGTAGGCGCTCACGGAATAGTTGTTAATCCAGCCTGAGCCGGAGGGCAGCTGCACCACAATGGTGTTGCGGTGGAAAGCACCCGTGCGATCCATCTCCGCCACTGCCTGGCGGGCGGCGGCCTGCGGACCGCGGCCGCGGATAAGGCCAATGTAGACACGGATCGGCTCACGCGCTCGGTCATAGTGCATGACTTCCCGGATATCCTCGGCGCGCGGGCCGCGGTCGAGGAAAGCCCTGCCCTGTGAGCCAACGGCTGTCCACGGCTCATGGGACCAGGGGCTGCCGGAGCGCTCCGGCTCCCACGGCATGGACGAGCCGGGGTAGACCAACCGGTTGAGCTCAAGGGCGTTGATGGAAGCCGAGTGGAGCATGCGGCGCCACACCATGCGGTCACTCAGGACAGCTGCGGCAAACCCTACGGCGCTGCCTGCGAGTGGCCAGGCGATCCATCGGGGAAGCCAGCGCTGAACCTGATGGGAGAGTTGTGTGACGGTGAGCTGCGTGGCCTCGCCGAGGACGAGCAGCGTGCCGTAGCCTGCGGTGCCCACAAGCATGCCGAGGGCTGCCGTCTGCGGGCCACGGTCGTTGAGCTTGCTCACGAGACGAGCCTGGGCGGTTTGGTTCTTCAGCGAGCGCAGTCCCGCGATGAAGGTACCGAGCCCCAGCGCGTAATAGGAGTAACGGCGGGTGGTGGGGCCGACGTGATCTTGGGGACGTCGCCCAGCCATACTCAACCCCTGTTTGGTGAGGAAAGCCAGAGTCGTCGCGGCGAGGTGCCCGGCGCCTTGCCCGATGGCCACATTCGCTGCCGTAACCCACCATGGGCGGGGCAGAAGGGATGGGGAGATGGCTGCCCACGTGGCAACCTCGGCGCCGAAGAGGCCGGGCCACATGTTCTGTGGCAGACGTCTCCTCCCCGTCATGCGTACGCCGGGGGTAAGATCGCTGACCAGCTCCAGGCTAAAAATTGCAGCGTGAAGGCCTTTTCGGGCGGCCTTCAGGGCGACGCGGCGAGCGAAGTGACGCATGCCCGCCATTGAACCAGCTTTAGTGCCTCCGTGCAGATGACCCTGGCAAGGTGTCTGATCGGGCATCTGAATTGTGAGATCGGACTACCGAACCTGTGAATTCGGGCGCATAACGAGCAATATTCGGACATTGGGGGCAGAATAGGAGTCATGGGAAATCATGTTGGAAACAAAGTAGTACTCATCGGCGCCGGCGACGTTGGAGTTGCCTACGCTTACGCTCTGGTCAACCAGGGCACCGTTGACCACCTAGCCATCATCGACATCGACGAGAAGAAGCTCGAAGGCAACGTCATGGACCTCAACCATGGTGTTGTTTGGGCCCCGTCCCGCACCCGCGTCACCAAGGGCACCTACGAGGACTGCAAGGACGCCGCCATGGTCGTCATCTGCGCCGGCGCGGCGCAGAAGCCGGGCGAGACCCGCCTCCAGCTCGTGGACAAGAACGTCAAGATTATGAACTCCATCGTGGGTGACGTCATGAAGAACGGCTTCGACGGCATCTTCCTCGTCGCCTCCAACCCCGTGGACCTGCTCACCTACGCTGTGTGGAAAGCCTCCGGCTTCCCGCACGAGCGCGTCATCGGCTCCGGTACCGTGCTGGATTCCGCTCGCTACCGCTATATGCTCTCCGAGATGGACGATGTCGCCCCGACCTCCGTCCACGCCTACATCATCGGTGAGCACGGCGACTCTGAGCTGCCGGTTGTGTCCTCCGCGAACATCGCAGGTGTGTCCCTGTCCCGCCGCTCCCAGAAGGACCCGGGCTACAACGAGCGCATTGAGAAGGTCTTCGAGGACACCCGCGATGCGGCGTACCACATCATCGACGCCAAGGGTTCCACTTCCTACGGCATCGGAATGGCCTTGGCCCGCATTACCCGCGCGGTCATCCAGAACCAGGCCGTGGCACTCCCGGTCTCTGCTTACCTGCAGGGCGAGTACGGCAAGGAAGATGTCTTCATCGGCACCCCGGCCATCGTTGACCGCAGCGGCGTCAACCGTGTCATCGAGCTGGAGCTTGATGAGCATGAGAAGGAGCGCTTCGAGAACTCCTACACAACGCTGAACACCATCAAGGAAGAAATCTTCGGCTAGTGAAGATTGTCGCCCACAGGGGATACTCCGGGAAATATCCGGAGTTATCCCCTCTTGCCTTTGAGAAGGCGCTCGAGCTGCCCATCCACGGCATCGAGTGCGATATCCGCCTGAGCAGTGACGGCAAGGTGGTGGTCCACCATGACCCCACCGTGGACCGCACCACGAACGGTTCGGGGCGCGTGTCCCGTCAGACGTGGGAGGAGCTGCGACGGCTGGACATCGGAGATGGCCAGCGCATGCTGCTTTTCGACGAACTCCTCGACATGCTCGACGGCAAGAACCACCATCTCTACGTGGAGACCAAGCACCCCTCGGGCCAGGGCGACATCCTTGAAGAGCAGATGGTGCTGCGTTTGCGCTACGCAGGGCTTATCGACGACCCCCGTATCCACATGATTTCCTTCAACCATCACGCCATCCGCCGCATGACGGCCTTGGCCCCACATGTGGATCGCATTTACCTGCGCCGCGATTGGGAACGCCACCTCAACCGATCTGATTTCCTGTTATCCCAGCCCACGGGTTTAGGCATGTCCATTTTGCGTGCCAAACTCCAGCCTGATGCCATTGGCGCATATGGTCTGCCGACGTACATGTGGACCGTCGATAAGCCGGAGGACATGAAGTGGGCGTGGGCCAATGGGGTGGATATTCTCGCCACGAATGAGCCAGAGGTGGCCCTCCACGCCATCGAGCTGTAGCAAGCAGGTAAGTTGTTCAGTATGGCCAAGAAGAAAAAGAACAACGAACAGCTGCCGGAGGGCATGTCCCGCCGCCAAGCCAAGCTCGCTGCCCGCGCCGCTGAGCGCGCCGCCCTAGAAAAGGACCCCCGCCCGTTTGGCGGCCTCGCCGCTGAGGCTAGCCTCGTCGCTCTGCAGGAATTCGTTCCTTCCGCAACGGCAAAGCTGTCGGTCAAGGGCTTCGACAAGGACGTCTACGTTGCCACCGTGCTGCCGGGTGCTTCCGCAGCCCTCATCCGCGATGAGGAGTCCGGCGGTGACGCCTTCGTGGGCCTGCAGGTGCAGTCCCACACCCACAACCCAGGTCGCGACCTAGCCTTCGCCCTGAACTGGGTGAAGAACAACGCGCCGGGTTCCACCCTGGAGTCCACCGCAGCGGATGGTTCCCAGCCGGAGCTCTCTGAGCTTCTCGACGAATCTGCAGAGCTCGATATCACCGTCTACCAGGACTTCTCCTGGTGGATGCCGGAGGGCGCACAGGTTCCGCCGCACATGGCCACCGCCCTGCAGCGCGCCAATGATTCCGTCATTGAGTCCTACCAGGTAGGCCAGGAGGCTGAGGGCTTCATCGGCACTGCTTTCTGGGCCAACGCCGGTGGCGGCAAGGCGCATATCCGCTGGGTACGCCCCTGCGATGATGAGAACGCCTTCCTCAACGCCCTGTCCCGCGTCGCTGCCCGCGGTGAGCTCAACCTGGGTGAGAACACCAAGTTCGCCGGTGTCTTCCGCACCCACGGCCTCATCGCCCCCGTCTTCGACCTAGACCCGGAGGTCGCTCACGATTCTTATGAGTCCGAGCTCTCCCGCGTGAACAAGGCTCTGACGGAGGAGATCTCCAACGATGCCAACCTGACCGCCGATGAGCGCAAGCAGCTGCAGAACATTAAGTCACGTCAGGTGACCTTGCGCTAGTCGTGTCGGCGCCCCTAGCGCAGTGAATCCCAGAGGGCCTGCGCTTGGGCGTCGTCCCACAGCACCACGTTGCCTACCACGGTGTCCTGGAATCCGCCGATGGGGACGGTGACCGTCTCGACGCCGGAGGACATCGACAGCGCCACGCGCGCCAGATGCCAGACGTGATCTTTCTGGCCCACGATGAAGGAATCTGCGGTGTGATTGACCAAGGAGATCGCCTTGAACGGGTTGGCGATGGTCGCCGGTGACGTGGTCTTGTCCAACAGTGCCGCGAAGAACTCGCGCTGACGCTGCACGCGGTCAAGGTCACCCATCGCTGTGGCGCGGGTGCGCACATAGCCCAAAGCATCTGGGCCGCGCAGTTTCTGGCAGCCTGCCTGCAGGTCAATGCCGGCGAGGGGGTCGTTGATGGGTTCTTGGACGCAGATCTCCACGCCTCCTACTGAATCAACGACGTTGGCGAGTCCGCCCATACCGATCTCCGCATAGTGATCGACGTGGAGGCCCGTAGCCTGCTCCACGGTCTGGGTCAGCAGCTGGGGGCCACCGTAGGTGAAGGCTGAGTTGACCTTGTCCATGCCAAAACCGGGGACGTCGACGTAACTATCGCGCGGAATGGACACCAGCGTGGCCTTGCCGGACGTAGGGATGTGCAACAGCATGATGGTGTCCGTTCGGCCGACACCGACATCACCACCGGTACCTAATTCTGCCTGTTGCTCCTCGGTGAGGCCCTGGCGGGAGTCGGACCCCACGAGCAGCCAATTTGTGCCGGAGGTGGACGCCACCTGCTCGGAAGGCAGCGCATCTATGCGGGTCAGGCGGGAGTCTGTCCACAGGGTAAAAGCTACCGTGAAGACGAGCGCGATGGCGATGAGCCAGCCTGCGCAGCCGAAGACCTGCTTGAGCGGGTTGACCTTCTTGCGGCGCCGGTGTGGGCGGCCGTCAGCGCGACGGCGGACACTGCGTGCTGGCGCATCGGGGTCATAACTGCGCGGTGGTGGGGCGGCAGCAGCGGGCGCGGCGTTGCGGCGCGGGTAGCGCTGGCCGCTGTGCTGAACTGGCTGCTGGCGCGGTGCGGACTGGCGGGGCGTGTGCTGCGCCATGTAGGCGTCCACATCGAAACGTGTCTCCTCCGGCCGAGCCGCGGGAGGATTGCCGCGGTGGGCTGAGGTGTGGTGGCCCTGCGAGCCGTGACGGTTGCCACTTGCGGACTGTGGGCGGCGGCGCACCGGGCGGCCATAACGGTCGCGTAAGGGCTGGCCGTCCGCGCCGAGGACGAAGTCGCCGGACTCGGAACCGGCGGCGTGGGCACCGGATGGGCCGGCAGAGCTGCCGAAGCTCGCGCGGCGGGCATCGCTGGGTGGCTCGCCGGCGCGCCGGGTTTCACGCTCAGGATCGCGTCCTCGATATGTCATGGGGAATACTGTACCGCTAAATCACTCCTGTCCCAGAGTTCACATTGGGCCAATGGGCGCCTTTTTCAGTGAATTGTTAAGCGCCGATGAGGAGTGCGTAGCCAACGAAGGCGACGGCGTCGATAAGAAAGTGCGCGATGACCAGCGGCCACACCTTCCCCGTGCGATGGAAATACCAGCCGTAGAGCAGCCCCATGAGGATATTGCCGAAGCCTGCTGATACGCCCTGATAAAGATGATAAGAGCCGCGCAGGATGGATGAGGCCGCCAGTGTCGCCGGAAGGGCCCAGCCACACTGCTTGAGCCGCGTCATCAGCCAATACACCACGACGAGCTCTTCCGCCCACGCGTTAGCGAAGGACTTGAGGAGCAGAACGGGGATCTCAATCCACGTGTCGAAGGCTCCCGGGATGACCTCCTTGGTCCAGCCCCAGTGGAGCGCCGTGTAATAGAGCGCCAGGCCCGGCAACCCAATAATCGCGGCCAAGGCCGCGCCGTGCAGGCCATCGCGCCAGCGCGGCCGTGGCGGCATTGCGAGGAGATACAGCACGAGTGCTCCCCACGCCACCAAGACAGCGGTGCTGCACAGCTGAAACGCGAGGTCGAGCAGCGTCGTGGTGGACTGCGAGGAGTTGATGGTGACGGACTGTTCGTTGAGCGGCGCGGGGTTCAGCAGGGCATCGGTCAGCCGTAGCATCGCACGAACCCCGGAGATGCCGAACGTGATGGTGAGGACAATGAAGATTTCCGCACGCAGGCGGGATCGCGTGAGGCTCATGGGTGCAGTACGTGGGCGAGGCCGAGGAGGGAGGCGTCGTCAAGCGTGATGCCTCCGAGGTGGACGCCCACCGGCGGGTGATGCGGCACGGGCCACGGTACGGAGATAGCAGGCAGCTTGGCCACGTTGAACAGCGACCCCCACGGTGACCAGCGCGTCTGCTCGTCGAAGTTCTCCTGGTGATCCAGCGCGAGGAAGTGTCCGCGGCGCGGCGGGTCGAACGCTAATGTGGGGGTCAGGATGGCGTCGACCTGCCAGAACTTCGTGAGAACCCCTGGCAGAACAATGGCGTGCCAGCGCGCCAGGGAATGCTCAAGGTCGGTCACTCGGCGGCCTTGGGTGCGAATCCACTCCGCGTAGCCTTCCGCGAACTCCAAGCCTGCCAGGCGGTGGGTGAAGATGTGCTGGAAGGCCTCGAAAGTGGCAGCTGCCTGCGGATAGGGCGAAATTGCCACGGTTTCGAAACCAGCGCCCTCCAATCGCGCGGCGGCCTCGCTGACCGCACGCAGCATGTGCGGGGCCACTTCTACTTCGGCAAAGAGCGGATCGGTAAGCACCCCGATGCGAGCGCGCGGCGTGCGGGGCTGAAGGCCGTGGAGCGTGGCGGCGTCGGCGACCGAGCGGGTAATAAACCCAGGCACGGAGAGGTCCTCCCCGGAAGGCTTGAAGCCCACCACACCGCAGGCAGCGGCCGGAACGCGGATGGAACCACCGCCATCGGAGGCATGAGCCGCGCGGAGCAGACCGCGCGCCACCTGTACGGCCGCACCGCCGGAGGAGCCGCCAGGCGTGTGCCCAGGGTAAAGCGGATTATCCGGATGTGGCAGGCCCACCGGTTCGGTATCGACGCGCAAGCCCAGTTCGGGAGTGGCGGACTTGCCGATGATGAGCGCGCCGGCGTCGATAAGCTCCTGCACGAAAGGATCCGTTTCCTCCGCCATGTAGGTGCGCTCGACGTGGCCGAGGCTGGTGGGCATGCCGGCGACGTCAGTGAGATCCTTGACAGAGAGGATCCAGCCGCTTAAACGCCCGTGGTGCTGCGGCCGCCGCTCCACATCGAGATAGGTGAAACCATGCTCTTCGGGGCTGAGGCCCGCGAGATCCTCACGGAGCTGCTCCAGGGTGAACTCGTTAACGTCCATGGCGGCCCAGTCTAGTGGGCTAAAGTTGCGTGCATGAGCACCACCATCGCATTCCTTGGTCCCGCCGGAACGTTTACGGAGGCGGCGATGCAGCGCTTCGCCGCAGACCTTGGTGAGACCCAACCGCTTCCGGTCGGTTCGCCCAAGGAGGCGCTCGCTGCCGTGCGCTCGGGAAAGGCAGACTATGCCTGCGTGGCCATCGAGAACTCCGTGGACGGCCCTGTCACGGCCACGTTTGATGCGCTTGCGGATGGAACGCCAGTCCAGATTTACCGCGAAGTGGACCTTCCCGTGTCTTTCTCCATCCTCACCCGCGGGAAGTCCGCGAAGGAGATTAAGACATTGTCAACCCATCCCGTGGCCTATCAGCAGGTGCGGGGCTGGTTGGAGGAGAACCTGCCGGGCGTGGAGTACGTTCCGGCGGCGTCGAATGGCGCGGCGGCTCAAGCCGTGGCGCGCGGTGAGGTCGATGCCGCTGCGGCCCCCGCGCGCGCGGGCGAGATCTTTGAACTGGAATCACTAGCGGAGAACGTTGCGGACGTGGCGGGCGCAACCACACGTTTCGTGCTCGTCGGCCCCGCCGGCAGACCCACCGCGCGCACCGGGCATGACAGAACGTCCGTCATCTTTACTCTGCCCAATGAGCCGGGCTCCTTGGTCGGTGCCCTCCAGGAATTCGCGCACCGCGGGGTGGATCTCTCCCGCATCGAGTCTCGTCCGCTGCGCACCGTCTTTGGGAATTACCGCTTCCACGCCGACCTCATCGGGCATATCGAGGACCAGCCGGTAGCGGAGGCATTGCGGGCATTGTGGTTGCGCGCAGAGGAGGTTGTCTTCGTTGGTTCATGGCCTTCGGCGGTGGCCACGTCAGCGCCCCAGTTGGATCTTGCCCGCCTGAAAGAGGCCGATGAATGGGTAGCGAAGGCGCGCACCGGGCAATAATGTGTGAAGCATGACCGGAAGAATCATCCTCCTGCGCCACGGCCAGACCTTTTCCAACATTGACCGCATCATGGATACCCGCCCACCAGGTGCCGAGCTCACCGAGCGTGGCCGCGGCCAGGCAGAGGATGTCGGCCGCGAGCTGGCGGAGCTGTGTGAAGGCCGCCGCGTGCGCTTCATCTGCTCGATCGCGCTGCGTGCTCAGCAGACCGCGATGCTGGCTGCCCGCACCTATGCCGAGGCTGCCGATGAGCGTGACGTCCCCGTGGAGGTCCGCGTAGGCCTGCACGAGGTCTTCGCCGGCGAGCACGAAATGAGCGGCAGCGAGGATACCCACCGCGAATACATGGTGGCCTTGCGCGGCTGGCTCGACGGTGACGCTGAGTCCCGTATGCCAGGCGGCGAGAGCTACGCGGATGTACTGGAGCGCTACCAGCCGGTGCTGGAGGATATTGCGCAGGAGCTTGATGATGACGAGGATGTCGTCGTGGTGAGCCACGGCGCTGCCATCCGCGTGGTCACGACCCATGCGTGCGGCGTCGATCCAGACTTCGCTTACACCGGCTACATGCCGAACTGCCGTTTTACCCTCATCGAGCCGCAGGGCCAGCCCTTTGGCCACTGGACGCTCAAGCGCTGGGCGGACACCGAGGTTTAGCCCCAGCCGAGCTCGTGGAGACGGTCCTCCTCAAAACCGAAATAGTGGCCCACCTCGTGAAAGACGGTCACCATGACCTCGTGGGCTAGCCCCTCTTCCGAGTTGCTGATGGACTGCAGCGGCTTGCGGTAAATAGAAATGGTGTCCGGAAGGTAGCCGGTGTGCGTCGCCGTGCGGTGCGTGAGCATCACGCCCTCATAGAGGCCGAGGAGGTTCGGGTTCTCCGGATGCTGGTCTTCTACGAGGATGACAACGTTGCGCATCTGGTCGACGAATTTGTCTGGAATCTTGTCGAGGGCCTCGCCCACGAGCTCTTCGAAGCGTTCCTCGCTGACCTCGTACATCGCTGCTCCTTCGTAATGATTGGGGCCGTTTACTGCGCGGCCACTGGGACGTCGACAGGTGCTGCGGGATCAGCTGGGGCCTCGGAAGGGTTCGTATCACCTGGCTGAGCATTCGGATCACGCAGGGGGTTGCGCTTGGGTTGCTCGGTGGGCGGGGCTCCGTCAATGCTCAGGCCGTCGCGACCGTCCTTGGCGGAGCCCGTCACGGTGGAGAAGAAACCATTGTTGACGTGGATCAGTGAGCAGTTGACCGAGCGTGAGCCGCCTTCCCAGGATTCGCGGGTGAGCGCGCCCCAGAACGGTTGCAGCGTGGATTGGTAGAGGTTTTCCTCGCCACCGAGGTAATCCATGGCATCTTGGGTGCACGTCTCAGATAGGTGCTTGTCCAGCTCCTCATCGCTTGGGTAGCCGCCGGGGAAACGCTCTGCCACGTTGATGACGGAGACGGTCTCCATCTGGTGCGGCTCGGTGCAGGGAACGGTGCTGATCACCTTATTCTCATCAACCTTGCGGCATTCGCCGGGCTTGGCGACGACCGCCTGGTCCACCTCCGACACCTTGCCGGTGGACTCCTGTGGAATGCCTGCCGAGTCCGTGGTCTGCAGGCCGCACAACAAGGTGCGGTCGCCCTTCTCCCAGGAGGCTGCTGGCGGCAAGATGGAGGCGATGTCATAGCGACCATTGGGGTCCCACTTGCCGTTGAGGTAGCTCACCGTGGGGGCTTCGCAGAGCTCATCGCGGAGGGCGTTTTGGCGGGTAATGTCGGGGCGCTCGGCGTTGCGGCCAAACTCACTGGTGGGGTAGGCGCTCAGGTCCTCGCGGGCCGAGATTTCAAAGCGGTGCGGTTTGTCGCAGCTGGTCTGCTCAAAGCCGGTGGCCGTGCCATCCTCTGCGATATCCCACGTCACGCATGCGCCGGCGGAGGCGCTAGTGAAGGATGCGGCCTGTGCAGGCGGGGCCGAAGGATCGGCGGCCTGGCTGCCGTCAACGCTGGGGGTGGCGGACTCGCTCGCCGCGGAATCGGTACCGGTAGACTCGCCGCTAAACACGCCGTAGGCAGCCAGAAAGGCGGCCGCAGCCAAGGCGGCCACGAGGACGACGCGGATGGCGGAGGCGGAGCGCCATGCAGAAGAAGTGCTCATAGAACTCCCCATAGTACTCCCTTCGTTGTACTCGCTTCGTTCCGGCGACTATGCGGGGCGTGAAACTGGGGACAGGGCTGCTTAGTCCACGGCGCGGGCGACACGGGTGGTGAGGCGGTAGCGGTCGGTGCGATAGACCGAGGAGCACCATTCCACGGGCCGATCCCCGGAACGGGCGAAGCGGGTGATGTGGAGGAGGGGGGTGGCTGGGGGGACGTCGAGAAGCTCGGCGATCTCCTCATCCGCCGCCACAGCCGTCACTGTTTGTTCGGCCTCCGTGATGGGGACATCAAAGGTCGAGCCCAGAATGGCGTAGACGGAGTTGTAAATATCATTTTCCAGCAGCGTGGGCGCGAAGGTGGAGTTGTACCAGCCATCATCAATGGAATAAGGCTCGCCATCGCCCAGACGCAGGCGGCGCAGGTGAGTATGGGCCACGGTGGACTCGGTGTTAAAGAATTCGCACACGTCCTCGGGCGCGGTGCTGCGCTCACCGAGCAGGATCCTCGAGGAGGCCGTGACCTTTTGCAGGCCCATCTCATCGGAGAACGATGCCAAATGGAGGTGGGAGACCAGCGGATTCGGGGCGACGAACGTGCCTTTGCCGCGCACGCGGCGCAGGCGGCCTTCCGCCACTAAATCCCCAATGGCGCGGCGCACCGTAATGCGGGAGACACCATAGGTTTCTTCCAGAATGCGTTCGCCGGGCAGGATGTCACCGGGTTTGAGTGTGGTGCGGCAGAGCTCGGAAAGAATATCCCGCAGCTGCGCGTGCTTGGGCACGGGGCCGTCGGTGATGATGTGAGGTGCCATAACACCTATGATATGCCACTGGTTATGACCACCGCAAAGGTTTCGCTGTGCGCTAAACTGTTCGGCGTGATTGATCTCAAGTTTCTTCGCGAAAACCCCGATGTAGTCCGCGCGTCCCAGGTCAACCGTGGGGAGGATCCCGCGCTGGTGGACCAGCTACTCGCTGCCGATGAGCAGCGCCGCGCGGCGATTGTGAAGGCGGACCAGCTGCGCTCGGAGCAGAAGGCCTTTGGCAAGAAGATTGGCCAAGCCTCCCCGGAGGAACGCCCGGCACTGCTTGAGGGCTCCAACGAGCTCAAAGAGAAGGTCAAGGCAGCCGGCGAGGAAGCGGCTGCTGCAGAGGCCAAGGTGGAGGAGCTGCAGTACCAGCTCTCGAACGTGGTTGAAGGCGCGCCGGCCGGTGGCGAGGATGACTTCGTCATCATTGAGGAAGTAGGCGAGAAGCCGCAGTTCGACTTCGAACCGAAGGATCACCTGGAGTTGGGTGAATCGCTGGGGCTTATCGACGTCAAACGGGGAGCCAAGGTCGGCGGCGCCCGCTTCTACTACCTCACCGGCGATGGTGCCTTCCTACAGCTGGGCATGCTCATGCTGGCCGCACAGAAGGCCCGCGAGGCTGGCTTTACCCTCATGGTGCCGCCGGTGCTCGTGCGCCCAGATGTCATGCAGGGAACCGGCTTCCTGGGTCAGCACTCGGATGAAATTTACTACCTCCCGGCGGATGATCTGTACCTCGTCGGAACCTCCGAGGTAGCTCTTGCTGGTTATCACAAGGATGAAATCATCGACCTGTCCAACGGCCCGGTGCAGTACGCCGGCTGGTCCTCCTGCTTCCGCCGCGAGGCCGGATCTCATGGCAAGGACACGCGCGGCATTTTGCGCGTGCACCAGTTCGACAAGCTGGAGATGTTCGTCTACTGCAAGCCGGAAGAGGCAGAACAGATGCACCAGAAGCTCCTCAGTATGGAGAAGGACATGCTGGCTGCGATGGAATTGCCCTACCGCACCATCGACATCGCCGGCGGAGACCTCGGTTCCTCCGCTGCTCGCAAGTTCGACAACGAGGCGTGGGTGCCTACGCAGGAGACCTACCGCGAGCTGACCTCAACGTCGAACTGCACCACCTTCCAGGCCCGCCGCCTGTCCACGCGCTACCGCGATGAGAACGGCAAGACTCAGTACGCCGCTACCCTCAACGGCACCCTCGCCACCACCCGGTGGCTCGTGGCCATCCTGGAAAACCACCAGCAAGCGGACGGTTCGGTCGTGGTTCCGGAGGCTTTGCGTCCTTTCGTAGGCAAGGACGTGCTTCACCCCGTAAACTCCCAGTAGAACGCTGCGCGCGGGGTTTCGTGCGCAGTGCCCCTTGTCCCTCCTCGCCGGCTCGGGCCGGCGAGGGCCTTACCTGTTTGGAGCACCATGAGCGCTGTGAGCAACGTTGTCTACCGGCAGATTACCCACGTAGGTCGCGGGCTGACCTTGGCCCAAGGGTTGAAGATGCGTTTGTCGGGTGTGGAGAATATCCCGGATGAAGGCGGCGCGGTGATCGTGTGCAATCACACCGGTTACATGGATTTCCTCTTCGGGGCTTTCCTGGCGTACCGCAAGAAGCGCCTTGTGCGCTATTTGGCCAAGGCTTCCGTTTTTAAGGCCCCCGTGGTGGGACAGCTCTTTCAGATGATGGGCCACGTTCCGGTGGACCGTATCGATGGTGGTGCGGCCATTGTTAAGGGCACCGAGCTGGCTAAGAACGGCGAGCTCGTGGGCGTCTTCGCGGAAGGCACGATTTCTCGCAGCTTTGAGATCCGCAGCATGCGTAATGGGGCCGCGCGGATTGCCCATGCCGCGGGTGTGCCCATCATTCCGCAGGTGATTTTCGGCTCGCAGCGTTTGTGGACCAAGGGCCAGAAGAAGCACCTGGGCCGCACGAAAACCCCGATCCTCATCACGGCCTTGGAGCCGTACTACACCACGGGCGATCATGATGCGGACATCGCTGAAGTGCGCCGCCGCATGCAGGACGCGCTGGAGAGCCTCTGGGAACAGTATGAGGCCGAGTTTGGCCCAATGCCGGCGGGCGAGTATTGGGTGCCCGCGCGCAAGGGGGGCGGCGCGCCGACTTTGGAGGAGGCCGAGGCCCAGGACACTGAAGTGGAAAGCGAGCGCTATCGCGTGCGCAGGCTTCGTGATGACCTGACCAGCCTCAAGGGGCACGTGTCTGCGGCCACCATTGAGCTTGTGCGCGACCGCATGGCGCTGATGAAGTCCTCCACGCCTGAGGCTGCCGATGCTGACGCCGCGCTTGGCGACGTCCCCCCTACCGCCACCACCGACCCCGACCAAGGCAAGGATCGCCCCCGCACCGCGCCGGAGACCCTCGACTGGATCAAGGAGAACCTCAACTCCGTCGTTGAAGAAGCTACCCGTGGCCTGGAGGAAGGCCGCGAGAAGGTCACCGAGGTGATGGCGCAGCTGAAGTCTGACGTTGCTGAGGCTCAGGCTTCCATGACGGCGAGCGGCAAGGAGATTTTTGCGGGCTCGGTTGTGGAGCAGGGTCTGCTCTCTGCAGCGACGCAGTCGCGCCTCATTGTGTCCCGCCTCCCGCACCGCATCAAGGCTGAGTACTCGGCGGTCCCGCGCGTCATTGTGGCGGACCAAAGTGCGCTGAGCATGGACGGCGGTGAAGTGTCGAAGCGTCTGCAGGAGGCGCTGGCTGAACTGCACCCGCAGGCAGAAGAGCTGGTCATCATTTCGCAGCAAGGCACCGTGCTCGATGCCGCAGCGCTGGACGCTGTTCCGCAGACCGTGTGGCGCATTGCCTGCAGCGAGCGCGCAGAGGCCGTGCAGTTCAACGATGCCCCTGGCGGCGATGTCGTTACGGCGGCTTCACCGGCAGAGGGGCTCGCAGCTGTGGTGAAGAAGATTGGCGCTGAACCCAAGGACCTGCTTTTCTTTGCCAACGAGCCGGGCGATGAGACCTTTGCCGAGGGTGGAGAGGGAGTTGCTGTGCACATGGTGGCCCTGGAAACCGCGCCCATTGAGGTAGTTAAGGCGGCTCAGGCCGTGACCTATTCGGCGGAGCGCTTCGGAATTGCGGAAGTTCTCGAGGCGATGGCTCGCCTGCAGCAGCCGAAAAAGAAATAAGTCAGGACATCTCCCACTTATTTGACGCAGTCCCTGCCCTTTAATGCCCCCTGATGGGGGTATTTTTCGTTTTGCGATCCTACTGAATTGGGTGCAAAAGTCCTGCTTACCTCACCGGAACCTACGTGTGAGTAGCGTCTCCAGAAGGAAATTGAGGTGACCTATAACATTGGATTTGGGAGAAAACTTCTTCTTCATCCGTCCCGCGCGGAAGGGCGATCACGGTGTTCAACGCTGCGGAATCGAATCTGGGCGGTGGATGAGCAACACTTGCTTTGAGCTGCGCCTTTGTCACTTGAACAGAACCTTCTGGCTCCGCGCAGTAGTAAGCAGCGAGAGAGGAGATTTGGTCAATCATGACCACGACGAGTAATTACAGCTTCAACCCCGAGTATTTTGAAAAGGCCTGGAACGACTATTCCACTGAGGATTATGACGTTGTCATCATCGGTGGTGGTTCCGTCGGCGCCGGCGCCGCCGTCGATGCAGCAACGCGTGGTCTGAAAACAGCCGTCGTCGAAGCCCGCGACTTCGCTGCCGGCACCTCGTCGCGTTCTTCTAAGATGTTCCACGGTGGCCTGCGCTACCTGGCTATGTTCGACTTCCGCCTGGTGGCTGAGTCCCTCAAGGAGCGCGAGCTCAACATGTCCACCCTGGCCCCGCACCTGGTGAAGCCGCTGAAGTTCATCTTCCCGCTGACCCACCGCGGTTGGGAGCGTGTCATGATGTTCGGCGGATTCACCCTGTATGACTTGATGGGCGGCGCCAAGAGCGTCCCGATGCAGAAGCACCTCACCCGCAAGGGCGTGCTCAAGGTGACCCCGGGCCTGAAGGAAGACGCAGTCGTCGGTGGCGTGCGCTACTACGACACGCTGGTCGACGACGCCCGCCACACCATGACTGTCCTGCGCACCGCCGCCGAGTACGGCGCCAGCGTGCGCACCGGCACCGAGGTCACCGGCTTTGAGAAGGATGCGCGTGGCCGCATCACCGCCGCCCACGTGCGTGACCTCGAGACCGGCCGTGAGACCACGGTCCGCGGCAAGGTCTTCATCAACGCCACCGGCGTGTGGAACGACAAGATTCAGGACATGGCGGGTGCCGAGGGTAAGTTCACCGTTCACGCCTCCAAGGGTGTGCACATCGTCGTGCCGAAGGACGCCCTCGATGCCGAGGCCGCCCTGTGCTTCGTCACCGAGAAGTCCGTGCTGTTTGTCATCCCGTGGGGCGAGTACTGGATCATCGGCACCACCGATACCGACTGGGAGAAGGGCCTGTCCCTGCCGGATCCGGCCCCGACGAAGGCGGATATCGACTACATTTTGGACCAGGTCAACCAGCGCGTGCGCAATAAGATCACCCGCGATGACATCGTCGGCGTCTACTCCGGCCTGCGCCCGCTGCTGTCCGGCAAGTCTGACTCCACCACCAACCTCTCCCGCAACCACGCCGTGGCCCGTGTGGCACCGGGCATGGTTTCCGTGGCTGGTGGCAAGTACACCACCTACCGCGTCATTGGTAAGGACGCGGTGGACCTGGCCGCCAAGGAGCTGGGCACCAAGGTGGCTGAATCCATTACGGAGCGCACCCCAATCCTGGGTGCGGACGGCTACCACGCCTTGGCCAACCAGGTCCCAGCACTGGCCCGCCGCTTCAACCTCAGCGAGGACCGCATCGAGCACCTGCTCGGTCGCTATGGCTCCCTCATCGATGAGGTCCTGGCACCTGCCGCCGAGGACTCCTCGCTCCTCGAGCCGGTTCCGGGCGCTGAGAGCTACATCTGGGCTGAGGTTCGCTATGCCGTCACCCACGAGGGTGCTCTGCACATCGACGACATCGTGTCCCGCCGTCTGCGCGTGGCCATCGAGTTCGCCGACCGTGGCGTTGCCGCTGCTCAGCCCATTGCTGAGTTCGTCGCGCCGCTGCTGGGTTGGGACCAGAGCGACATTGAGCGCGAGGTTGCCCACTTCAAGCAGCACACCGAGGCGGAGCTTGCCGCCGAGGCTGCACTCACCGACCGTGAGGCAAATGACATTCTCGAGCGCGCAGGTAGCGCACGAGCCACTAAGGAAGAAGCCTAAGCGTCACGGGGCCCAGCGAGGACGTTGTGAAGTCACTCGCTGGGCCCTTGGCCTAGGTAAAAGAGAAAGGACCTCTTATGACCGGAACTGATGCATTCCTGTGGGAGTTTATCGGCACTGCAGTGCTACTTCTCCTGGGTAACGGCGTGTGCGCCGTTGTGAACCTGCGTACCTCTGGGGCGCGCGGTGCAGACTGGATCGTTATTGCAATGGGTTGGGGCCTCGGCGTCTTTGTCGGCGCCAGCATCGCCGACCCCTCCGGCGGCCACCTTAACCCGGCGGTCACCATCATGCTTGCTGTGAACGGCTCCCTTGAATGGAGCCTGGTGCCGTATTACCTCCTGGGCCAGATCCTGGGCGCCATGCTTGGTGCCTTCCTGGCATGGGCAGCGTTTAAGCAGCTTTTCGACGCCAACAATGTCGACGAAGCCGGCAACGTCACCGGCGCCAACAAGAGCACTGGCGGCATTTTCTTCACCAACCCGGCCCACCCGAACAATGGTTGGAACGCGGTCACCGAGTTCATCGCCACCTGCGTGCTCCTCATGTTCATCGCTTTCGGCCCGGCCGGCGGCGAGCTTGGCCCGCTGAGCTACTTCGGTGTCGCCTTCGTCGTGGTCTCCATCGGTCTGTCGCTCGGTACCCCCACTGGCTATGCCATCAACCCGGTCCGTGACCTTGGCCCGCGCATCATGTACGCCTTCATCCTCCCCATCAAGGACAAGGGCACCGGAAACTGGGGCTATGCCTGGGTTCCGGTCGTCGCGCCGATGCTGTCGGCCGTGGCTATTGGCCTGTTGTCCATGGCTCTCTAAAACATCCCGACAAGGAGAAAAACTATGTCTACTAAGAGCTACGTCGCAGCGATCGACCAGGGAACCACCTCCACGCGCTGCATCATCTTCAACCACGACGGTGAGCAGGTGTCCGTCGGCCAGCTCGAGCACGAGCAGATCTTCCCGGAAAAGGGTTGGGTTGAGCACGATCCAGAGGAAATCTGGAGCAACACCCGCCGCGCCGTTGGTGAAGCACTGGCTAATGCCGACATCAACATTGAGGACATTGCTGCCCTCGGCATCACCAACCAGCGTGAGACCACCGTCGTGTGGGATAAGAAGACCGGTAAGCCGGTGTACAACGCCATCGTCTGGCAGGACACCCGCACCACCGAGATTTGTAAGGAGCTCGCCGGCGAGGAGGGCGCTGACAAGTGGCGCCGCCGCACCGGCCTCATCATCAACTCCTACCCGGCAGGCCCGAAGGTGAAGTGGATCCTCGATAACGTCGAGGGCGCTCGCGAGCGCGCCGAGGCCGGTGAGCTGCTCTTCGGCACCATCGACACCTGGCTGCTGTGGAACCTTACCGGTGGCGCCGATGGCGACAACGGCCAGGAGGCCCTGCACGCAACCGACGTCACTAATGCCTCCCGTACGCTCCTCATGGACATCGAGAAGCTCGAGTGGGATGAGGACCTGTGCAAGGAGATGGGTATTCCTACCTCCATGCTTCCGGAGATTCGCCCGTCCCTCGGTGACTTCCGCACCGTCCGTGAGCGCGGTTCCCTGTCCGGCGTGCCCATTCGCGCCATCCTCGGTGACCAGCAGGCCGCAATGTTCGGCCAGGGCTGCTTCCGCCCGGGTTCTGCGAAGAACACCTACGGCACCGGTCTGTTCCTCCTGCTCAACACCGGTACCACCCCGAAGTTCTCCGAGAACGGCCTGCTTACCACCGTGTGCTTCCAGCGCGAGGGTGAGCGCCCGATCTACGCCCTCGAGGGCTCGGTCTCCATGGGTGGTTCGTTGGTGCAGTGGCTGCGCGATAACCTGCAGATTATCCCGAACTCCTCCTCCATTGAGAACATGGCTCGCGAGGTCAAGGACAACGGTGGCGTGTACATCGTCCCAGCCTTCTCCGGCCTGTTCGCGCCGTACTGGCGCCCGGATGCCCGCGGTGTCATTGTGGGCTTGACCCGCTACGCCAACCGCAAGCACCTGGCCCGCGCGGTCCTCGAGTCCACCGCGTACCAGACCCGTGACGTTGCTGACGCCATGGTTGCTGATTCCGGCGTGGAGATCACTGAGCTGCGTGTCGACGGCGGCATGACCATGAACGAGCTGCTCATGCAGTTCCAGGCTGACATGCTCGGCGTGGAAGTTCACCGACCGAAGAACGTTGAGACCACCGCCACCGGTGCGGCCTTCGCAGCCGGTCTCGACTCTGGTTTCTGGGATGATCTCAGCGTGCTGGGCTCCCAGCAGGGTGACTTCAAGGTGTGGAAGCCGCAGCGCGACAAAGATGAGGTCGAGGCTCTGTACCGCGACTGGAAGCGCGCCATCAAGCGTTCCCTGAACTGGGAAGACGTGGACGATGATGACGTGATTGCCTAAGCGCTAACGTTCCCTGCGGCCGTGATGAGGTTTCTCGTCACGGCCGCAGTCGTGTCTTCATACCCTGACGTAGACTCATGGTTATGACTTTCCCGGAACGCGCGCCGCGCCTCATTGTGAGCGACATCGACGGTACTTTGTTGGACCGCAACCACCGCGTGCCCAAGCGTAACCGGGAAGCGGTGTCCCGGGCGGTTGCCGCTGGAGCCGAGTTCGCCCTCGCCACTGGACGGCCGTTCCGCTGGATTATGCCCGTTCTAGAGCAGCTCCCCGTGCGCCCCGTCTGCGTAACCTCCAACGGCGCGGTCATTTATGATTCCGCCGAAGACCGCGTCCTCTCCGCACATGAGCTTTCCCCTGAGGCGCTTGCTGAGACCGTCAACGTTGCCACCCGAGTTCTCCAACCCCTTGGCGGCGCGGGCTTCGGCGCGGAGCGCGCCGGAGGTTCACTCCTCGATCCCGTTGAGGAGCTTTTCGTGGTGGAGTCCCATTATTCAGAGAATGCACTGTTCGAAGGCTTTGGCCTGGTGAGTGTGGGGGAGTTGGTGTCCAAACCCGCCGTCAAACTGCTGATCCGCAACACCGATTACTCCGCGCCGGAGCTCTATGAGCTCGTGGCCCCGCACATCGATCCGGAGCTGGCCCACGTCACCTATTCGATGTCGGAAGGCGTGCTGGAGGTTGCCGCACCGAACGTGACCAAGCGCGGCGGTGTTCAGTGGCTCGCTGAGCATCACGGCATCGCCCGTGAAGACATCATTGCCTTCGGTGATATGCCTAATGACATTGAGATGCTGGAGTGGGCTGGTTTCGGCGTTGCCATGGAGAATGCGCACCCCGCGCTTGTCGACGTCTCCGATACCACCACCCTGCCCCATCATCAGGCCGGTGTGGCCACGGTGCTTGAGCACTGGTTTTAGTCCTCCGGTTGCGGGGTGGTGTGTGGTGGTTTAGTCTCCTTTGGCATGGGGGATTTAGAGACCTATTTCTCCTTCCGCAACTCGGGGATGAGATTGGTGCAGCTTGCGGCAGGGGATGAAAAAGACTTACGCGCACGCGGTGCCGCACCTGCCGATGCCGCCGAATTAGCACGCCTGCACCACATCTGGTTCGGTGCTACCAAGTTCACTGGTAAGCAGCGCACTGCGCGTGCGCGTGCGCTGGACCAGGGCCATGATGTGGCCACGCTAAGTCTTATCGAGTCCTACACTTCGAAACTCAAGAATCAGTTGGATGCCTGGAATCTAAGGCTCAGACTTGCCGGCACCGACGCACACAACATTCCAGCAGTAGCCACCAAGCGCTTAAAAGAGCTCAAGCCCAAGCGTGTGCCGAAACCCGGGGTGCGCATGACCTACCGTAAGCAAGGCCCGCACTCGCTGACTATTACTGGTGATGCGTTGATGATTACTGAGATGCACGGCACCTTAGAATCCATCAACCACACCAACCTGCTGGAGGCTTGCAAACAAGTCTTCTTCACCAACAACCACGGTGGAACAAAGCCTGCGGTGCTCACCAGCGTGGTGGTGACCTTGGATAATCTCGACAAGATTGTCTCCGGTGACGGTGACGGCATCGTCCTGGAGCTAACCAATGGTGGGCGTATGACTGGTGCTGAGTTTTTGAACTACAAGTTTGCGGAAATCGGCTACGTCACCCTAATCCACCCCACCATCGGGCCGGTATGGCTACACCGCTTGCAACGCTTCGCTGGGTTTGAGCAACGCATGATGGCTAGTGCGGAGCACCCTACGTGTGCCAGGGAAGGCTGTAACAAACCAGCTGATTATGCCCAGGTGCATCACCTAGTGCCGTGGAAGGCCGGTGGGGAAACCAACCCACCGAATTTAACGATGTTGTGTGCTTATCACAACGGGATTAACGATGATGACCCGGATAAACCCACCGGGGCCGGCTACGTCTTCCGCCTGCGCGGCGAGGTTGGCTACATCCCGCCCTGGGCAGAACCAATCACCACCCAAGCCGCCTACCAACAAGCCCAGAACAACCTGCCCCGGCCAGGCTAACTCCCCACAGCAACACCGCCGACGCGGACGCCCCACGAGGCATCCGCGACATCGGCGATCCCACATACAGGGGCCCGCTTAACGGCACGGTTTAGTCCGTGAAGACCTGAATCTGCTCAGTGGCCGGGTTGTAGACGATGGAACCGCCCTGGAAGTGAACGCGGACTTCCTTGCCGTTGCCAGTGAGGACCTCGTCGGAGGTTGGCAAGCCCAGCTTGGTGGCGTTGGCACCCGTTGCCCACTCCTTGGCAATCTGGCCCACCAGTGCGTGGGCGCCAGTCTCCTCGGAGTAGAGGACTACGCCGTTCTGGAAGAGCTGCGAGATGATGCCCGACGTCTCATCCGGGCCGCCGACGGCCAAGCCCAAGACCGGACCGAAGTTATTGAGCACCGCAGTCCAGGTGTCCTTGAGGCCCTCGTTCTTACTCAAGGACAGGACCTTCGTCACGATGCCTGGAATCTGCTCGACCGGCAGCCCGCCGACCTTTTGGTCCATGTCAATCTGCTGATCGGAGCGGCTGTACATGATGCCGAAGACCGTAGCCGCCAGGCCGACGAGAGCGGTGACGGTGCTGACCGGGATCTCGGAATCACCCACCGAAGACATCGGTTCCTGCGGCTGTGGGTTGCTCGGGCGCGGAGTAGCCGTCACAGTCTCGGTGGCCGTGGCAGCAGCAGTTGTGGACTGCGTGCTTGTGGAATCCTCGTAGTCATCGGTCCAGTCCGTCGACGTCGAGGTGCCGGACTTAATAGCGGCATACTTCCTGTGCGCCGCCGCGCGAATCTGTGGCCAGCGAGCGATGGTGTACTGGCCCGGGCAGGCAGTGGCATGCACGTCACTGTGTCCGAAGAAGCCGTAGACCGAAGCGTAGGTGCCCGCCGGGTACTTCGAGCCGTTGAAGCCTCCGGAGCGCAGCTGCACAGTGGATTCCGGATCGACACCGGAAATCGCGGCCTTCCACCCAGCAAGGTCCGTGACGGACTCCAGCAACGCTGCGGTGGGCGGCACAATCTCGTAGTTACCAATCATCGAGATGCCCCAGGTGTTCTCGTTGAAACCACCGATATGTGCGCCCTGTACGGCCTCGTCGAGCCCACCATAGCGGCCCTCATAAATCGTGCCGTACTTATCCACCAGCGCGTTATAGCCGATATCGCACCAGCCCAGATTCTGTGCGTGGTACTGATATGTGGCGCGGACCTGAGCCGCCGCCTGCGCCCGGGTGTAATTGTTGGAACCTGCTGTGTGGTGCAGCGCAATGGCCTTCACGCCATCGTCGTAGTCCGCCCCCTTGCAGCGAATGCTCTCATCAGCGCCCCAACCCGCACGAGACACCACGCGGGGCATGCCGTCGGTATCGGCAGTCGGCTCGATGACCTCGCCCTCCTGGGCATTGCCGTCCATGAAGACAGCCTCGAGACCTTCTACGTCAGCAGGCTCAGCCGAGGTATCTGCCACTTCTGCTACCGGTGCAATCTCACCCACGTTGTAGGCAACCGGCGCCGGCTGCGGGTTCGCGGAGCGTTCCGCAGCAGCATTGGCGGCGGCGAGGGAGGGGGCGAGATCGGTGGGGGAGGCGTCGGCAAGCGCGGCGTCATCCTCAACTTCCGTCTCCGTGAAGGATTCATCGAGGTTAGACCCCGTCACCAAGTCAACATTGCTCATGGAAACCTGCACATCATTGGTATCGCCCACAAAGATGAGCTCGGTGCCGTTGGTGGCCGAAGGATCATCGTTGGAATCGGACATCGCATCCATGTCGTACCACTCGGACCACGACCCATCCGGCTGCTTTGCTCGGACGAAGGCGGCGACATCGCGCGAGCCTTTCCACGTCACGGCGAAGGAGGAGAAGGTCTCATCGCGGTGGAACTGCTTCACCGCGCGCGGGCCCGAACCTTCACCTTGGGAGGCGATGGCGGGGTCATCGACCACAACCGTTTCGCCTGAACCGAAGGATTCGGAGTGTGAGGCGACTTCGATGGGGCCGCTGCCAGCCTCCTGGGTCTGAAGAATGGTGTGCCCGCCGAGGGCCGCGGTGGAGACCACGGCGATCGACGTGACCGCTGCGATAATCGGCGTGGACCACCGAGATTTCGTGGCAACAAGACGACGTTTCAGGTGCACGGTTACTCCCTAGGGGCTGACTGCAGGTTAAAAAGAGCGCAAAAAGTTAACTAACGGGGCACATGTTACGGCAGTTGTGTGTGGGGAGGAAGGTGTGACACGCGCGTACCCGCCATCAGCCGCACCGGCTGCGGTGCTGCCTTAAGCTGGTGGCTATGACTGCATATGACCTCATCGTTGTTGGATCCGGATTTTTTGGCTTGACCGTCGCCGAGCGCGCAGCGTCCCAGCTGGGCAAGAAGGTGCTCATCGTCGAGCGCCGCGAGCACTTGGGCGGTAACGCCTACTCCGAGGCTGAGCCGGAGACCGGCATCGAGGTCCACAAGTACGGTGCACACCTCTTCCACACCTCGAACAAGCGCGTGTGGGAGTACTGCAACCAGTTCACTTCTTTTACCGACTACCAGCACCGCGTCTTTGCCATGCACGACGGCACGGCCTACCAGTTCCCCATGGGCTTGGGCCTGATTAACCAGTTCTTCGGCCGCTACTACTCCCCGGATGAGGCGCGCGAGCTCATCAAGGAGCAGGCAGGCGAGTTCGCGGTAGATGAGGCACAGAATCTGGAAGAGAAGGCCATCGCGCTCATTGGCCGCCCGCTCTATGAGGCTTTCATTCGCGATTACACGGCCAAGCAGTGGCAGACGGACCCGAAGGAGCTGCCGGCCGGCAACATCACCCGCCTGCCGGTGCGCTACACCTTTAACAACCGCTACTTCAATGACACCTATGAGGGCCTGCCTGTCGACGGCTACGCCGCGTGGCTGGAGAATATGGCAGCGCACGAGAACATTGAGGTGCGTCTCAATACTGATTGGTTTGAGGTTCGAGATGAGCTGCGCTCTGAGTCCCCGGATGCCCCGGTGGTCTACACCGGCCCGCTGGACCGTTACTTCGACTTTGCCGAGGGTGAGCTGGGCTGGCGCACCCTCGACTTCGACCTGGAGGTGCTCGACACCGGTGACTTCCAGGGCACCCCGGTGATGAACTACAACGACGCCGACGTGGACTACACCCGCATCCACGAGTTCCGTCACTTCCACCCGGAACGCGCCGACTCCTACCCCAAGGACAAGACGGTGATTATGAAGGAGTACTCGCGCTTCGCCGAAAAGGGCGATGAGCCGTACTACCCCATCAACACGCCGGAGGACCGCTCCAAGCTGGAGGCGTACCGCAAGCTCGCTGCTGCGGAAGCCCGCGAAAACAAGGTGCTGTTTGGTGGCCGCCTGGGTACCTACCAGTACCTGGACATGCACATGGCTATTGCCTCTGCGCTGAGCATGTTTGATAACAAGCTGGCACCGTTCTGGAACGAGGGTAAGGCCTTGGAGCAGGAGCGCGGCCACTAGGCCGAAGAAAACAAGGAAGATTGTGATGGCGGGTTTGGATCACCACCTTATGGGTGCCGATGAGTGGGCCCCAACGTTTAAGACGCTGGGTGATCCGACCCGTCTCAAGCTCCTGTGCGCCATTCACTTCGCAGGCCCCTACAAAGCAACGGTGACGGAATTGGCGGAAAGTACGGGGGTACGTGTTCCAACCGCCTCTGCAGCGCTGCGGGCGATGGAACACATGGGAACGGTACACTCCGCCCGAGAGGGCAGGAGCATCCGCTATACCATCGTGGACCCCCGAATCCACGAGTTGCTCCACTGGATGGGGTCCGGGCACGCAGACCCAGACCCCAGTGTGGAGGATTAGTACTTGCGCATCTTGAGGTCAGGCTGACCTCGGAATTCGCGTCGCAAGTGGTTCGCCACATCCGTGATGAGGGCCATGAGTTCCTCAGTACGGTTGCCCAGCGCGCGGACGACGAAGCCCGGGCACTGCGTGGCAGAGAGGGCAGCGGTGATGTCGGCAGTGCCGCCCTGGTGCTTGGCGACGATAGCCCTGACTGCATCGAGGACGTCCTCGGTGACCTCAGGGGAGACGCAGATGATGGTGGAAATGTGCGTGCGGCCGCCCATGTAGAAATCCTGCTCCTTGCCAAACTCGGCAGAAAGCGGGTTTACTCGCAGGTTGTCCACGAGCACGGGGCGAGAACCTACGCGGACCTCGTTGCGTAGGAAAGCTTGATTGTAGAGGAATTGCCCACCATCCGGTGACCAACCCGGCGTGATGATGTCGGACATGAACAGTGAACCTTCCGGGTCCACGTCAGCCGTAATCTTCTGCCGGAAATCAGCGTCGCGGTACAGGATCATCTGATCTGGGATGTACTCCAACACGGCGCCGCGGGCGACGGAGAAGTCGATATTTTGCACTACGTAGTCATCCGGGGTGCGGTACACCTTCGCGGCCGACTGGTCGGTGAGGAGCACGCTGGCGTTCTCCTCGACGTTAAGAGCAATGCGGTAGGCATCGCCACCGACGTAGCCGCCACCGGGGTTGACGATGGTGTAGTACACCTGCCCAGAATCATCTAGGTAGTGCGCACGAATGAGCTTGAGTGCCGCGTAGTGATACTGGGAGGTGGCAATCGACTTTCCGCCGCTTAAGCCCACGGTGAAGTCGAGTTCACCGTTCGGCTCGCGCGGGGGAGTGTGTTCAAAGATTCCTTCGGGTAGCGTCCACATTTACTCGGCCAAGTCATGCATCAGGACGTCGTGACGAATCCAGTTGATGACCTCATCCAGGCCCTCATCGGTCTTGAGGTTGGTGAGCACGAACGGCTTCTCACCGCGGAAGACCTTGGAATCATCAGCCATGACCTGCAGGTCAGCGCCAACGTGCGGAGCCAAGTCGGTCTTGTTAATGATGAAGAGATCAGACTTGATCATGCCCTGGCCAGCCTTGCGCGGGATCTTCTCACCCTGGGCCACGTCAATGATGTAGATGGAGAAATCAACGAGCTCCGGGGAGAAGGTAGCGGAGAGGTTATCGCCGCCGGACTCGACGAAGACGAGCTCCAGGTCCGGGTGGCGTGCTACGAGCTCCTCGAAGGCGGTGTCATTCATGGAGGTGTCCTCACGAATGGCGGTGTGCGGGCAGCCGCCGGTCTCCACACCGATGATGCGGTCCTCGGCCAGGATGCCGTCGCGGGCGAGGATCTTGGCGTCCTCGGTGGTGTAAATATCGTTGGTGATTGCGGCCATCGAAATCTCACCGTCGAGGGCGCGGGTGATGCGCTCGATGAGGGCGGTCTTACCGGAACCAACCGGTCCGCCAACGCCAATCTTGATTACTGCCATGGTAAATCCTTTCTTAAAAAATGACTCTGTGTGAATGGTCTACGTCTTTTAAGACATGAACATTCGGGAGCGCAGGCTCTCGTGGGCCATCTGGGCTACTTCCAGCCTAGGAGCGACCACGCCGAGGTCTGCAATAGTGTTCAACATCGTCCGGGCCGCGGCTTCTTCCACAACGTGATAAGAATCCACCAGCACGCGCTGGCCAGCATCCTGGCCCAGCGGGATGGCGCGGATGGCGTTCTGCGTCATGGAGTTAGCCATCTGCATGAGGTACGCGCGCACGGCCTCCTCGGCCGGCAGACCGGTCGCTGCAAGCACGAGGCCCGCAGCGATACCCGGGTTTCCGGCGAGCTCACGTGCGTTGAGCTTGTCGCGGTAAGCCAGGACCAGTGGGTCGTCGTCAGCCACGATGGCGGCCACGCGGGACCAGCGCTTGCCCATTGAATTCATGGAATTGCGCACCTCCAGCGGGGTCTGGCAGGCGTGTACCAACGCGTCGAGCTCGGCGAGGTGGTCGAGTTTGGCGTCGACAGGCTCGTCACTGTTGTACAGCTCCAGCGCCAAACGCAGGGCGAGTGCCTCATTGAAGCTGGCCTGGTGCAGGTAGCCTTCGAGCCAGTGCGTGAAGGTCGCGGCGTCGTGCACCTCATTCTCCGCGATGTAGCTTTCCAGACCCGCCGAGTGGGCAAAGCCACCCGTCGGCAGAGCAGAGTCGGTGAGGTGCCAAATCACCAGCTCTGCGCGGCGATTAGTGGGTATGTTCTGCATGGCGGAAAGCCTCCGGCATGACGTGCGCGTCCTTGGAGTACGGCACCTCGGCGTGGTCAAGGAAGTGCTCGACAGTGTGGTCCTGGCGAACAACCATCACTTCAGCGCCGAAGGGGCTGTCCTCACCGAAGAACTGCGCCTGCAGGTGGCGGTTGCCCAAGCCGTGGGCAACGGAGAGGGCCTCGAGGATCGAGCGCGGCTTGATGATGATGACCTCGGTGGGCTCAATCCTGGCGATGATGACGGAGTTTCCGTCTTTGTGGAGCACGTCGCCGTCGTAAAGCTCGCGAAAGCCCGGTTCCAACTTCAATGCCAGCTCGGTGCCCTTCGCGGACTTGAGGCGCTGCACGCGTTTGGTACGGCTCTCATTGTCGAACGATACGGTATCGATCTCGAGTCCCGCGCGCTCGCTTTCTGGGGTATCCCAGAGGTTCTCGTTGATTTGATTGATAACCAACTAGATTCCTTTCATGAAAAGTAAGAGGCCATACGGAACAGGGAGGTGGCTGTTAGACAGCGTCGTCCCTGTTCCGTATGGCCAACGGTGCCGATGGTGACCGGCTACTAGAAGAGGAAGTAGCGCTGTGCCATCGGGAGGACCTCAGCAGGCTCGGAGGTGATTTCCTCGCCGTCAACGGTGAGGACGTAGGTCTCCGGGTCCACCTTGATCTCCGGGGTGGCATCGTTGAGCTTCATGTCCTTCTTGGAGATGTTGCGCATGTTCTTGGCCTCAACCAGGCTGCGCTCGATGCCCAGCTCGCGGCGGATGTCGGTCTCAAGCGCGGCGGTCGGCACGAAGGTGACAGCGGTGCGGTCAACCAGGTGTCCCGTAGCACCGAAGTTGGTGCGCATGGTGCGCGGCTGCGGGGTCGGGATGGACGCGTTGGAGTCACCCATGAGGGTGCGGGCGATGTAGCCGGACTTGAGGACGATGCTCGGCTTCACACCGAAGAAGGCCGGGTCCCAGATGACGAGGTCAGCAATCTTGCCTTCCTCAACGGAACCGATAGCGTGAGAAACACCGGCAGCGATAGCCGGGTTGATGGTGTACTTGGCAACGTAGCGCTTGATGCGGTTGTTGTCGTTGTCCTCAGTGTCACCATCCAGCGGGCCGCGCTGAGTCTTCATGCGGTCAGCAACCTGCCAGGTGCGGGTTACGGTCTCACCGACGCGGCCCATGGCCTGGGAGTCGGAGGAGGTGATGGACAGAACACCCATGTCGTGGAGGACGTCCTCCGCGGCAATGGTTTCCTTGCGGATACGGGAATCGGCGAATGCCACATCCTCTGGGAGGTCCGGGTTGAGGTGGTGGCACACCATAATCATGTCGAGGTGCTCGTCGATGGTGTTCTTGGTGTACGGCAGGGTCGGGTTCGTCGACGCCGGCAGGACGTTCGGGTAGCCAGCGACCCGGAGGATATCCGGAGCGTGGCCACCGCCAGCACCCTCGGTGTGGAAGGTGTGGATGACGCGGTCACCGATAGCAGCGATGGTGTTGTCCACCATGCCGCCCTCGTTCAAGGTATCGGTGTGGATGGCGACCTGGACGTCCATCTCGTCAGCAACATCGAGGGCGACGTCGATGGCGTTGTAGGTTGCGCCCCAGTCCTCGTGGATCTTCAGACCGATGGCACCAGCCTTAATCTGCACGCGCAGCTGATCCGGGTTGGAGGAGTGGCCCTTGCCCAGGAAGCCAACGTTGACCGGCCACTTGGAGGTTGCGCGGATCATGTTGCGGATGTTGTAAGCACCGGAGGATACGGTGGTGGCGTTGGTGGAGTCGGTATTCGCAACGCCGCCGCCGATGAGGGTGGTGATGCCGTTGTCCAGAGCGGTGTCAGCCTGGTCGTAGGAAACCATGTGGACGTGGGTATCGATGGCACCAGCGGTGACGATCTTGCCTTCGCCGCCAATGACCTCGGTGCCGATGCCGACAACAATGTCGACGTCATCCTGGATATCCGGGTTGCCGGCGTTACCAATCTTGAGGATCTTGCCGTCCTTGATAGCCAGGTCAGCAACGTAGATGCCGGTGTAGTCGATGATCATCGTGTTGGTGATGACCAGATCTGGGATGACCTCGTGGCCGGTGACGCGGGAGTTCTGGCCCATGCCGTCACGGATGACCTTGCCGCCACCGAAGGAAACCTCTTCGCCGTACTTGGTCTTGTCGTATTCGACGCGGGCAATGAGGTTGGTGTCAGCGAGGCGGACGCCGTCACCGGTAGTGGGACCGTGAAGCTCGGCGTAGTTGCGGCGCTCCATTTCAAAAGCCATGAGAATGCTCCTTTAATTAAGAATGAGTGCTGATGTGCAGTGTCGGTGGATGTGGGGCGTGCTGGAAACTAGTCCAGCTTGCCGTTGACCTTGCTGTTGAAGCCGTGGATTTCGCGCTTGCCCACGTAGTCAATGAGGTTGACGCTGCGGGAATCACCGGGCTCGAGACGAACAGCGGTACCAGCCGGAATGTCGAGGCGCTTGCCCATGGCTGCTTCGCGGTCGAAGTCGAGGGCAGAGTTAGCCTCGGCGAAGTGGAAGTGGGAGCCAACCTGCACGGGGCGGTCACCCTTGTTGGTGACCTCGAGGGTGATGGACTCGCGACCTTCATTGAGGGTGATGGGGCCGGTCTCGGCGACGAAGAGCTCTCCAGGAATCATCTTTACTCCTTATATATATGTAGCGTTGAGGGTGGTGGGAGGTGCGGAATTAGCGGATCGGGTTGTGGACGGTGACCAGCTTCGTTCCATCGGGGAAGGTGGCCTCAACCTGTACATCGGAAATCATTTCCGGGACACCCTCCATGACGTCATCACGAGTCAGGTAGGAAACACCTTCGCTCATGAGCTCGGCGACGGTCTTTCCATCGCGAGCGCCTTCCAGGAGCTCACCGGTGATGTACGCAACCGACTCCGGGTGGTTGAGCTTTACGCCGCGCTCCTTACGCTTGTGGGCAAGATCCGATGCAACGACGATGGCAAGTTTTTCCATTTCGCGGTTGGTAAGATGCATGTCGACTCCTTATCGAACGTGGGGGACTATGTGGGGGATTGTCTCTCCCCTAGTGTGCCTGAAGGCCAAGAATGGTGCTATGAAATTGTCTTTTATGGCCCCCGAAAGGGCCTGAAGCGGGCCAACGGTTGAGCTCCGCTGACCCGCTCGGGTTACTTAGTGAGCCGGCCCAGCTGCCTCATTGACAGTCTCAGCGACTACAGGTTCTTCCTTTTTCTTCTTTCCAAGGAGAGGGTCGAACATTCCGTTCTGGAACATGACACAGCCCAGAATGATGACCACACCGAGCCACTGCAGCCAGGACGGGATTTCGCCGAACAGTGGCCATGCGATGATGACGGAGGTCACCGGGGAGAGCAGCAGGATACCGGCGGAGAGAACCGGCTCGAGCCAAACGGTACCCATCTGGACGAAGGTCCATGCCATGGCCTGGCCCAGGACGATGAGGGAGATGAGGTGGACCCAGTTGCCACCGTCAATCGGGTCACCCTGGGAGACGGCCTCGAAGAGGCCGACGCCCTCAGGCAGCTCCGGCAGAACCATCTGGCCGTTGGCATCTTCAACCAAGACACCGGTGGTGATGTTGAAGCCATTGCCGATGATCATGATGATGGTCGGGACAACACACTGAGCCAGCATGGTGAACATCATTGGCTGCACGTAGATGTCATTACGCGGAGCAGTAACGCCAGCCTTACGAGAGAAGTAGAGGTAGAAGGAGTAGCAGATACCGGAGGTTAGACCGCAAGCGGTACCCAGAACGGAGGTCTTGATGCCGCTGATTTCAGCGGGGCCAGCAAGCTCGGCGGCCGGCTCGAAGACGCCACCGGTGAAAAGCACACCGACGATCATGAGCGGCAAAATAACAATGAAGGACTTCGGCAGCTTGTACTTGTCGAAGATGGTGGTCAGAATCGGGACGATAACGACCTGCAGGTTAAGCAGAATGGCGGCCACACCGGAACCAATAAGGAAGATGGAGAAGTTCCAGTTGGTGAAGTCAAGGCCGAGGAAGAGGCCTGCGATGCAGGAGAACATAATGCCCTTCTTCGGGAGGACCATCTTCTTGCGCATCTCGACGATGCCGAAGGGGAGCAGCAAGAGGAAGCCGATGGAAACGCGGAGGAACGCCTGGGTGGCGGGGTCCATGTTGGAGCCCTTGACCCACAGAGGGGTTCCGGAGAGGAACATCGTACCGAGGAGGAGGATAGCGACGGCCTTGCCGTGCGAGAAGGGTTTAACGGGATTACTTGCTAGGGAGGGGTGCGGCGGAGTGCTTACTCCTGCCGTCATCGTGTTATTTGCCATGACTCGAACCATACTCAAAATAAAATATTTCTTTAACTGTAAAAATAAACGGTATGTTCGTACTGTTCGGCCTTTGCCCCGTTGACCACCAAAAATGCATAAAAAATCCTGTGAGTGTCATCGGAATTGGCCACCCTAAAACGGGGGGTTAATCCACTTGGTGCATCTTCTGCTTGGCGTGCCGGATGTTAAAAAATAGGCGTTGATATGCGTAAAAGCCCCTAACGGGAGTGTTATGGATCACCTTATAGGTTTCCTGTCAAGATTGGAGAGTACTGTGAGCCTTCTGCCTGGCGGACGATTTTAACGCAAAGTTTTTGCCGTAAGATGGCGCAAAGAATAAGTGGTCTTCGGTTCTGTTTGGGCTGAAAAAGGAGAGGAAAATAATGAAACTCTGGCAGAAAGTTTCGCTTGCAATATTTGGCGTTTGTTTTTTAATGTTCACCACCACGGCGCTGCTGGGTGACGACCCGTTGATGTGGTTCTATCCCATTGTCGCTCTAGTTGGCATTGGCATTACTTTGTATGATGGCCCTGGTAGGAAGGAGAAGCGGTGCCAGGAGGAAGAAGCTCGCGCCAGGGCTGACCGGGAGGAACTTGCTCGCCGCAAGCAGATGGAGCGTCGCGAGCGTAGAAAAAGAGGCAAAGGGAAATAGCTGCCGCGACTAACCGTCACGGTTTCGGACATTAGAAGGTGTAACCTTGGTAGATTCCGGTGTCGCGATGGCTTAATCGCGACGTGACTTGATGGACATGAAGAGGGTGACGGCATGGCGCGACGTCGGAAAGCGGACCGGAGTATGTGGAAGATGTCTCCAGAACGGCTCGAGGAGCACCTTAAACTTCGGTCTCGGGCAACGCGGATTCCCGATAAGAGAAAACAGCAAGCAAAGAAGGCCTGCCGGAACACCCGGCAGGCCTTTGGCCTTTCTGGGGTCCAAAAGATCGTCGCCGACTTCAATTATGAGCGATGGAAATTAAAACTTGAGGTCATGGCCGCAAGTGAGTAAAGTTAACTCCAGGTTAACAATAGGCGAACTGAAAGTGAGGATAATATGACTTTCCCGAATGCCCGCCGGTTCGACACCCTGCGTCAAGATCTGCTTGCCGATTATGGCCACCAATGCAGCGCTGAGGAAATTAACTCCTTCCTGGATGCCGCCATTGAGCGCCACGAAGCTAACGCGACTCTCGATGAGTTCGTCCCCGTCATGGTGGAGCGCGAGGTGCGTGAGCACTTTGGTAACCACCGCATCCACGTCCGCTTTGCGGCCGGCAACGATAACGCCCTGGCCCAGGCCGCTGTAGCGCTGACGAAGAAGTACGCCGGCAGCGCCTTGCTTGTTGATGCCGCCGTTACTCACCCCGAGAACGAGGCCGATTCCCACATGGCTCACGTCCTCCAGGAGCGCGGCATAGCCGAGCACCCGCATCGTTACCTTGAGGACTTGCGCCTGCTGACGATCCCGGATTACATCGTGTACCTGGGCCGCGACATTCCGCGTGATGAGGCCGGCAAGGATATTAAGATCTGGGATATTTCCCGTGCTAAGACCGTTGAGGAAACCCGTGAGCTGGCCGATGACCTGGGTGCCCGCGTGCACTACATGCTCAACCGTCTGGGCATCGAGCCCATCTCGGAGGATGCTACCGTCAATGTCTGAATCTTCTAAGGTCCCAATTCGGAAGCAATTGGAGGTATACAGTAAAAGCCTCCAGAAATCTTGGAGCTTTTCGTGAAGGAGCCCTTTGTCGGTAATTTGCTGCTTGGACGGTCAAGTCCCGTGTAGTGGTGTAGCCGTTTAGCTTTCGGCTCGGTATTCAGTTCTGTGTTTGAGGTCAGGCGGTTAGCTGGTGTTGTTCACTGTGGTCACCTCCAGGTTGGTCAAGATGACGTTTGAGTTGTTTAGTTTGTTTGGGATTGCCCGCAAATCGTGGACACGTGGGGACCGGACCCCTTTTTGGTAGACACCTGATATCCAGCCCGGTTGGGTTGGGAAGAAAGGTAATCTACCACCATGCCTAGGTACTCCGAACAGTTCAAACGTGATGCTGTGGCCCTCTACGAAAACAATGAGGACCTCTCACTTCACGCGGCTTCAGCAGAGCTTGGAGTCAATCGTTCCTCCCTTTTCTCCTGGCTTAAGCGCTACGGCACCGGCAAACGTGCTCGCACAAAAGCCGTGCACGATCACGCCCAGGTGACGACTGAGTCTGAGCGAATCCGCCAGCTAGAAAAAGAAGTCTCTAAACTGCGCGAAGAACGCGATATTCTGCGCAAGGCCGCTAAGTATTTTGCCGAAGAGACACGCTGGTAATCCGCTTCCAGTTTGTCTATGACCACCGAACCGAATACTCGGCTCACACGGATGTTCCATGTGTTAAAGATCAATCGCTCTTCGTTTTATAAATGGGTCAGCACCCGCGAAAATCGCAGGTTAAAGATATGCTCCGATGCCCTTATTGGTGCAAAAATCAAGACCATCTTCGATGATGAGCACGGGCTTTATGGTGCCAAACGCATCGCTGCAAGCCTCAACGACGATACGGAGCTTACTCCGATCAACCATAAGAAGGTTGCACGCATCATGAAATCCATGGGGTTAAAAGGATTTACCAAACAGCGTTGATACATCACCACCAAGCGCTAACCTGGTCACCGTGTCATGCCAGATCTAGTAGGCCGCAAATTCACCGCTGAAGAGCCGAACCACGTCTATGTAGGCGACATCACCTACCTGCCGTGTAAGGGAGGCAAGAACATGTACCTTGCCACGGTCATTGACGCCTACTCACGCAAGCTCGTCGGTCATGCTCTAGCCGATCACATGCGGGTATCTCTGGTCATCGAGGCGTTGTCCCATGCCAGCAAAGTCCGCGGAAGCCTTGACGGGGCAATTTTCCATTCCGATCACGGCAGCGTGTACACCTCACAAGCGTTTAGGGACCACTGCGCCCAAATTGGTGTGCGCCAATCCATGGGCGCGGTGGGAACGCGTGCCGATAATGCCCTGGCAGAGTCATTTAACGCCACCTTAAAACGTGAAGTGCTACGTGATCGGAAAGTCTTCGACAGCCCAATAAGCTGTCGCCAAGAAGTCTTTCGATGGTGCATGCGCTACAACACCCGCAGACGGCACTCCTGGTGCAACCTTCTAGCCCCCAATGATTTCGAAGCACTCACATCAACTACACTGATCCAAGCAGCATAGCTAACCCCCGACGTGTCCACTTTCTGGGGTCAGGCCCGTTTAAGAATTCAGCGCGTGCTTGATATGAAGTAGCGGCACCCCATCCGTTGCAGTACTTAGTTTGCCTTGTACGCCAAAGACAGTGGCTAGCGTGGCGGGGTCGAGGACCTTGGATGGGTGCCCATCACCGACCAAGTGGCTGTCATGGATAAGCAACAAACGGTCACAGTAGCGCGCTGCCAAAGCGAGGTCATGGATCGCCAAGACTATGACTGTATTGTGCTCACGGGAAAGATGTCGTAGAAGTTCCATCAACGTGTATTGGTGGTGGAGATCGAGGTGATTGGTGGGTTCGTCGAGCAGCATGATGCTCGCCTGCTGCGCCATAGCGCGCGCTACCATGACGCGTTGAATCTGACCTCCCGAAAGTTCGGTGAGTCTCTCGTTCGCAATGTCTTCGAGACTGCTGTGAAAAAGTGCTCGGTCCACAATATGCTTGTCTTCCGTCGTGACTGGTGAAAAGGGAGCGCGAGCAGCGTCGCGACTAAGTTGCACTACCTCACGCACAGTAAATGGGATGTCCTTGTCGGAGTGTTGTGCCACGTAAGACAAGACTCGAACTCGCTGCGTGCGGGGGTAGGAGTGTAAGGGCTTGCCTGAAAAAACCACAGTGCCCTTGAATGGTTGCACACCAGCAATGGCCTTGAGCAGCGTGGACTTACCACTACCATTTGGGCCCACGAGTCCCACAAGGCTTGGTGCCGCGACCTTAAAAGAGATGTCGTCGAGGACCGTCTTGCCTGAGAAACCGGAACTTAGGTGTTTGATTTCGAGCATCAGTGTTTCCTCTGCAAGATGAAAAAGAACATCGGCACGCCAATCAGCGCGGTAATCACACCGACGGGAAGCTCCTGCGGGGCAAAAAGAACGCGGCCGATCGCATCTGCCACGACCAGAGTAATGGCACCGACTAAGGCGGAAAGAGGAATAAGGCTGGAGTGCCGTGGAGTGTTAAGCATACGGACCGCATGCGGAACGATGAGCCCGACGAAACCGATGGCACCAACCGATGCAACCGTGACTGCTGTCATTAACGAGACTGCAATGAGCACCGTGTAGCGGAGCGCAACAACAGGCACGCCCATCGTTGAGACGGTAGCGGAGCCCAAAGACAAGGCGTCAAGGTATCGAGAGAGTATCCACATGAGCACCATGCCGATCGTGCCCACGACTATTACTGCGGCAAGAGTATGCCATCGTGCTGCACCGAGCACGCCTAGCAACCAGAACATGATGCCGCGGGTGGATTCAGCATTTCCCGAGGCTGTTACTACTAGCGATGTCAGAGCTTGAAAAAGGAAACCGATGAGTACACCAGTAAGCACCACCTTGGTGGCATCCGCTGCGCTGTGACGCAACAAAAGCATTAGTAGTAGGAACGACACCAGCGCGCCGATGCCGGCACCCACAATGATGCCGTACTGCCACGTGGAGAACAGGATAGCCACCACAGCGCCCGTTGACGCCCCCGAGGACACTCCTAACAAGTACGGCTCCGCCAAGTCATTGTGGGTGATGGCTTGCATCACTACGCCGCAAACGGCCAAAATGGCGCCGACGAATGCTGCCATGAGAACGCGGGGAATACGCAACTCCGTCAAGATTGATGTGCGCAACTCTGAAGGGCGGGGATAAGCAGGGTCAATGTAGCCGCGGAACTCCGCCAACGTCATGGAGCTAGAGCCCATAGTGAGGGATAGCGTCATTGTCACGAGTAGCACGACAATGCTGACCCCTGCAGTAATCCAGGTTTTCCGCACGGTTAACGTGCCTTGTTGCTAAAAAGGTCGTCGGAGATGGATTCGGAGACAATTTCCAAAATTTCATAAGAGCGGCCTGCCGCCGAGGTAGCCACGCCAGGGACGACAATGTACTTTCCAGATTTGACCGCTTCCATTTCTTTCGTGCCAGGAGTTGCTTCGAGGGCATCGACCTTTTCTTGCCACTTATCGCCGGGCTCGCCGCGTTTAGGCAAGTCTGCCAACAAGATGACGTCTGGGTTGGCCTCTGCCACAGCCTCCCAGGAAACCTGCGGCCATTCCTCGGATAAGTCGCCAAAGACGTTAGTCATGCCGCTGGCCTCGCCAATTTCGGTAATGATGGATGGGCCACCTGCCACGTACGGCGCGCCTCCGATGGAAGAGTACAACAGCATGAACGTGGTCCCCTCAGGCGCTTGAGTAGCTGTCTCAAGCGCACGGTTCTGTTTTTCTATGAGTTTTTTGGCAGCATCCTCGCGGCCGAAAAGCATGCCGAGCTCCGTGATGTCTCGTTCGATGAGATCGAACTTGGACTTGCCAACGTTGTCGCCCATGTTAGGGCATTCAACATTGGATTGGTAGGTGCTCACGCCGAGTTTTTCCCATTCCTCACGTGCGCCGGCACTATCGGTTGTCCAACTGAGGGCAAAAGGGGAGTAGATGAAGTCTGTGTCGGCGTCACGCAGTTGTTCGGAATTGGGCACTCCAGGGCTTAGCTCTCGAATCCCTTCCAGATCGAAAGCTTCCGGCGGTGCGTCTTTTTGGTGGCCGTAGCCGGCAATTTGGTCCTTGGCTCCCAAAAGAAGCAGAGTGTCGGTTGCACCTTGTTCTAAAGTGGTCGCGCGTTGCACAGGAACGTTGACGCTGACCTTGTAGCCACAGTTATCGATGATGTGGGTGTTAGCGTTGTGCGTAGACGTCTGAGGCTCAGGGCTGCTGCATGAGGTGGCAATAAGTGGGGCGAGCAAAACTGCTGAGAGGGAAATAGAGATGCGGTGCATGGCATGTCCTGTTCAAGTAATCAATTGTCTATTGGAATATTAACAGTCCAGGGTTGAAGGTAAAAATGTGCGTATCTGGTTCGGCGTGCCGTTTGCGTTAGCTTTCGCCCGTTCTCAGGCTGCTTGATTGGAATCGAGGTCGATTTCCTTTTGGCGCCGCAAACATAGGCGATGAAGCCGGCAAGGACATCAAGATCTGGGGCATCGCTACGGTAAAGACCGTGGAGGAGGCCCGCGAGCTAGTTAATGACCTCGGCGCACGCGTGCTTTACATGCTCAACCGTCTGGGGATCGAGCCCATCTCGGAGGACGCAGCCCTCTCGGCTTAGTTTTCAGCCGCGTGGGATCTCAGCGCAGCACTGGCAAACCACTACTCTTGGGTTCTGAATACTGTCGAAACCTGTGTGGAGAAACGAAGATAACGTGACTGCCAACAATTCTGCTGCGTACGAACCCGTACAGCGCATCCTGCTGCCGAAGCGCGGCGAGCCGGTCGACGTCCGCATGCTCTACCTCATTGAGTCGGAGCAAAACCGTGAGCGCCTCAGCTGGAACGACCGCACCTCCGTGACCATCCCGGCGGGCGAGGAAGCTTCCTTCGAGACCTACTTCAACGCCTTCCCGGCCGCGTACTGGCGCCGCTGGTCCCAGCTCAAGTCCATCATCCTCAGCATGGACGTTGAGGGCGAGGCCAATATTTCCCTTTATCGTTCCAAGCAGGACGGCCAGCGCATCGCGGTGGCCAACCACGTGGTGACCACCGGCCACCACGAGTTTGAGCTGCCGCTGAAGAACTTTGAGGACGGCGGCCTGCTGTGGTTTGATGCCTCGGCGGTTGAGGACACCACGCTTGTCGACGCCGCCTGGTGCGCCCCCCACGCCCCGAACCCGCAGCTCCTGCCGGACGGTAGCGAGTATCCGGCGCAGGAGAAGCGCGTCGCTGTGGGTATTCCAACCTTCAACCGCCCGACCGATGCCGTCGCCGCGCTGCAGGCGCTGGCAGAAGACCCGGTCGTGGACGGCATTATCGACTACGTCCTTATGCCGGACCAGGGCAACCAGCATCCGGCAGATGAGCCGGGCTACGACGACGCCGTGGCGCACTTCGGCGAGCGCTTCCGCGAATTCCGCCAGGGCAACCTGGGCGGCTCCGGCGGATACTCGCGCATCATGTTCGAAGCGCTGGAGAATACGGACTCGCCGTACATCCTGTACATGGATGATGACATCGCTATCGAGCCGGATTCCATCCTCCGTGCCGTTCAGGCGGCGCGTTATGCTGCGAAGCCCATCATCGTGGGCGGCGAGATGCTCAATCTGCAAGAGCGCTCGCAGCTGCGCACCACTGGCGAGCGTGTCAACCGCGCTGACTTCATGTGGGGCGCGGCCGAGCATGCCGTCTACGACCACGACTTTGCCAAGTACCCGCTGCGCGCCATCGGCACCAAGGAATCCCGCTTGGACCCGAAGAAGTATGACTCCCGCGCGCTGCACCGCCGCATTGATGTGGAATACAACGGCTGGTGGATGTGCCTCTTCCCGCGCATCGTGGCAGAGACCAACGGCCAGCCCCTGCCACTGTTCATCAAGTGGGATGACACCGAGTACTCCCTGCGCGCGGCCGCCAATGGCTTCCCCACGGTGACGTGGCCGGGCGCCGCCATCTGGCACATGGCCTGGGCGGATAAGGACGATGCCATCGACTGGCAGGCCTACTTCCACCTGCGCAACCGCCTTATCGTGGCGGCGCTCTACCACGAGGGCGACCCGCGCGGCATTACGCGCAGCATCTTCAAGTCCACCCTCAAGCACACCATGTGCATGGAGTACTCCACCATGGCCATCCAGCTTGAAGCCATGAAGGACTTCCTCGCCGGCCCGGACCGCCTCTTCGACATCCTGGAGTCTTCTCTTCCGCGCATCGCGGAGATCCGCAAGGGCTATTCCGATGCCGTCATCATCGAGTCCGCCGACCAGCTGCCCGCCCCGACGGGCGCGCCGGGAGTGCCCACCCGCAACATCGGCGGCCGCTTGGGCAAGCTCAAGAAGATCCCGTGGCTTCTCAAGTCTGCCAAGCACCTGGTGAGCAAGGAGGACCCGGCGCACCACGAGGCCCCGCAGCTCAACCTCACCCCGGAGGAGGCTCGCTGGTTCACGCTCTCCCGCGTTGATTCGGCGACTGTTTCCACCGCAGGTGGCACCGGCGTGGCCTTCCGCAAACGCGACCGCGACCTAGCCAAGGAACTGGTGCAGTCCACCCGCGAGCTGCTCAAGGAGATCGAGGACAACTTCGATGCTTTGCGCGCGGAATACCGCGCGGCCCTGCCGGAACTGACCTCCCGTGAGTCCTGGCGAAAGGTCTTCGATGCCCAGTAAACTTTCCGTCGCTGAATCCCACGTCCTAGAAAAGATCCAGGATGTGGCCTTCGACGCACCCGGCATCCTGCCCGCCGCCCGGGGCTTAAGCCACTTCGGTGAGCATGCCCTGGGCTGGATGGCCCTATCTGCTCTTGGCGCAGCGGTGAACTACTCGAAGCCACAGAAGCGCCGCCAGTGGGCCTACGTCGGCGTCGGTGCGTTTACCGCGCACGCGGCCAGCGTTGTGATCAAGCGCATTGTGCGCCGCAAGCGCCCGGACTATGACTACGTGAAGGTCGGTGTGAAAACGCCGTCTAAGCTGTCGTTTCCGTCGTCACACGCGACGTCGACAAGCGCGTTCCTCGTGGGCGCCGCACACGTCCTGGGGACCCCAGCGCCGCTCGTGGGCGTGCCGGTCATGATGGCCTCGCGTATGGTGCTCGGGGTACATTATCCGTCCGATACCGCGCTCGGCGCCCTCCTCGGCGCCGCCACCGCGGAGGCCTGTCACCGCTATGAAAGGAAGAGCCGATGAGCACCCGACGCGTTGATGACGGCGAGCAGAAAGTCTTTCATTCGGAGCCGCACACCTCCGGCATCGATACTGGCCGCAAGCGCAAGCCGCCGAAGAACCTCGCCGATGGCATGGTCAAGGCCCTGCGCCCGAAGCAGTGGGTCAAGAACGTCCTGGTCCTGGCTGCCCCCGCGGCGGCCGGTGCGGACGCGCTGTTTCATACGCGCGTGCTTCTCGACGTCCTCCTGGCCTTCGTCGTCTTCTGCATGGGCGCCTCCTCGATTTACCTCATCAATGACGCCCGCGATGTGGAGGCTGACCGCGAGCACCCAACGAAGCGTTTCCGCCCCATCGCGGCGGGCGTGCTGCCAGTGAGCCTGGCCTATGTGATGGCCGCGGTGCTCATCGTCGGCTCAATTGGCCTGTCCTTCCTGGCTACCGCGGGCCCGCAGCTGGCCATCGTCATGGCTGTCTACATCGGCCTGCAGTTGGGCTACTGCTTCGGGTGGAAGCACCTGCCGGTCATTGACATCGCCCTGGTGTCCTCCGGCTTCATGCTGCGCACCATGGCCGGTGGCGTGGCCGCCGGCATCGAGCTCTCCCAGTGGTTCTTGCTGGTGGCTGCCTTCGGTTCGCTGTTTATGGCCTCCGGTAAGCGTTATTCGGAGATTCTTCTGGCGGAGCGCACGGGCGCGAAGATCCGCAAGTCCCTCGAAGGCTATACGCCGACGTATCTGCGCTTTGTGTGGACCCTGGCGGCCACCGCGGTGGTCATGTCGTACTCGCTGTGGGGCTTCCAGCTGTCTAACCTGGCCGAGGGTTCTGCCGGCGTGTGGTACCAGGTGTCCATGGTGCCCTTTACCATCGCCATCCTGCGCTACGCGGCGGACGTTGACCGCGGCAATGGCGGCGCCCCGGATGAGATTGCGCTGGAGGATCGCGTCCTGCAGATCTTGGCGCTGGCGTGGCTGGCCTGCATCGTCATGGCCGTCTATGTTATGCCCTCGATTGGTGGATAGCTACTAACTGCTGTCACAGTGCTAGACTCTTTCCCCATGCGAAAACCCGATTCACGCACCGTTGCGGCGCTCAGCGCGTTGGCCTCGGTTCTCGTGATCGGGGTTTTCTCGTTCTGGGGCGGGTTCGCTCGCCGCTGGATTTCGGATGACGGTCTCATCGTCCTCCGCACCGTCCGCAACCTCGAAGCGGGCAACGGCCCCGTCTTTAACGCGGGCGAGCGCGTCGAAGCCAATACGTCAACGCTGTGGCAGTACCTCATCCTGCTTGCCCACTGGCTGTCGAATGCCCCGTTGGAATCCATCGCGGTCAACGTGGGCCTGCTGCTTTCGGTCGCGGCGATGATGCTTGGCGCGTGGGCAACCGCCCGCGGACTTTACCGCTCCCACGCTTCTGCTGCACGCGGTGCCGCGCCGCTCGTGCTTCCCGCCGGCGCGCTGGTCTACCTCGCGCTGCCGCCGGCGCGTGACTTCTTCACCTCCGGCCTTGAGTGGGGCCTGTCCATTTTCTATCTCGCGGCCCTGTGGGCGCTGCTGCAGAATTGGGCGCAGTCTCACTCCACACCCAGCGCATACTGGCTGGCCCTGTGGGCAGGCCTGTCGTGGTTGGTGCGCCCGGAACTCGCGCTATATGGCGGATTGGCCGGACTGGTGCTCCTTGCGGCGCACCGCAACTGGAAGGTGTGGCTCGGTATCCTCGGGGCGGCGCTGCCCATCCCGGGCGCGTACCAGATTTTCCGCATGGGCTACTACGGTCTGCTGACTCCGCACACGGCGGTGGCGAAGTCGGCGTCGGAAAGCGCATGGGCCAGCGGCCTGAACTATCTTCAGGATTTCGCCGGGCCGTATGCCCTGTACCTGCCCGTCCTCGTGCTGGCGGTGGCCGGCGCGTGGGCCTCCCGTGAGCACCTGCGCCCCACGGCGCTGCGTAGCCCCACGGCCGTAACCTATGTGTTCCTGGGCGCGGCCGCAGTACACACGCTGTATGTCCTGCGCGTCGGCGGCGACTTTATGCACGGCCGGATGCTCCTGCTGCCGCTTTTCGCCGCGCTACTTCCGGTTTTTGTGCTGCCGCTCAAGGGCCTGGCCACGTGGTTCGCGGTGGCCTTCTGTGCCGTGTGGGCCCTCGTCGTTATTCTGCGGGGCCACGAAACGGATTGGGATGCCTATGAGCAGCCCCTTGACATCGTGGACGAGCGTGATTTCTGGACCTATGCCACCAAGCGCGAGGCTGGATATCCGCCGCGCTCGGCGCGTGATTACCTCACAATGAAATTCATGAACGGCTACCCGAGCGCCATGGAGAACCTCGAGGACGGCGATGCCCTGGCCGTCATCTACGTGGAGGACAAGGACGCCGACCGCCTCAACTGGCTTACGGTCCCGCGCGAGGAGGGCCGGAAGGATCAGCCGACGCTGTTCCTGGTGAACCTTGGCATGACGTCGATGAATGCGCCGCTTGACGTCCGCGTCCAGGACACCATCGGTCTGGCCACCCCGTTGGCGGCGCGCATGCCGCGCGAGGACAACGGGCGCATTGGCCACGACAAGTCCTTGGCCCTTGAATGGCAGGCCGCGGAGTCCGGCGCGGACATTGATTATCTGCCGCCGTGGTACGACAAGGAGAAAACCCGCCAGGCTCGGGAGGCGCTGGAGACCCCGGAGCTGAAGGAGCTTGTCGCATCCTATAGCGAGCCCATGTCGTGGGAGCGTTTCCGCGCCAACCTGGGGTTTTCCCTGACGACAGGCCGCACGCTGCAGCTGTCGGAGGACCCGTCCGATTACCTTCCTGCCGGGTAGCCACCCCCGAGGGGAGGCAAAACTCGGCCGAGTGGGCTACTCTACAAAAGATTCTCGTTATTGATCCGTAACCATCGCTGGCGTGTCGGCGATGTAGTAGTGGCAGTAAAAACGTTAAGGAGAAAAATGAGTGCACTGAGCTCTGCCCTGCGGACGCGCGTTGTGGCGGTTGTCGCCGCCATCGCCGTCGCCTTGGGCCTCGTCGTCACCGCCGGCACCCAGGAGGCCTCGGCGGCCAATCGTGACTGGTTGCGTGGGGACGCCACCGGCGCCTGCGAGTGGGACCGCGTGGGCTACTGGGTACAGCGTTGTGATGTGTGGTCCGCTGCTATGGGCCGCACCGTTCCGGTTCAGGTTCAGCCGGCCAAGAATGGTGGCAACGCGGGCCTGTACCTTCTCGATGGCCTCCGCGCCACGGACCGCACCAACGCCTGGATCAATGACGTTAATGCGGCGCGTTCCTACGTGGACCACAACATCACCCTGGTTATGCCGGTGGGCGGTGCGGCTTCTTTCTACGCGGACTGGCGTGCCCCGGCCACCTATGACCTGGTGAAGCCGGTGAACTACAAGTGGGAGACCTTCCTGACCCAGGAGCTGCCGGCTTACCTCGAGGGCAACTTCGGCGTGGCCCGCAACAACAACTCCATTGCTGGCCTGTCCATGGGTGGCACCGCGGCCATCACCTTGGCCGGCAAGCACCCGGAGCAGTTCCGTCAGACGCTGTCCTACTCCGGCTACCTCACCACGACTCTGCCGGGTGCGCAGACCTTTATGCGCCTTGCGCTTCTCGACGCCGGCGGCTTCAACATCAACGCCATGTACGGCTCCGTCATCAACCCGAAGCGCTTCAGTAATGACCCGTTCAACCTGATTCCGGATCTGGCGGCGCACGGCACGGACGTCTTCGTGTCCGCGGCCTCCGGTATCCCGGGCCCGCTGGACCAGCAGCGCTACCTGCCGCAGCACATCGCTTCCGGTGTGGTGCTGGAAGGTTTTGCGAATGCCACGACCCGTCTGTGGGAGCTCAAGGCACGCGCGTCGGGTGTCCGTTTGCAGACGAACTACCCGGCCCAGGGCCTGCACAACTGGGAGCAGTTTGGCTACGAGCTGGAGCACTCCAAGCCGCAGGTACTCAACGTGATGAACGCCTGGTAAGCGTCGCGGCAGCTTCTTTGCGCCGGCTTTTCTGGCGTCTCAGTGACATCCTTTCGCTGAGGCGCTGGGGGAGCCGGCTTTTTCGTGTTCGGTGGGGCAGCGTGGGCGTGTCCCTCTTCCAAAAGTCTCAAGTTCAACTTAAACTTGAGCACACATTAGACCGCTCACCGCGTCTGCAGTGGCGAGTTCCGCAGGAGGGGAACCTGCGGAGCCCGCTCGATGCAACGTGCCTTCACTCGACACATCGCAAGGATTCACCAATGCCGAACACTGCGCCTTCTCAGAAGTCTGCACAGCCGTCCACGCGTGCCGGCCTGCGTTCCCCGTCCGCTGCTCGCAAGGGCCTGACTATTGCTGCTTTGCCCACCGCCGTGGCCGTGGGCCTCGCACTGCTGCCTATGGCTAACGCACAGTCCTCCGGCTCCAGCTCCGGCGAGGGCCTCACCGACATCCTGGGAAGCTCCAATTTCTCGGACTCCTTCGCGCCGTCGAACCCGCCGCAGCGCACCCCGATTGAGACCGAGTACCCGGACATCGAAGGACTGCCGGAGGGCGTCTCCGTCTCCCGTGTCGAGTACCTGACGAACCGCCACCTCAAGGTCTACATCAAGTCCGCCGCCATGCCGGACCAGGAGCAGGTCGTGCAGATTCAGCTGGCTCGTGACTGGTACTCCAGCCCGGACAAGACGTTCCCGGAGGTATGGGCCCTCGACGGTCTGCGTGCCCGCGACGACGAGTCCGGCTGGACCATCGAAACCAACATCCTGTCCCAGTACGCTGACCGCAACGTCAACCTCATTATGCCGGTGGGCGGCGAGTCTTCCTTCTACTCCGATTGGCAGAAGGCAGACAACGGCAAGCACTACAAGTGGGAAACCTTCCTCATGCAGGAGCTCATCCCAGTGCTGGAAAAGGCCTACCGCTCCAACGGCCAGCGCGCTGTTACCGGTATCTCCATGGGCGGTACCGCCGCCATGAACCTGGCCGAGCGCAACCCGTGGGCCTTCAAGTTCGTTGGCTCCTTCTCCGGCTACCTCGACACCACGACCACCGGCATGCCGGAGGCCGTGACCGCCGCCCAGGCAGATGCCGGCGGATACACCTCCACCAACATGTGGGGCGAGCTGTACTCCCAGGACTGGGTTGACCACGACCCGAAGCTGGGCATCGAGAATCTTAAGGACATGAAGGTCTACGTCTCCGCCGGCAACGGCAAGGATGACTACGGCCAGATCGGTTCCGTGGCCAAGGGCCAGGCCAACATGGCCGGCGTGGGTCTCGAGGCCATCTCCCGCATGTCTACCCAGACCTTCGTGGACTACGCCAAGCGCGCCGGCGTGGAGCCGGTAGTGAAGTTCCGCCCGACCGGCGTCCACAGCTGGGAATACTGGCAGTTCGAAATGACCGAGGCGTGGCCGTTCATTGCTGACTCCCTCGGTCTGGACAAGAGCGACCGCGGTGCGGACTGCACCCCGGTCGGCGCCATCGCCGATGCCACCAAGTCCGGCATCATCGGAACGTGCCTGAACAACGAGTATGACGTCGCCGACCGCGGCAAGGCCCAGGACTTCCAGGCCGGTACCGCCTACTGGTCCCCGGAGACCGGCGCCCACGCCGTCATCGGCCGCATCGGCGCGCGTTACTCCGAGCTCGGTGGCCCGACCTCATGGCTGGGCTTCCCGGTGACCGGCGAAGAAAAGACCCCGGACGGCCGCGGCCGCTACGTCCACTTCGAGCACGGCTCCATCTACTGGACCCCGGAGAACGGCGCATGGCCCATCCCGAAGGACATCTTCGACGAGTGGGGCAAGAACGGCTACGAGGGCGGTGACCTCAAGTACCCGACCTCCGATGTCCGCAAGATCGGTGACGGCGTGGTCCAGGAATTCGAGGACGGCGTTCTCACCCACAACCCGGACGGCTCCTTCCACATCGTCCACGGTGCTATCGGCGCCAAGTACAAAGAACTGAAGGCGGCCGAATCCGATTTGGGCTACCCAGTCGGCGAGGAAAAGCAGGTCAACGGCGGCTTCTTCCAAGAGTTCGAGCACGGCAACATCTACTGGTCCATGGACAGCGGCGCGCACTACATCCTCAAGGGCGACATCTTCGACGAGTGGGGCAAGCACGGCTACGAGCAGGGCGAATTCGGCTGGCCGACGGAAGACTACAAGGAAATCCCGGCCGGCGGCCTGACCCAGACCTTCCAGCATGGAGTCATCCGCAAGGTCATGGGCACCGTTCAGGCAGACAAGAAGTAAGCCATGCGCATGCGACGTCTTTCCCATCCCACCGTAGCGGCGGCGCTGCTGGCCGCTGGCGCACTGCTGGCCGGCTGCGGTTCCGCCACTGTCGATGAGAGTGAAGCCACCGAGACCTCCGTGGCGCCGCTTGAGCGTTCCGCGTCCGCGTCGTCGGCGGCGTCGGGGGCGTCCTCTGAAACGTCGACAAGCGCTAGCGAAAACTCCCCTGCAGGCAGCTCATCCCGAGGAACCGGTGACGAACCTGAGGACCGCGGCGCGCGCGAGGTCTCCGAAATCCCCGCACCCGCTCCCGATGAGGGGCCCAACCAGCACTTCCTGGCTGCGATCTCCCAGGGTGGCGTGAACACGGACGGCGTGGAGGACCAGCTCATCGGCGCCGCCCAGGCTTCGTGCCAGGGTGATGCCGTTACCGTGCCCGCGGTGGCCGGCCAGCTCATCGAACAGGGCCGCAGCGAGCTGAGCCACGAGCAACTCACCCAGCTCATCACGGAGCAGGGACGCGCCCTGTGCGCTGGCTAGAGCGAAGCCCAGCGCACACAGCTCCATGTCAGGGATTCCGCAGGGAATCCCGCACCTTCCCAAGCTAGATTTTCCCACCATGCGTAAAACATTCACCGTCCTCGCCGTCGTCGTCCTCCTCGCCGTGATTGGCGGGGGAGCGGTTCACTTCCTCAACACCCGCAACGAGGGTGAACCGGGAGTGCTCGTCGCGCCTTCCGACGACCCAGCGCAACCCGGTGAGGAGGAACCCGCACAGCCTGACTGGTGCCCGCGCTTCGAGTTCGTCTCCGCGCCGGGCACGTGGGAATCTGCCGCCGACGATGACCCCATCAACCCCGGCGCGAACCCGAACTCCTTCATGCTTTCCATTACCAACCCGCTCAAGGAGTCCTACGTCCCCAATGACGTCAAGGTGTGGACGCTGCCGTACACCGCGCAGTTCAAGAACATCAATGCTCAGCAGGAGATGAGCTACGACGAGTCCCGCGATGAAGGAACCTCCCGCCTGGAGGGCGAGCTGACCTACATGCACGAGACCTGCCCCGATACGCAGTTCATCCTGTCCGGATTCTCGCAGGGCGCGGTCATCGTGGGCGATGTCGCCGACCGCATCGGCGGCGGCAATGGCCCCATCCCCGCCAGCAGTGTGGCAGGAGTGGCGGTGATTGCGGATGGGCGTCGCGAAGAAGGCGTTGGCATCAACCCCGGCGCACACGTCGGTGGCGTCGGCGCGGAGATTGCGCTGCAGCCGGTCTCGACCCTCATTCAGGGCATCGTTCCGGGAGCAACGATGCGCGGCGCGCGCGCCAATGGGTTCGGCGAACTAGCTGACCGCACCTTCCAGATCTGTGCGCCCAATGACTCCATCTGTGATGCCCCGCTCGACGTCAGCAACGGTCTTGATCGTGCGATGGACCTCATCGAAGCCAACGGTGTACATGCCATGTACGCCTCCAACCCGCATGTTATTGAAGGGACGACGGCTAGCCAGTGGGTAACGCAGTGGGCCAAGGACATCATCGACGCGCACTAGTGCGTGCCATGTAACACTTTCCCGATCCCGTCTGATATTTTTAGTGTCAAAAGTACGTGACCTATCTACCTCCCCACGAAGGAGCCCACATGGATCTGAAAGCCTTGATCGGCCAGTTCTTCGACGAGAAGGGCAACATCGCCCTGCCCCCGCACCTCACTCTGGCGGGCCTAGCGGAGCACCTCTACGGCGCTGAACAGCAGGCAGGAGTCCCCGACCGCCCGGTTATGCGGCAGTGGGTCTACAACGACAACCCTGAGGGTACCCCGCGTGACTTCACCCGTTCTCAAGTCAACACCCGCATCAAGGTGGTGGCCGCGCGCCTGCAGCAGGTGGGCAAGATGGGGGACCGTGTGGCCATCCTGGCCGGCAACTCGCCGGAATACATCTTTGGCTTCCTTGGTGCCATGTATGCGGGTATGACGCCCATTCCGCTCTATGACCCGAATGAGCCGGGGCACACCGACCACCTGCGCGCCGTGTTCGGGGATGCCAACCCGCCGGTCGTGCTCACCAACAACGTCTCGGCTGCAGCCAACCGCGCCTACTTCTCCGATCGTCCGGCCGCGGAGCGCCCGCGCATCATCTCCATTGATTCCCTGCCGGATTCCCTGGCGGCAAGCTGGACCAACCCGCTGGAGACCGAGGAGGGCAAGGCGGCCCTGGCTGCGCTGAAGACCCCGCCGGTGGATCACCCGGCCTTCCTGCAGTACACCTCCGGATCCACGCGTACCCCGGCGGGCGTGCTGCTGACCAATCGCAACATCATGACGAACGTGCTGCAGATCTTTACCGCGGTGCAGATCAAGCTGCCGCCGCGTGTGGTGTCCTGGCTGCCGATGCACCACGATATGGGCATCATTCTTGCCGTATTCGTCACCATTCTGGGCCTCAATCTGGAGATCATGACCCCGCGTGACTTTGTGCAGCAGCCCAAGCGCTGGGTGGACCAACTGAAGCGCCAGCCTATCGATGCACAGCTGCAGGGTACCTACGCCGTCGTTCCTAACTTCGCCCTGGAACTCGCCGCGCGCTACGGTGCGCCGGCGGCGGGCGAGGAGCTGGATCTGTCCAATGTGGAGGGCATCATCATTGGCTCGGAGCCGGTGACGGAGTCTGCGGTGAATGCTTTCTGGGAGACCTTCGGCAAGGAGGAGTACGGTTTGCGTCGCGAGACCTTGCGCCCGTCCTATGGCATGGCGGAGGCCTCCCTCATCGTGACGACGCCACAGACGCCGGATCGCCCCATCATTTCGCACTTTGACCGCGAGCGCCTAGCGCACGGCGAGGCCGTCATCGTGGAGAAGTCCGAGGATTCGGTGGCGTATGCGTCCTGTGGTCAGAGCGTTGTGGCCCAGGATCTGACCATCGTGGATCCGGAAACTCGAGCCGAGCTTGCCGACGGTCACGTGGGCGAAATCTGGCTCCACGGCGAAAACCGCGCCGCCGGCTATTTGGGCCGCGACGAGGAGACTGCCTCGACCTTCCACAACACGCTGGGTAAGCGCCTGGCTGAAGGTTCGCGCGTAGCGAATGCTCCGGACGACAACAACTGGCTCGCCACCGGTGACCTGGCCACGATTGTGGATAACCAGGTCTACATCACCGGCCGTCTCAAGGACCTCATCGTCGTGGCTGGCCGCAACCACTACCCGCAGGATATTGAAGGCACCGTGCAGGAGGCCTCCGCTCACGTGCGCGCGGATTCCATCGCGGCCTTCTCCGTTGAAGGCGGCAGCACCGAGGAGCTGGTCTTGCTCATTGAGCGCGCCGATGGTGCCAACCCTGCCGAGGATGAAGCCGCCTCCGAGGTCATCCGTTCTGCGGTGTCCTCACACCACGGCGTGACCCCTGCGGCCATTCAGTGGTTCAACGCCAACGAGATTAAGCGCACCTCCTCCGGCAAGATTGCCCGGCGCGTGGCCAAGAAGGAGTACCTCGCCTCCTAGCCCGCGCTTGGCGCTTACCGCGCTCAGCCCGAACGCAGCCCCTGCTTCCTTCCGTGGTGGGGGCTCTTGTCGGTCTGTGTCAACCTCAGCCGCTGGGGCGCTACGGTTCCACACGCACGTATGTGGAACTCAACCGGGTTTTCGCAGGTGGGGGAACATAAGGGCATGTCGGTTATGAAACTCAAGTTAACGAAGTGAGATAATCGTCCGATAACTCTGATAGAAGCGTCGTCGAGCGCGCCTTCGTGCTGCGCAAAATCGACCGACCTTGCACATAGTCCGCGTTAGAAAGCTAAAGATTTATGACCGTTGAAGAGCTTCGTGGCTGGCTGCGCACCTGGGTTGCGCAGACCACCGGCCTGTCCGCCGAGGAAATCACGGACACCAAGCCGCTGGAGAACTTCGGGCTGTCCTCGCGCGACGCCGTGGTTCTTTCCGGCGAATTAGAAAACCTCCTCGGCATTAAACTCGAGCCGACCGTGGCCTATGAGTACCCCACCATTGCGCAGCTGGCGGATCGCCTCGTCAACGGCGCAACTCCCGAGGCGCCGCAAGCAACGTCAGGGCAGACACAGACACCACTCATCGAGGGCGGCGATATCGCCGTCATCGGCTATGCTGGTCGCTTCCCAGGGGCCAAGAACGTCGCCGAGTTCTGGGACATGCTGGCTGAGGGCCGCCCCGGTACCGGACCGCTGCCTGTCGGCCGTTGGTCGGAGTACTCCTCCGACCCAATTACCAGCGAGAAGATGGCGCAACAGAACACCGACGGTGGCTATATCGAGGACATCGCCAGCTTCGACGCTGAATTCTTCGGCCTCTCCCCGCTGGAGGCGGCCAATATGGACCCGCAGCAGCGCATCCTCCTCGAGGTGGCCTGGGAGGCTCTCGAGGACGCCGGAGTGCCCGCCAACCAGCTGCGCGGCACCGCCACCGGTGTCTACATGGGCTCCACCAACAATGACTACGGCATGCTCATCACCGCGGACCCGGCGGAGATGCACCCCTACGCCATGACAGGCACGTCGTCTGCCATCATTGCCAACCGCCTGTCCTACGCTTTTGACCTCCGCGGACCGTCCATCAACGTGGATACCGCCTGCTCTGCCTCCCTCGTGGCAGTCAACCAGGCGGTCAAGGACCTGCGCGTGGGCGCGGCGGACGTGGCCCTGGCCGGCGGCGTCAACATCCTGTCCTCCCCGCACGCCTCCATCGGCTTCAGCGAGTTGGGTGTCACCTCGCCCACGAGCGCCATCCACGCCTTCTCTGATGACGCCGATGGCATCGTCCGCGCGGATGCCGCCGGCGTGCTGGTGCTCAAGCGGCTTGCCGACGCCGAACGCGACGGCGACACCATCGCCGCCGTCATCAAGGGCTCCGCCGTCAACTCCGACGGCCACTCCAACGGCCTCACCGCCCCGAACCCGGAGGCGCAGGTTGATGTCCTCGAGCGCGCCTATGCCGATGCCGGCATCCGCCCGCAGGATGTGGACTATGTTGAGGCCCACGGCACCGGCACCATCCTCGGTGACCCCATCGAGGCCACTGCGCTGGGCCGCGTGCTCGGCCCAGGCCGCCAGGCCGCGACACCGACCCTCCTGGGCTCCGCCAAGACCAACATCGGTCACTCCGAATCCGCCGCAGGTGTCGTCGGCCTCATCAAGGTCATCGAAGGTATGCGCCACGGCGTCATCCCACCGAACATCAACTACGCCGGCCCCAACCGCTACATCGACTTTGACGCTGAACACCTCGAAGTGGTCGAGGACCCGCGCGAGTGGCCCGAATATTCCGGCCAGAAAATCGCCGGCGTCTCCGGCTTCGGCTTTGGCGGCACCAACGCGCACGTCGTCCTCACCGATTACCGCGGGCTGACCCGCCAGGACGCCCCGCAGGTCGCCGTCGGTGAAGGCCAGCCGGTGGCCTTGCCGGTCTCCGGCTTGCTGCCCTCGCGCCGCGCAGCCGCCGCGGCCGACCTTGCGGATTACATCGAGGCCGAGGACCCGAACCTGCTCTCCCTGGCCCGCACCCTCGCCCGCCGCAACCATGGAAGGTCGCGGGCGGTGGTGGTGGCGTCGTCAAGCGAAGAGGCCATCAAACGCCTGCGTCAGGTGTCTGAGGGAACCGTCTCCGTGGGCATCGCCGCGGCGGATTCCCCGACGGTGCACGGCCCGGTCTTCATGTACTCCGGCTTCGGCTCGCAGCACCGCAAGATGGCCAAGGACATGATCGAGATCTCCCCGCTGTTTAAACAGCGCCTGGAGGAGCTCGACGCCATCGTGGCCTATGAGTCCGGCTGGTCCATCCTGGAACTGGTCCACGATGATTCCCAGACCTACAACACCGAGACCGCGCAGGTGGCGATTACCGCCATCCAGATTGCGCTGACGGACCTGCTCGCCGCGTTCGGCGTCCGCCCGGCTGGTGTCATCGGCATGTCCATGGGTGAAATCGGTGCGGCCTACGCCTCCGGCGGCATCACCGCCGAGGATGCCATGCTCATTGCCTGCCACCGCGCGCGCCTCATGGGCGAGGGCGAGGCCTCGCTTGCCGACGACCAACAGGGCGCCATGGCCGTCGTCGAACTCTCCGCCGAGGAGATCGACGCCCTACCTGGACATATCGAGCCCGCCGTCTACACCGGCCCCGGTATGACCACCGTGGGCGGCCCGCGCGAGGAAGTCCTCGCCCTGGTGGAAAAACTCGAAGGTGAAGGCAAGTTCGCCCGCGCCCTCAACGTCAAGGCCGCCGGCCACACTTCCGCCGTGGACCCGCTGCTGGGTGAGCTCTATGCCGAAATCGCCGGCATTGAGGCCCGACCGCTGCACACCACGCTGTTTTCCTCCGTGGACCGCGGCAAGGCTTACCGCCCAGGGACCGTCGTGCACGATGCGGACTACTGGATCCGCATGACGCGCCACTCCGTCTACCTGCAGGATGCGACCGAGTCGGCCTTTGATGCGGGCCACACGCAGATTGTGGAGATCTCCCCGAATCCGATTGCACTCATGGGCCTCATGTCCACCGCTTTTGCCGCGGGCAAGGCGGATGCGCAGCTGCTTTACAGTCTCAAGCGCAAGGTCGATCCCACCGAGTCCCTGCTGGATTTGCTGTCCAAGCTCTATGCCTCGGGTGCTCCGGTGGAGTACACGAAGGTCTTCGGTTCGGGCGCGCTTGTCGACGCCCCCTCCACCCGCTTCCGCCGCCAGCGCTTCTGGACCAACGCCCGCCCGTCCTCCGGTGTGTCCGGCCTGCCTGGTGCGCGCGTCACCCTGCCGGAAGGGGCCGTGGCCTTCTCCACGAATGCGGACCAGGCACCGAGTGCACTCGCGCTGCTGGAAGCCGCCGCCGAGGCCGTGACCCCGGGTGCGCAGATTGCCGCCAGCGAGGAGCACCTCGATCTTCCCGCGAAGGGTGAGGTCACCACCATCGTGCGCCGTACCTTGGGCGGCCTATCGGTAGCGGTGCACTTTGTCGACGGTGCGTCGACCAAGCTCATTGCGGAAGGCTTTGCCTCGACCCTCAACCTTCCAGCGCCCGCTGTCACTCCGGAGCCGACTCTGGCACAGGCCGTGACCGCGCCGCAGTTCGCTGATCCTGAGGTGGGCGTCGACGCCGTGCGCTGGGACCCTGCGAAGGAAACGGTGGAGGAGCGCCTGTCCCTCATTGTCTCGGAGTCCATGGGCTATGACGTCTCTGACCTGCCGCGCGAGCTGCCGCTCATTGACCTGGGACTGGATTCGCTGATGGGCATGCGCATCAAGAACCGCGTGGAGAATGACTTCCAGATCCCGCCGCTGCAGGTGCAGGCGCTTCGCGACGCCTCCCTCGCCGACGTCATCACCATGGTCGAGGACGCCGTCGCCGAGCAGACCCCTGCCGCGCCTGCTGCTGATGCCTCTGACGCCACCACCCCGGCCGACGCGACCCCGGCCCAGGCCACCGCACCCTTCGCGCTCACCGAGAGCGACGACTCCGCCGGAAAAGCCGCCACCGTGAGCGCGAAGGGCGGCGCGGATGAGCTGCGCGGTGACAACCGCGGCGCGGATGGAGCGCAGAACGACGGTGAGCGCGACGGCGAGGCTGAGGGCGTGGGCGTGGCCCCGCGCGATGCTTCCGAGCGCATGGTGTTTGGCACCTGGGCCACCTTCACGGGTAAGGCCGCGGCCGGCGTGACCTCTGCGCTGCCGGAGGTGAGCGACGAGGTGGCCGCCCAGATTGCTGAGCGCCTCACGGAGCGCGCCGGCATCGAGGTCACCGCACAGCAAGTCCACGAGGCCGACGCCTTGGAAAACCTCGCAGACCTGGTCCGCGAGGGCCTGGAAACCGAGGTCGAAGGCAACATCCGCGTCCTGCGCGAGGCCGACGGCCCCGCCGTCTTCATGTTCCACCCGGCCGGCGGCACGACGGTGGTCTACCAGCCGCTGACCCGCCGCCTGCCTGCCGACGTCGCCGTGTACGGCGTCGAGCGCCTTGAAGGCAGCCTGGAGGACCGCGCCGCCGCCTACATCGAGGACATCCTGCACTACGCGCGCGGCCGCAAGGTCGTGCTCGGCGGCTGGTCCTTTGGCGGCGCGCTGGCCTACGAGGTGGCCTACCAGCTGCAGGAGCGCGCCGCCCGCGGCGAGGACTCCGCCGAGGTCGCCTTCATCGCGCTGCTGGATACCACCCAGCCCGCCCACCCAGCGCCGGACACCCTCGAGGAAACCAAGGCCCGCTGGGGCCGCTACGCGGCCTTTGCCAAGAAGACCTACGGCCTCGACTTCGACCCGCCCTACGAGATGCTGGAAACCGTCGGCGAAGATGCGCTTATGGCCATGCTCGCCGAGTTCCTCACCTCTACCGACGCCTCCGAGCACGGCCTGTCCGCCGGCGTACTCGAGCACCAGCGTGCGTCCTTCGTGGACAACCAGATTTTGGGGTCGCTGGATATGGGAAGGTGGGCGTCGGTAAGCGTGCCGGTGCTGTTGTTCCGCTCCGAGCGCATGCATGACGGCGCCATCGAGCTCGAGCCAGCGTACGCGGAGATTAACCCGGACGGCGGCTGGGGCGTTATCGTGAAGAATCTGGAGATTGTGCAGCTGCCCGGCGACCACCTGGCGGTTCCCGACGAGCCGGCAATCGGTATCGTGGGCAAGCACATGGAGGATTGGATCGAGGAGAAGATTCGCAAGTGACTAGCACCGCCGACAAGCTAGCGGACCTGCGCGAGCGCCTCGAGCGCGCCCAGGACCCCGGTAGTGAACGCTCCCGTGCCCGCCGCGACGAGGCCGGCCGCTCGACGCCGCGCCAACGCATCGCCGCGCTTCTCGACGAAGGCTCGTTCGTCGAAACCGGTGCCCTAGGCAAAACCCCCGGCGACCCGGACGCGATTTACTCCGATGGCGTGGTCACCGGCCACGGCCGCATCAACGGCCGCCCGGTGTGCATCTATGCGCACGACAAGACCGTCTACGGCGGTTCCGTGGGCGTGACCTTTGGTAAGAAGGTCACCGACATCATGGATTTGGCTATCAAGATAGGCTGCCCGGTCATCGGTATCCAGGATTCCGGTGGTGCGCGCATCCAGGATGCGGTGACGTCCCTGGCCATGTATTCCGAGATTGCCCGCCGCCAGCTCCCGCTTAGTGGCCGCAGCCCGCAGATTTCCATCATGATGGGCAAGTCCGCCGGTGGTGCGGTGTATGCGCCGGTGACCACGGACTTCATCATCGCCGTCGACGGTGAGGCGGAGATGTACGTGACGGGACCGAACGTGATTAAAGAGGTCACGGGTGAGGAGATTTCCTCGCACGATCTCGGTTCCGCGCGTCAGCAGGAGCTCAACGGCAACGTGTCCGTCGTGGTGCCCTCGGAGGATGATGCCTTCGACCTGGTTCGTGACTTGCTGGACCACCTGCCGCTGACCTGCTTCGATGAGGCGCCTGTCTTTGACGCGCCCTCTGATGAGGAGGTGGCCCAGGACACCGAGCTGGATTCCTTCATGCCGGATGACACGAACGCCGGCTATGACATGATGGATTTGCTCACGCAGCTTGGCGACGATGACGAGCTCATCGAAATCCAAGAAAACTACGCGCCCAACGTCATCACCGCCTTCGGCCGCATCGACGGCAAGGCCGTGGGCTTTGTGGCGAACAACCCGATGCATTCGGCGGGCTGCATTGACGCGGACGCCGCCGATAAAGGTGGGCGTTTTATCCGTATTTGCGATGCCTACAACATCCCGCTGGTCTTCGTAGTGGATACGCCGGGCTACCTGCCAGGCGTGGACCAGGAGAAGGCTGGTCTGATTCACCGTGGCGCGAAGTTTGCGTTCGCCGTGGTGGAGGCCACCGTGCCGAAGGTATCGCTCATCGTGCGCAAGGCCTATGGCGGTGCTTACGCCGTGATGGGCTCGAAGAACCTGACCGGTGACATCAACCTGGCGTGGCCGACGGCCCAGATTGCCGTCATGGGCTCGGCCGCAGCCGTGGTCATGATTGCCGGCAAGCAGCTCGAGGCCGCCGAAACCCCGGAGCAGCGCGCCATGACGAAGAAGATGTTCATGGATTTCTACGATGAGACCATGACCGCGCCCTATGTCGCCGCGGAGCGCGGCTACCTCGATGGCATGATTAAGCCCTCCGAGTCGCGCCTAGCCCTGCGCCGCGCGCTGCGCCAGCTTGCTGATAAGCAGGAGAAGGACCTGCCGAAGAAGCACACCATCTCCCCGCTCTAGCGCCGGTTGTGCTCCCCGGCTGTATGCCGGTTTTCTTGCAGGGGCGTAACGTCGAGGGCATCCTCGCACGATAGACATAAAGTCTAGGTAATCGAATAAAGGAGAATTATCATGCTCTCTAGCGTTATTGACCTCGGTGGCGACATCATCAACCTCGTCATCATGCTGCTCAACCGCGCCGGTGTCTCGGTCTCCGGTTCCTCTCTGAGCTCGAAGTAGTCGCAGACCAGCGCCTGTAGCCCCTCCTTTGGAGGGGCTTTTTCGATCAGTGTTTTAGCGCCAGGCAGGACTGGGGCTGGGAACTGGAGGACCGCCACCGGGCGGCAACCAATGGACTCTGCCGTTGATGCGGTCGACTCGACCCCGGCCGGTAGGGCGAGTGGGGTCGTCATCATTAATGGCGTTGTGGTACTGGCATAAAGGAACCAGATTGGCCACGTTGGTAGGCCCGCCATCCTGCCAGCGTTGAATGTGGTGCATCTGGCACTCCGCAGCTGGTCGTGTACAGCCGAGCCAGGCACACGTCGGGTGCTCTGCGCTGAGTAACAGCCGCTGCTTCTCGTTGGCAAAACGGCTCCCGTAATACAGATTCACCGGCCCCTCGACCGGGTGGAAGAGCGAGACAAAGCCTCGATCGGCAAACTGCGTGCGGAGAAATTCCGCGCCGGTCATGGTGCCGCCGTCGGTAGCCTGCAGGATGATGTCATCGCCCTCGCCGCGCACAATCGTGTCAAGCTCGTCGAGGCGCACAATGACATGTGCATGCAGCGCCGGCCTCGGTGCACCGGAACCCGCGAAGACGTCGTGTGCGGCTTTGAGCAGGTCATCGTTGGTCGCTCGGAGTGTGCCGACCATGTCCGCGATCGCTCGCGGGCGGTCTGTAATGGTGATGCTGTGCATACCAGTCGCGCTGCGGCGCACGCGCACGCCCGGGGAGGGCTGGGGCTTAAGTTCCGCCAGCCGGCGTCGTGCCACAGCAGCAATCTCACCCACCGGCGTCTCACACAACTCCACTCGGAGGTCCCAGGCTTTACGGGAATCCTTCACCCGCGCAACATGTCTTTCGATGGTGAGCAGCGTATCCAGTGCGTGGTTGGTGTTCCGCGCGCGACGCTGCTTAGCGGTGAACGCGGTCTGCCCAAAATACACGCGGTGCAACGCATCCAACTGCCGCGCTACGCGCGGAGTGGCGCCGAGTGCGATCATTTCATCGAGCGTGTGGCCCGCGCACAAGGAAACGACGTGCATGCCGCGAGCGAGTACCCCGAGTAAGTCCCCCAACTTCATGGCTCACACACTAAACCCCCTCCACCTACCCCGCAACTGGAACGGCAAACTCCCAGCTCAAAGGGGGTGACTATGGTTGGTTGTAAGCGTGGCAAGCCTGGCTGGCGGGTGCCTCCCTAACACGTGAGCGCGTCTTGTGAAGGGAAGAAAACAGGCTAGAGGAAATGGCGAAGCCGGATACTAAGCGCGGGAGCGGGAGGTAACAGTAGCGATGGCGCGCCAGCCAAAGAGCAGCAGCGCGGACATGACCGTGGCCACGATGAGGAAGGACCAGTGCGGCAGGCGGCCATTGACCAGCACCCACAGGGCCATGCCGCCAAGGATGGCGCTCACCCACACCACGGCTCCCTGCTTCCACAGGCCGCCAAGCTTCGTGGCCATGATGATAAGCCAGCCCACAATCGCTCCCGCAGTCCACGGCCAGAAGGCATCGAACCATGTGCTCAAGCTCAAACCGCCATGCGCCAGGCGGGCGAGGATGGCGAAGAGGGCGAGGGCGAGGACGTCGATAAGCGGGGCAACGCGCATTTAGGATTCCTTCTGGTTCAGCGCCGCGTAGGAGAAGCCATCGCGGGCGTAGTGGGCGAAGTAGATGACCCATCCAATGATAGTGATGAGCGCAAAGGAAATAAGCCGGTAGATGATGGCCGCGGAGGTGGCATGCACCACGGTCAGACCCGTCGCAACCAGCGGAGCAATAAGTGCGGCCTCAACCGTGCCCAAACCGCCTGGCGTGACCTGTGCGGAGCCGGCCAGTTTTGCGGCGAGGAAAGCCAGGGCAACACCGGCAATTGTGGTGTCGTCCGCACCAGCACGCAGCCACGGGATCTCCCCGGTCACCGCCCACACCGACGCCCACAATGCGGCCATATCTGCCAAACGGTGCACCAGCGACGCCCCGGCAACCACGGCAAAGGGGCCGCGCGAGAGGTGGACCTCGCCCAAGTTGCGGACTTCCTGGATGACTCGATCCCGGGTAGCCCCCGGGTGAAGCTTGCGCAGCCAGCGCTCGAGGGTCACCGGGTGGGAGGTCAGCCAAAAAATTCCGCCAAGCGCGGCAAGCATGAGAACGATGGTGGTAATCAGCGAACCTAGAGCCATATCCGCGTTGAGGAAAAACACCCCGCCGAGTCCGATGAGCGCGAGGAACATTGAGCTAATGACCGAGGACAAGAACAGGAAGTAACTGCACAGCGCCACCGACGCGCCCCAGCGGCGCTGCACCTGGAAGGTCAGCACTGCGGAGAACGCCGGGCCCGCCGGAAGGGTCGTGGACCATGCGTTGGAGGCCAGGGTGATGGCGTAGGTCTCGCGCAGCGGAACGTTGACGCCGCCGGCGCCAATGAGACGCTTCATCACCTCGGCCATGCCGGCGATGGAGAGCAGCGCAAAGACCACGACGAGCACCACGGGGAAAGGTTCGGCGTGGCGCAGGCGGCGCAGACCTTCGGTGATGAAGTCGAGCTGGTCGCGGAAGAACCACGCCAGCGCGGCCAGGATAACCAGGGAGATTATCCAGGTGATCCACTTCTTGTTCATCGTTTATCCGTGGAGTTCAGGCGCCGCATCAGTTCGGTGAAGGGGATGAGTTCCTCGTCCGTGTCGGCGCTGCGGTCACCTCGCACGGCCGCATCGTTCGCGCTGCTTGGCGACGCCCCCTCCTCAGCCGGCGCCTGGCTGGCTGCAGGTGTTGGCGCCGGGCTCGCGGCGGCAGCAGGCTCCGCCCCGGTAGGCTCCGCCACGGTAGGCTCCGGCACAGCAGGCTCTTGTGCAGCGGCGGGCTCGGGGGAGTCGCCGCCAAGGCGGTGGGTCAGGCCAGTGAGGAAGCGCGGTGCCCACCAGTTGTCCTCGCGCAGCAGGTGCATGACGGCGGGGACGAGGAGCATGCGGACGATGGTGGCGTCGATAAGCAGCGCGAAAATCATGCCGAAGGCGATGTATTTCATCATGACGATGTCGGAGAAACCGAAGGCACCGGCGACGACAATCATGATGAGCGCGGCCGCGGTGATGATGCCGCCGGTGTGGGCGGTGCCCGCGGCGATGGCCTCGTCCGTGGACGCACCTTTACGGCGGGCCTCCACCATGCGGGAGACCAGGAAGACCTCGTAGTCCGTGGACAGGCCAAAGACGATGGCGATGATGAGCACCAGGATCGGGCTCATGAGCGGGCCCGCGGTGTAGTTGAACAGGCCAGAGCCCAGGCCGTCGACGAACATGAGCGTCAAGATGCCCAACGTTGCGCCCAGGGAAAGCAACGTCATGATAATGGCCTTGAGCGGCAGGATGAAGCTGCCGAAGACCAGCGCCATGAGGAGGAAGGTGGCCAACACCACGTAGAGGGCCATCCAGGGGAGGGTCTCAAAGAGCGCGTCGAGGGACTCGACCTCCATGGCCGGCGTGCCGCCGACGTAAAGTTCGACGCCCTCGGGAGCCTCGATGTTCTCGAGCTCGTGGACGATACGCCCGTAGTCCTCGCGGTCCTGGATGCCGGCGCCGAGGACGGTGGTGCCGTCGACAGTCGCGGTCTTCGGGCCCATCGGTTCGGTGAGGCCCTGGATGGAGCGGGCTTGCATGACGACGTCTACAAGCTGCTCATTCGTCGCATTCTTCACCACGAGCTTGACCGGTTCGGTGCGGAAGGAGGGGAAGTCCTCGTTGAACTGGTCCTGGGCCACGCGCACGTCGTTATCCGGCGGCAGGTAGGTTTCGTTGATGCCGCCAAATTTCACGCCCAGTACCGGCAGCGTCAGCGCAATGAGCAGGGCGCAGATGGCAGCGGTCATCAGCCCCGCGCGGCGCATGGCCCAGCGTGGTAGTTTGTACCACCACGTGTCCTCGATGCGGCGCCCGCGGCGTGAAGTCTTGCGCACGGTCCACTTGTCAATGTTGTGGCCCAGCATGCCGAACAGTGACGGCAGCACCATAACGGAAAGCAGCGCGGCCAGGCCCACCGCGGAAATGGAGCCATAGGCCACGGACTTGAGGAAGGCCTGCGGGAAGAGGAAAAGCCCCGATAGGGACACGGCCACCATGGCGGCGGAGAAGACCACGGTCTGGCCCGCGGTGGCGGTGGTTATTGCTACGGCCTCCTTGGTGTCGCGGCCCTTATCCAGCTCCTCGCGGAAGCGCGAAACCATGAAGAGGCCGTAGTCGATGGCCAGGCCTAGTCCCAGCAGCGTGACGACTGCCTGAGCAAACACGTTGACCTGCAGGAAGCCGGCCAACACGGAGAGGATGCCCAGCGATCCGAGGATGGACAGCCCGCCCACCACGAGCGGCATAAACGCCGCGACAACGGAGCCGAAAACCACGAGCAGCAGCAGGCCCACGAGCGGCAGGGCGGCCTTCTCCGCGCGGGAGATGTCCTGGGCCATGCCCTCATCCAGCGCGTCAGCCACGGCAGTGGCACCCGCTACCTGCACGGGCAGGTCGCTGGCGTGGAGCGAGTCCTCGATGGCGCGGAAGTCCTTGAGGGTCTGCTCACCGTCGCCTTTGAGCCCAATGGCGGCGAAGGCCCTGGAGTGGTCCCGCGTGATGAGATTGGGGTTACGTGAATCGAAGTAGCTGGTCACGGAGTCAATCTGCCCTGGGTGCTGGGATTTGAGGTCCTCCAGGAAGGCGGTGGCCTCGGCGGCGTGGGCATCGGGGTCCTCAAAGAGGAGGATGACGTCGCCGGAATTGTCACGGCCGAAGGTGTCGAGCTCAATCTGTGCCGCGCTTGTCGACGCCGCCCCCGGATCCTCCCAGCCCTCCTGGCTCATCCGGTCGCTTAAGCGGGTGCCGAAGCCGAAGAAGAGCACCAGGATAAGGCCGACGAGAACTAAGGGAATGGCTTTGCGGTGCGCGTAGGAGAAGCGCCCCCAGGAATAAAACACTGTGGCTCCTAACTGTGCTCGGGCCCGCGCTGCAGCAGCGCGGACAGCGGGCGGAAAGGCTGCAGCCAGGCACCGCCTGGGGGCAGGTTGTCCAGGTTGACGCGGGGCAGCGGCTCGCGGAAGACACCCTCGATGTCTTCGAGGTCAACAAATTCAATCTCCGGGTGGGTCACGGCCCAGGAGGCGTGTTCGTGGAAGCCCAGCACGCAGGTGGGCAGGCCGGATTCCGCGAGCTGTTCCAGCAGGTGCTGGAAATTCTGGCCGTCGGCAGACGCCACGATGACGCCGGAGAGGTTCTCGCGGTTGGCCTTGATGTGCTCCACCATGTCGGGATCGACGTCATCATCCTCGGAGAGCTTGGGTTTGGCAAAGACGGCGAAGCCAACGTTGCGGATGGCCTCCACCCACGGGCGGATGGCGTCAGCGCCGCCGGGGCTGACGTTGGTGAAGACCGCGGCTTCCGGGGTGGCGTCATTGTCTCGGGCTAGCTCGGCGAGCCAGCGGCCAATCGCATCAAAGCGCGGACGGTGTGCGGAGGTGGGGCGCCCGCCCAGGATGGCGCCAAGCCCCATGTCCATGTTGGGGGCATCCCATACCAGGAGATAGGTTCCGGCCATTACTTCTTCTCCCACAGGTACTCGGTGATGACGTGTTCCTTGTCTAGACCCTTGCCCTCAAACTTGGTGATGACCTGGCGGTCGGTGAGGATGGGGCACTCCGGCCACGGCCAGCCCTTGTAACCCAGGGAGGGCTCGACCCGCACTAGCTCATCAATCCACTCGGCATAGCCAGCGTGGTCGGTGGCCACGTGCAGCACGCCGCCCTTCTTCAGGCGGGAGGCGAACAGGTTGAGCGTCCCGGATTGGATAATGCGGCGCTTGTGATGGCGGGCCTTCGGCCACGGATCCGGGAAGAAGATGCGGATGCCGTCGAGGGACTCCGGGGCAATCATGCGCATGAGTACCTCGATGCCATCGCCGCGCACCATACGGATGTTCTCAATGTCATTGCGCACGATGGAGCCCAACAGCTTGGCCAGGCCCGGCTTGTAAAGCTCCACCGCGATGATGTTGGTGTCCTTCTCCAGTGGCGCCATGGCCGCGGTGGAGGTACCGGTACCGGAGCCAATCTCCACGATGGTCTTCGCGCCGTCGTGGCCGAACCAGGAGGGGATGTCGAGGGGGACGTCGGAAAGCATCTGCCCCAGCTTGGGCCAGTGTTCCTCAAAGAGGGCATTCTGGTTGTCCGTCAGTGTGCCGCGGCGGAAGGTGACGTTGCCTAGGCGTGGGTAGTCCAGATCGTTGTCGAACTCGGTGTTGAAGTCCGTCTGGAAGCCGCGGCCGTGCGGCATCTCGGCGGCGGGATTCGGGGAAGAGTCTGCGCTATTCATCAGCTTACATCTTTCCCTTAAGCAGGTGTTTGAGGCAACGTGCCGCGCCGTGCAGAAAAGTCCGATGATGCCCGATCGGACGCGCCGGGGGTAAAAGTACGCCCGTACGGGATGTGCTCGTGTGGGAATTTTTACCCCCATGAAGGGGGATTTCCCGCAGTGTTATGCCCTATTCCACAGTCCTTTATCCTCGGCTAAAGCGGTCTGAGCTGGGTGGATATAACCAGCGTGGCCTTTGTTACACATCCTGGTAGCACCTGTGTCCGTATTCTGGTTGGTGAGACGTCGATGGAGGAGCGTTCTCCACCGGCGCCAAGAAGTGCCCCGGCCTACCGAACACAGGAGAATGTGAAATGACCGCAACTATTCCAGGCCTTGTAGGTGAACTGCCCACGAAGAATGAGAAGCTCATCTCGTGGATCAGTGAGAACGTTGAGCTCTTCCAGCCGGATGAGGTCGTGTTCGTTGATGGCTCGCAGGAGGAGGCTGACCGCCTCGCTGCCGAGCTCGTAGAGAAGGGCACCCTCATCAAGCTTAACGAGGAGAAGCGCCCGAACTCCTACCTCGCGCGCTCCAACCCGTCGGACGTCGCCCGCGTGGAGTCCCGCACCTTCATCTGTACCGAAACCGCTGAGGACGCAGGCCCCACCAACAACTGGGCCCCGCCGGCAGCGATGAAGGAAGAGATGACGGAGGCCTTCCGCGGCTCCATGAAGGGCCGCACCATGTTCGTCGTCCCGTTCTGCATGGGCCCCATTAGCGACCCGGACCCCAAGCTGGGCGTGCAGCTCACCGATTCGCCCTACGTCGTGCTCTCCATGCGCATCATGACCCGCATGGGCCAGCAGGCGCTGGACAAGATTGGTGAGAACGGCGAGTTCGTTCACGCCCTGCACTCCGTGGGCGCTCCGCTGGAGCCGGGCCAGGAGGACGTCGCTTGGCCGTGCAATGACAAGAAGTACATCACCCAGTTCCCGAAGACCAAGGAAATCTGGTCCTACGGCTCCGGCTACGGTGGAAACGCCATCCTGGCTAAGAAGTGCTTCGCGCTGCGTATCGCTTCCGTCATGGCGAAGGAAGAGGGCTGGATGGCTGAGCACATGCTCATCCTGAAGCTCACCAACCCGGAGGGCAAGAAGTACCACATCGCAGCCGCCTTCCCGTCTGCCTGTGGTAAGACCAACCTCGCCATGATTACCCCGACCATCCCGGGCTGGAAGGCTGAGGTTGTCGGTGACGACATTGCCTGGATGCACCTGCGTGAGGACGGTCTCTACGCCGTCAACCCGGAGAACGGCTTCTTCGGTGTGGCACCTGGCACCAACTATGAGTCCAACCCCATTGCTATGAAGTCCATGGAACCGGGCAACACTCTGTTCACCAACGTCGCGCTGACCGACGACGGCGATGTCTGGTGGGAGGACATGGGCGAGGCCCCAGAGCACCTCATCGACTGGCACGGTAATGACTGGACTCCGTCTTCCACCACCAAGGCTGCCCACCCGAACTCCCGCTACTGCGTGCCGATTACCCAGTGCCCGTCCGCTGCTCCGGAGTTTGATGACTGGAAGGGCGTCAAGATTGACGCCATCCTCTTCGGCGGCCGCCGCGCGGACACCGTTCCGCTGGTGACCCAGGCTTTCGACTGGAACCACGGCACCATGATCGGCTCCCTGCTCTCCTCCGGTCAGACCGCGGCTGCTGAGGGTAAGGTCGGCGCTCTCCGCCACGACCCGATGGCCATGCTGCCGTTCATGGGCTACAACGCCGGTGACTACCTGCAGCACTGGATCGACATGGGCAAGGAAGGCGGCGACCGCATGCCGGAGATCTTCCTGGTCAACTGGTTCCGCCGCGGTGAGGACCGCCGCTTCCTGTGGCCGGGCTTCGGTGAGAACTCTCGCGTTCTCAAGTGGATCATTGACCGCATCGAGGGCAATGTCGAGGCCGTGGAGACCGTCGTGGGCCACACCGCCCGCCCGGAGGACATCGACCTCACCGGACTGGACTTCGACATCGAAGACGTCCGCGAGGCCTTGGCCGTGAACCCGGCCGACTGGGCTGGCGACATGGAAGACAACAAGGAGTACCTGCACTTCCTGGGCTCCCGCGTGCCGTCTGAGGTGTGGGATCAGTTCAAGGCCCTCAAGGAGCGCGTTGAGGCTGCTAGCTAATTAGCCTCCCTGCGCTATAGGCTCCCCGCTGAATCTGCGGGGAGCCTTCGCTGTTTTCACGGCTCGGCCTGCAGGACGAGGACCAGGTTAGAAGTGAGGAATTCTCGCAGCACTGGCACCTTTGCCACCCACCAGGCCCACCACGGGTGGTAGCGCGGAAAAGCTGCAACAAGCTTGGCGCCGCGTGCACTCACGCGGCGCGCCCAGTCCAGGCCCTCGCGGGCGGAGAGCGCAAACAGTGAGGTGCCGAAGACGTTCTTCGGTGGGTGGCCGTGGCGGCGGGTGTAGCGGTCACGGGCGAACTCACCGCCCACGTAGTGCTCCCAGAGGCCGGTCTCATGCCCGCCGAAGGGCCCCAGCCACACTGTGTAGCTGAGGATCACCAGCCCGCCGGGCTTGGTCACGCGCAGCATCTCCTCACCCATGTCCCACGGGTGAGGGATGTGCTCAGCCACGTTGGAGGAATACGTGATGTCGAAGGTGTTATCCGCGAAGGGCAAGCGGGTGCCATCGCCGCGCACGGCATGGGCTACCTCAATACCCGCGGCTGCCATCTCGCCCGCGTCCGGCTCCAGCCCCACGTAACTGGCCCCGCGCTGGGCAAAAGCTGAAGCGAAATAGCCGGGCCCGCCGCCGACGTCGAGCACGCGCGCACCGTGAAGGGAGAGGGAGTGGTCGTGGCAGAGGGCGTCGATAAGCGCGGCGGTGTCGTCAGCCAGACCGCCATAAAATACCGCGGGCGCAGTCTGTTCGAAGCGGAAGGAGCGCAGCAACCGCCACGAGCGGCGCAGGGTGGCCATGGCACGGGTGCGTTTCATAACCCACTAGGCTAGTTCCTCGACATGAAAATCCTTCTACTCTGTTGGCGCGATTCCACCCACCCGCAAGGCGGCGGATCCGAGCGCTACCTTGAGCGCGTGGGCGAATACCTGGCGGCCCAGGGGCACGAGGTGGTCTTTCGCACCGCTCGCCACATGAATGCGGCCAAACGCGAGCGCCGCAACGGTGTGCTCTATTCGCGCGCTGGCGCCAAGTTCAGCGTCTACCCGCGTGCGCTGCTGGCGCTGCTGTTCGGCACGCGCGATATGCGTGGCATTGACGTGGTGGTGGACACTCACAACGGCATTCCGTTCTTCGCACGCCTGGCCACCCGCGTGCCTGTTGTCATCCTCACGCATCATTGCCACCGCGAGCAGTGGCCGGTGGCTGGGCCCATCTTGGCGCGGCTGGGCTGGTTCCTGGAATCCCGCGTGGTGCCGGTGCTCTACCGTGGCAACACGTGGGTGACGGTGTCGGAGGCCTCGAAGCGCGACCTTGAGAAGTTGGGAATTCACGGCGCGCACATCATTGAAAATGGCGTCGATCCTCTGCCGGAGCACGTGCCTACCCTAGAGCGCGAGGCTGACATCCACCTGGTGACCTTGTCACGCCTGGTGCCGCACAAGCAGATCGAGCATGCCATGGACACCGTGGCCAGGATTCCGGGCGCGCTTCTCGACGTCATCGGTTCCGGCTGGTGGGAATCCCACCTGCGCGAGTACGCCCGGACCCGCGGCGTGGAGGACCGCGTCCGCTTTCGCGGACAGGTCACCGAGGACTACAAACATGCGCTGCTTGCCCGCGCCGATGTTCACCTCATGCCCTCCCGCAAAGAAGGTTGGGGTCTGGCAGTCATGGAGGCGGCCCAACATGGGGTTGCCACAGTGGGGTATGCCTTCGGCCTGCAAGACAGCGTCATTGATGGGAAGACCGGGGTGCTGGTGCAGCGCGAGGCGGAGTTTACGCAGGCGGTCCAGAAGCTTGTTGAGGACCCGTCCCTCCGCCATCGTTTGGGAGCCGCCGCCCGCGAGCTGGCCGCTACGTATTCCTGGGAGAAGACCGGCGCGCGTTTCGAAGAACTGCTAGAAGCGGAAGTGCGCACCAGGCGGCGCTAAGCATCCACGGTGCCGGCTGGGGTGCGGCGTCGGTGGTGGCCACGATGCGACCGCCCTCAACCACTACGCCCACTCCGAGTTCTTCCAGCCGGTCGAGGTCGCGCTCCGCCCAGGCTGCGGCGGCGGCCAGGTAGCGGGGCGAAGGGTGGTCTACCACGGTGCCGTCGACGGTGAGCGCGCCGGAATCCAGCTTGTTCGTGGCCTTGGAGTAGGGGTCGAGGGCGATGCCGCCGGGGACCTCGACCATGGCGGGGCGGTCCACAAAGTAGGTCAGGCGCCCATCGAGTTCCTCTACCAGCTGGTGGTCCACACCGGTGTCGTGGGGCCGAAGCACAGCGAGCTCCCGCGGCGCATCGGGGGCTTGGAGGAGACACGCGCAGATGGCTAGCGCGGCGGGCAGGCGGTGCAGCGCCCCGATGCCCGCCACGGCCAGCGGCAAGGCGAGCAGGGTGAGCTTGGAGGAATCACGAAGAAGGCCCGCGCCGGGGATATGTTCCACGGCGAAGGCGGTGACCCCAGGTGCAATCCCGCCGAGGATGGCCAGGCCCATGCCCACCGCCGCAAGCACCGCGAGTGGGCGCAATTCACCGCGATCAAGGCTGGAAGCACCCAGGACTGCCAGCACGGCGACCACCAATCCGACCAGCGCGAAGCCCGCCTCGCGGGAAGCCGGAACGGCCGCGGCGTTCCAGATGCCACCAAAGCCGAGCAGCGAGCCGACCGTCCCCGCGTAAGCCTCCGCGCGTGGAGCAAAGGCCGCGGCCTGCGCCGCCGGATCGCCCGCGGCGCGGGAGCTGCCGCTGAGGAGGCTGGGGACCGCCCACGGCAGCCACAGGAGAACTGAACCGCCGGCGAAGAGCCACCGCCTGCGCCCTTCGCGCTCACAGAGAACCGCACTCAGCGCCCCGAAGACCCCGCCGGTGGGCGTCAAGGACGAGGCCCACAGCGCCAGCCATGCCGTACGCGGATGACCGTTTAGGCACCCCCACGCGATCACCGGAGCCAACCACGCCGCCACCACCAGTGACCACTGGCCCTGCAGGAGCCGCTCAATGACGAAAGGATTGGCCACCGCACAGGCCATCGCTGCGGCCGCCGCCCAGGGGCTGGGGTGGGCGCGGCCCAGGGACCAACGGCACGCTGACCACGCGGCAGCACTGGCTGCACCAAGAACGAAGACTCGCGCCAGCCACGCCCCACCGACAAGGGCCAGCACGCCATCCTGCGGGGCATTGCGCGCGGGCAGATCACCGGAACCGAAGGCGGAGGCGGTCAACGCCGGCTGGTCCAGCAGCACCATATCGCGCCACACAAACTCACCGGGCAGGAGAAAGGGCCAGCACACCGCGAGAACGAGCACCACACCCCAGACCCGAAGGGCCCAGCGCACTGCGCTGCTGGCGGACACGCCCCGCGCCACCTTAAGCGCTCTGGGCACGGCGGCGCATAAACATCGCGGCCGCAATCGCCAACAACACCACGCCACTGGTCTTGCCCAGCCAGCCGACAATACTCAACACTTTGACCGTCTCGATGACGCGGCGCACCGCATCAAGGCGAGCGGTGCGGGTGGAGTCGGGCCAGGTGAGGGGGACGTCGAGAAGCGCACGCTCCTTTGTGTCATCGGCCTCAACCATTGCCTGGGCCTGGTGGGAATCCGTGGCCCAAAAGATGCGCGGATGCTCCTCCTCATTGACAATGGTTCCGGTGGTCGGCTCCACCCACACGGTGCGGCTCACGGCGTAAAAAGGCTCGAGGATGACATGGGACGTTGGCTTGAGGTTATAGCGCTCGAGCGACGACGGGGAATAGAAATCGCTGGCAGGGCCGGCTTGGTGGGCATCGAAGGAAAAGACCTCAAGAAGTGAGACCGGGGCGACATCTTGGTAAAAGACGTAGGTGGGGATGCCGTCGAGTTTCTCATCACGCACAAAATCGATGGGAGCGGCGGCCTGGGCCAGCGGGTCGAAGATAGGATAGGAACGCTGCTCCGCGCCGGCGGGGAAGAAATAGCTCATTCCATCGCGCTCAATGCGGTCCTCCACTTGGACGTCGAAGGCGGGAAGCTCGATGTGCTGCGTCGTGTTCGGGCCGGCTACCGGGTAGGTGGATTCGCGGTTGAGCAGGGAATCCTCGGTGATGTGCGCGATGGTCTCGCCATCCGCGACGAGATCCGTGGTGGACTGCGCGCGGGTCACCGAATCCTTCTCTGCCGGGGAGGTGGTGGTGTGGCGGGTGAACTCGACTCCGTCCTGCTCCACGCGGACCTCGAGGTTGAGGTTCGTGGCCAGGGGCCGTGCCTGATTGTTGTAGAGCGGCGGCAGAACAGATCCGAGAATGAGGAAGACCGCAGCGGCAATGGTCACCTGCGCTAGGCGGGAGCGAAGGAACACGTTAGCTCCGATCGGTCGAAGAGAATCACTGCAGAAATAGTATCGTAGTGGGTCATGCGCTTTCTCCCCGAGCTCGAAGGCGTGCGTGCGCTGGCGGCCCTGGCGGTCGTGGTCACGCACGTGTCCTTCCAGACGGCCACCGGCTGGGCCTGGGCCGAGCGCTTGGACTACGGGGTGGCGGTTTTCTTCGTGCTCAGCGGTTTTTTGCTGTGGCGCCGGCGGCATGCGCACACGGTGGGGCAGTATTTTCTTTCCCGTGTGGCGCGTTTGGCGCCGTTGTATGTGGTGTGCGTGGTGGCGGTACTCGCCTTGCTTCCCGACGCCTCCCCCCTCTCCCTCCCTCAACTCCTCACCAACCTGACCGGCACGCAGCTGTATATCGCCGATGGGCTGGTTCCGGGGCTGACGCAGTTGTGGTCGCTGAGCGTGGAGTTCGCTTTTTACGCGGTGTTGCCACTGCTGGCCTGGGGGTTGGATAAGTTGTCAGCGCGTGGGCGGGTGGCGTTTATTGCTGTTGCCGGTCTGCTGAGCCTCGGGTGGGGCTTCCTGCCCTTTGTGGCCTCGTATGAATCAGGCCAGGTCAACACGCAGATTTGGCCGCCGGCGTACTTCTCGTGGTTCGCGGTGGGCATGCTGGCGGCGGAGGCGGAAGCGGCCGGGGTGCGCGTGCGCGCAGGTCGCATCGTCCGTCCTGCCTGCTGGGCGGTGGCTTTGGGCTGCGTGTGGCTGGCGAGCCGCGAATGGTTTGGCCCGCAGGGCCTAGTTCACCCGGCCCCGGATGAGTTCGCGCGCCGCATTGCGGTGGGGGCTGTGTGCGGGGCCTGCATCGTGGTGCCGGTGGCGCTCGCGCCGCGTCAGAGCTGGCTGTCTTCCGAGTGGATGCGGGCGCTGGGCCGCTGGTCTTACGGGGTTTTCCTGTGGCACGTGGCGGTGCTGGCCATCGCCTTCCCGCTCTTAGGCGTTTCGGCTTTTTCTGGTTCTGCCTGGGACTTCGCGGTGGTGCTGGTCTTTACGGTGGTCGTGAGCTGCGCGCTGTCTGCCGCGACTTATGTGCTGGTGGAGGTCCCGGGCCGCGACTTGCTCCGCTCCCTAGCGGCCTCCCGCGGCCGCATCATTGTTCCGCGCTCTCTGCCCCGTCAAGCTGCCGACCCCGCCCGCTCCGCTCGCGCTGGCTCCCGCTCCGCTCGCGCTAATACCCGCTCCGCTCACGCTAAAACCCGCTCCGCTCGCGCTAATTCTTGCCGAAACCCCTGACCTGGTAGAGCCCGGCGGCATGGCAGGCTCGTAAACGGCACCCCACACATGGCATCTTCCAGATGGCATGGGAGAGGTGGCATGTTTCAGAAGGCGTTTTCAAGCGTGAAAACGCCTTATAGGGCGTCCATATGGCGTTTTTACTCCTATAAATGCCTTCTGCCGGATGCCGTCTAGCGGATGCCCGGTGCGCGAGTTGCCCGATGCCGTCTAGCGGATGCCCGGTGCGCGAGTTGTTATGAGTTCGAGGCGGATGATGTTTAAGAGGCAGGGAGAGGGGCGGTCTTAAGCCTCACCTCGGGGCGGGAGGCACGCACAGGTAATAGCCGCGACGCAGAGTAGTTGCACAAGGAGCGAGTCGCCGGCATAACCATCGGAGGGCCAGGGCGCGCGGGCGAGCATCGCGCCGGCGGCGAGGGCAAGCGCGCCCGCGAGGTAGTCAGCGCGCAGCGTGGTCCAACGCGTGACGGCCCATGCTGCAGCAGCGGTGGCAAGGCCGGGCAGGCCAGCCACGAGCGTCATCGTTGCCGCGATCATCAGGGCGATTATGACACTAGTGGGGTGAGACGGGACTGAGTGGTGTGCCGCGGGCAGGGCCGCAGTAACGGCCCGCCGGGGCGGGCGGGAGAGGGCCAACAAGCAGAAAGCCGTGGTGAGCGCGGCGAGAGCGCCGCCGAGGCCGAGGCTCACGCGGTAGGCGCGGTCAGCAACAAAAGAGAGGTGGACGCGGCCGGCGGCACCGGCAGGAATGAGGAAGGCTTGGGTATCGGCGTCGACGGAGCGCGGTTCAAGGTGAAGCGGCTCGGAGCCGGGGTAGCGGAGTTCGCCACGCAAACCCTCGTTGAAGGCGCGGCCGGTGATGAGGAGGCGGTCGTGGTCAGCGGGTTCGATGGCTTCGTCGGGGGCGAGTGGAGTATAGCCACGGTCAGAAACGGACAGCGCGCGGGACGAAGCGGGCAGGGGAGCGGGAAGCGCGGACGCGGTATCGGTCAGCGCGGCCCACGCGCCGGTCGTGCGCACGAGGTGCTGACCGGCGGGGAGGGTGAGGGTGGAGCCGGGGGAGTGGGGGAGGTCGTCGATAAGCACGGGCTTTTCACCGGACACGCGCACGGTCATAGAACGCGGCGCGGTGAAAGAGCGGATGAGAACACCTTCATTATCCTGCTGGAAGAGGAATTGCTCCGCACTGGGTGAGGTATCAGGCACCGTGACCAGGCGGCGCGGCGTTGGCTGATCAACGATGGACGCCTCCGCAATGCCCGTGCGGCGCTGGGGCTCGATGCGGATGGTGGAGGCCCGGGCCCCGGGCACACGGATATCGCGGGCGCGGAAGGCCTCCATGGTGACGGTGACGGAGGAGTCACCATTGTGGATGGTCACCTCAGTCGTGCCGGTGGTCATGAGCCTGAGCGTGGGCGCGGTCCACTCCGTGGCCGCGTGGAGCTCCAGCCAGCCGGTATCACCGGGGGCTGGCCACCAGGCGGTGGAGTTCTCGCCGTCGACGGCCGCGGTCATTGAGCGCGCCGGGTTCGCACCGCCGAAAGCAGACGCATCCGCGGCTGACGACGACGCAGTCACGCGGCCATCGTGTTCCACCACCTGCGTGAGCGGGCCAGCGGAGGGGTAGTCGCGCAGGCGATTGCGCACAGTCGACGGATCGGTCGGCGCCAGCGGCGCGGAGACTGGGCCGTCGAGCGTGCCGTAGTTGCGGTCACGCAGGGAGGGCGAGTCGGTGACGATGGAGGCGTCGGAAGGCACGAGCTCATGCGGTCCCTGCAGGAGCGCCAGCGCCTCACCGCCACCGGCCACGCGCGGCAGATCCGCAGGCGCCAGGTTCATAGAGAGATCGGAGTCGAAGACGACGACGTCGACCTCACCAAACGTGTGGACCTCGCCGGGAATTCGGGCCGAGGAACCGGAGATAAGGTCGTGGCGCACCGCCACTGCGCCGATGCCCAGGCGCTGGAGGACGTCCGGGGCAGTCGCGGGATCGCGTGAAATCTGCGCCATCGCGCCGTCGAGACCACGAATGGCTTCAGGAGGGATGAGGGGGATGGCGTCGCGCACGGCCCAGGGCACGCGGAGAAGCGGCTGCGCAGGCTCATCGCGCGTCCAGCCCCAGTCCTGCCGGGCAAAGGAAGCGGGCGGGTAGATGAGCACGCGCGTATTCAAGCTGTTCATGAAGTCGGCCGCCTCATGCCAGTAGGCGGGCACCTCCTCATACGCGCCCTTTGGCAGTAGCCGCCCAGACCAGGCGGGGGCAGTAGCACCCACCATGATCAGGCCCACGAGAAGGCCTGCCGCTTGGCGGCGCGTGGGATGCACACTGTGTGGCAGACCCATCCGTGACACCACCGCAGCAACGCCCAGCAGAAGCGGTATGCGCACCAGCGGGTCGAATTTGTGCACGTTGCGCAACGCGGCTAGCGGCCCATCCAACGCATCGAGGTACCACGCGGCATGCGTGCCTAACACGGCTACGCCGATCAGCAGCATGACACTCCACATGCGCGGCAGGCGCGCCAGGCCCACCAGCCCCAGGGCGGCCACGCCAACCGTGAACAGCACAAAGACGGGCTCGGTGGCCAACGCCGTGCCGGCGACGCGCTCGGTATCCACAAAGGGCGCCCAGCTTGTTGTGCCGCGCAGGATCTCCGCCAGGTTGAGCCAGCGGGTGGTTACCCCAGCGGACTCGATGAACTCCGTAAATGGCGGGGCATAGCGGCCCAGAATGAGCAGCGGAACAATCCACCACGCGGAGACAGCAGCGCAGCCAGCCAACCAGGCCAGCCCAGTTCGGCCCGCGCGACACCACACCAGAACCAAACCTGCGGGCAGGCAGGCGGCTAGCGTGGCCGTGGCGTTGACCGCGCCCATGCAGGCCACCGCCACGACCGAGGGCGCGGCATCCCGCCAGGTCAGCCGCCCGGCCCGAAGAAAAGGCAGCACCACCCAGGGCGCTAACATGACCGGCCACGTCTCTGAGGAAATCGCGCCGAGCGTCGTGAGCACGCGGGGAGAGAGCGCATAGAGCAACCCACCCGCAAGAGCCGCGTGGGCAGGTGCCGCGGGAAGCGCCGCGCGAACCAACCGGAAGAAACCCCCAAAGCCCACGGCCAGCGACAGAAACCACCACAGGCGCTGGGCTATCCAATCCGGAAGCGGGTCCGTCAGCAGGAAAAACAAGCCCTGCGGGAAGAGGTATCCATAGGCTTGGTTCTGTAGCTGTCCCAGAGTGAAGGTGTCCGTATAGGCATGCAGGGCACCGGCCAAGAACCCGGAGGGGTTGGCCACGAGGTCATGTTTGGTGTCGGCGGCGGTCAGCCCCCACGGCTGCACCACGACCACGAGGGCTAGACACACAAGCCCCCCGATGCGCGCGCGCACTGTTACTCGCGGGAGCCGTACTCCGGCCCGCCCATCACGGCGTCGGAGGCTTTGACGGAGCTAGTGCTCGGCACGGCGTCTGCCTGCGAGAATTGGGCAATCCCCAGGATGGTCACGACCCCCAAAGCCACGCCAACGACCGCGCTGCCCAGGGCCGGACCCAGGGTGCGCTTGTTGAGGGAATCGCTATCGAATGCCATGTCCGCAGATCCTAGCAGGTCGCTAGCGCGTTATGGCCTTTTCTTAGGCGTCGTCGCCGGATGCGTCGGAGTCATCGGAATCATCGTCATTCTCCGGCGGAACGATGAACACCGGCAGGCCCGCATTGCGCACGATGTACTCCGCGGTCGAGCTATTCCACAGCGAGCGGAAGCCGGTCAGCGCGCGGGTTCCGGTGACGATGACATCGACGTCAAGTTCCTGAGCGGCGTCCACAATCGCGCTTTGAATCGACGACACGGATTCCACCAGGTGGGCATGTCCGCGCAGGCCCAGGGACTCCGCCTTGGTGATGCCCCGGCGGCAAATCGCCAGCGCCTCCTCGTACGCGGGGTCGTCCTCGACGTGCTCAGAAGACACTGCAGACTGGTGCAGTCCGCTGCGGCTCACGGCACGCGCAGCCTGGCGCGCGGAGGTCTCCCATGCGGTGAGAATCTTCACGTCGGTGGGGCGCAAAAGATGCGCGGCGTATTCGAGGGCGCGGTCGGCGCGGGCGGAGCCGTCGTAGGCGATCAGCAGGGTCTCTCCGTTACTCATGTGACCATCCTAACAACCGTCCATCGCCCGCGCGGGTTCTTTGAGGCACACTGGTGGGCATGAGAAAAGCAACAACCGCCCTCCTCGTGAGCGCCGCCTGTGCACTGAGCGCGTGCGATTCGGAGCCGGTGCTTTCCGACGTCCCACCCAGCACCGCACCTCACAGCACCGCGCCGAGCAGCGCGGCATCCAGTGCCGCAGCCGCAGGCGAGTCCCCCGAAACCGAAAAAGCCGCGCCCGAGGATATTCGCGCCCAAGCGGCCGCGAAACTCATGCCACCGGCCCTGAACTATGAGGACGCCCGCGCCAAGCTGGACGCGGGCGTGGGTGGGCTTTTCATTCCGAGCTGGGCCGACCCCGAACTGCTCAGTGATGGGCCCCGCGGTCTCAACGCTCTGCGCGCGGAGATGGGCCGCGACTTCGAGGTCTCCATCGACTTCGAAGGAGGCCGCGTTCAGCGCTTTTCCGAGATTCTGGGCGAGTATCCCTCACCGCAGGCCATGGCTCAAGGCCACAGCCCAGAGGAGGTCGAGGCCATGGCCACCGAGATCGGGCACAGCCTGCGCGCACACGGCGTGACGGTGGACTTTGCCCCGGTGCTGGACGTTGACGGGGGAGACCTGGAGGTTGTCGGGGACCGCGCTTTTTCTACCGACCCGGAGACCGCCGGTGAGTATGGCGCGGCCTTTGCCCGCGGGCTGCAGGCAGCCGGGGTGAAGGCCGTGTTCAAACACTTCCCCGGCCATGGGCGGGCTTCCGGCGATACGCACTTAGGTGAGGCCGTCACCCCGCCACTTGAGGAGCTCTACGGACATGAATTCCGTCCCTTTGCACAGGCCGTCCCGCAGGCCCCGGAGGCAGCGCTCATGATGGGGCATCTTGTGGTTCCCGGCTTGGGTGAGGAACCGGCGTCCCTTAACCCGCGTGCCTACCAGCTGGCCCGTGAGGAGCTGGGGTTTGAGGGCACGATTTACACCGATGACCTGGGGGGAATGGCCTCCATCTCGGAGAACTTCAGTGTGCCCGAGGCGGTAGCTGCAGCGTTGGCCGCGGGAGCCGATATGCCACTGTGGTCCACCGATGAGGACATCACCGCTGTCATCGATGCTGCTGCGGAGATCGTGGCCCAGCAGGAATCCAACCGCGCTGCCGACTAGGAAAAACTAGCTGGCAGACGATAGTCTCATACACGTGAAAAAGGCAATCGGACACAGCCAACACCGGCGAGACCGCAACCGCAGGGGACTCAAGGTCTTCCTCGGCATGCTCGTCGGCCTCGTGCTCATCGCCGGCATCGCCTACGCGTGGGACGTCATGGCCAACCAGCACAAGGTGCCGCGCGCGACGTCGGTAGGCGGCGTGGACATCTCCCGCATGGAGCGCACCGCCGCCGTGGGCAAGCTCGAAAAGGAACTCGGGGATGTCACCACCCGCCCCGTTATTGTGCGTGCGGGCGAGAAAACATCTGAGTTCATCCCGCAGGATTCGGGCTTGAGCCTCAACTACCAGAAGGCTGTGGACGGCATCCCGGATGCCTCGCTCAATCCCTTCGCCCGCCTCTACAGCTTCATCAAACCCACCGAGGAGATCCCGGTGGCGGTTGACATCGATGAGGATCAGCTCTCCGGCGAACTTGATCGCGTCAGCGAGGAGCTCAAGGTTGAGCCGAAGGATGGAAACTTGGAGCTTATCGATGGCTCCCTCAAGGAAACCTCACCCGAATTGGGTCAGGCAGTGGAGAAGGAAGCGTTGCGGGGGGACGTCGAGAAGCACTGGCTCGACCCCCAAGGCGTGGAGGTCACGCCCATGGTGGTGGAACCACGGATCAATGACGCGGCGATCGAGGCCATGCGCACCGGTGATGCCGCCCGTGCGTTGGATAACCCGCTGACGCTCAACGGTGAGAACAACACTTCCGGTACCCTGCGCAAGCCGGAGATTTCCCAGTTTGTCTCCATCGCCGCCGAGGACGGCGAGCTGCGCCTCAAGGTGGACAAGAACCGTGCCCGCGAACTGTTTGAGGAGCGCATGCAGGGCTCCGAGGTTCCCGGCACCAACGCCAAGATTTCCTTCAGCGGCAGTGACAAGCAGATCACGCCCTCCGTTGATGGCTCCATCATCGACTGGGAGAAGACCCTCGATGGTTTTGAGGATCGCGTGAGCAGCGAGGATGAGCGCAAGTGGGACGCCGATTACAAGCCGGACCCGGCCGAGTTCACCACCGAGATGGCAGAAAAAGCCACCTTCGATGACACCATCTCTGAGTTCTCTACCGGCGGCTTCTCCGGTGCATCCGGCACCAACATCCGCCTCGTGGCCCAGCAGGTCAACGGTGCGGTGGTCAACCCGGGTGAGACTTTCTCCCTCAACGGCTACACCGGCCCCCGCGGTACCGCGCAGGGCTACGTGGAATCCGGCATTATTATTGACGGCCACGCCGGCACGGCCGTTGGCGGCGGCATCTCCCAGTTCGCCACCACCCTGTACAATGCCGCCTACTTCGCCGGCATGGAGGACACCGCCCACACCCCGCACTCCTATTACATCTCGCGCTACCCGGCCGGCCGTGAGGCCACCGTCTACGAAGGTGCTATCGATCTGCAGTTCACCAACACCTCGAAGCACCCGGTGCGCATTGAGACCAGCTTTGGCAAGGACATCACCGTGCGCTTCAAGGGTGTGAAGACTGTCGAGGTGGAGTCCATCAACAATGGCCGCTGGGCCAAGACCGAGCCGCAGCGCATGTCGGTGGGGGAGGACTGTTCGCCCTCGGGCGGCGCGCCGGGCTTCACCACCTCCGATACCCGCGTGATTAAGGACCTCTCCGGCAAGGAGCTCTCCCGGGAGACCACCACCACGGTCTATGACCCGCAGCCCATCGTCACCTGCGGTTAATCCATGACGCGGCCGATGCACACCGCGGTGAAGGACCCTGCGGACGTCGATCAGCTGGCGGAGCATCCCGTAAAGTTCGGCCGCGTCGCCGGCCTTTTTGCCGCCCACCGCGGCACCCTGCTGGTGGTTCTGGCCCTCATCCTGGCCACGTCCGGCCTTACTGTGGTGCAGCCCTTCCTCGTGCGCCGCACGGTGGATGATGCCATCCCTCACCACGACACCGCGCTGCTGCTGTGGCTCGTCGGCGGCATGCTGGCGGTCACCGTGGTTTCCCAGGCCATTGGTGTCATCCAGTCCTTTCTGTCCGCGCGCGTGGGGCATACCATCATGCACGAGCTGCGCACCCAGGTCTTTGCCAACCTGCAGCGCCAGTCCCTGCAGTTCTTTACCAATAACCGCGGTGGTGAGATTCAGTCCCGCCTGACCAATGACATTGCGGCCATGCGCGGCATGGTGACCACCACCGCGACGTCTGTGGCGAGCAACCTCACCATGACCGTGGCCACGCTGGTGGCCATGGTGGCGCTGTCACCTACGTTGTCCTTACTCTCCCTCATCGTTCTGCCGCCCGCAGTGTGGCTGACTCGCCGTGCTGCCATCCTGCGCCGCAGCCTCATGGAGAAAAACAGTCAGGCCCAGGCCGAGCTCCAACAGACCATTTCTGAGAACCTCTCCGTCTCCGGCATGCGGCTAGCCACCACGTTGGGCGCACAGGACCGCGTCTTCGCCGGTTTTGAGAAGACCTCGCGCTCCCTTATCCGCCTGGAGCTTGAGTCTCAACTGGCCGGGCGCTGGCGCATGGCGCTGACCCAAATCATCTTCGGTGTCATGCCGGCGCTCATTTACCTTGTAGCCGGCCTGCGCCCGGGTATTACCATCGGCACCCTTATCGCCTTTTCCACCCTGCAGACCCAGATTTTCCGCCCTATTACCGGCCTGCTCAATGTGGGCGCGCAGTGGGTAGCTTCCATGGCGCTGTTTAGCCGCATCTTCGAATACCTCGACCTGCAGCCCGAGCTCACTGAGGCCACCGAGCCCGCCCAGCTTGCCGATGCCTCCCTCACCCTCACCCACGTCTCCTACCGCTACCCCGGCACGGACACCGACGCGCTTGCCGACGTCTCCCTTCACATCCCCTCCCACACCACCACCGCCCTGGTGGGGCACACCGGCTCCGGCAAATCCACCATCGCCGCGCTCATGGCGCGCCTGGCCGATCCAACCGATGGTTCTGTACGTCTGGGTGGGGTGGACCTGCGCGATATCCCCGCCGAGCAGCGCGCTGAAGTCATCGGTGTGGTTTCTCAGGAGACCTACCTCATCCACGGCACGGTGCGCGAGAACCTCCTCTTTGCCCACCCGGACGCGTCTGAGGAGGACATGTGGCAGGCCTTGAACGCTGCCAACGTGGCTGAGGTGGTCCGCTCCCTTCCGGAGGGATTAGACACCCTCGTGGGCTCGCGCGGCTACCGCTTCTCCGGCGGTGAGCAGCAGCGCATCTCGCTTGCACGAACGCTCCTGCGCCGCCCGCAGGTGCTCATCCTGGATGAGGCCACCTCCGCCCTCGACAACGAAACTGAGCGCGCCATCCAGGAGGCCGTCTTCGGCGCGGAGGCCACTCGCTTGGTCATTGCCCACCGCCTCTCCACGATTTACGACGCCGACCAGATCATCGTCCTCGACCACGGCCGCATCACCGAACGCGGCACCCACGCCGAGCTGCTCGCCCGCAATGGCGCCTACGCTGCGCTTATCCGTGCTGCTGCCGACGCTACCGACGGCGAGGCCTCCTAGGCCCTCCCCGCAGGCTCTTAAGGGAGTCTTAGCATCCCTACCCTTGGGGACACTCGTGTTAACTTCCCAAGCCTTATCGCCCGCAAACGTTAAGGATTCAGGAAAAATCAAGGGTAAATTTTTCGAAGGATGCGGTCGTTTTGTCGAAACTGGTACTGAATTACCCAATCTACCTGCAGATATTTAAGTACCTTATGTCTAAGGTGCCCTGGTTCAACATTCTCGACACATGGGAACTAGCCTTAAATGAAGCTGCCTTAGCTGTCAAATATAAGTGAATAGAGTGCCAATCTCCCCCAAAATGGGGTAGCTACGCAATGGTGTGACCTACGTTATTTTGCAGACGTGGAAAAAATTTTGATAGCCTTTTGGCCTGGCTATATAAAGATTATGAAGTGTCTTTCGGACGTCAGTCACAGCAAAAATTCATCATATCCCGCAAGGAAGCTGTGGATCGACTATCAGATTTCGGCATCTCGGTATAGGATTTGGCTATGCGATTCACCGGACGTCGTTAGTTAAGGCTGGTGACCTGCGGCGATGGTATTTATCTTTGGAAAAATCTCATCAACCGGGTTGAAAGTTCTTAGCAATGAGTCGGGACATGGTGCGTGAGCCGTGCGAAGTGGATTGCACATCATCAGTGAGGCAAGGCGCCTCATTCCACAACTCATGTAAAGGACCTGTTTCCGTGAACAAAATCTCTCGTACCGCTCGTTCGGTCACTTTCGCTGCAGTCGTAGGCCTCTCCCTGGGTATCTCCGCTCCGGGCGCCTTGGCTGAGGACGCTACCCCTACTACCGAGCAGCAGTCCACCACCCAAAAGGGCAACATCGACTTCTCCCAGAAGGGTTCCATCACCCTCTACAAGAAGAAGGGTGCAGAGTCTGAGAACGCTGCTACCGGTAAGGACATGGAGGGTGTCCAGGGCGAAGCTCTCAAGGGCGTGACCTTCAAGATCACCAAGCTGGACTACGACCTGCAGAACGGTGACTGGTCTAAGTTCCCGAAGAAGGCTGCTGACGTCGAGGAAGGGAAGAAGACCAACCTCACTTTTGAGGGAACCACCGGTGACGACGGCAAGGTGGCTTTCGACAAGCTGCCCCTGGGTATCTACCTCGTTGAGGAAACCGACGCTCCTGACGGCATCGTTGCTGGCGCTCCATTCATCGTGTCTGTCCCGATGACCGATGATTCTTACGAGGGTTGGAACTACGATGTCGTGGCCTACCCGAAGAATACCGAGTCTAAGACCGTCAAGACCGTCAAAGATGCTGACAAGAACATCCAGGACGAGTACACCTACACCATTGAGGCTGACGCCCCGCAGTTCGGCGGCGAGAAGACTCTGGAGAAGTTCGAGTTCTCCGATAAGCTCGATTCCCGCCTGGCTTTCCAGCGCGTCACCGAGGTCAAGGCTGGCGGCACCATTCTGGATGAGGCTGACTACACCATTACCCAGCCGTCTGCTGCCAACGAGAACACCCTCGGCGTCCAGCTGACCCAGACTGGTCTGGACAAGGTGAACTCCGGCGACAAGATGTCCCTGACCTTCGGAGTGAAGCGCACCGAGGTTGGTGCTTCCACCGACGTGAAAAACAAGGCTGACGTTGTCTTCAACAACCCGAACACCAACGACGATGTCAAGCTGAAGACTAACGAGGTCGTCACCTACCACGGCAAGCTCAAGGTTGTGAAGAAGGACGGCAAGGAAGCCGGCGCACTCCTGCCAGGCGCTGAGTTCAAGCTGTACCAGTGCACCAGCCAGGAAAACCTTGGCAACGCAATTTCCATTAATGGCAAGGACACCTGGACCACCGGCGAGGACGGAACCTTCACCATCGACGGTCTGCACGTGACCGACTATGAGAATGACAAAGAGGCTCCCGCTACCAAGAAGTTCTGCCTCGAGGAGACCAAGGCTCCGGCTGGCTACGCACTGCCGGAGAACAAGATTACCGAGATCGACTTCACCCGCGAGAACCTGAAGACTACCGGCGAATACGGCGATGACGAGGTCACCCTCGTCTCCCAGATTGAGAACGTCAAGCAGGGCACCCCGAACCTGCCGATGACCGGTGGTGCCGGTGTGGGCATCCTGGCCGCCATCGGTGCAGCCATCGTTGCCGCAGGTGCTTGGTTCGCACGTCGTACCTCCCGCGCCTAAGCCCGAGTTCCTGCTCGGTGCTGTGAGGCCCTAGAGCCTCACACGTGGAGCAGGACTGGGCACAACCACGATGAGTGAGCGTGCCCGCCCTGTTCCATGCAGCGCACCAGAACCTGGTGCGCTGCTAGCATGTTTAGATTTTTAACGTCGACAAGCATAAGCTTTGTCGGACCCAAATACGTCGTGGGGAGAATCCCGTGGTGCAGTCATCCGTCTCGGTCGCAGAACGCAACGCGAACCGCACAACGAAGCAGTCGAAACGCAAGAGCTTGGTATTGCCAGCGATTGTCGTTATCGTTGGCCTGCTCGTGATGCTCTACCCGGTTGTCTCCACGGCGTGGAACAATAAGAATGCCTCGCGCATTGCGCAGGAGTACGCACAGCTGGAGAAGGATATTCCGCAGGAAACGCGGGATACCCTTTGGGAGAATGCACACGCTTATAACGAGCACCGCACCACCGGCCCAATCCTGGATCCCTGGCTTAGCCGCGTCCCAGAGGACAGCGTTGACTACGCCGAGTACCTAGACCAGTTGCATGAAACTGACGCGATGGCGCGTTTTATCTTCCCCGAGATTGATGTAGACCTTCCGCTCTTTCACGGCACGAAGGAAGACACCCTGCAGCGCGGCCTAGGCCACCTGTATGGCTCCGACCTTCCCGTCGGCGGCGAGGGCACGCACTCCGTCATCACCGGCCACACTGGCTTGTCGAACTCCACGATGTTCGACCACCTCAACACCGCCAAGGAAGGCGATGCCTTCTACGTCCAGGTCGCCGGCCACCGTCTCAAGTACGTTGTGGACCAGATCAAGGTCGTGCTGCCGACAGAGACCGATGGCTTGCACCAGGTCCCGGGCAAGGACTACATCACCCTGATTACCTGCACCCCGTATGGCATCAACTCGCACCGCCTGTTGGTCCGCGGGCACCAGGTTCCGCTACCACAGGAGGAGTCGGAGATCTTCGAGAAGACCCACGGCGCCGGGTGGCAGTGGTGGATGTTCGCGCTGATTGCGGCGGTCATCATCATGGGCAGCGCATTCGCATGGTGGGTCTGGCAGCAGCGCCGAAAGGCTGCGCTTGCCGACACCCTACAACTCAATAACGACAACGTCTCGTGGGAGCACAACAATGACTAAGAACCAGAACAATCGGCTAAAGCGCACGGTCGCCGCCAGTGTTGCTCTTGCCTTCGCGGGACTCGGCCTCGGCCTCGGCCTAGGCCCGGCCTCTGCCGTGCAGGTCGCGGGCCAGGATGGGACCTTCATCGAGCAGTCTGTAGCCACGGATTCTCTCAACATCCGCCTCACCAAGGGCAACCCGGATGATGACACCAACGTTGTCGCCGGGTCCGTCGAGGGCGTGAAGATTCACCTCGACCGCCTCAAAGGCATCAATCCGAAGGATGCTGCCGACATGGAACGCGTGCGTAACGCCTCGCTTGCCGACGTCTCCACTTGGCCCACCGATCACCACCTCACCGACGTCACTGGGTCGAACGGAGAGGTTCAGTTCGACAACCTGGACGACGGTATCTATCTGGTGACTTCCACCGCACCTGCGGGTAACTACCGCGAGATTAATGCCTTCCTTGTCGCTGTTCCTTTCCACTCGTTGAATGACGACCCGGCTCCGGTTCCGGGAGTCATTGTGGCCAAGACTCACACTCCGGGGAATACCCCGCCGGCCACTCCGCCAGAGACCACCCCGCGCACTCCGGACAACCCGCCCGGTGACACCCCGGGTGATACTCCCAAAGACACTCCTGGCGATACACCACGGGATAATTCGCGGGAGACCCCGGGGGAAAGGCCTTCGGATGAGCCGACTCCCGCCGATTCAACCGAGCCTGGCACCCCAGTGGTTCTCGACGGCGAGCCCCCCGCAGGCGAACCTCCCGTCAACGAGCCCCGAGTGCCCTCCGTCTTGGCGATGACCGGTGCGCAAGTCATCGGCCTCGTCACCGTAGCCTCAGTCCTTATCATCGCAGGTTTCATCATTATTGCCGCTAGCCGCATTACGACTAAAGAAAGTGGGAAGAACTAATGTTTAAGACATCGTTCCGCCTACCAGACGCACTGCGTTCCTCCTTGGGCGTGTTCTTCGCCGCTTTCCTCGCGGTGGCCCTCGTCATCGGCGGCCAGTCCCTGGTGCTCAATACTCCGGTGGCCAATGCCGCCACGAACGAAATCTCCGTCAGCCCAAAGGAGCACACCTACAACAGGGTGTCGGCACGACCGATGGATACTCTCGAGTTCACCATCGAGGAAGACGCCACCATTAATGAGCTCGACTTTAAGCTGGAGGGAACCGGTTGGCTCCAGGAATACAACTTGTGGGTCAACGGTAAAGAACTTTCTCCGAAGATCACTCGCTCTGGTGCACCGCAGAAGGCTCCTCTCGTTGAGCACAATAATCTCAATATCGAGGTTAAGAAGGGTGACAAGGTAGAGCTGAAGCTCCGCTACACCGCGCCGACCGTGTCGGGCTCGGTTGCGCTCACCCTCCGCGGTATCCTTCCCGAGCCCGAGCAGCCATCAGAACCCGAAGTAACCTCCGAACCTGAGACCGAAGCCCCGACGGAAGAACCATCGGTCGAGCCGACCACGGATCCTGAGACCGAAAAGCCTGAAGATAAGCCAACTGTCGGCCCCGAACCTACCACTACTGAAGAAACCACCTCTAAGCCGACTGAGACTCCCGTTCCATCTGTGACTTCTCCGCAGCCCAGCGCTGCCGAGGTAACTCCGGCAGCTCCGGAGTTCGTCGATCCTTCTACTTCTGAAAAGTGCGTGGAAAAGGGGTACGTCACTCTCCCGGAGACCGAGGGCGTTGATTACTACCTCAACAGCGTCAAAAAGGCTGCTGGCCTGCACGTCTACGAGCAGACAAAGCCAGGCAAGGTCCAGATCACTGCAAAGGCCCAGGACGGCTTTGTTCTGGCATCTGATGCCACTACACAGTGGGACTTCGAGTTTAGCGGTGAGGTCAAGAATTGCTCGACCAAACCTGACCAGCCTGTCGATGAAGGCGAGAAGGTTCGAGAGTTCACTGCAACCGGCCACGATTTCGCGCTTAACGCAGATGAGGTGGACACTACCCGCCCCAACACCTTCACTGCAGTGGTCGGGGAGGACATCAAGTTCACTCGCGCCACCGTTCGCATAGAGACTAACGCGACCTTTCTTGACCCGCAGTACTACAGGCTAACCATCGACCAGATGGAAGATGGTGTAACGCTTGAACGTCAGAACGTTCACATCGGTAATGGATACATCGAAATGGATGCTGTTCCAGTCAAGAATGGTCAGCCTTATGAATCGAATATTCCCAAAGACGCGGTGTTCACCTTCACTAACAGCTTGTCGCAGAATAAGAACCTCAAGGTAACTCTCGACGTCTATGGTAAGAAGATTGAAAAGAACGAACCGGAAATTATCACCCCTCCGGACGGTGCTGACTGGGTCCACAGCCGCGTAGCGAATCCCCAGCTACCGGAGCAATGCGGCCTTCGCGTTGCGGTGGTAGCCGATATGTCGCGTTCGCTGCAGTACGCCGATACCAATGGTTTCGAGCAGTCGAGACTCGCAGCAAATGCGCTCATCGACGCTCTTGCTGGTACTCCGGTTGAACTCGGCGTCTACAACTTCGCTACTACGGCACCTCAGGTCCCGGCGGGATCTACCTATGGTGGAAACCCGCCCTACGAGTCGATGGAATCTGAAGCGGGTGTCGCAAAGGTTAAGCAGGCAGTAGCCAATTGGAACCGTGTTAGTGCAGACTCCACCAACTGGGAGGCAGGTCTTCAGCAGGTTGAGGACGGTGACTACGACATTGTCTACTTCATCACTGACGGTATGCCAACCTACTCTTCCAAATCCAGGGGCTTGGGCATTAACGGTGAGTTCGTCCAGGCGTCGGCGTTGAATGCTGCGATCGACGCGGCTAACGAGCTCAAGAAAAATGGAACTCGAATCGTGCCCATTATGGTCGACCTGACCCTTGGCGGCAATGGGGCCGAGCGGCACACAGTTACGCAAGACTATGTCCTCAAGGACATCGCGCCATTACCCGACTACCTGGATAAGGGTGGTTACTACTATCAGGTCCAGAGTGCTGATAAAGGACCGCAAACCTCCAAGTACATCAGTAAAACAGACTCAATCACGGTAAACTTTGAGATTGCTGTTAACGGTGGAGGCCTGAAAGTTTATAAATCCACCAATCCGCGAGGTTTTTACACTGCTAAGGAAGCGACGCAGGACAAAAGCGGTTATACCTACGGCCCACGTGGTGTCAAAGTAATGGGTGAGGACATTTCAGGTACCGGCGACACGATTCGTGTCGAGCAGTATTCGTTGCTCGCTGAAAAGATGGGCGAACTCGGTAACCAGATCGCAAATAACTGCCGTGGAATCGTAACCGTGAAGAAGAACATCGTCGATAAGAGTGGAAAGATCCTCGAAGATGGCGCTCCTGGCTGGGATTTCACCCTAACCGCAAATGACGCTGTAATCGACTCGGAATATGGTGCGGATCGACGTACCTCGATGAAGTCTACCTCTGGTTCTAAGTCTTCCTGGGGTACTGCATCCTGGCGCATCAATAGCGATGAGGAGCAGGTCCTGAAGCTTGAGGAAACCCAGCAGACTGGCTTCAACCTCTTTAAGACGGATTCTAAGAATGCGGTCTGTACCCAGGAAATCGATGGTGAGACCAAACCACTGGAAGTTACCAACGACGGAGACCTCGGGTTCAAGGTAAAGATGGCGAAGTCCGGAATGGGATTAGCCTCAGTGAGCTGTGTGGTCAGCAACTACGAAGAGAAGGACTCCCCGAAGGGCAAACTGACCTTCAAGAAGGCACAGTACGGTGCTAATGGCGAGGAGATTTTGGATAACCTCGGCGGTGCTGCCTTCGAGATCTATGCCGCAGCGAATGGGAAGCCTAATTTCGAGGGTCGACCGGTCTTCTCCATCGAGCCAGGTAAGACCTCAGTTGATATTGACAAGACTGGCACGTTCTACCTGGTGGAGACGAGGGCCCCGAGCGGTCTGAACCTGCTGCCTAGGCCAGTAAAGTTCAACATCACTATGGAGTCCGGCGAGTTCAAGGTATCCGTGGATGGTGAGGAGAACCCGTTCCTGGCTGCTAGCGGCACGGGCCAGAATATGGTCCTGACCGTGACTGACACCATGTCCGGCAAGTTGCCGAAGTCCGGTGGACACGGTTTCCTAGCCTGGGCGCTGTTTGGTCTGCTGATGACGGTGGGCGGATTCTTCTGGATTCGCCGACGCGCAGCGGCCTAACAACGACATAGAGCAAAAGGCCCGCTCTTCCTCCACTTCTGGTGGGGAAGGGCGGGCCTTTGGGTTACTGGGGATCGTCGGAAAGCGCGTCGGCGTCGTCCTTGTTGCCGCCTACGTACTTGCGCCACCACAAAATAAGAAGAATGAGCACGAGAGCAGCAGCGGCCAGAATGGCCCACATCCACCACTGCCATTTGGTCTTAGTGCCGTTAAAGACAGACTCTTCAGCCGGGTCCATCGGCACCTGATGACCCGTGACAAGCAAGCGGTGTGTGTTAATGCCATAGGGCGTACACGTGATGAGCGTGACGAGGTCCTCGCCCGGCTGACGAGTGAGGTGGCTGGTCTCAGAAGGCTCAACAACCTGGATGTCATGGACCTCATACTTGAGCTTTTCACCACTGACCATGATGTAGAAGGCATCGCCCTTCTTTACATCCGGGAGGTTGTCCCACAGCGTGGAGTTCTGGAGCCCGCGGTGCGCGGAGAGTGAGGCGTGGCGGCCTTCGCCCTCGCCGACGCCGCCCACCGGCAAGTCCGTACCAAACAAATGACCCGCACCACGGGAAAGGGACTTCTCCGAGGTGCCGTGGTAGATCGGCAGGTCAGAATCAATCGAGGGAATGACGATGCGACCCATGGCGTCAGTTTCCGACAAGACAGAGAGGTACTGGCGGTAGCGCTGGTACTCGGGGGAATCCTCATCAGTGGTCGTGGTCCACGCATCAGTCACCTGGACCTGGCCGAGCTGACGGTTGTACTCCTGTGCCTCTTCCCACGCGGTGTTCAGCGCCTCCGGAGGGACTTGCTTCTCTAGCTTGGCGTACTCCTTTGCGGCCTGGGACTGGTTAAAGTTATTCCACTGCGTGGCCGCAACAGGATAGAGGAGTACGCCAAGCCCCACGAGGATAAGCACCACCGCGATGATGGCGTTGGGGTTGATGCTCTTCTTCTTTTTCTTCTGCGAGTCGCTATTATCTGCTGGTCCGTGTTTGCCCATCGTGTCCTGCCTTGTGTGGGGTTCGTAAAAAGGAGAGTCTTAGAACCTCAGACTAAGGCAGACGCAGGGCCGAGAGAAACTTAATCACCGGTGAACGCAGCACAGACCATTTTCAATCGGTCAGGGATTATCTGGGGTGCCGCAGGGAAGTCATCAACCGTTGGGGGTTACGGGAATGAAGGTTGTGGTGGTCTAGCTTCAGCAAAAGGAGCCATGACCCGCAAAAACAAATGGAGCCGACGACGGGAATCGAACCCGCGCCAGCAGCTTGGGAAGCTGCAGTTCTACCATTAAACTACGTCGGCACGGTGCACGTTATGCACGGGTAAGAGCTTAGCACCGCCACGGTACGCACCCACAAATGGCCCTGTAGGAGGGGAGTGGGGCTTGGGCCGCGTAGACTATAAGCTGTGCTTCTTTCTGATCGTGACATCCGTGCCGCCATCGCAGCAGATGGCCCCGAGCGTCTGAGCATTGAGCCTTATGACGCTGAGATGATTCAGCCCTCTTCTATCGACGTGCGCCTGGATAAGTTCTTCCGCGTGTTTAATAACTCGCGCTACACGCACATTGACCCCAAGGAGGAGATGCCGGACCTCACCAGCGAGGTCGAGGTGGCGGACGGAGACGCCTTCGTGCTGCACCCGGGCGAATTCGTGCTGGGCGCAACGTTGGAGAAGTTCACTCTCCCGGCGAACCTCGCGGGGCGTTTGGAGGGCAAGTCTTCCCTGGGACGTTTGGGTCTGCTGACGCACTCCACGGCGGGCTTCATCGATCCGGGCTTCTCCGGCCACATCACGCTGGAGCTCTCGAACACGGCGAACCTGCCGATTACCCTGTGGCCGAACATGAAGGTGGGGCAGCTGGCGATTTTCCAGATGTCCTCACCTGCGGAAGCGCCGTACGGTTCCGGCGCACTGGGCTCGAAGTACCAAGGCCAGCGCGGGCCGACGCCGTCGAAGTCCTATCTGAACTTCCGTTAAACTTTTCAGCCCCGTCGCGCATGCCGTCTGCGTAGCGCCTAAAATAGCCGGTTATGCGTATGACTGTTATTGGTACCGGCTACCTGGGTGCGACGCACGCCGCCTGTATGGCGGAGCTTGGCCACGAGGTACTCGGTGTAGATGTAGATGAAAAGAAGATTGAGGCGTTGAAGAACGGCCGCGTGCCGTTCTACGAGCCTGGTTTGCCGGAGGTTCTCGAGCGCAACATCGAGTCCGGTCGCTTGGATTTTTCCACCAGCTATGACGACGCCGCGGAGTTCGCCAACCTGCACTTCCTCGGTGTGGGCACCCCGCAGGCCCATGGCTCTTATGCAGCGGACCTGACTTATGTTAAGTCGGTCATCACCGAGCTGGTTCCGCGTCTCAAGGGCGAGCACGTCATCTTCGGTAAGTCCACCGTCCCGGTGGGCACCGCGGCGGAGCTGCAGCAGATGGCTAATGACCTCGCCCCGGAGGGTACCAGCGTGGAAATCGCGTGGAACCCGGAGTTCCTCCGCGAGGGCTACGCCGTCAAGGACACCATCACCCCGGACCGTATCGTCTTGGGCGTCCGCGCGGGTGAAAGCCGAGCCGAAGAGCTTGCCCGCGAGGTCTACGCCCAGCCACTGGCGCAGAACACCCCATTCATCGTGACGGACCTGCAGACCGCTGAGCTGGTCAAGGTCTCTGCCAATGCTTTTCTCGCCACCAAGATTTCCTTCATCAACGCCGTGTCCGAAATCTGCGAGATTGCCGGCGCTGATGTAGTCAAGCTTGCCGACGCCATCGGCCACGACGAGCGCATCGGCCGCAAGTTCCTCGGCGCTGGCCTGGGTTTTGGCGGCGGCTGCCTGCCTAAGGACATCCGCGCCTTCATGGCCCGCGCCGGCGAGCTTGGCGCCGACCAAGCTCTGACCTTCCTCCGCGAGGTCGACGCCATCAACATGCGCCGCCGCGACCGCGTGGTGGACCTGGCCAAGAACGCCTTCGACGGCTCCCTCTTGGGCCACCGCGTCACCGTGCTGGGCTGCGCCTTCAAGCCGAACTCCGATGACGTCCGCGATTCCCCGGCCCTCGCCGTCGCCGGTTCGCTTTCGCTGGCCGGTGCCGCCGTGACGGTCTTCGACCCGGAGGGTATGGAGAACGCCAAGAAGGTTTTCCCCACCCTCAACTATGCGCCGACTGCCGACGCCTCCCTCAAGGACTCCGAGCTCGTCATCCTAGCCACCGAGTGGCAGGAATTCCGTGACCTCGACCCCGAAGCCGCAGGTGAGCTCGTTGCCCGCCGCCACATCATCGATGGCCGTAACGTGCTCAACGTCGATGCTTGGCGCGCGGCCGGCTGGACTGTCGACGCCCTCGGCCGCGTCCTTCCGGCATAGTAAAGGCCGCAATCGCCGTGGTCAGCGGTACTGCGAGGGTCAGGGCCACGGCGCCGAGCAGCGAGCGCATGACCTCCGTAGCCACGAGGTCACTGGACAGAATCTGACCCGCCGGGCGCTGCGCCGCCGTGATGAGGATGAGCAGCGGCAGCGCCGCGCCGGTATAGGTCAGCACGATGGTATACACCACGGACGCGATGTGGTCGCGGCCCACCTTCATTGCGGACGTAAACAGCTTTCCTGGCCCCGCCGCAGGATCAGCTGCGTGCAGCTCCCGCACGGTCGAGGCCTGCGCCACGGCGATGTCGTTAAGGCTGCCCAGTGCGCCCACAATGAACCCGCACAACAGCACGCCGACGACGGGTACCCCGGGCATGTAGAGCAGTAACTTGAGGTTGTCTTCCGAGCTGGCTCCGGTCAACGCCGTGCTGCTTATCGACGCCCACCCCAGCGCCCCCGCAATCCCCAACGCCACCAATGCGCCACCCAGCGCCGAGGCGGACTTCCAATTCACTCCGTGGACGAGTGGTACGACGAGGAAAATGATCGCCGCGCAGGCCACCATAGCCAGCGGTAGCGGCGCGTGCCCTTCCACCAGCGAAGGCACGAGATAAAACAGGACGATGGCGAGGCTAATCCCCAAACCTAGCAGCGCGCGCAGGCCATGCCACGCGGCAAAGCCCACGATGATGAGCGCCGCGATGACGGCCCACAATGCGAGGTTTCCACCGCGTCGGTAGTCGGCGAAGGCATAGGTTCCGTCCGCTGAGCGTGAGAGCATGACCTCGTCGCCGGTAGTGAGCGACGGTTCACCCGCCACCCCATAAAATACAAGCTGCGTTAAGCGGCCTTTGTCTTCGCCGGACGTAAGGTCAAAGAGTACGCGGGTACAGGAGGTGTCATCACCAGAAGCTGGAATGAGTGGTTGTTCATCGAATGCTTTCCCTGTGTGTGGGTCGCTGCACAAGTGGTTATCCACAGTCGTGACCGTACCTTCGACTTGCGGCTGGTTGAGGGCATACGTCGACGCGAATTCAGGGCTGGTGTGCTCCATTAGTGCACTGGTGGGGCGGAGTATAAGTAGGCCAGCCAACGTTGCGAGCGCTGCTGCTGCCAAGAATCCAAGAAGTCCCATCCGCCACGGGCTGAGGTTAGTCATGCTTACTATTGTGAACGATTTTCATGAGGATGCAAACTTATGCTGACGCGTTCAACAAGTTGTCCACAGGCTTCGTCCCGAGCTGTTGTGCAGGCCGTCTGTGCCCATTAGCGTCGCTGGCATGAATCTAGTTGAAGCGCATCTTCGCAGTCAGGCGGCCGGCATTGAGCTCGTCGCCGCCGTTGCGGGGCTCAGTCTCGACCAGCTCCGCGCGTGGGGCCCGGAGTCAGCAGCCCTGTCCCTGCTGGCGCTTCACGACGTCTACTTTTCCCCCACCTCCTTCTCCCGCAAACAGGCCCGCGCTGTCGAGGCCGCTCGCGCCAATAGTCATGATCTGCCTACTCTCAAGCTGATCGAGCGTTTTGCCCGTCGCCTCACGAAACAGCGTGAGGCCTGGGACTTGCGCATCGAGCTGTGCAGTATCAGCGGTGATGAGAAGGTCGTCGCTCGGCATGCCCGCACCCGCATCCGCGAGCTCGCTCCATCGCCTGCTCCCAAACCCGGAGTTACTATCCGCCGCGGCAAAGAACTCTCCAAACTCACCCTCACTGCCCCGGCGTCCCTCATCGAGGATCTCCGCCCCAACATCGACGAGAATGATCCGGTTGGTTCCTTCACAGCCGCGTTTCGTGAAGGCCGCCTTGCTCGCCCCGTCGCCCAGACCTTCGCCGTTATGGAGCTTCCCGAATATGCCCAGATCCTCGGCCGTCTCGGAGACCCTTCCACCCCGCGCCCTGATTCCCATCCCGTTCCTTCTGCAGCGTCTGGCTCTGATTCCACCGGCCCTGACCTGGGTGACATTGTCGTTCAGCTTTCTAACGGTGCGAGAATCACCGGTGCGGAACTCATCGAGCGTGAGCTCGCTGAGGAAGGCCTCGTCATGCTCGTTGACCGCGTTCACGGCCCCGTCGATTTGCACCGCACCCAGCGCCTCGCTTCCGACAAGCAGCGAATCATGGCCATTGGTGAGCAGCCCACCTGCGCATGGGATAACTGCCTGTGCGGCGCGGACTACGCCCAAATTCACCACATCACCGAATGGCGCAACGGCGGCGAAACCAACCCCGAAAACCTCACCCCGCTCTGCGCATACCACAACGCCATCAACGGCCTTCCCGGGCGCGGTCGCATCGTGCGTGAGAACGGCCGAATCAAGTGGCAGCCGCCAGGACCCCGCGACCCGCGCGAGCCCGTTCACCCGCACCGCGCTCCCCGCTCCCAGCGCCTGCACAACGCCCGCACCGCCGGAAACACTTCCGGCACTGCGAGCAATGCCCGTCGGGACATCGAACCGAACCAGAGGGCAGCCAGCACCCCCACGGGGAAGGCATCCCCCTCCGGACCAGCCCCACCCTGCGGCGACCCTTAACCACCCGCCCTCCCCGCTCGGTTATGCGAGCAGGGAGGAGGGCACGCCTGCGTTATTGGCGGTAGCTGGCCAAGAAATTGCCCAGGCGCTCAATCGCATTCCCCAGCTGCGACGCCCACGGCAGTGTCACCACACGGAAGTGGTCAGGCGTGGGCCAGTTAAAGCCGGTACCTTGCACCATGAGGATTTTCTCGGCGCGCAGAATATCGAGCATGAGCTTCGAGTCATCGCGAATGTCATACACTTCCGGGTCGAGGCGCGGGAAGCAATACAGCGCGCCCATCGGCTTGACCACGGAGACACCGGGAATCTCGTTGAGCTTCTCGTAGGCAATGTTGCGCTGCTTGAGCAAGCGCCCACTGTTGCCAGTGAGCTCGTAAATCGACTGCCGCCCGCCCAAGGCCACCTGGATGGCGTGCTGCGCCGGCACATTGGGGCACAGCCGCATGCCCGCCAACAGGTCGAGCCCCTCAATGAACCCACGTGCATGGTTCTTCGGACCCGTCAGCACCATCCAGCCAGCGCGATAACCCGCCACGCGGTATGCCTTCGACAAACCATTGAACGTAATCGTCAGCAGGTCCGGCGCCAGCGACGCAATCGAAATGTGCTTCGCACCGTCGTACAAAATCCGGTCATAAATCTCATCCGCCAAAATCAGCAGATTGTTCTCCCGCGCCACCTGAACAATCTTCTGCAGCGTTTCGCGCGAATACACCGCACCCGTCGGATTATTCGGATTGATGACCACAATCGCCTTGGTCTTCTCCGTGACCTTTTCCCGAATATCCTCAATCGACGGATTCCAGTCATCCTCCTCATCGCACAGGTAGTGCACCGGCGTGCCGCCCGCCAGCGACGCCGCCGCCGTCCACAGGGGGTAGTCCGGGGCGGGGATGAGGACCTCGTCGCCGTCGTTCAGCAGTGCCTGCGTCACCATCGAAATGAGCTCGGAAACACCGTTGCCCAGGTACACATCATCGACATCAAACGCTGGGAAATCCTCCAGCTCATAGCGCGTCACAATCGCTCGACGTGCGGACACAATGCCCTTCGACGTCGAGTATCCCTGCGAGGTCGGCAGAGCCGCAATCATGTCGCGCATGATGACATCCGGCGCATCAAACCCAAACACCGCCGGGTTGCCGGTGTTGAGCTTCAGAATGTTATGCCCGTCGAACTCCATGCGCTCGGCCTCCGCGGACACCTCGCCGCGAATGTCATAAGCAACGTCCTGCAGTTTCGTGGATTGATCAAAAATCCGATTGTGAGTCATGCGGGCTATGTTACTTCTGGTTCCACTGCTCCAACTTGCGTTTCGCCAGATTCATTGCATCTCCCGTGATTTCACTTGCTTGCCGACGCCTCTCCGCCCACTGCGCCTGCTCCAACGCCCTCATCTGGGCGCGCTCCTCCGCGCCAGCGGCCTTGAGTTCGCGCATGCGCTGGCGCTCGATCTGCCGCGGCGACGGGCGGTGCCACGACTCCGGACCCACCTTGGCCACGTAGAGCATGATCCACAGCGCCGGAATGAGGAACAGCAGCCCGGTTCCCGTCATGGCAGCTGCCACTCCAGTCAAAGCGTTGAAAGAAACTATCGAGCCAAAGATCAAACCCAGCGAGCCCACCATCGCGGTGGCCAGCCGTGGCTTTTTCGTAGCCTGGTAGGCGCGCTCCATCTCGCCCTGCGAGTAGATCTTAAGCTCTGTGCTGGCCTTGGTGGGGATATCCATGAAGATATCCGCAAGCTCGCGGCGGGTCGAGGCCTGCATCACCGCGTCGGTACGCTCCTCGAACTCATCCAACGAGAGACGGCCTTCCCCCAGGGCCTGGGCGAGGTCGTTGACGGCGTCGGTCCGTTCGGCGTCGGAAAGCCGCATGCTGAAAGGATTAGTCACAATCCCTACTCTAGCAGCCTATTCTTCCGACTTAGCCGGCTCCTTTTCGCGAACCAGGCTGGCAATGAACGGGAAAATAGCCACGGTCAGAGCGCCACCGGCGATGAAGATGGAGGCCATTTCGTTGTCCACGATTCCCGAGGCCTCCGCCAGCGACATCACCGCCACAATGATCGGCAGGCCCGTTGCCGCGTAAAGGGCAACCTGAATGCGCTCACGCGTGGTTTCCACATCGGAACCAGTGTGGTGAATGTTCTCACGCAGGAACACCGGCAGGCCGCGCGTGACCAGAATAAGCAGCGGGATTCCGAGGACCTTAACCGGCTCGCTCACGATAACGTTCCAGTTAATCGCCATGCCGGAAATGACGAAGAACACCGGGATGAGCATGGAGTAGAACACCACGTCGAGGCGGTTCTCCAAACCCTTGTGAAACTCATCGGGGATGATGCGGTTCAGGATGATGCCGGCCGCGAAGGCACCTAGCACGATGTCGAGCTCGAACACTGCCGTCACCGCCATGAGAATCGCCAGAATCAAGATGATGAGGCGCATAATGGTCTGGTTCGTCGATCCCGCCCCAGAAATGAACGCGTCCTTGAACCACGGCATCAGCGTTGTGATGGCAAACGGCATCAGCGCCACGGCCACCGCGATGCCGATGAACGCGAGCAGGATGAGCATCGTCGCCAGCGTGGACCGCGAACCCAGCAGCAGGGCCATCGCAGTGATAGGCGCAACCTCACCGATTGCACCATGAATAATTACCGAGTCTCCCACCCGCGTGCCGAGCAGTTTGTCTTGCTTCAGCATCGGCGTAATCGTGCCGAGTGCTGTCGACGTCAGCGCAATCGCCATCACGATGGCCCCCGGGATGTCCTCCATGAGGAAGTAGGCGCCGATACCACATACCACCAGGCAAATGGCCCACGTGGAAAAGCCAGTGACGGCTTCCTTCGACTTCAGCGTCGCCAGGTCAATCTCGAATCCAGCAAGCAGGAACAGCGCGCCGACACCCAGCTCCTTCAACATGCCGATGCCTGGGTCCTCGTGCGCTAAATCCAGCATCGAGGGGCCGATAATCATGCCGAAGAAAATAAGCAGCGCCACGGCCGGCATCTTCTTACCCGTCAAGTGGGATACCAGCGGCGCGAGCAAGGCCACCGCCATAATCCATGCAAACGACACCAGCGAGTCGGTGTAGTTGCTTTCGCCAGCGGCGAGGACGTATGTCACGTCAGAAATCATGACTAGAGAGTACCCGCGCTGCCGGCGTCGCGCCTATTTTCTTAAGGGCTCAGCGCAACAGTGTGGGCGGCGTCGCACTAGTCCTCGGTCGGTGGCGTCGGGGCCTTCGGCGCGTCGGGGGCGTTTCGTGACGCCGCTGCGCCTGGTGCTTGTGGTGCCGCCGGAGCACTGGGCGCCTGAGGCGCTTGCGGAACTCCCGGCGCAGCAGGCGCAGCCGGAGCCGCCGGAACCGCCGGTGCAACAGGCGCGCCCGGGGCCGCCTGCGCAGTGGGTGCCTTCGGCGCAGATGGGGCCGCTGGAGCACTAGGTGCTGCGGGTGCCTTAGGCGCACTCGGCGCTGACGGCGCGGCAGGTGCACTCGGTGCTGACGGCGCGGCAGGTGCACTCGGCGCTGCGGGTGCGGCGGGTGTGTCCGGTGCCTGTGGAGCACTCGTTTCCGCCGGTGCGCTTGGCGCTGGGGGAGCCGCCGGTGCCGCAGGAGCAGCAGGCGCAGCTGGGGCTTTAGGAGTCTTGGGAGCCGCAGGTGCCTTAGGCGCACTCGGTGCAGCGGGAGCGGATGGCGCGGCAGGCGCCTTGGGTGCATTCGATGCTGACGGGGCGCTAGGAGCAGAAGGCGTAACCGGAGCACTCGGCGCTGCCGGAGCGGTGGGCGCGCTGGGCGCTGACGGCACGGCAGGTGCACTCGGCGCAGCGGGCGCTGGCGACGACGCAGCGGCTGGCGTAGCCGGTGCGGTCGGTGCGGAGGGGGCTGCCGGTGTTGTGGGGGCACTTGGAGCAGCAGGAGTTGCGGACGCGGTGGGCGCAGGCGGTGCTGCGGGCGCAGACTGCTCGGAAGGCGCAGGAGCAGCCGGCTCGGCAGGCGCAGGAGCGGACGGAGCTGCGGGCTCGGACGCTGGCGCGGGAGCTTCCGTCGCGGAGGCGGCGGGGGAGAGAGGCAGACGGCGCGGCGTGTCGAGGAAGGCCTTCTCCCGCGGGGCGGGGAGGTCGCCAGAGGGAGCGATGGCGTCGCGAAGCATGAGCGCGACGTCATTGACCTTGGGCTGCGCCTCCGGAGCGACAGCCTTCACGCCGCCGGTGAGCATGACGTTACAGAACGGGCAACCCGTGGCCACTTCGGCGGCACCGGTGGCCACCGCCTGCTCGGAACGGAACTCGTTGATGCGCTGGCCGGTGCGCTCCTCCATGAACATGCGCGCGCCACCCGCGCCACAGCAGAACGCCTCATCGCGGTTGTGGTCCATTTCCGCCAAGGAGGCACCGGTGGCCTCGACGAGCTCACGCGGCGGGTCGAAGACCTTGTTGTGGCGGCCCAGGAAGCAGGGGTCGTGGTACGTGACGGGACGGCGGTTCTCCGGCGAGCGCGGAACCGGCACCAGAAGCTTCTCGCGCACCAGACGGTTGAGCAGCTGCGTGTGGTGCAGCACGTCAAAGTGGCCGTCGAAGTCGGGGTATTCGTTGCGAATCGTGTTGAAGCAGTGCGGGCATGTCGTGATGATTTTGCGCTGGCCGGTGGGGACGCCGGCGAAGGCGTCGTTAAGCGCGGCGACATTCTGCTCCGCCATCACCTGGAAGAGGAACTCGTTGCCGGCACGGCGCGCGGGGTCACCCGTACAGGATTCGCCGGTGGCCAGCACACCGAATTTCACGCCGGCGGTGTGCAGCATGTCCACCACGGCGCGGGTCGTGGCGCGGCCCTGGTCGTCGTAGGCACCGGCACAGCCCACCCAGAACAGGTACTCCAGGTCCGAGAAATCCGTGGCATCCTCGCCGATAATCGGCACCTCAATGCCGTCGGCGCGCGCCTCATCAATCCACGTGCGGCGCTCCGAGGCGTTGCGACCCCACGGGTTGCCCTTGGTCTCGATGTTTTTGAACATGCCGGTGAGCTCGGACGGGAAATCGGACTCCGCCAGCACCTTGAAGCGGCGCAGGTCCGCAATGTGGTCGATGTGCTCGATATCGACCGGGCACTGGTCCACGCAGGCGCCGCAGTTGGTACACGCCCACAGGACGTCGTCATCGATCGTGCCGGCCATGGCCAGCACGTTGAGCCCCTCGTGCGGGTTGTAATTATCCAGCGCGCCCTGGCGCAGGTCCATCATGACCTTCTTCGGGCTCAGCGGCTTCTCGGTGTTCCACGCGGGGCACAGGTCTTGGCAGCGGCCGCATTCGGTGCAGGAGGTGGCGTCGAGAAGCATTTTCCAGCTGCCCGGCGTGAGGTCTTCCTCCAGGTCCGGGGTGGGCAGGGACTTCAGGGCCTTCGCGCCGTCGGCGTTGCGCTGGAAGAAGATGTTGAAGAACGCCATGAAACGGTGCCACATGACACCCCACTGGAAATAGCGCGCGATGCACGCGATGAAGACAAGGCCGGAGAGGAGTTTCACCAGGGCAAAGAACTGCACCATGCTTGGCGACGTCCCCATCATCCCCGCCACATGCATCGTCACGAAATCAGCCCACGGCGACCCACCGCCGTAGGTAGCGATGGTGGAGGCCTTCACCAGCAGCATGCCGAGCCCCTCGATGAACACGATGGCCTCCACCAGGCGCGCCGGGAAGACCTGCGAGTTGTAGAAGCGGCTGCCGCGCTCGGTGTGGCCGAGCTTGAGGCGCACCGCGGCGAGGAAACCAATGCCCAGGACCGTGGCGATGCCGAGGACTTCCTCGATGAAGTGATAGACCGGCCAGTCGCTGAGCCACGGCCAACCCTTACCCGGCGCGAAGGTTTGGATATAGGCCTCAAACCACACGACGATGCCGAAGAGGAAGCCCACCATGACCAGCCAGTGCGCCGCGTTGACCAGCGGGCGGCCTTTGAAGTGGGTATGGCCGAAGACCTCGGTGATCACGCGGCCGAGGCGCGCGGCGGGGCGGTCGGTGCGGTTGAGCTGCGTGGGGCCGCCGGAGCGGACGAAGCGGAAGAGCACCCCGACTCGGTGGAAGAAATACAGCCACACCGGGATCGATGCGGCGATGGCAACCCAGCCGTACATGCGCGCTCCTTTATCGCTTGGCTCAATGCTGCCTCCTACCTTAAGGCCTTGGGCTTGAAATCCGGGAGTCGGGATTCAGCTATCATTTTGAGGGTTACGTTGAAGGAGGCGTTGTGGGCAGAATTAGTGTTCCGAAGGCTGCGGCGGGTCTTGTGGCGGGCTTCGCCGCATTCGGTGTGGCTGGCGTTGCGGTGGCGCAGGGCGGTCTGACGGCGAATTTGGCGCTGTCCGGCACGTTCTTCAACGTCAACATGCGTCACTTGGAGGGCGAAGGATTTTCGCTCTTCGTGGACAGTGACAAGAAGGGCGAGGAGGACGTCCCCACCGCGCGGTTGAAGCTGGAGCATGCCGTGGCCTCGGACTTGTGTCTTTATGTCACCACCGACCTGCCCGCGGTGGGCGAGTCCACGCTCGCGCTCAAGGCCAAGGGCGATAACAGCGTGGAGGCCACCGACCTCCTCGTCGGCGCCTCAGATATCGAAGGGTCGCTGGTCATGCAGGACGCCAACGTGGGCATTGATGCCCGCCAGCTCTCCCAGACCGCCGACCCCGGCACGTGGGGCCTCTACGCTAAGCACGTATCGCTGACCGCCGACGATGTCCGCGCCACGTCCATCGGCGCGAAAACCCTCTCGGCAAAGAATGTTGGCGTGTCCGTGGAGCGAGGACGCGGCAATGTCTGCTGACACTGACACCGGCACCGACCCTGCGGCGACGACCCAGACGCGCCGGGCGCGGTTTCAGCAGTGGCGCGCCGGGCGTCCCTTCATCCCGGGCCTGCTGCTCATCCTCTCTGGCATCGTCATCGCCACGCCGGCGTATTTCACGGTGAAGATTTCGGACCTCCTCGTCATGATCTCCACCGTCTCTGGCGTGTCCACGCTGCTCATCGGCGCGCTGCTCGTCATGTTTGGCCTCGGCGCTTGGTTCCGGCCGGCCACCGCGACCTACCTCGGCGTGCTCGGCATCATTGTCGCGGTCATCGCCGTGCCGACCTCGAACCTCGGCGGCTTCCTCATCGGCTCGCTGCTCGGCATCGTCGGCGGCGCGCTCACCTTGGCCTGGGAGCCCAGCGATGGTTAAGCCCCGCCCGACCGCCCCGCGTCGCGTGGCCCGCCCTTCGCGCTCACGGAAAGCGGTGGCGGCGGCCGTGGTGGTCGTCGCGGTGAGCGCGAAGGTCGTGGGAGGAGGCGCGGTGAGCGCGCAGGTTGCCCCGGCGCAGCCGTATTTCTCCACGGTAACCGCAACAGAGGTGACGCTGCGGGGCAACGTGGGCGCCACCATCAGCACCACACCCACCGGCGACGGCGAGGCGCGCGTCCTGGAACTGACCGGAGACCGCCTCGTCGCGCGTGATTTGGCCATTACGTTGCCCGGCAATGCTGGCGATGGCCTTCTCACCACCGACGGCGCGCTCACCACGGTGGAGGGCAGCGTGAAGGTCGTGGCGACCTCCCTGACGGCCACGCCCGCCATCGAAGGCGCGCGCACCGTGCCGGTCACCGTGGATCTCACCGGCGACATCAACCACGTCCTCGATCAGCTCGGCATCCCGCCGGCCCCCAACGCTGCGCTTCCCGACGTCCTCATGGACCACCTCTCCCTCACCAACGTCACCCTCGAACTGGCCAACCTCACGGCCGACTCCTTTGAGGCTCCGGTGATCTCAGTAAGCGTGGACTAGCGTGCGGCGCAGGAAGCGCCGCACAGGGGGACGTACAGCGGTGCGAGCCTGTGCTGAAGCGCGCCGCTGGGCGTGCCGCGCCGGGGGTTAGGACTCGCGGAACTGGGACTGGTGGAGGCGGTGGTAGGCGCCGTGGGCGTCGAGAAGCTCAGCGTGGGTGCCCTGCTCCACGATGCGCCCGGATTCCATGACGATGATGACGTCGGCGTCCCGAATCGTGGACAGGCGGTGCGCGATGATGAAGGACGTGCGGTCCGCGCGCAGAGCATTCATGGCTTTCTGGACGAGCATCTCGGTACGGGTATCCACAGAGGAGGTGGCCTCATCCAGAATGAGCAGCGCGGGCTGGGACAGGAAGGCGCGGGCAATGGTGATGAGCTGGCGCTCACCGGCGGAAATCGCGCCGCCATCCTGATCAATCTTGGTGTCGTAGCCCTCCGGCAGGGAGTGGACAAACCGGTCGACGTAGGTAGCCTTCGCCGCGGCGATGACCTCCTCGTCGGTGGCGTCGAGGCGGCCGTAGCGGATGTTATCCATGATGGTGCCCTCGAAGACGGTGGCATCTTGGAGCACCATGCCCACCTGCGAGCGCAGCTCGTGCCGGGACATCTCGGCGGTGTCGATGCCATCGAGGCGGATCGTGCCCGAGTCGATGTCGTAGAAGCGCATGATGAGGTTGACCAGCGTGGTTTTACCCGCACCTGTGGGGCCGACGATCGCCGCAGTCTGGCCGGGTTCCACGCGCAGCGACAGGTCCTGGATGAGCGGATTTTCTGGGTCGTAGGAGAAATCGACGTCGTCGAACTCCACGAGGCCCTTCGCGCGGCCGCCCAAGGCAGTGACGGTGCGCTCGGGGGACTCTTCCTCGGCGTCGAGAAACTCGAAGACGCGCTCGGCCGACGCCACGCCGGACTGCACCTGTTGCATCATGCCGCCGAGCTGGCCCAGCGGCTGGTTGAACTCGCGGGAGTACTGGATAAAGGCCTGGGCATCACCCAGCGTGAGGTTGCCGGCAGCCACCTTGAGCGCGCCGAGCACCGCGATGACGACGTAGGACAGGTAGGAGATGAATTGCATGATGGGCATGAGCATGCCGGCGAGAAACTGCGCCAGGGAGGCGGAGCGGAAGAGTTCGGCGTTGCGCTTATCGAAGTCCTCCGTCATGGCGTCGATGCGGCCGAAGACGGTGGCGAGATCGTGACCGGAAAAGGCCTCCTCAATCTGACCGTTGAGGTCACCAGTAGCCTTCCACTGCGCCTTGAACTGCTTCTGCGCGCGCGAACCAATCACCGCGACGACCACCGCGGTCAGCGGCAGCGCCAGCAGCGCCACGAGGGCCAGCTGCCAAGACACGGTGAACATCATGACCGTAATGCCCACGACCATGAGCAGGTTATAAAACAGCTGCGAAATGGCCTGCTGGAGGGCGGACTGGATGTTGTCGGCGTCGTTGGTCGTGCGCGAAAGCAGGTCACCGCGCGATTGCGTATCGAAATAGTTGAGCGGCAGCGCGTTGAGCTTGGCCTCGATGCTCTCGCGCAGGTCGAAAACCACCTTCATCACCAGCGAGTTGAGCAGGTAGCCCTGCCACCACTGGAACAGGGAGGACACCACGTACATCGCGATGACGATGAGGATGATGGTTCCCAGCTTGGAGAAGTTAATGCCGAGGCCCGGGGTGAGGTCCATGGCGGAGGCCATGTCCGCGAATTTGTCCTGGCCGCCCGCACGCAGCGCCGCGATAGCCTGCTCCTTGGTGATGCCGGCGGGCATCTGGCGCGAAATCACGCCGGAAAAAATGACGTCGGTGGCCTTACCCATCACCTTGGGCGCGGCCACGGCGAGGAACACACAGACGATGTTCATCGCCGCAATCGCCCACAGCTGCACCTTGAACGGAGCAAGCAGGCCAAAGAGCCGTTTCGCAGAAGGCCAAAAGTTCTTCGCCTTGCGCGGAGCGTTTTCGCCGGTTTTCTGCTCAAACTCGGCGGTGGTCTCCTCGTTCAAGGTATTGTGCTCAGCCATTTATGCCACCTCCGCAGTCTTCTGGGATTCCACGATTTCGCGGTAGGTCTCGGACTTCTCCAGCAGCTCCGCATGCGTGCCGCGCGCGACGATGCGTCCAGCATCCATGACCAGAATCTGGTCCGCGTCCACAATCGAGCTCACGCGTTGCGCCACGATAATCGTCGTGGCGTGGGCGGTGTATTCGCGCATGGCCTCGCGCACGGCGGCGTCCGTCAACACGTCCAGCGCCGAGAAGGAATCATCGAACAGGTACACCAGCGGGCGCGCGACGAGCATGCGGGCAATCGATAGGCGCTGACGCTGCCCACCGGAGACGTTCGTGCCGCCCTGCGCGATGTGCATGTCGAGGTCCTCAACAAAGTCCGCCTGCGCGGTGCGCAGCGCCGCCCACAGTTCCTCGTCGGTGGCGTCCGGGGCGCCAAGGCGCAGGTTGGAGGCCACGGATCCGCTGAACAGATACGGTTTCTGGGGCACGAGGCCCACGCGCTTGACGACGTCCCCCCGTTTCATCTCGGCGACATCCGTCCCGTCGAGAAGCACGTGGCCCTCGGTGGGAAGGTAGAGGCGCGGGATGAGGGAGAGCGCCGTGGTTTTGCCGGAGCCCGTCGCACCGATGAGCGCGGTGGTGGTGCCGGGGGTGGCGGTGAAGGAGACGTCGCGAAGCACAGGCTCCTCGGCGCCGGCGTACTGGAAGGTGACGTTGCGCAGCTCGACCACGCCCGCGGAGCGCTCCGGGACGATGGGGTTAGCGGGTTCGTCGATGGAGGGCGCGTGGTCGAGGACATCAGTGATGCGGCGCGCGCAGATGATGGAGCGCGGCAGGATCATCGCCATGAAGGTACCCATCATGACCGCGGCGAGGATCTGCAGGAGGTACTGCAGGAAGGCCGTGAGCGAGCCGACTTCCACGAGGCCCTCATCCACGCGGTGGCCGCCGAACCATAGCACCGCGCCGGTGGCTACGTTGAGGATGACGGTGATGATGGGGAACATGAGAATGAACAGCTGACCCACCTTGAGGGAGAGGTCGGTGAGGTCGCGGTTGGCGGTGCGGAAGCGCTCCGCCTCGTGGTCCTCGCGGACGAAGGCGCGCACGACGCGAATGCCGGCGATTTGCTCGCGCAGGGTGCCGTTCATGGTGTCGAGCTTGCCCTGCCAGGCGCGGAAGAGCGGCATGAGCTTGACGATGAGCACCGAGATGGCCGCCAGCAGCACGACGACGGAGACAACGACGAGCCAGGACATGCCGGCGTCCTCGCGCATGGCCATGATGATGCCGCCGATGGACATGATGGGGGCGGTGACCATGAAGTTGAGGATCATCATGTAGACCATCTGGATCTGCTGGACGTCGTTGGTGCCGCGGGTAATGAGGGTGGCGGTGCCGAAGTGGCTCATGTCCTCGGCGGAGTAGCGGGTCACGCGGCGGAAGACGTCCGAGCGTAGATCGCGGCCTAAGCCCATCGCCGTGCGTGAGCCGAACCAGATGGCGGCGATGGCGGCAATGACCTGGATGAAGGCCACGCCCAGCATGATGCCGCCGGTGTGCCAGATGTAGTCGATGTCGACTTTAGCCACGCCCTTGTCGATGATCTTCGCGTTCAGCGACGGCAGGTAGAGCGTTGCCGCGGTGGAGAGCGCCTGCAGTAGGAGCACCGCGATGACGTAGCCGGTATAGGGCTTGGAGCGGGATAACAGTATGCGAACGAGTTCCATGGGTGCCCCTCTCTTTTTTGTCTGAGGCAATCTTAGACCGGCGGGAGCAACAACGGGCCGAAGGGGTGCGCAGGCGCAGTGCGAACTCCGGCTGCGTCTACTCCGGGCGGCCTAGCCGGGGTAGTGCTCGGGCAGGCCGTCTTTGCCGTACGATAGACGACGGTGCAGCCACTCGAACGGACCCGGCTTGCCGGCCCACTCGAGCGCCCACGCACCAGCCACCGTAACCAGCCAGATAAGCACCGCCCAGCCAAGCTTTCCGGAGATTGCTGCGTCGCGGGTCGCCCACCAGAACGCGGGCTGGGTGGTCAGGGTGAACAGGACCGTTTGCGCAAGGTAGCCGCTCATGGAACGTTTCCCCAGCGCCACTAGCGGTTGGGCTAGGTGCGGGAGGGGGCCGGAGGCGTTGATACGCGATTGCAACGGCCGGCACGCGAGGGAGATGGCAGCGAGGATGCCGGGGCCGGTGAGCATGCCGACGAGCCCGTTGGTGGCATTGAGCCCTGTAGCCCACCTGGGTTCGAGCGCGCCGATTTCCGCACAGCCCCACGGGATGCCGACGGCCGCGATAACTACGGCTGCAAGAATCGCCCACCCGCGGAGCATCCGGGAGTCGCCGTTGACGTCGCCGAAGATACCGCGGCGGCCCCAGACGAACCCGACCACGACAAGCGGGAAGAAGGCGAGCATCTCGATCACGCCCATTGCCGGGTACACCCAGAAGTTGGCCAGGCCCGCGGCTATGCGGTCGCTGAGGTCGACGATGCGCGCGGGGCTGCCGTCTATCGGTTCCGCTGTCGACGAAAACGCGGCGAATACGCCAGGTGCCTGAAGCGCCGTGTACAGGGCGAACGCAGCACCTGCGAGGGCGTAGAGGGCCTTGTCGCTCCACCCGATGAACAAGCACAGGATAAGTGCCGCGATGCCGTAGGCCGTCATGATGTCGTTGGTAAAAAACAGCGTCTTATGCACCAGACCGAACAGGAACAGGAACCCGTAGCGGCGCGCGAGCACCCCGCGCCGGGCGCGCAGCGGGTAGCCGCGTCGTTCGAGGCTGACAAAAATCATGCCCATGCCAACACCGAGGAGGGTGGCAAACATGGGTAGGCCGCGCACATGCACGAAGAGCGTCTCTAGGAAGACGAGCAGCTTCTCCCACGCGGTGCCGTCGCCGTTGTAGCCGCCGAGGCCCGCCGCGTGGTCGACACCCTCCGCTGGATCCCAGTCGGTGACTATGTTGGCCATCGCGATGCCGACTAGAGCGAAACCGCGGGCGAGGTCGGGGGCCACGAACCGCCGACGGGCGGTGGTGCGCTCACCGGCATGTCTTGTGCTCTCTTTCATGCTCATTTCACGGCCCTCCGCTGCACGGAAGCGTACGCGGCGGCGGCAAGGGCCGCGACCCAGACCGCGATAGTGACCACGCCGGCCGTGCCGTTCCCGGCCGCGCCGCCCGGTAGGATCTTCTCCAGGGCTGCGGCCCACGGCTGGTTGATCGCACTGAGGGCAGTCTCCACAATGACCGACTCTACGACCCAGACGAAGAAGGACGCGGTGCCCGAACCGAGCAGTACGGCTGTCAGGGCCGCGAGTATCGGGTACGCGATCCACAGCTCGGCCTGGTTGCGCACCATATCCGCGCTGTCGGCGCCGCCCAGAGCGACGCTGTCAACAAACACGTGCGCGCCGCCAAGCCCGATCGCCGAGGCGGCAAACGCCGTCAGCGTGCAGGCGAGAGCTGAGATTCCGACGCGGCATGCGAGCTCCCAACCGCGGTGGTTCGACGCGAGGTAGGCGTAGCCGATCGTGCCGCGCGAGTGCGCGCTGCCGGCGGGGAAAGCGCCCGCGGCGAACGCCATGGGGAGCATCAAACTGGCCGGGATGAGCAGCATTGCAGGGTCTGCGGTGCTTGTACCGTTGGGGCCGAAGAGCATCGCGATGGCCATGGGCCCGAGAATGAGGGCGGCCGCGACAAACGCGAGCAGGATGCGCGTCGCGGGGTGGGAAAAGACCTCCCGCAGCGTTGCTTTCAGTGTGTGCATGGAAAACCTCCTACGTCCTATTTCGTCGACTCCAGGAACACTTCTTCGAGGCTTCGGCGGGATTCCTGGAGGGAGTACACCGTCACGCCCACGCGGTGGGCGGCCTCGCCGACGTCTCGGACGGTGGCGTCGTCGACGACAACGGAGTCGCCGATGACCTGGCCGCCGACGGCCTCAGCCAGCCGTGCCGGGTCGCTGCAGGTCGCCTCAACCCGGTTGGAGCCCAGGAAGTCCTCGAGCGGGCCCTCGCCGGCGAGGCGGCCGCGGTTGATCACCACAAGGCGGTCCGCAGTGAGCTGCATCTCGCTCATCAGGTGCGAAGAGACAACTACCGCACGGCCCTCGGCGGCCATCTCGCGGATGCGCCCCCGCATCCAGGCGACGCCCTGCGGGTCGAGGCCGTTGACCGGCTCGTCCAGGATGACGTTGGATGGGTCCGCGATCAGCGCGCTGGCCACGCCGAGGCGCTGGCGCATGCCGAGGGAGTAGTTTTTCACTTTCCGTTTTGCTGCTTCCGCGAGCCCGAACGCCTCAAGCGCCTCGTTGGCGCGGGATTCCGGCACGCCGGCGTAATCGGTGACCATCTTCAGGTGGTCGCGCCCAGTCATGTGCGGGGCGATCCATTCTGGGTTGAGCAGCGCCCCGACGGCGCGTGCGGGCTGGTCGAGGGATCGGAAAGTGGAGCCGTCGATAAGCGCCTCGCCCTCGTCTGGGGTTTCTAGCCCGACGATCATGCGCATGGTCGTGGACTTGCCGGAGCCGTTCGGGCCCAAGAAGCCTGTGACGTCGCCGTCCGGCGCGGTGAACGACAGCGCGTCGACGGCGGTGGAGTTTGAATACCGTTTGGTCAGGTTGTGAACTTCAATCATGGTTCTCACAATCGCGCGCGGCGCAGGCGAAATCGTCCGCCCGCGGGTGTAAATGGGCGCGTACACCCTGGGGTGTACGTGGCTAGTGGCCCAGCAATTCACCGGTGCCCACCAAGCCCGCGCGGAACGCGAAGAGGACGGCGTGGACGCGGTCGCGGGACTCGGTCTTGAACAGAATGCGGTGCACGTGGGTCTTCACCGTCGCGGGGGAGAGCGTTTCGGCCTCGGCAATCTCCTGGTTTGAGTAGCCCAGCGCCACCAAGCGCAGGACCTCCACCTCGCGCGGGGTGAGTCGCTCGAGCATTGCCTCGTTGCGTGCCGCCTCCCGCTGCTCGGGGGCTTGCGCGGCGCCGATGACGTGGCGCGTCACCTTCGGCGCGAGTACCGCGTCGCCGCCGTGGACGGTGCGCAGCGCGTCGAGCAGCTCGTCAGGGTCGGCGTCTTTGAGCAGGAACCCGGAGGCCCCGGCGTCAAGTGCGCCGAGGACGAGGTCGCGCTCGTCAAAGGTGGTCAGCATGATGACGCGGGTGTCCGGGTGCTCGGCGAGCAACGCGCGGCAGGCCTCGATGCCGTCCGTGCCGGGCATCTGAATGTCCATGAGCACGATGTCCGCCGCCGGCTGCCCGGCCACCCCAGCGCCGTCGCCCGCCTGCCAGATCACGTCCATGTCGTCCTGGGAGGTGACGAGCAGGGAGAAGCCGGTGCGCACGAGCGGCTGGTCGTCCACAAGCGCGACGTTGATCATCGTGGTACCTCCGCGGTCAGGACGAACTCGCCGCCGTCGTCGGTCACGCTCACGCGCCCGCCGTGCGCCGCGACTCGCTCGCGGATGCCTACAAGCCCGAAACCGTCGGGGCCGTGCTTGCTTTTCGGCGCAGCGTTGACCGCCTCCACACGCACCGACTTCGCGTCGGCGGAAAAGGTGAGCGCACCTTCCGGTGCGGGCGCGTGGCGCAGCATATTAGTGATGGCCTCCTGGCAGACACGGTAGAGGGTGAAGAGCGTGAGTGGCGGCACATCCTCCGGGAGCTCGTCGAAGCCCGCGACAGTTAAGTCGAGGTCATGGGCGCGGGCGTCGTTGAACAGCGCGGTGAAGTCGCGTCGGCCCGGGGCAGCGCCGGTGGGTGCCGTGGCATCGTCGTCGCGTAACACGCTGAGCAGTCCGCGCATCTGCGACAGCGCGGTGCGTGATTCAGCGCTGATAGTTTCAAGGGCCTCCCTGGCCACTTCTGGGTTGTGTTTGGATGCGTATCGCGCACCGTCCGCCAGGGTGGTGATCCCGGCGAGAGTGTGGGCGACAATGTCGTGCATCTCTCGTGCGATCTGGGTGCGCTCGCGGACGTGAGCGAATTCGATCTGCTGCTCCAACTCGGAGATCTTTTCCCGCCGGTTGCGAAGCTGAACGCCGAGAAGGAAAAAGAACCCTAGAAACACCCACGATAGCGCCACCGTGCAGACTGCGACGGCGGCGGCGCGCCACGCGGACTGGCCGCCCGGCCAGTCCGGTGTGAACATGCTGTGGGTGAAAAGTGCGACGGTGGGTATCGCGAGGAGCCAGACGGTCAACCAGGTGCGGTCGCGCCGGGGGACGCGGGATGAGGTGACGACCGCACCGAAGGCGAGCGCCGGTTCCCAGTAGAGGGGGACGCTCAGCGCAACGAGGCACAGCGCGAAGCTGGCGCACGCGGCGATCCCGGCGACAGCTGCGGCGGGGCGGACGTGGTACGCCGCGCAGCAGGCACCGCACACGGTGATGAGGGCGGCGCCGGCGGCGGTACCGGCCGCACCGTAGGGGGACTGGACTGTGACCCAGTCGAAAGCGAAGAGCAAGGTCAGGATCGCGACGACTATGAGCACGGTCGCTCGCTGCCAGGTTATGTTCATGCGTTCGCCCCGTTCTCGGCGAAGAAGCGCTGCATCGTGGCCAGCAGGTTCTGGTTCCACACCCCGTGGGCGCTCAGCGCCGAAGCGTGGTCCGCGTGCCTGCGGACCTGCTCTGTCAATGCGACGCCGTGCGCAGTAGCCGCCGCGCGGAATGCGTCGTAGCTCTCTGGGGGAACGAGCCGGTCGTGGTCGCTGCGCCAGATCATCGTCGGCTGGGATGCGTCGGTGACGTGGTTGGCGGATGTGACAAAGTTCGCACGCGCCGGCACTTCATCCGGAGCGCCGCCCAGGTACTTCACCGCCGTGTCCTTTGAACCCTGCCCGGCGTACGGGTCGCCCGCCGAGTACACGCGGCGGATATCCAGCGCAGGGGAGTCTACGTAAACGGCCCGCGGCACCGCTGGGGCGCCACCGCAGTCGGAGGCCAAGGTGCCGGCGGCGGCGTCGTAGGTGGCGTTGAGGACCAGCTGGCCCCCGGCTGACTCGCCGTAGGTGAAGATCTTGCTAGCGTCGCCACCGTAATCCCCAGCGTGGCGTCCCACCCACGACAGAGCGCAGCCGACTTCACCCGCGGCGGTGTCCCACGTCGGGCGGCCGGGACGCGCGAGTGTGTAGTCGATCGAAGCGACGACGTAGCCAGCGTCCGCCATACGCCGCATGTTGTAGGCCTGCGAGCGCCTGCTCATCTGGTCCCACCCACCCCCGTGAACGTAGAGCAGTACGGGCCGTGCACCGCCCACGCTGGGTGTGTAGACGTCTACGTCAAGGTCGTCGCCGCCGTGCGTGTCGTAGGTGGCCGTGGCGTCGGGCCCGTGGTCGGTTTTCTCTAGCCCGTCCCAGCTCAAGGTAGCGGCGAGGTCGACGTCGGTGCCCGCCTGCCGCGCGCTCGCAACCTGCGTGGCGAGCAATGAACTGCTGGCGACGGCAGCCAGCGCGGCTACCGCCGCTGGAATTAGGTTCGCCTTGGAAACGGAGCTCAGTGCCGCTGAGGCGACGAGGGTGGCGAGGCCAATCAGCAGCACCGGCCCGATGTACTCGGGGCCGATGAGCGACCCCGTGCCCCAATAGGGGATGCGCGGGGTGAACGGCGCGACCGCCAGCCAGGCCGCCGCGAGCGCCAGCAGCGCGAGCGGGAGCGAACAGATCCGGGCCAGCCATTGCATGCAGACCAGGATAGCGCCTGCCGGGCGGACCGGCGGCGGCAGACTGGGACTAATCCGCTTACTGGCCGGCGCGGGCGTGCTCGACCATTTCCTCCCACTCGACGATCTTCTTGCGCTCGCGCGGCAGGGCAGACTGCTCGCCCAGCTTGCGCTCGGCCTCGTCCAATCGGTACCAGCCGTCCCAGGTGGTGTAGGGGATGTTGCGCTCGTCGAGCAGTTCGAGAATTTCGTCCGGGCCGGTGTGCGACGGGGTGGCGAGCTTGCCGGCGCTGGCGTCGGCGATGAGCATGTCGGTGGTTTCCTTCGCGTTGGACTTGGTGCTGCCGATCAGGCCGATCGGGCCGCGCTTGATCCAGCCGGTGACGTAGAGCTTGTCCTCAAAGCCGGCGTCGTCCTCGATGGTCTCCAGAACGTGGCCGCCGTCGTTCGGGATGACGTTGCGCTCCACGTCGAAGGGCACGCCGTCGACGGGCTCGGAGCGGTAGCCCACCGCGTGGTAGACCTGCTGGACCGGCCAGTCGGTGAACTTGCCGGTGCCCGTGATGCCGCCGTTGCCGTCCAGCTCCTGGCGCTCGGTGCGGAGGCCGGTGATGGCGCCGGAGTCGTCGGTAAGCACCTTGACCGGCTCTTCGAAGAAGTGGATGTAGATTTTGTGCGGCGCGTCGTCCGGCTCGCGCATGGCGTACTGCTCCAGGACCTGGCAGTTCAGGTCGACGGACTTGTCGGCACGGCGGACTTCCTCGCTTGTGGCGTCGTAATCAATGTCCTCCGGGACCACGAGCACCTGGATGGTGTCGGAGAGGTCCATCTCGCACAGCTCCTTCGGGGTGAACTTGGCCTGCGCGGGGCCACGGCGGCCGAACATGTGGACCGTCTCCGCCTTGTTGTTCTTCAGGGACTCGTACACGTTGTCCGGGATCTCGGTGACCAGGAGCTCGTCGCCGGTCTTGGCCAGGATGCGGGAGATGTCGAGTGCGACGCCGTAACGGATCAGCCCGAAGGGGGCGGGCATCTGCTCGAAGAGGTCGACGTGGATGTCGTGCTCGTCGTTGCGGAGGAGGAGGTCGGAGGCGTAAATACCGGCGGGGCCGGCGCCGACGGCGGCGACACGTAAACTCAGTGAGGGTGTCCTTTCAAGGTAGGGAACCGTTAATATTGGAGCAATATAGCGTACAGACAGCTTGGTCTAAAAATGGGTTGGTGTCAAGGGGTGCGGGTGCGGCGTGGCGTCGAGAAGCGAACTGCTCGCTGCAAGTTGGAAAACATTCAGGTAAAAACCGCTGGATGAGCTGGGGGAAGGAAATAGTACTTGCCGTAGACCGCTCAGTACGGCAAACTCGACCGCACGGAAATTTAGTGCCGCACGCCATAGACCGCTCGGTCTGTTCATTAAGGAGGAAGGCATGCCAGCATCGACGGCGACCCGCGCCGTGAAGGAGCGCGCGAAGAAGCCAGAGGGGCAGTGGCTTATCGACGGCACCGAGCCCCTCAACCACGACGAGGAGCTCAAGCAGCGCGAACCCGTCCTGGAGGTCAAGCAGCGCGTCATTGACACCTACGCCAAGGGTGGCTTCGACTCGATCGACCGCGAGGACCTGTACCCGCGCTTCAAGTGGCTCGGCCTGTACACGCAGCGCAAGCAGAATCTCGGCGGCGAGCACACCGGCGAGGACAACTCGGTGCTGGAAGACAAGTACTTCATGATGCGCATCCGCTTCGACGGCGGTATCTGCTCCACCGAGCAAGCCCGCGTGGTCGGCGAGATCTCGCGCGACTACGCGCGCTCCACCGTGGACCTCACCGATCGGCAGAACATCCAGCTGCACTGGGTGCGCATCGAAGATGTGCCCACCATCTGGGAGAAGCTCGAGTCCGTTGGACTGAACACGTGGGACGCCTGCGGCGACGTGCCGCGCGTGGTCCTGGGCTCGCCGGTCGCGGGCATTGCCAAGGACGAAATCATTGACGCCACCCTGGCGATCCGCGAGATCCAGGACATCGTCACCAACGAGGAGTTCCAGAACCTCCCGCGCAAGTTCAAGACCGCCATCTCCGGCAACGCGCGCCAGGACGTCGTCCACGAGATCAACGACCTCGCCTTCATCGGCGTCGAGCACCCGGAGCTCGGCCCCGGCTTCGAGTGCTACGTCGGCGGCGGCCTGTCGACCAACCCGATGCTCGCGCAGTCCCTCGGCGCCTTTGTCACCTTCGAGCAGGTTCCCGAGGTGTGGGCCGGCGTGGTGCGCATCTTCCGCGATTACGGCTACCGACGCCTCCGCAACCGCGCCCGCCTGAAGTTCCTCGTGGCCAAGTGGGGCGCGGCCAAGTTCCGCGAGGTCCTGGAGAACGAGTACCTCGGCTACGCGCTGCCCGATGGCCCGAAGGCGCCCACCAACCTCATCGACCGCGACCACATCGGCGTGCACGAGCAGCGCGACGGCAACGTCTACCTCGGCGTCAAGCCCACCCTGGGGCACATGTCCGGCGAGCAGCTCATCGAGGTCGCCGAGTTGGTGGAGCGCTACGGCTCCACCTCCATGCGCTTCACCCCGTTCAAGGAGCTGCTGATCCTTGACATCGCCCCGGACAAGGCCGAGGCGCTGCAGGCGGACCTGGAGAACCTGGGCCTGTACTCCAAGCCCAGCGAGTTCCGCCGTGGCCTGCTCTCCTGCACCGGGCTCGAGTACTGCAAGCTCGCGCACGTGACCACCAAGTCCCGCGCCATTGAGCTTGCCGACGAGCTGGAGGAGCGCTTCGGCGATCTGGACAGTCCAATCACCATCTCGCTCAACGGCTGCCCCAACGCCTGTGCCCGCCACCACGTCTCCGACATCGGTCTGAAGGGCCAGACGGTGACCAACGCGGACGGCGAGCGTGTCGAGGGCTTCCAGGTGCACCTGGGCGGCACCGTCGGCGAGGGCGCCAACTTTGGCCGCAAGCTGCGCGGCCACAAGGTCGCGTCGACCGAGCTCACCGAGTACGTCACCCGCGTCGTGCAGAACTACGTGGACAACCGCGAAGAGGGGGAACTCTTCCGCGAGTACCTGTTGCGGGCCGACGAGGAGCAGCTGCGATGAGCTTTCGCCGCCAGCCGAACCCGAACCGCAACCACCCGACCTTCTGCCCATATTGCTCGGGCGAGGGCCTGTGGCCGGATGAGGAGACCGAGTTCGCATGGAAGTGCGATGCCTGCCTGCGAATCTTCGAGGTGAAGTTCTACGGGCAGGACGACCCGGACCACGCCCCCGCGCCCGCGCCGTCAACCCCGCAGGCACTGCAAGATTCACTCGCTCGCCACGGGCACACCTCGGTGGCGCGCAACCCTGGAGGCACGAAATGATCAACCTTTTGCAGGGCGACAGCTCGCAATACAAAGACCCCGAGGTCAGCCCCGACGGCCCGACCACGACGGCGCCGCTCGACGAGGCCACCGCCGCGCGCAACGCCGAGCTCGTGGACAAGTACGCCGCATCGCTTTACGACGCCACCGCGGCCGACATCCTCACCTGGGCCCATGAACACGCGCCAGGCCCGCTCGTGGTCACGCTGTCCATGGAGAACACGGTCTTGGCGGAGCTGTCCAAGCAGTTCCTGCCGGGCGCCGACTTCCTCTTCCTGGACACCGAGTACCACTTCGCGGAGACACTCGAGGTGGCGGACAAGGTGGAGCAGCGCTACCCGGACAACCGCCTGGTCCGCGCGACCGCGCAGCTGAGCCGCGCCGAGCAGGATGAGCTGTACGGGCCGAACCTGTACCGCCGGAACCCCACCGCCTGCTGCCGGATGCGCAAGGTGGAGCCGCTGGCGGTGCACATGAGCCCCTACGTCGGCTGGATCACCGGTGTGCGCCGCGACGACGGCCCGACCCGCGCCGAGGCGCCTGCGCTGAGCCTGGACAAGACGGGCCGGCTAAAGATCTCACCGCTGGTGACCTGGACGCTGGAGGACACCGACGCCTACATCGCGGACAATGACCTGATTATCCACCCGCTGACCACCCAGGGCTACCCCTCGATCGGCTGCGAGACCTGTACGTTGCCGGTAGCGGAGGGCGAGGACCCTCGCTCGGGACGCTGGGCGTTTGCGCAAAAGACCGAGTGCGGCCTGCACACCGACTAGATCGCTGGAACCTGGGACAAGGAGTAGAAGGACCACATGACTGTTGCAACGAACGGGGAGCGCGCCGGCGGCGGTACGCTCTCACCGCACCTGAAAGACTTAGAAGACGAGTCGATCCACATCCTGCGCGAGGTGGCCGGGCAATTCGACAAGGTAGGCCTGCTCTTCTCCGGCGGCAAGGATTCCGTCGTCGTCTTCGAGCTCGCCCGCCGCGCCTTTGCGCCGGCGACCGTGCCGTTCGAGCTCCTCCACGTCGACACGGGCCATAACTTCCCGGAGGTCATCGAGTTCCGCGACCGTCTCGTTGAGGAGTCCGGCGCGCGCCTGCACGTGGCGCTGGTCCAAGACTGGATCGACCGCGGCGACCTGCAGGAGCGCCCTGACGGCACGCGTAACCCGCTGCAGTCCGTGCCGCTGGTGGAGACAATTGCCAACCGCGGCTATGACGCCGTTCTGGGCGGCGCGCGCCGCGATGAGGAGCGTGCCCGCGCCAAGGAGCGCATCTTCTCCATCCGCGATTCCTTTGGCGGCTGGGACCCGCGCCGCCAGCGCCCCGAGCTGTGGGACCTCTACAACGGCGGCAAGATGGCCGGCGAGAACGTTCGCGTCTTCCCCATCTCCAACTGGACCGAGTCCGACATTTGGGAGTACATCGGCGCCCGCAACCTCGAGCTGCCGTCCATCTACTACTCCCACCAGCGTGAGGTGTTCAAGCGCAACGGCATGTGGCTGACCCCCGGCGAGTGGGGCGGGCCGCGCGAGGACGAGCAGCTGGAAACCCGCACCGTGCGCTACCGCACCGTGGGTGACATGTCCTGCACCGGTGCGGTGGAATCCACCGCCTCCACGACGGATGAAATCCTCGCCGAAATCTCTGTGTCTACTCTCTCCGAGCGCGGTGCCACCCGCGCCGATGACAAACTGTCCGAGTCCGCCATGGAGGACCGCAAGAAGGAAGGCTACTTCTGATGAGCAACGTTTCCGCGCTTAAGCAGCGCGATACCCTGCGCCTGTGCACCGCCGGCTCCGTCGATGACGGCAAGTCCACCTTCGTCGGCCGCCTGCTTTATGACACCAAGTCCGTCCTGGCGGACCAGGTGGAGTCCATGGAGCGTTCCTCCGCCGATCGCGGCTTCGACGGCATGGACCTCTCGCTGCTGGTCGACGGCCTCCGCGCCGAGCGCGAGCAGGGCATCACCATTGATGTGGCCTACCGCTACTTCGCCACGGACAAGCGCACCTTCATCCTCGCTGATACCCCGGGCCACGTGCAGTACACGCGCAACACGGTCACCGGCATGTCCACGTCCCAGGTGGTGGTGCTGCTTATCGACGCCCGCCATGGCGTCGTCGAGCAAACCCGCCGCCACCTCAATGTCGCAGCGCTTCTCGGCGTGCGTCACGTGGTGCTGGGCGTGAACAAGATTGACCTGGTGGACTATGACGAGGCGACCTTCCGCGCCATTGAGACCGAGTTCAACGAGATTGCCGCCCGCCTGGGCATCACTGATTCGGTGGCCATCCCGATTTCGGCGCTCAAGGGCGATAACGTAGTCGAGCGCTCCACGAACATGGACTGGTATGAGGGCCCGACGGTTCTCGAGGTCCTGGAGACCGTGCCCGTGGCCACGGGCCGCGCCGATGACCTGGACTTCCGTTTCCCCATTCAATATGTCATCCGCGAGCATGCTTCTGACTACCGCGGCTATGCCGGCCGTGTGAAGGCAGGTTCGGTTTCGGTGGGAGACACCGTGAGCGCCCCGGGCGGGCGCACCACGACCGTCACCGGCATTGATACCGCCGACGGCCCGCTTGCGGAGGGCGAATCCGCCACGGCGGGGGACTCGGTGGTGCTGTTGCTGGCCGACGACATCGATTTGGCCCGCGGCGACCTCCTCGCCGGATCTGAGCGCCCCGAGGCCGTGCGTGAGTTTGCTGCCACCGCGGTAGTGCTCACGGAAAAGGACCTCACCCCGGGCCAGATGCTCAAGCTGCGCTACGGCTCTGACCTGGTCAAGGCCCGTATCGCGTCGGTGGACCGCATCCTCGACCTCGACGGCGTGGCCGATGACGAAGCTCCGGAGAAGGCCACGCTCAACGACATCGCCTACATCACCGTTCAGACCCAGGCGGAGCTGCCCGTCGAGGACTATGCCGCCCGCGGCGCGGTGGGCAACTTCTTGCTCATCGATGCCTCCAGTGGCAACACCCTTGCCGCCGGCTTCGTGGGCCAGCGCCTGCGTTAAAGGTTGCGTTGCGGCGGCCGAACCGCCGCGCTTAGCTTCCCGGCGGGACGTCGCCGCTCATGATGACCTTCTGCTGGGCGTCGTCCCAGCGGAAGCCGGCCTCCGTAGTTCCGGTGTGTTCCGCATTGGCTTCGCCCTCGCGCGGCCAGTGGTAGGTCACGGCAATCTCAGTGCCGCTGACCTGCTCGACGGTGGGGAAGAAACCGTAGGGCTCGGCGGTGGCGGTTCCCAGATAGTCGCCCTTGTGGAAGAGCATGATGTGGTACGGCGAAGAGGCCGTTCCGCGCTCGATAGTGATGATCTGCCAGCTCAGCTCCGCACAAGGATCGAACTGTGAAAAATCCACCAGCGTCCAGTTGTTGTCCTTCCACGGAGGAATCGTGCCGATTCCTGATTCATAGGCCGCGTGGGCGTCGATAGACTCGCAGGATTCCGCGTCCGCTTCTTCTGCCGGGGATTCAGCAGGAAGCGTCGGCGAGGCGCCCGCGGCCGGTGGTTCCGACACAGGGTCATCAGTGCTCTCCGTGTCATCCGGAGCGTTGTCCGTCGCGCTGTTTCGGACGGTGTCGAACGCTGGCGAATTATCCTGCGCCGCGTCGCCGGAGCAGGAGGCGAGCGGGAGGCAGAGAAGGGCAGCGCCCATAAGTACACAGCTACGCCTCAACATTGATGTTCCTTCCTCGCATTGTGCGCCTCATGTGGGGCGCACGACTGGCTCTATTTTATCTGGGCCTTCGGGGGAACATCGCCGTTCATGATGACCTTCTGCTGGGCGTCGTCCCAGCGGAAGCTAGCATGCGTCTGGCCCGTCGGCGCGGCATTGGCGTCGCCTTCTTGTGGCCAGTGGTAGGTCACGGAAATCTCGTTGCCATTGACCCGCTCCACACTGGGGAAGAAGCCATAAGGCTCAGCGGTGGCGGTGCCGAGGTACTGGCCGTAGTGGAAGAGCATGATGTGGTGCGGCGAGGAAGCCGTTGCGCCCTCGATGGAAATGGTCTGCCAGCTTAAGCTCGCGCAGGGATCGAAGTGGGAGGAATCAACCAGTGCCCAGTTGTGGGCATTCCACTGCGGAATTTGGGCGATGTTGTCGTTGAAAGTCGCCTGGGCGTTTCCTGCCTCGCAGACTACGGGGCTGGCCTGGGCTTCTGCAGGGCTGCTGCATGCCATAAGGGGGAGGCAGAGCAGTGCGGCTGCGGCGAATACTCGTGGGGTGAACATGGTGTTCTCCTTTCTGAGGTCTCGGTGTGGTTCCAGACCCTACAAGTGGCCGTGGACCCCAGACCAGAGCCGCGGAGAACATTCCTCGGGTCACCGGGTAGTCTCGCAGGCATGGAGAATGTCTTGTTTGTTGCCGCCGTTGACGCCGAAGCCTCGCACGTGCCGGAGGGAGCGCCGCTGCTCATCACGGGTATCGGCACGGTTCCGGCCGCGATTGAGCTCACCAACGCGCTGGCGTCCGCGCAGGTGCTGCCGGAGCGCGTCATCAACATTGGTACTGCGGGCGCGCTTGTCGACGATCACTCTGGCGTCTTCGAGATCTCCCACGTGAGAAAGCACGACTTCCACCTGGACGTGCTCAGTGATGTCTCGCGGTACCTCCTGCCGGAGGTCATCGAGCTGGAGACCTCCGGCAAGTTGCCGACGGCCACGCTGGCCACGGGTGATTCTTTTATCTCGGACACTCAGACCCGCACGCGGCTGGCGGAAGAGTCGCAGCTGTGTGACATGGAAGGCTACGCCATCGCGGCGGTGTGCAGAAAGTTTGGGGTGCCGTGCACGTTGCTCAAGCAGGTGTCGGACACCGCCAATGAGGAGTCCTATGGCACGTGGGCCTCGGTGCTGGACCGTGCGGCAGAGGAACTGGCGGAAGCCTTCGATACGGTGTCCGCAGACTAGGCCCTACATATGGAAAGTGCCCTAGTTGCCAAAACCATTGCTCCCGTCGCGGGTGGTGGGGGAGAAGTTTGGCAACTAGGGCAGTTGCACGGCCGAGAAAGCTCGAGCCATGCGCCGGTTCTGTGGCTAGCGGGCGCCGCTGGCCTCAAGGTGCTCGTAGAGTTCCATGACGGTGTCGTGGCCCTCGGTGGTGGAGATCTTGATGTGTTCTGCCTCGAGCTCGCCGGCGCGCAGGCTGGCCATCTCCTGGTGGTAGCGGAAGACTACGGCGATGGTGGCGGCTACCGGCACGGCGAGGAAGGCGCCGATAATGCCGGCGAGGGCGGAACCCACGGTCACGGACAGCAGCACCATCGCGGCATGGAGACCCATGGCCTTGGACTGGAGCATCGGCTGGAGGACGTTGCCCTCCACCTGCTGCACGATGACGATGAGCGCCAAGGCCAGCAGGGCCTTGGTGAGGCCGTCGGACACCAGCGCGATGATGACCGCGAGAGCGCCGGCGGTGACGGCGCCGATGACCGGGATGAAGCTGGCGAAGAAGGTGACCACGGCAATGACCAGGGCCAGGGGGACCTGGAGGGCCCAGAGGCCGAGGCCGATGAGGATACCGTCGACAGCCGCCACGGCAGCCTGGGCCTGGATGAAGCCGGAGAGCGTATTCCACACGCGGGTGAGCAGCTCCGTGGCGTGCCAGCCGGCGGAGTAGCCGGTGTAGGTGCGCAGCCAGGGCAGGAATTTATCGCCGTCTTTGAGGATGAAGAAGGCGACGAAGAGCATGATAGCTAGGGCCATGGCGATCGAGCTAGCCATCGACACACCGGAAATCACCCCGGTGGCGATGTTGGAAGCTTGGCCCTTGATGAAGGTCATGGCGTCATCAAGTACTTCCTGCACCTTCTCCGCATCGATATCGAAGGGCAGGTCATTGGCCATTTCAACGAGCTTATTCAAGCCGTTCTCGGCCTGGCTCACCAGCGCGCCTCCCTGGGAGGACACAACCGGCGCCATCGCGGCGAAGACGCCGCCGATGATGGCCAAGAAGCCGAGCAGCGTGGTGATGGCAGCCAGCGCGCGGGGGAATTTCTTGCTCCGCAGCCACGCCGTGACCGGGTACAGGACGGTGCACACCAGGATGGCCAGAATGACCGGCAGCAGGCCCACCCAGATGAACTTCAGCAGGTAGCCGGCAAGGCCCACGCCGGCGACCACGATGATGAAGATCAAGCAGACCTTGGCCAACGACACGGCATCGCGGCCGAGGACGCGGGACTTGTCGTCGGTTTCCGAGGGGTGGATGGTGGCATCTTCGCTAACTGGTGTCGCCGCAGCGCCCGAGGTGCGGGGCTGCGGCGCGGTGGTGGCCTCGTCGGCCAGGGAGTCAGTGCCCGGCAGGGCACCGTCGCCGTTGTTTTTACTCATGCGCTATATCTTTGCACACAAGATATCTGTGCACATAAGCAGAAGAAACGACTATGCGCGGATGCTGCCAACCTCACGGATGATGCCGAAGCGGTGCATAGTCACGGAGACTGCCTGCTCGAGGAGGAAGGGAAGGAGCTCGCGGCGGCCGTCGGCAAGCACAGGCTGGTCCAGCACCACGGAGTTGGACTTCACTGCGGCCTCGTAGACGCCCGGCTCCACCGATCCGACCGTACGCACGCGGCCGGACTCCAGCGCCGCAACCTCGCGGGTGAAAGCCTCCAGCGCCACACCATCCACGTTGAAGCCCAGTTCACGCAGCTCCGCAGCCTTCTCCGGGGCAGCGCTGATGCGAACCGGGGAGTTCGTGCGGGTGGCAGCAAGGGCGAGGCGGGCGACATCACGGAGCGAGGCATCCGCCCCAATGCGCACCTGCAGCGGGGTGAGCACCGGACGGTAGCGGAAGACGTTGGCCTCGCAGACCAGGCCGGCGCGGTCGTGGGAGCGGCCGAATTCCTGCTGCCAGGCCAGTTCGTCGAGCTCCGCAGCGCGCCACAGCCAGGCGGTGTCCTCATCGGACAGCGACAGGACATCGAAGGCACGCAGCTGGGCGGCCACCGGCTGGGAAATGTCGACGTCGAAGGGGCGCAGCGGGCCATCGGCCCAGGTACCGAACTGTGCCACGTAGTTCGGGCCACCGGCCTTGGCACCCGGGCCCATGACGGACTGCTTCCAGCCGCCGAAGGACTGGCGCTGCACAATCGCGCCGGTGATGCCGCGGTTGACGTAGGCGTTGCCCACCTCGACGCGCTCGAGCCAGTAATCAATCTCATCATTGTCCAGCGTGTGGATGCCGCCGGTGAGGCCGTAGCCGGTGGAGTTCTGCCACTCGATGGCCTCATCGAGGGTCTCTGCGTGCATAATGCCCAGCACTGGGCCGAAGCACTCGTTGACGTGGAACCAGGAGCCCGGGCGCACGTTATCGCGGATACCCGGTGACCACAGGGTTCCCTCCTCGTTGAGCTTCTTCGGCTTGATGAGCCACTTTTCACCCGGCTCCAGCTGGGTCAAGCCGCGCAGGAGCTTCTCGCCCGGGGCCTCGGCTAGGCCGTTCATCGTGGTGGTGATGTCGTGGCCGGGGCCGGGGATGAGGGTCTCGACGGCGTCGACAAGCTGCGAGCGCAGACGCTCCGACTCGCCCGCCGCACCGACGAAGATGACTAGCGAGGACGCCGAACACTTCTGGCCGGAGTGGCCGAAGGCGGACAGGTAGAGGTCCTGAATGGCCAGGTCCGGGTCCGCGGACGGCGTAATGATGAGCGCGTTCTTGCCGGAGGTCTCCGCCATGATGTTCATCTGCGGGTCCCAGGAACGGAAGAGCTGGCCGGTGGCAGAAGCGCCGGTGAGGATGACGGCGTCGACATCCGCGTGGGAGATGAGCGCGCGGCCGGCGTCGGACTCGTCGGTGAAGACGAGCTGCACCAGGTCCGGGTCGAGGCCCTGGGATTCCAGGGCGGTGCGGAAGGCGTCTACGACCACCTTGGCGCAGTGCACGACCTGCGGCGCGGGCTTGATGATGACGGCGGAACCGGCAGCGAGTGCGGCGGCAATACCGCCGGTGGGGATGGCCACGGGGAAGTTCCACGGCGGGGTCACCACGGTGACGCGGTGCGGGGAGAACTCGGCGGCGTAACCGTCGAGCAGGCGCGCGGACTGGGCGTAGTAGGTGCAGAAATCGATGGCCTCAGAAATTTCCGGGTCAGTCTGCGTGACGGTCTTGTTGGCCTCATAAGCGGCGACGGAGATGAACTCGCCGCGGCGGTTGGCCAGCTCATCGGCCACGGCCTCGAGCGCACGGGCGCGGTCCTCGGCGTCGCGCGCGCCCCAGTCGGCACCCAGCTCGGCGGCGCGGGCCACGTGCTTGTCGACGTCCCCCGCATCCGTCACCTGCTCCACGCCATGCGCGCCAGGGTCGGTGTTCAGCGCCTGGATGGCCCACTCGCGGTTGGGTTCCAGGGCCGGGTCGGTATCCGGCTCGTTGGCAAAACGTCCGGTGCGTGGAGCCTGGCGCCCGGATGCGTGCGTGGCTTCCTCCAGGCGGTTCTGGGTACGGCGAGCACCGGCGAAGGTGTCCCAACGGTTGTCTACTGCCTTGCGGAAGACGGCCTCCTGATCCTGCAGCGCCTTCTCTTCCGGGGCGAAGAGGGCGTAGAGGAAGTTCTGCGGGGCGGCGTTCTCCTCCAAGCGGCGCACGAGGTAGGACACAGCGACGTCGAAGTCCTCCATATGCACCACCGGCGTGTAGAGGATCTGGCGGCCCTCGAAGGCCTTGCGCACTGCGGCCTGCTGGGCCGGGGACATGCCCTGGAGCATCTCAGAATCCATCATGGACAGCACGCCACGCTTCTTGCCCAGCTGGTAGGCAAAAGCCGCGGTGTAGAGGTTGTGGGTGGCCACGCCGATGCGCACAGCACCGTCGAACTCTGGGCGCAGGATGTAGTCGAGCAGGCGGTAGTAGTTAGCATCCACCTCATCCTTGGTGGAGTACGGCGCGGAGGGCCAGCCGTGGATTTCTCCTTGGACGTGCTCCATGGAGAGGTTGGCGCCCTTGACGATGCGAATCTTGATATGCGCACCACCCTCGGCCACGCGCTGCTTGGCAAACTCCGCCAGGTGTGCCAAGGCGTCGAAGGTGTCCGGCAGGTAGGCCTGGAGCACGATGCCGGCCTCGAGGTTCATGAACTCCGGCTCGCTGAGGATCTCCGTGAACAGGCGCACGGTGAGGTGGAGGTCGTGGTACTCCTCCATGTCCAGGTTGATGAAGACCTTGTCCGGGCGGCGGGTGGCGGCCTCATACAGCGGGCGCAGGCGCTCCTTAAGACGGACCAGCGAGCCCTCGATGTCCCACGGGTTGAGCTGGGCCACCATGGAGGAGGCCTTGACGGACACGTAGGTCACGCGCGGGTTCTGGATGAGCTTGAGGGTGCGCTCGGCACGGGAGCGAGCTTCCTTATCGCCGAGCACGGCCTCTCCCAGCAGGTTGAGGTTGAGCTGCTCGCCGGATTCAGCGGCCTTATCCAAGGTCTTGTTGAGGGCCTCGCCCTCAGCATCAAGAACCAGGTGGCCCACCATCTGGCGCATGCGCAGGCGTGCCAGCGGCATGACGAGGTTGGGCAGGATGGGGCCAAAGAAGCCGCCGAGGCCCACGAGGGAGCCGTTGATAAGTCCCAAGAAAGAGGCATCATAGCTGGTGGTCACGGACTTCAAAGCCTGGGCGGCCACCTTGTCATCTTCCGGCCGCATGACGCGGTCGACGAAGTCCATGGTGAAGGCCACGCCATCCGGGTTGCGCAGCAGGTCCGCGAGCTGCTCGGTGGCGGGGTCCTGCTCATCGGCGGTGGAAGCGAGCCAGGAGTGGGCTTGGGCCGCGGAGGCGTCGACAAGCGCGGCGTCAATATCGGTGGACTCGGGTACAGGGGTGTTGGCGTTCGTCATTGAGTTTCCTTGAGTAATGGGGTGTGAATGATGGGCGGTTAGGCCCGGCGAACCGGCGGGCGGTCGCCAGCACGACGTGTGCGGAGAACGGGAGAAATCATCGGATCCGTGTCCCTTTTCAATGAGTGCTGAGGTGTGACAACACTGGCGCGAAAGGTGTGTCACATCGAATGTGCGGACAGTATATGAAATCCCCATCACTTAAACCAGAACGGGGGTTGTGATGCGAGCGGGGGTGCTGGGGCGAAGCGCCGCAGCGGTCATACGCGTCCAGGTCCCACGGGTGCGTGGGCGCTGTGGGGTACGAAAATCAAGAAAGGAATGAGGAAAGCCCGTTTCTTATTGTACCGGCGGCCGATCGCTTAAACGACGAGTCCGCGTCTGAAAAATGCGCACTGCCTGCCGTTTCCTTTCTTATCCGATGGTGGGGCGACCTATGGCGCGCAGCCATCGAATGTGATACTGGTCAAAGTAGTTCAGAAAAGTAATCTTTCCACGATGGGGGCGGGGAGGGGGACCCCCTCGGGCGTGGGCACGATCCACTGTGGCGCACATTGGTCTAAATGTTGGGGGAGCCTTATGGCGTTGGCATGGATGTTGGCAGACAGGCACTTGGGCCATATGGGAGGCGACTGCCCAATATGTGCATAGTCGGATAAGTGGAAGCGTCTGGATGAACGCAGGCGATAAGTGATGGTGCATTTTTGGTCTATGGCTACTGTGGGGGTAGGCGAAATTGGACGAAAGGTCTCAAAATGAGGCTTGTTACCCCCGCATGCGGGGGGGGGGGAGACGGGGATTCTTTGCGGTCTGCCGCCTCGTTGAGGGTGGACTGGGTAATAATTACTGCGTGTTGAATATCTCTCTTAGGCGAGGATATCTTGCCTCTCTCATTGCTATTTTTTGCGTTATTGCTTGCGTAGCGACTGCACAGGCAGACGTCTTTCATCGCTATTGGATTCGCGGCCCTATTTATGAGGCGTACGTCCGCCTCGGAGGTCATGGATTTTTCGGTGATGCTATTCGTAATGAAGCTCAGCTTCCTGATGGTGGCAAGTTTCAAGAGTTTCACAAGGACACATCGATCTATTGGCATCCTGATGCAGATAGTGGAATTGCGCATCAAATAGGAGGGGTCATTAGGGGGAAATGGGGTCAATTGGGGTGGGAAAAAGGACGCCTCGGTTATCCGGTAACTGATGAGTTGTCTCTGCCGAACCGAGAGGGAAAATTTAACCACTTCCAAAATGGTTCGATTTATTGGTCGCCAGAGACCGGGGCTCATGTTATCGACGGCCGCATTCGCGAAAAGCGCCCCGATTTACAATTCAGGGTTAATAAAAACATGGAAGATACAGGGGATGTGAACCTCGGCCTTTACAAAAACGGAATCTTTACTGAGTTTGATTCACGCTCGAGTAATCGAGCTTTTGGTCATGGAGGAAGCGCGCTCTTTGCTAATCCTGGCGGAACGGTTTTGCTGGTGGAGTTAGATTCTTCAATGCTGTCAAAGCAGGCGCAGGAGGCACTGAAAGATTATGCAGAACGAGTAGCGAAGGAGGCCAAAGCGAAAGGATGAGTGGAGCTGGAAATGGAAAGGACAATACAGTGAAGAAACCAGAGTATATATTTGAATGTGGTAAGGGAATCTACGACTATGTCACTTTTGTTGACTGTGATATTGAGTCGGCATGGGAGTATTGGATTTCGAGGTATATCGGCGATCAGGAGATCTTGGCTCAACCTTTGCCGTTGCGTGATGGGGGCGTTGAAGCGTGGAAAAGGGATACTCGCGAGGAGCTAGAGAAAGCTCCTGAGCAAAGGGTAAAGCGAATCCTGACTGAAACGTCAGCTCCTGGTTGGTGTGCATTTGTAAGACCAGCCGTGGTGGGGGAGCCTACTCCTCGGTATGACCGGTACCATCTGTGTGGTCCAAGTCCTGGGATCCATCTAACTCCCTGGGCGAGGTATATAACTGCACAGTATATTCGAGAAGAGGATACGAGAAAATCACGTTCAATCATGATTAACTACACGGATTTTCGGCGGGAGGTATTTTTTCAAGGTGGCATGATTGGTGACCAACTTGCGAACGAGGTGCAGAGGGGGGTGGACAGTTTTCAAGACTCCCTCTGGGTTGACAAAACCAGGCGACGGGTGCCCTCATGGATTAATTGGGACCATGATATGAGCTTTGAGGGCAGAGGGTTTGCTCAGTTGAAAATTGAGCAGATTCGGCTCATGCTTGGCCGCCAAGGGATTGATTGCAGTGATGAAGAGTTGTTTTGTGGTCGCTTCCGTCAAGTAGGGGGATGGGATTTTAAGAAGTCTTTGAATGAGGTAGTGGAATGACGTTCAATTTTGGGCAACTCCCAGTCGGTAAGGATGTTTGTTTTGTGCGAACGACTATTGAAAATGTCGAGCAAGCATTTATGGAATATCCCTATGCCGGAACTCACCACATGACTGATGACTTTCAGTTAGGAAAGAAAGAGTGGGAATCGTTGTATGTTGGGGAGTCGACGGTGGATGATTGGTGTAGGTTGCTTCTTCCACAGAATTTTTTGCATTCCGTTATGTTCGTTGATGTCGATCTTCCGGGATGGGTTGCCGTTGTTTTATGTGAGCCTTTCCCGCTTGGAGTGGATTGGGGCTATAAGATAGCCGATTTGGATATTCGTAGAAGTCGATCAGTTGGTATTCCGGATGACGGTGTGGTCGGCATTCAAATCGGAGGTTGGCCTGGTGCGCGGCGGCACCGCTCCCTCCTTGGACTCGATAAGGCCGACAGACTTTTTGTCACGGTTACGGGAATGGTTGATAAAGGATATGATCCACCTCCATTTGGTTATTACGATGATCTTACGGTTGCCAGGTGGACTTTTGAAGCGTGGGGGATGGAAAAGTATGAGGGCTTAGACTCCCCGGTGTGGCGGGATATGGATAGGGAGATGAAGCCTCCGGCTATAACCGAGGAGTTTAAAGGGCGGCGTGAAAGGATGTTCCACTATGAGGTCGCGGGACGGTCGGCACCGACGTCTGTATTTTTTGATAGCGATGGAAATCCAACGAATGGATACGGAGAAGAGGATAGCTACTATACCAAGCTTCTAGATGAGATATTGGCCCGCGTTCCGTTCGATTATCGTGGGCATGAACGTTTCAATGAGTTCTTTTCTACTGCACACGTTGCGCGGTGGCTGCGTGAGGGTTATGGGATTCGCTGGGATGATCCGGAGTTCTATTCCGGTAAGACATTGGTATATGCGGCTGTGGAACCTGAGGTATCGAGCCTTGACGCCATCACAAGTCCTCGAATGCCAATCGAAGAGTTTCGCGCTCTGTGGAAGATCGATACGGATAAAGTAAATGACCTCATCTCACGTGGAAAATTCTAGGGGGACTGCCATGATTGATACTTTTGCAGCTACGCGCCCGGTTATTGCTGCGCTGAGCTATTTGGGCTATAAATTTATGATCGTGCCCGTTGATGATGAAGGCGGTGCCTATTTCCAAATCCCCACACCTTTGTCGACGGTGTACATTCGGCACGTACCGGGCACCGACATCATTATGGGTGACATCGTAGAGACTCAATTTCCGGAGTCAGCTATGCGAGCGGACTATGATCGTGTCGCGCAACAGCTTCGCGAACTGCCTTTTGCTGTCTTTTTCCTCGTGGATGAACAAACCCCCGCTGGAGTTAAGATAGCGCTGCGAGCCATGCTCCGTCTCGAGTCGGGGTGCACCTGGGAACAGGTGGTTTCTTTCGTACGAATGCTCGTCGAAGTGGGGGAGCACAGGTTTGCACAACTCCGCAAGGCTACGTGGGAGATATCTCCTCTGACGGAAGATGTATTCGATCTGGAGACAGCGGAGATTAATTCCGTCGTTAAACTGCCGGAAGAATTCCGCTCTCCAGCGTTCGGAATTTCACATGAACCAACATCTCCAGTGACAATAGCGCGGCTGCGCGAATACTTGGATGGAGCTGGGGCTGCGGTCAGCGTGGTTAATGAGACCATGCTGCACGCTGAATTGGATGATGCCTATACTTTTTCCTGGGAAAAGTTCGCAGCACGCAATGGTGAGATAGAAACTCTGCGAATTTCCACAGCGGGCCCGCTCACGGAGCCGACACGGCGAGGATGGCTATCTAAACTATCGCGGCGTTCTGTGGCGTCGGCGGATGAGATTTTCGCTCGCCTGAAAGACAAGGACATCGCCCCAGTGGAAGAACGATTTGCCCAGTATGCCCCGGCAAGTCAACTTCATTGTGAAGGTGACCAGCTTCGCATTGCGCGTAGTCTCGATATCACCGAAGGTTGGGATGAAACGCAACTGGCGGTGGCGATGTATCGCGCGACGAATGAACTCTTGGAAAGTTTACAGATTGCGCAGAAATTGATGAGCCGTCACCTTGATGGCCGCAGTCTTGACTTGGCGTAACAACGTGGACGTGGCGAAGTAGGACGCCTCGACTTTATAGGACTCTGAGAATGGAGAAGCATTATGTCTATTGACTGGAAACAGTTTGGGCTCCCGGATCCGATTGGAGAGCTGGCACATGGGGGCCACACCATCTATACATTTGATTCGGGATTGCCTGAGTATTCAGTGCTTGATGAGTTGCATGAGCAAGGATTGCACGGTGCCCTGTGGGCAATGTGGAACGAGAGTATTGATCCCGATGATGTCGAAGAAGAGGACCTTGCTCTGGTCGGTGGATTGAAGGAGTACAAGGAATTCATCGGGCGCGAGTATGAGGCGCTCGCAGCGTTTGGCTTGAATCCTGACCTCTCGGTGCGCGCTGAGGCTGAGGTTGATGAGCCGTCTGTCTGGACTGATTCGGGGGACATTTGGGAAGAGGAAATTGCCAATTCTCAATTTGCGGTAGTGGAAGCATCAGTGGGGCAGGCGGCGATGGCTATGTCCTGTACAGCCTGTGCAAATGTTCTTCCACTGGGCGCCCTGGGACATGTGTTTGATGCTCTGGATACTCGTTTCGGTATGCAATTGCTGGGACTTGGGGACCAAGAACTCCCAAATGTGATTGTCCGTTTCCCCAACGTTGATGGGCAGCGCGAAGACATTGTGGCGGCCTTGAGCGCTGTTGCCGATTGGTTCGATATCTATGAGGAGCCGAACGGGGCGCTGCAGGCAAACCTGTGCTGGGATTAATGCAGATTGGCGTTGAAGTGCGCGGGGTACTTGCGTCGGGAGGGCGGGGCGAGACGTTCCTAAAAGGTGGTAAGGCTCGCGCACGCATCTGTCGGGCGCTTCTCAGGGTGAAGAAGTGCCTACAGTCGTTGCACCTGACTTTCACAATTTGTCTTAGTCCGTGAAAGTCCGTTCAGCCTAACCTAACTCAAGGACACCGCGCTACTGAAAGTCAGGATGCATTGCCTGCCGTGTCTCGGGCGCGGAAATCGGGGTTTCGGGGAGGAAGCGTGTGCAGATTTTTCATAGGTTGACCAGCCATGTTGTGGGCGTGGATAAAAAACTTGAGTGCGTCGGGAACAACTTTTGGGGACTTGGCGTTGTAAGGGTTGAGTGACCGGCGCTCAGGTTTGGATGACTTCGAGTGGCGCTTCTGTTAGAGTCGCTGACTGAACGCGGCAGAAGTTGAGTCGCGAACAATCAACTTAAGAACAAAACCCAACAAGCAAGGAGAAACATCATGGGACGCGCAGTAGGAATCGACCTCGGTACTACCAACTCGGTCGTATCCGTTCTGGAGGGTGGCGAGGCCACCGTTATTGCTAACTCCGAGGGTTCCCGCACCACCCCGTCCGTCGTGGCTTTTGCCAAGAATGGTGAAATCCTCGTCGGCCAGTCCGCGAAGAACCAGGCGGTTACGAACGTTGACCGCACCGTTCGCTCGGTCAAGCGCCACATTGGTACCGACTGGACCATCGATATCGATGACAAGAAGTACACCCCGCAGGAGATTTCGGCCCGCACGCTCATGAAGCTCAAGCGCGACGCCGAGGCTTACCTGGGCGAGGACGTGACCGACGCCGTCATTACCGTCCCGGCTTACTTCGAGGATTCCCAGCGCCAGGCCACCAAGGAGGCCGGCCAGATTGCAGGCCTGAACGTCCTGCGTATCGTTAACGAGCCGACCGCCGCCGCACTGGCTTATGGCCTGGAGAAGGGCGAGCAGGAGCAGACCATCCTGGTCTTCGACCTCGGTGGCGGTACTTTCGACGTCTCCCTGCTGGAGATCGGCGATGGTGTCGTTGAGGTTATGGCTACCGCTGGTGACAACCAGCTCGGTGGTGATGACTGGGATCAGCGCATCGTTGACTGGCTCGTGGAGAAGTTCAAGGCTTCCCAGGGCGTTGACCTGACCAAGGATAAGCGCGCCGTGCAGCGTCTGCGTGAGGCTGCGGAGAAGGCCAAGATTGAGCTGTCCTCCTCGCAGTCCGCCAACATCAACCTGCCGTACATCACGGTGGACTCCGAGAAGAACCCGCTCTTCCTGGATGAGACCCTGTCCCGTACCGAGTTCCAGAAGATCACCCAGGATCTGCTGGACCGCACCAAGGCTCCGTTCAACCAGGTCATCAAGGACGCTGGCCTGTCCTTGTCCGAGGTTGACCACGTGGTCCTCGTCGGTGGTTCCACCCGTATGCCGGCCGTGTCCGACCTGGTGAAGGAACTCACCGGCAAGGAGCCGAACAAGGGCGTAAACCCGGATGAGGTCGTGGCCGTGGGTGCTGCGCTGCAGGCAGGTGTCCTGCGCGGTGAGGTCAAGGACGTGCTGCTTCTCGACGTCACCCCCCTCTCCCTCGGCATCGAGACCAAGGGCGGCGTGATGACCAAGCTCATCGAGCGCAACACCACCATCCCGACCAAGAAGTCCGAGACCTTCACCACGGCTGATGACAACCAGCCTTCCGTGCAGATTCAGGTCTTCCAGGGTGAGCGCGAGATGGCTTCCGCCAACAAGCTGCTCGGCTCCTTCGAGCTTGGCGGCATTGCCCCGGCACCGCGCGGTATCCCGCAGATTGAGGTCACCTTCGACATCGACGCCAACGGTATCGTCCACGTGACCGCTAAGGACAAGGCCACCGGTAAGGAAAACACCATCAAGATTCAGGATGGTTCCGGCCTGTCCCAGGAAGAGATCGACCGCATGGTCAAGGACGCTGAGGCTCACGCCGAAGAGGACAAGAAGCGCCGCGAGGAGCAGGAGACCCGCAACCAGGCAGAGTCCACCTCCTACCAGACCCGCAAATTCATGGATGAGAACTCCGACAAGCTGCCGGAGGACCTCAAGACCCGCGTGACCGAGGCTGCTGACGCCGTCGACGAGGCCCTCAAGGGCGATGACATTGAGGCGATTAAGTCGGCCGTCGAGAAGCTGGGCACCGAGTCCCAGGAGCTGGGCAAGGTCCTGTACGAGGCGCAGGCTGCTGAGGCAGGTGCCGAGGGCGCTGCTGCTGGTGACGCTGCGGGTGACCCGAACGTCGTCGACGCCGAGGTTGTCGACGAGGACGACGAGAACAAGGAGAAGTAAACCATGACCTCCCCTCAGGACCCGGGCAACCCGGCCAACACCGACCCTGAGGCAACCTCCGCCGACGCCGCGGAGGCTGCCGCCGCCGAGGCCGCTGCTGCCGATGGTGCTGCTGACGAGGCCGCTGAGGCCCAGGCTGACGCCGCGACCGCAGACACCGCTGAGGCTGAGGCCGCCGTGGATGATGCCGCACGCGACATCGCCGAGGAAGAAGCGGCTGACCCGGCCGTGGACACTGCGGAGAACTCCCTGGAGGCTCAGCTGGCTGAGCGCACCGAGGACCTCCAGCGCCTCAATGCGGAGTACACCAACTACCGCCGCCGCACCGAGCGCGACCGCCAGGCCGTGATCGAGACCACCAAGGCCAAGGTCCTGGCAGGTTTCCTGCCTATCCTTGATGACCTGGAACTCGCCCGCCAGCATGGTGACCTCACTGAAGGCCCGCTGAAGGCCATCGCGGACAAGCTCAACGGCGTGCTCAGCAACAACCAGCTGGTGCCTTTCGGTGAGGAAGGCGATGCCTTTGACCCCGAGGTGCACGAGGCCGTTCAGGACCTCTCCACTGGTAATGAGCAGGCAGTGGGCACGGTGCTGCGCCCTGGCTACAAGGTAGGCGAGCGTGTTGTGCGTACCGCCATGGTGATTATCGCCGACCCTGCCGGCCAAGCAGAGTCTGCTTCTCCGGATAGCCCGGATAGCGCAGAATAATGGCAGATGGTGGCGTCAGGGTGTTTCTTCCTTGACGCCACTCTTCTTTTAGATACAACTTTTGAGATTCTCCTGAAAGGAGGAGATGCCCAGTGAATGCTAAGCCAGAATGGGCAGACAAGGATTACTACGCGGATCTGGGGGTCTCCTCGTCCGCCAGCGCCGACGAGATTAAGCATGCTTACCGCAAGCTCGCCCGCGAGAATCACCCCGACGCCAACCCGGACAACCCGGAGGCGGCGGAGAAGTTCAAGCAGGTGGCTGAGGCGTACGACGTGCTGTCTGATGCGTCCGACCGCAAGGACTACGACCAGTTCAAGGCCATGATGCGCAGCGGCGGTGGCTTTGGGCGGAGAGGAGGCGCCGGATTTCCCGGCGGGTTTCGATCCCCGAACATGGGTGGACCGGGTGCGCAAGAATTCGACCTCTCCGACATCTTCGGAGGATCCCCTCGAGGAGCGTCTCAAGGCGGCGGTTTTGGGGATATCTTCGGTGGCGTTTTCAACCGCGGCGGTGGTGCTGGCCACACAGCTCGGCCGTCGCGGGGGGCCGACGTCGAAACGCAGATAACTCTCGACTTCCGCGAGGCAGCCAAAGGCACCACGATCCCGCTGCAGCTCAGCGGCGAGGCGCCGTGCACCACCTGCCACGGTTCGGGCTCGAAGACCGGGAAGCTGTCGACGTGTAAGACCTGCGATGGCACCGGTTTCACCTCTGAGCAACGCGGTACCTTCGGCCTCTCGGCGCCGTGTACCGACTGCGGTGGCACCGGCCAGCGCGCGGAGGATCCGTGCCCGGATTGCTCCGGCTCCGGAACCGTACACCGCACGCGCTCTATCACGGTGCGCATCCCCGCCGGTGTTATCGACGGGCAGAAGGTGCGCCTCGCCGGCCAAGGTGAAGCGGGCCCCAACGGCACGCCGTCCGGTGACCTCTTTGTGGCCGTGACCGTGAAACCCGACGAGGTCTTCACGCGTGAGGGCGATGACCTGCACGTCACCGTCCCGGTCTCTTTCGCGGAGCTGGCCTTGGGGGACACCATCACGGTGCCCACCCTGGATTCGCCGGTACGCGTGAAGGTTCCTGCTGGTACCCCGGATGGCCGTACCTTGCGTGTCAAGGGCCGCGGTGTGCCGAAGCGCTCCGGCAAGGCTGGTGACCTTATGGTGAGTGTCCAGGTTGCTGTGCCCACCAACCTGGATGCTGCTGCCTCCTCGGCGCTGCGCAGCTATGCGCAGGCGGAGAAGGATTCCGGCTTTGACCCGCGCAAGGGTTGGGACGGAAACCCGGTAAAGCGCTAGAGGGAGGTGTGTGATGAATAAAGACGCAACAGGCCGAAGCGACTCTGCGAAGCCGAAGGCGATGTACGTCATTTCCGTCGCAGCGGAGCTGTCTGGCATGCATGCCCAGACTCTGCGCACCTATGACCGCATGGGGCTGGTGTCCCCAGCCCGTACCTCCGGTGGCGGACGTCGCTACTCCGAAAGCGATATCGAGCTGCTGCGCAAGATCCAGGCCCTCTCGCAGGATGATGGCGTGAATCTGGCCGGCATCAAGTCCATCATCGAGCTGACAGCGGAGCGTGACCGCCTCGCCGCCGAGCGCGACGAGCTCCAAGCCGAGGTCGAGCGCCTCCGCAGCGAGTCCCGGCCTTCCCGTGGCGAGCTCGTGCACGTGCCGCGCTCCACCTCCGTGGTGATGTGGAAGCCGCGCCGCGGCCGCCGCAGCTAGGCGCTTTTACCCCCTCATTGATGGAGGGGGTTCTACTGTTTTCGGCCTTTCCCAGTCTCGGCCGGCCCTGCCCGGCCACCCGTTTGGGCCCGGCCTGCGTGCCTGCTGCGCTCCCAGGGGCCCTAACTGACGCAGATCCTGCCCCACATTGCTCTGGGGTCCAGATCCCCGTCAGTTAGGGTCCTTCTTCTAGGCCAACTTCTGCGCTAGTTGCCCAGTGCCAAAAGCTTTCTTGTAGAAAAACGTGAGTTTGGCAGAATATATCGCTACACTCGCATTCAATGGTGTGTTGCCCGTCACTTTCTATGAATTTTGTGCGGGCGGCCGCCGTGATGGAAAAGAACCCACAAGAAAGGCACTACGCGCATGACTTTGTATGCAAACCCCGGAACTGACAATGCCATCGTCTCCTTCCGCGAGCGCTATGACAACTACATCGGCGGCGAGTGGGTTGCGCCCGTCGATGGCGAGTATATGGACAACATCACCCCGGTCACCGGTGAGGTCTTCTGCCAGGTAGCCCGCGGTAAGGAAGCAGACATTAACTTGGCTATCGACGCCGCCGAGAAAGCCTTCGAGACCTTCGGCAAGACCACTCCGGCAGAACGTGCTCTTTTGCTGCACCGCATTGCGGACCGCATCGAGGAGAACCTGGAGAAGATTGCTGTCGCGGAGACCTGGGAGAACGGCAAGGCTGTGCGTGAGACCCTCGCCGCTGACATCCCACTGGCCGTGGATCACTTCCGTTACTTCGCCGGCGCCATCCGTGCCCAAGAAGGCCGTCTTTCCCAGATTGACCAGGACACCGTGGCGTATCACTTCCACGAGCCACTGGGCGTGGTGGGCCAGATCATTCCGTGGAACTTCCCTTTGCTCATGGCCGCATGGAAGATTGCCCCGGCCCTGGCTGCGGGCAACACCATCGTGATGAAGCCGGCGGAGCAGACACCTGCGTCCATCCTGCTGCTCATCGAGATTATTGAGGACCTCCTGCCCAAGGGCGTGCTCAACATCGTCAATGGTGTCGGCGACGAAGCCGGTGCTGCATTGTCCGGTTCTGACCGCATTGCCAAGATTGCCTTTACCGGCTCCACCCCGGTGGGCAAGATCATCAACAAGACCGCTGCTGACAAGGTCATTCCGGTCACCCTGGAGCTGGGCGGAAAGTCGCCGTCCATCTTCTTCGCCGACATCATGGATAAGGACGATGACTACCTAGAGAAGTGCGTCGAGGGCTTTGTCATGTTCGCCCTCAATCAGGGCGAGGTCTGTACCTGCCCGTCGCGTGCGCTTATCCATGAGGACATCGCGGACAAGTTCCTTGAGTTGGCTGTGGAGCGCGTGAAGAAGATCAAGATTGGGCATCCGCTCGATACCGAGACCATGATGGGTGCCCAGGCCTCGCAGGAGCAGATGGATAAAATCACCGAGTACCTCGAGGTGGGCCCGAAGGAAGGTGCGGAAACCCTCGTCGGCGGCCACGTGAACAAGGTGGAGGGCCTGGAGAACGGCTATTACATCGAGCCCACCGTGTTTAAGGGCACCAACGATATGCGCATCTTCCGCGAGGAGATCTTTGGTCCGGTGCTCTCCGTGGCCACGTTCAAGGACTTCGAGGAAGCTATCCAGATTGCGAACGACACCAACTTCGGCCTCGGTGCCGGTGTGTGGTCGCGCCACCAAAACACCTGCTACCGTGCTGGCCGCGAAATTCAGGCCGGCCGCGTGTGGATTAACCACTATCACGTATACCCCGCTCACAGTGCCTTCGGTGGCTACAAGGAGTCCGGCATCGGACGTGAGAACCACCTTATGATGCTGGGGCACTACCAGGAGACCAAGAATATGCTCGTGTCGTACTCAGAGGAGCACGCCGGCCTATTCTAAGAGGCCCTGCGCAGCGGGCTAGGTAAGTCCTAACTGCGCTGAGCAATAGAGCCTAGACCCCGCAGGAATGCGGGGTCTTTCCAATAGGTGCCATGGTCGCCCGGCAGGCCGTTCGCGCCGGGGAGGGGAGCGGCGCCGAAATGAGGGGAAGACGGACTAGGGCCGTGGATGCCGCCGAGGGGACCGGTGGTCAGAGCAATGGGATCATCGGCATTGGTGGCACTCCACACACGGCCGTGGAGCTGGTCCGCGCTCGTGGTGGAAGCGCCAGGGCTGCCGACGAGCACGATGTCATCAGCAACCTTCTCCTCGTGGGCGGCCTTGCCCACGACGACCGAGCCATAGGAATAACCGATCAGCATGTGCTGCGCCCGAGGGAAGCGAGCGCGGAGTGCACGTTGAAAGCGAGTGAGCTCCGCCGCCCCGCGCCGGGCCGGCTCCTCGTGCACGGCGCGCGACAAGGAGGAAGGGGCGGAATAACCGAGCCACGCCACCGTGGGCCCACCGGTGGCATGGGCAATGGAGCGAGCACGCTCAAGCGAGGTTGGCCAACCTGCGGGATCGGAGGAACCTACACCGCCCACGAAGGTGCTGACGTTTAACACCTGCGCGGGCTGAGTGGCTAGTCCGGAGGGGTCGATAAGAGCCACGAGGCGCCCGGGACTGGTTTCCAGAATGGTCATATCTGGATTCGCGGCGGCGAGCATGCGGACCTCGTCGCTGGCGAGGGTGAGTTGCACCTGATGGAGCTCGGCAAAGGAGAGATCAGCATAATCGTCGAGGCGGGTTGGGGGAGCGGACATCTCTGGTGTGCACAGGGCGTGGAGTTGGCGGGCGCAGGCCCAATCGAGGGCGTCGGCAAGCGCATCGAGCTGGCCCATGAGACTACTGCGTGGATGGGTAAGAGGGGAAGCACTGAGGCGGGCGCGAAGGTTCTCAATCTTCTCCTGGAGGGGAGCGTAGAGCGACACGATCTGGGCGGCCATACGCATCTGCTGGGCGGGGCTGAGAAGGCTATCCGTGCCTCGGCGAAGAGCGGAGCGGGCAGCATCGCCAGCGGCGCCAGAGATAGCTAGAGCTACCCAATGATGGTGGGACTCATCGATATAATTATCCAGCTCACGGGATAAAGCGGAGAGTTCAGACGAGGTGGCATAGAGGGTCTGCGCGGTGCTCATCGGAAACCTTCCAAACGGGCGGACAGCTCGGAATCGATATCGTTGGCCGCCACCACGAAACGCTCAAGGTCCTCTAAGTGGGCCATGCGCGCGGCGTCGCTGGAGCGGCGAGAAGATTCCCACTGGGAAGCTAAACGCGCGAGCGCCGCAGCGGTGCGGGGCGGGGCATCTAAAGCTGTGGGGCCGGGTGGCGGGCGGTGGTCATAGAGGTTGCGGATCTGGGTGAGGGCAGCATGATCAATGTCGAGGTGGTTCATAGCATCGAGACTGCGCCAGGTGTCCTATCGCCGTAAAGAGCGGCAACCGCGAATCCACGAAATCTGTGGATAACTAGTCCGGGCTCGTCTACCGTAGGCCGCATGAAGGTAGCAGCAGTACAGTTCACCAGCACCGGAGACGTGGAGGAGAACCTGGCCGTAGCGCTGGGGAAAATCCAGGAGGCGGCGGAGAATGGCGCCCAGCTCATTGTCTTGCCGGAGGCAACCTCCCAGAGCTTTGACTCCGGGCGCCTCGATACCCACGCGGAGGGGCTGGACGGACAGTTTGCTACCAAGGTGCGCGCACTGGCAGAGGAGCTTGGTGTGTATGTGGTGCTGGGCATGTTTGCCCCGGCCGATACCGTCGAGCGCGGTGACAAGACCATCAACCGCGTGAGCAATGTGGCGCTCATTGTGGGCCCAGGTGTGCTCGAAGGCTACGAAAAGGTCCACACGTACGACGCTTTCAACTACCGCGAATCCGATACCGTCCGGGCAGGCGATTCCCTCGTGACGTTTGAAGTTGATGGCATCACCGTGGGGGTTGCTATCTGCTATGACATTCGCTTCCCCGAGCAGTTCAAGGAGCTGGCCCGCCAGGGCGCGCAGCTCATCGTGGTGCCTACGAGCTGGGCGGATGGTGAGGGCAAGCTAGACCAGTGGCGCCTACTTACCGCTGCTCGCGCATTGGATTCCACCAGCTATATTCTTGCTGCGGGCCAGGCGCGCCCCGGCGGGGAGGCGAAGGCCGGGGAAGACTCAGGGCCGACCGGTATCGGCCACTCGGTGCTCGTGGCCCCCGACGGCACCCGCGTGGCCGAAGCCGGTTACGAGCCAGAAATCCTCTACGGCGAGGTTGACCCGGACACCGTGGCCTCGGTGCGGGAATCCCTCCCCGTCTTAGATGCCTAAGCGCTTTGAGCGCTTAGGCGCTTTGAGCGCTTAGGCGCTTCGAGCGCTTAGGTCCACTGGGATTTCTTCCACGCGGCCCAGGCCTCCCAATCACCGCCCCAGCCGTCGAGCTCGGCTGCCGACGCCGTCCATTCACTACCGCGCTGCCAGCCTTCCGTGATGATGGATTCCGGCTTTACCCCGCCCTTGAGTAGTGCGGCCTGGGCTACCTCGACGCGGTCAGCCGCGCCAATGAGCACAAAGCGGCGCTCGGTGCCCGCGGCAAGGACCGGGTCCATGGGCTCTGCAGCGACGATGGGGGAGAAACCCGCTGCCGGGGCGGTTGCGCCAAGCAGCCACGGATCGGTCGCATCGCGAACAATGTGCTGAATCTTTAGGGAGGGCACCAACGTTTGCAGGTTCGCCCGAAACTCTGTGTCATAGTGCTTGCCCGGGGTAGGTGCGACGACGACCACGCGCAGGCCCGAGGGGAGGTCGGGGAGGGCGTCGAGAAGCAAGGCGCGCGCACCGGCCCACCCAGTGCCGAAGGCGATGAGGGTCGTGGAGGGGCCGAGACGCACCGGATCACCCGTAGGGGCGCCGAGCGTCCACCAATCGCCCGGTTTGGCCTTCGCCAACATGGATGAGGCCTCACCCGCCAGGGCCACGTGGAAAATCAGCTGGCCTGAGGGATCGGCCGGGGCGGCAGGGGTGAGCAGACGCCACGTGCCGGGGGTGAGCTGCGACGTTACTGGCACAGACTGTCCCGCGCGGTACTCCACTGGCACACCTGACTCCAGCCGCACTACGGCCGTGCGCCGATTCGGCTTCTCGACGGCCACGACTTGGGCGCTATGGGCAGGAGCAACACCGGAGACGTCGGCAAGCGCGGCGGCCTCCTGCATGAGCGAACAGATACGAGAAATGGTGCGCGTGGCCACGCTGTACTGATGCGGCGTGAGCCCCAGCACGCTGAGGCCGTGGATAAGCGAAGCCTCAAACTGGGGATAGATCTCCGGTGGGAAACCATGCCGGCGGTGCTCGCGGCCCAAGCGTCCTAGGCGTTCGGCCACATCGGGGGGAATCCTGCCCTCCTCGAGGTTCTCCAACACCCACGCCAAGGCCGGCGCCATCGAGGGATGGGTGTCTTTCATAGAGAGAGCAAAAATCTGGCGGGCCTGCGCCACGGTGGCGAAAAAGTGACCGTGTACTGCGTCGCGGTACTCCTCGGCGTGATTGCGCAGATGCTCACCCAGTTCCCTCATGCCCGCCCATCATAGTCGCCGGGGGTAGCCATCAATTACCCACGGATTATAAGCAGGGGTGGCATAGCAGGCATGTGGTTGTAGTGTAATCTACGGTTCATTTCCCGGAAGAGGGTGACTCTTATCTCTATGACGCCGCCATGAGCGGCACGGAAGGAAGATTTCGCATGGAAGAATTCTCTGCGTATACGATCATGGTCGATGTCGGCTGGATCTCGTTGCTCATGGTCATCGGCAACGTACTGCGCCACAAGATCAAGTTCGTATTCCAGGATCTGCTCCTGCCCGCCCCCATCACCGCGGGCCTCCTCGGCCTCATCCTTGGCCCCAACGTCCTGGGCTGGGTAGGCCTGTCCGATAATCTTGGCAGCTACACGTCGCTGCTTATCGCGGTGGTCTTTGCGTCTATGGCCTACTCCATGGAGATGGGCGGCAACATGGGCAAGGGTGCTCGCAACATGTGGGGTTATTCCACCATGATGTTCACCGGCCAGTGGGGCTTGTTTATTGTGCTGGGTCTGCTCCTGTTCAAGCCCACCTTCGATACCCCGGACTGGTTTGGCATGATGCTGCCTGTGGGCTTCACCGGTGGCTTCGGTACCGCAGCAGCCGTGGGTGGCGCCCTGGAGGGCGTGGGCGCAGATGCCGCTTCCTCCCTGGGCTTTACGTCCGCGACGGTGGGCACGCTGGCCGCCATTGTCGGCGGCATTGTGGCTGGTAACTGGGGAATCCGTAAAGGCAAGGTGTCGCATGTGCCGAAGGAGCTTCCGGAGGAACTGCGCCGCGGCTATATCTCCCGCCTTGAGGACCGTCCGTCCGTGGGCCGTGCGACAACCAACCCCTCCGCCATTGAGCCCATCACCCTCCACGTCGGCTTCATTGCGCTGACCGTCATGACCGCCTACGGCATCAACCAAGGGATCGCGTCCCTCTGGGAGAACGTTTCTATCCCATTGTTTGCCATGTCCATGGTCGTGGGCCTTATCTTCCGCGCCATCATGAACATGGTGGGCGCCAAGGACTACTTGGACAAGGACACCGTGAGCTCCGTGTCCGGCGCTGCTACCGACTACCTCATCGCCTTCGGCGTGGCGGCCATCGTGCCGGCAGCTGTCGCGGCCTACTGGCAGGCACTCCTCCTGCTCTTCGTTCTGGGCACCATCTACTGCGCGTTCTTCCTTATCTGGTTCCCGGCGGAGTTCTTCGGCGAGCGCTGGATCGAGCGCGGTATCTTTGGTTGGGGCTGGGCCACCGCTACCGTGGCCACCGGTATCGCCATCCTCAAGATCGTGGACCCGAAGCTGAAGTCCGGCACTCTTTCGGAGTATGGCATGGCCTACATCGGCTTCGGACCCTTTGAGATCTCCTGGACCATCCTCGCCCCGATGGCCGTCATGTATGGCTTCACCGCAGGCTTCGGTTGGGTCTCCTTGGGCATTGCGGTGGTCATCTACCTCGTGTTCAAGTTCACTGGCATGATGCCGCCGCGTGGCACCATCTTCAAGGAGGGCATCGGACACGTCGGCGAACGCAAGTAATCTCGCGCTATTCTAGCCCCGGCTGCGGCCGGGGCTTTTGTTGTCTAAACATTTTCAAGGTGGATTGCGGACTTCGAAGCGGTATTGCCAACTAAGTGCATGCGATCGTAGAAAGGCGAATCTGCGAAACTCTGACGAGGAAAAAGCTGAAGTTATTATATTTTTCCGGGGATGTTTATGGTGTGAAGACTTGGGGTAGGATGTTGTGGTGGCGTCACTGCCCCGCGGCAGTGTGATGTTGAAACTAACTGTCGCCTGCACATTGCTGTTTATATATTATTCGGGCTAAAATCTGAGAAGCTGTTAACCTAGCCCTATCCCTCCTCTTACCCATCGGGCTCAAGCTTAGGAAAATGCATGAAGTATCTATTTGCGGATTCGCCTCGTGAGGCCATCCTCGAGGCGGCGGTCCATGTTGCTGCTGCTCATGGTGATGACGCTGTCACAGTGGAGTCGGTGGCCAAATATGCCGGTCTACAGCCCTCTGATGTCACTGCTGTATTTTCCGATCGTGCCGAGATTGTTTCCGCTATCTGCGAGTACTTGTCCCAGCGCAAGGTGTCGTTTCTCAAAGAAACCCTTGAAACTAATCCTGGCTACGCCGATCTTTTCACCAAGCTCACCACGTTCACTGAGGCGTACTACGAATATGCCGAGCGTGAGCCGGAACTATTCCGCTACCTCTTCGAGCAAAAAGCCTGCGTTTTGGAGGATGAATGGCGGACCATCTGTGAGGGAAAGCCATCCAACAATATGGCGCTCGATCTTGTCTACGAGAACATGGTGGCTATCGCCGAGCATGCGGGGCTAGAGGTGGGACCGGATGTGTGTCCGCCGACGTTGGCAAAGTTGAGCGTAGCCAGCTGGGCCACTGTCCATGGCATGGCCCACCTCAGTGTGCTGGGAGTCCTGCGCCATCAGCATTCGGTAGTCCGTCGTTTCAACCTGCGTGAAGTGGGCAAGGCGCTTATCGGCACCCTTTTTCAAGCCGCGGATACCTGCGAGACGCCGGATATGAGGGCACCTATGGAGGAGTACCGTGAGCGCCTGCGTCAGTATGATTCGGGCCGCGATAATATTCCGGATATTTCTGCCATTGAGGACCTCACTGCGCTACCTGCTGACGAGGCTCGCGTTGCCATCATGGAACGCGCTATTCAGCTAGCCGGCAAGAACGGCATGCACGCTGTGACCATTGAGAACGTTGCTGAGTACTTTAACGTGTCCGATGTTTTCGTGGCCTCCCTTGCAGATAATGACTTTGTTCTGCGTGAGCGCGTCGAGCAGGAAACGGACCGTGAGCTTGAGAGTCGAATTCTGTATCTCCTTGACCAGCTCCCGGAGGATGCTCCTGCGCGCGAGAAGCTTCTGTGCATTGCGGTGGCGTACTTTGCGTACGCGATTTCGGAACCGGAACGCTACAGCGCATGCATTGCAGCGGCGTCTGGCTCCGTTGTCCCGCTCAGTGAGGATGGTGAGGAGCAAACCCAGATGGGCGAGTCCTTTGCTCTGCTCATGCGCTTCACGCGTGAAGCCCTGCGGGAGGCCGGCCACGAGCCGGAAGATCGCTTGGTCTATATCAAGAATTTCACCCTGTGGGCTGGTGCTGATGGCATGTGCCACCTAGCTTCTGTGGGCGAGTTCCGCACTATCGATATCGAAGAGAAGTGGTCCATCTACTACGCCGTGGTGGGTATCGTCTTCGCTTCCTTTGCGTACAGCCTGCGCAGCTAAACGCACCGTAGCTCTGATGTCCGCGTGCCTGTGGCACGCGGATTTTTTATGTTCATCCTGTCTCCACCGGCGGCATCCAAGAAAGTTGAGCGCACCAGTATCAACCAGGGGCTGAAAAGTTTTCCAAAAAAGATCTACTTGAGTGGAACAGACTCAAGTTCTTTGGCGTTATAGTCGGTGAAGCTTCCTTTTCCTCCCCATACCGCACGGGTCGACACTGCACGGGCCACCATCGTAAGAGTTGTGGGAAGGGGAGGGGAAGGACTGAGAAACACAAGGAGAAAACTAATCATGAGTTCGTTCAACCCCACCACTAAGACGCAGGAGGCGCTGCAGCAGGCGCTGCAGGTAGCCTCCACCAACGGCAACCCGGATATCCGTCCGGCACACCTTTTAGCAGCAATCCTCGAGCAGAAGGATGGCATTGCCGCCCCGGTGCTCAAGGCCACCGGCGTGGATCCGGAGACCGTCCTGAAGGAGGCCCGCCAGCTCGTTGATGCCCTGCCCAAGGCAGAGGGCGCCAACATGGCGAACCCAAACTTTAACCGCGACGCACTCAACGTCTTAACCCGCGCCCAGGAGCTGGCCGGGGAGCTCGGTGATGAGTACGTCTCCACCGAGGTTCTCCTAGCCGCCATTGCGGGTTCGCAGTCGGATGCTGCGGAGCTTCTGACCTCTCGCGGCGCTACCTATGATGCGCTGAAAGGTGCTTTCCCCTCCGTGCGTGGTGCTGCGAAGGTGACCTCGGAAAACCCCGAGGATCAGTTCCAAGCCCTTGAGAAGTACGCGACCGACCTGACCGCCCGCGCCCGTGAGGGCAAGATTGACCCGGTTATTGGCCGTGATCAGGAAATCCGCCGCGTGGTGCAGGTGCTCAGCCGCCGCACGAAGAATAACCCGGTCCTCATCGGTGAGCCGGGTGTGGGTAAGACCGCCATTGTGGAGGGCCTCGCCCGCCGCATCGTGGCCGGTGACGTTCCGGAGTCACTCAAGGGCAAGACCCTGCTGAGCCTAGACCTGGGCTCCATGGTTGCTGGCGCGAAGTACCGCGGTGAGTTCGAGGAGCGCCTTAAAGCCGTTCTCGATGAGATTAAGGCTTCTGAGGGCCAGATCATCACCTTCATCGATGAGCTGCACACCATCGTTGGTGCCGGTGCCTCCGGCGATGGCTCGATGGACGCCGGCAACATGATTAAGCCTATGCTGGCCCGTGGTGAGCTCCGCCTCGTCGGTGCCACTACGCTGGATGAATACCGCAAGTACATCGAAAAGGACGCCGCTCTGGAGCGCCGCTTCCAGCAGGTCTATGCCGCCGAGCCTTCCGTTGAGGACACCATCGGTATCCTCCGTGGCCTCAAGGAGCGCTACGAGGTGCACCACGGCGTGCGCATCCAGGACTCCGCCCTGGTCTCTGCTGCGGAATTGTCGCACCGCTACATCACCAACCGCTTCCTGCCGGACAAGGCCATTGACTTGGTTGATGAGGCCGGTTCCCGCCTGCGGATGGAAATTGATTCCTCCCCGCAAGAAATCGATGAGCTTGAGCGCATTGTCCGCCGCCTCGAAATTGAAGAACTTGCGCTGAAGAAGGAGTCCGACGCTGCCTCGAAGGACCGTCTGACCAGTCTCCAGCAGGAACTAGCAGATGAGCGCGAGAAGCTCGGTGAGCTCAAGGCCCGCTGGGCCAATGAGAAGAAGGCCATCGATGATGTCCAGGATCTCAAGGAAGAGCTCGATGACCTGCGCCGCCAGGCAGAAATTGCGGAGCGTGATGGCGACCTAGCCCTCGCCTCTGAGATTAACTACGGCAAGATGCCCCCACTGGAGAAGGAGCTGGCCGCCGCCGAGGAAAAGGCCTCCGCGCAGCGCAACACCATGCTGAGTGAGGAGGTCACCCCGGACACCATCGCAGAGGTTGTCTCCGCATGGACCGGTATCCCCGCCGGCAAGATGCTGCAGGGAGAGACTGAGAAGCTGCTCAACATGGAATCCGTCCTGGGCAACCGCGTCGTGGGCCAGAAGGAGGCAGTAACTGCGGTCTCGGATGCTGTGCGCCGCGCCCGTGCTGGTGTGGCGGATCCAAACCGCCCGACTGGTTCCTTCCTCTTCCTCGGCCCGACGGGTGTGGGTAAGACGGAGCTGGCGAAGGCCCTGGCGGACTTCCTCTTCGACGATGAGTCCGCGATGGTCCGCATCGACATGTCCGAGTTCGGTGAGAAGCACTCCGTCGCGCGCCTCGTCGGTGCCCCTCCGGGATACGTAGGCTACGACGCCGGCGGTCAGCTCACGGAGGCGGTGCGTCGCCGCCCGTACACGCTGGTGCTTTTCGACGAAGTGGAGAAGGCCCACCCCGATGTCTTCGACGTCCTCCTGCAAGTCCTTGATGAGGGCCGCCTGACTGACGGCCAAGGTCGAACCGTGGACTTCCGCAATACCGTCATCATCCTCACCTCGAACCTGGGTGCCGGCGGCACCAAGGAGGAGGTCATGGAGGCGGTCAAGCGCAACTTCAAGCCGGAGTTCATCAACCGCCTCGATGATGTTGTCATGTTTGAGCCGCTTACCGCGGACCTGCTCTCTGGCATCGTGGACATCCAGCTCAAGGGCCTCACGGACCGCTTGTCTGGTCGCCGCCTGACGCTTGAGGTGTCTGATGCCGCCAAGCTGTGGTTGGCTGAGCGCGGCTATGACCCCGCTTACGGTGCCCGCCCGCTGCGCCGCCTCATCCAGCAGGCCATCGGTGATCAGTTGGCGAAGAAGTTGCTGGCCGGGGACATCGTGGATGGTGACACCGTGCACGTTGACGTGGCCGATGGCGGCGAACGCCTCGACCTGGCTGCGCGCCGCTAAACCCGCCGCCGCGCGCCATTGAGCTCATGCCCTTATCATCAGGGGCATGAGCATTTTGGTCTCCCCACACGAGCTTCGTGACAAGATTTACCGCGGCGACAAGACAACTATCCTTTCTTCCCTCTGGGCTCCTGGTGAAGGCGAGGCCTTCAACCAGTTCTCCTCCCTCCACGTGCCCACCGCCCAGTACGCGGACGCCGCTTCCGCCTTCGTGGGCCTGCCTGGCTCCACGGCGGGGCGCAACCCCCTCCCGAAGCCGGAAAAGATGCAGGAGTGGATTAACCACTGGGGTCTGCGTGAGGATTACGAAGTCGTGGTCTACGACGAGGGCCGTGGCCTCTTCGCTGGCCGCGCTTGGTGGACGCTGCGGTGGGCGGGCGTGCAGAACGTCTGCATCCTTGACGGCGGCCTGTCCAACTGGCGTGCCCAGGGGCTGCCCACGATGACCGGCCCGGGCAACCTCGGCATGACCTCCACCATCACGGTTCAGCCAGGCTCCATGCCCACGGTCACCCTCGATGAGGTTAAGGAACATACGGGCCTGCTTCTCGACGCCCGCACGCGCAACCGCTTCGCCGGCCGCCGCGAGAACCTCGACCTTAAGGCCGGCCATATCCCGGGCGCAGTGAACCTGCCGGAGCGCCTCTTCCACACGGATGGTGTGACCGTGTGGCGCTCGCCGGAGGAGATCCTCGATATCTTGGGGCAGCACGGCGTGACCAAGGAGAACACCGACGGAGCCATCATCTATTCCGGCTCCGGTAACCACTCCTCCCTGGCCATTGCCCTCCTCGAGTACGTGGGCTTTACCGGTCTGCGCCACTTCGTGGGCGGCTGGTCCCAGTGGTCCGCGAACCCGAAGAACCCCGTCGAGCGCGGCGACCGCGACCACGTTTAATCGCACCACCCTCAGCCCCGCGCCCACCACAGTGCCCCGCTCGGCCCGCTCGCCTTAGCGATTCTGTGCTGCCAAACCAGTACGTGACCAGCGTGCCAGCACGGATCGGGCGCGCCGGGCTATTAGAGTCGGTCAGTGATGCCTTTCGTACTCTTAATCCTCGCCATCGCCGCACTTGCGGCGGGCGTAGCGCTGCTCTGGTGGGACCAGCGCCAGCGCACCACACACCCCACGGTCGACGCCGCTGACTCCACCATCGAGCCCGAGCTAGAGCCCCAGCCGGAACCTCTGCCAGAGCCCGAGTACGAACCAACCCCCGAACCGGAAGCAGCTCCCGAGCCAACACCCGAGCCAGCCCCCGTCACCCCGGACTCAGATCCGGCTGAAGAGGCCACTGACGACGCCACCGACGACGCCACCGAAGAGCCACTCCCGGCGCCCCGCTTTGCTGAGCGTGCGGAGCGGGCCAAGCACTTGGTGCCTGGCAGCGCTCGCCGTGAGCGCAAGGCCTTTGGTCAGCAGCGCGGCTGGGACTATGCCAAGCATGACTCCTACCTGGCTGATGAATGGACGCGCGGCGCCGCCGCTCGTGGCCAGGAGCCCAAGGACATCGTCGCCGGGACCGTCCGCGGCCATGAAACACTGCTCTTTGACATGGGAGCTATTCCGGTCATGGCCATGCGCACCGGCGCGGCTTCCGACATCGTGGTGGATATGCGCCGGGTTGGGGAAACTGTGGACAACCCCTCCGAGGATTTGGTGCATGTGTGCACCGAGGAAGGCTTCGATATCTATGCATCCGAGGCCGGCGTGGGCCAACGGCTTATTGATGACCGAGTTACTCACGCCCTGCAGACCCTGCCTGCCGCAGTGACGGCCGTGTGGATGGAAGGGGAGTGGGTCCTCGCCCAAACCACCAAGCAGGCGCGCAGCTCTGAGTGGGAGGAGCTTCTTGAACCGCTCGCCCTCCTCGCGGATTCCGCCCGGGTACTCCCACCGCGTTCTGAGGCGACCCAGGTCCTGCGTGTGGAGGAGCTCGACCCAAGCCGCGACATCCCCGAACCCCCGCAACCTGAGCCCACCGGCCCCACGGCGGTCCCAGACCGTGATGCTTCCCTTGGTGCCCCTAATATCCAGCGCCCCACCGAGCCTGTGGTGATGCCAAGCCGCACGGCAAGTGAAGCTCGCGGCATCATCGACCACACCAGCTTGGGCGCAGACGAGGTCGATGCTATTGCCGATGGCCACGAACACCCCACCCACGAACACAATCAAGCGCGACTGCCGCGCCGCCTTGACGGCGGCTCCTCTATTTTCGACTAGACGCATCGCCAGCAGCGGCTGCCGGCTCTGGCCGCCGGCCCCGGCTGCTGGCGGCCAGCTTTGTTTGCCTACCTCGGCTGGTGGGGGCCTCGCGTGCGGGAGAGGGTAGACTACAGGGCGGATTTTTAAAGGCCACAAAAGGCTAGGAACAAGCCACACACAAAGGAGCGCGCGATGAGCCTGGATCAGCAGAAGAAGCAACGCCTAGCAGAACTGGTAAAGGAGCTGGCCGTTGTTCACGGCAAGGTCACGCTGTCCTCTGGCAAGGAGGCCGACTACTACGTTGACCTGCGCCGCGCCACTCTGCAGCATGAGGCTTCGCGTCTCATCGGCTCCCTGCTGCGCGAGCTCACCGCCGATTGGGACTTTGCCGCTGCCGGCGGCCTGACCATGGGCGCGGACCCGGTTGCGCTGTCCATCATGCATGCAGATGGCCGCGACATCGATGCTTTCGTCGTGCGCAAGGAAGCCAAGAAGCACGGCATGCAACGCCAGATTGAGGGTTTCAACGTGGAGGGCCAGAAGGTTCTCGTCGTTGAGGACACCACCACCACTGGTAACTCTCCACTGACCGCCGTCAAGGCTCTGCGCAAGGCCGGTGCCGAGGTCGTCGGCGTGGCCACCGTGGTGGATCGCAACACCGACGCCGGTGCCGCGATTGCCGCCGAGGGACTGGAGTACCGTTACCTGCTGGGCCTTGAGGACCTCGACCTTGCCTAATCCCGGCGACGCCGCGAATCCCAGCGAGGCTGCACACCAGGCAGACCCGGCCGATGTCACGGACGCTAAAGGCCCCACCGAGTGGAACGAAGGCCGCCATGGCGTAGGCCCCTGGGAGGGTCCGCTGCCTGAAGGCCCCGAAGCAGAGAAGTATGACCCAGAGCTGCTTGCTGAAGGTGACCGCCGCAACGTCGTTGACGCCTACCGTTACTGGACGCGCGAGGCCATCCGTGAGGATATCGACACCCGCCGTCATGCGCTGCACATCGCTATCGAGAACTTTGAAAACGATGCCAATATCGGCACGGTGGTTCGCACGGCGAATGCCTTCGCTGTCGATACAGTGCATATCGTTGGCCGCCGCCGTTGGAATCGCCGTGGTGCCATGGTGACCGATAGGTACCAGCATTTGATGCACCACGGGGACGTCGGCAAGCTCATGGCGTGGGCAGCCGAGCAGGAACTCACGGTCGTGGCCATCGATAACACCCCCGGGTGTGTGCCCCTGGAAACCGCAGAGCTTCCGGAGCGCTGCCTTCTCCTCTTCGGGCAGGAAGGCCCCGGCGTCAGCCCTGAGGCCCAAGACGCCGCACTCATGACCTGTTCAATCGCCCAATTTGGATCTACACGCTCCATCAACGCGGGTGTGGCCGCGGGGATTGCCATGCATGCCTGGATCCGCCAGCATGCAGACTTGTCAAAAGCATGGTGAGACCCCGCCCACTATGTTTACATGTGAGGTAACGAATTCACACGCCAGGATGATGAGACAAACGTGTTAGAAAAATGGGCCCACCGCGCTGACCTCGCGGAGACAGCCATCAATGAGCGCCACGCGCACGCCGTGTGGGGCCTGCCGCGTACCAACCTTGCCGTGGTGAGCTGGCCGCCCACCACCAAGGAATCGCTCTTCGTCCATTGGCACTACTGGTGGCAGGCTCACTACCTGGACTGCCAAGTCGACGCCGCACTGCGCAAGAACACCAAGATGCGCCGCACACTCATCGCGAACACCATCCGTGGCATCCACGTGCGAAACCTGCGCGCGTTGACGAAGAACCGCTACTACGATGACAAGGCCTGGATGGCCCTGGCTATGGCCCGCGCCGGCGAGCTGAAGAAGCTGCGCCCGCACAAAAAGCTCGGCACTCTGCAGGGCAATATCCACGCGGGCCTTGACGCCCAGGAGGGCGTGCTGCCGTGGCGTGAGGGCGAAACCTTCCTCAACGTGCCCTCCAATGGCCCCGGCGCCATCATGTTGGCCCGCATGGGCCGCTTGGAGGAAGCCCGCCATATCGTGGACTGGATCTATGACCATCTCATTGATGATGACGGCTTCGTCATGGATGGCATCCGTATGCGCATGGATGGCCGCGAGATCGTTCGTGCCATCCACCCTTATTGCCAGGGTGTGGTTCTCGGCGCATGCCTGGAAATCGTCCTCGCCTTGCGTAAGAAGTCTGGGCTGACCTCCCTGGAGACCATCGACACCATCCACGAGGCGGAGCTGGCCAAAGACATGATGGACTACACCACCCGCATTCGCAGCCTCGTACAGGCGGTGGCCACGGGTATGGCTACCCACACTGGTGTCATCGATTGGAATACTGGCGATGGCGATGGCGGGCTTTTCAAGGGCATCCTTGCGCGCTATCTCGCTGATGTTGCCGTGCGCCTGCCCGGTGATTCACCCGCCAACCGTGCCACGAAGAAGCTGGCTGCTCGCCTAGTCATGTGCTCCGCGGAGTCCGTGTGGGAGCACCGACTCGAAGTGGATGGGCTGCCCATTTTCGGCTCCGACTGGACCGCTGATGCCAAGCTGCCCCACAACTATGGCTTCGGGCCGTCGAGCTTGGGGCAGAAGGTCGGGATTATCCGCGTGGCTGAGCGGGACTTGTCCGTTCAGTTGTCCGGGTGGATGCTCCTGGAAGCCTGCACCCGGATTGTGAAGCACAAGTCAAAATCTAAGTAGGTAAGAAAAACTACCTGGCTGTGGCGTACATTCACCGGCGTGCGCCACCCCCTTTAAGTGAGATCACAGTGCATCTCACGGCGCAAATCAACAATAGTAGGCATACTTGGGTGTTGGAACGTGTTGTTTCGCTCGACAATGGAGCAACACGGCTTACTGCACAGCAACTCCAAAGGATGGATCTACATGCCAATCGCAACCCCTGAGGTCTATAACCAGATGCTTGATACCGCCAAGAAGGGCGGCTTCGCATTCCCGGCCATCAACTGCACCTCCTCCGAAACCATCAACGCAGCACTCCGCGGCTTCGCCGAGGCTGAGTCCGACGGCATCATCCAGTTCTCCACCGGCGGCGCCGAGTTCGGTTCCGGCCTGTCCGTGAAGAACAAGGTTGCTGGTGCTCAGGCCCTCGCTGCCTTCGCTAACGAGGCGGCTAAGCACTACGGCGTCAACATCGCTCTGCACACCGACCACTGCCAGAAAGAAGTTCTGGATGACTACGTGCGCCCGCTGATGGCCATCTCCCAGGAGCGCGTCGACCGCGGCGAGCTCCCGCTCTTCCAATCCCACATGTGGGATGGTTCCGCTATCCCGATCGATGAGAACCTGGAAATCGCCCAGGAGCTCCTAGAGAAGGCAAACAAGGCCAACATCATCCTTGAGGTTGAGATTGGTGTCGTTGGCGGCGAAGAGGACGGTGTCCAGGCTAAGGCCGGCGCTAACCTCTACACCTCCCCGGAGGACTTTGAGAAGACCATCGATGCTCTGGGCACCGGTGAGAAGGGCCGCTACCTGCTGGCCGCTACCTTCGGCAACGTCCATGGCGTGTACAAGCCGGGCAACGTGAAGCTGCGCCCGGAGGTTCTGGATGAGGGCCAGAAGGTTGCCATCAAGAAGCTCGGCCTTGAGGACGGCGCGAAGCCGTTCGACTTCGTCTTCCACGGTGGCTCCGGCTCCGAGAAGGAAAAGATCGAGGAGGCTCTGCGTTACGGCGTCATCAAGATGAACGTTGACACCGATACCCAGTACGCCTTCACCAACCCGGTCGCTCGCCACATGTTCTCCAACTACGATGGCGTCTTCAAGATCGACGGCGAGGTGGGCAACAAGAAGGTCTACGACCCGCGCTCCTACATGAAGAAGGCCGAGCAGGCTATGGCTGACCGCGTGGTTGAGGCCTGCACCGACCTGCACTCCGTGGGCAAGACCGTGTCCAAGTAACGGCCTGAGGGCCCGGTGCCTGGCAGAATCCCGTTGAGGGAGCACGCCCTACACTCACGCCCTTGCAAGAATTGAGCACGATAGCTGCCGAACCCTTGAGGTTCGAACGGCTATCGTGCTTATTTTTTGCATTCCGCTTTCTTCACCCTTGCCACTCCTTTATCTAGGTCGCGTAAAATACGGGAACCATGGGAACGCAAGAGTCATCGTCGAATACGTCGAGCACCGTCACGCGCGTTCGCAGGACTACCCGCGAGCAGCTGCGGCTGGTGGATAAGTCTCTCAAATCGCGCTTCACGCGTGTGCGCAACCGTCTTGTCTTCATGCTGCAGAGCACCCTGGGGGCTGGCTTGGCCTTCTACGTCGCGCATGATTTCTTTGGTCACGAGCAGCCCTTCTTCGCACCGATGGCCGTCATCATTATTTTGGGGCTTTCCGGAAGTGATCGCATCAATCGCGCGGTGGACATGGCCATCGGTGGCGTCATCGGCGTTCTCGTGGGCACATTGCTCGTGGATGCGCTTGGCACCGGCCCGATTCACATGACCATCATTATTGGGCTGGCGCTCATCATTGGCTCTTTCGTCACCGGCTCGCAGCTGGTGTCCAATCAGATCGTCATTGCCGCCATCCTTATCGCGACCATCCTTCCCCCGGAAGAAATGGGTGGCGTTTCCCGCGCAATTGACGCCATCATCGGCGCGGTCATTGGTTTGACGATGATTATGTTGATCCCTACGTCACCCCTTCGCGCGGGCCGCTCGGAGGTGTCCAAGGTCTTGGGCATCACGTCGTCGGTTCTCAACGATGTGTCCAAAGGCTTGGAAGATGACGATCCGCACCGCATTCTTGAAGCACGTGATGCCGTCCGCGGAACGCAGGGCGATATCAACAACATGCTGAGCGCCACAAAGGGCGGTGCCGAAACCGCCCGCCTTTCGCCTTTCCTGTGGGGCTCGCAGCGCAACGTCCGTTCTCTCGAGCGTGTCCTTACCCCGGTCGATAACGTTGTTCGCGGCACCCGTGTGCTGTCGCGTCGCGCGCTTGTTCTGTCTGAGGACGGTGACAAGGCCACTACTGAGCAGATTGAGCTTATCGACGCCCTCTCGGACATCATGATGGAACTGTCCGGCCTCTACAGTCACCAATCCGCACGTGAGCGCCGCGTGGATGAGGCCCATGCCATCCCGGACATCGTTCACCGCCTGCGCCAGCTCGCTGCGCGTTCCTCAATGGATATCGCGGGGGAGAACCCAGTGCTCTCCGCGTACTCGGTCTTGGCCCAGACGCGCTCTATCATTGTGGACTTGCTCATGATTTGCGGCATGTCCCGCGAGTCCGCCGTGGCCCAGCTTGCGCCCACGTCGAATCACCCGGCCTACCCTCCAGAAGTACTGGAGGACGAAGATTAAGGATGACTAGGGCCGCAACTTTAGCAGTGCGAATTCGGAAATCATTCGGACTACTTGGTCGGTGAAGGCAAATCAGATGTGACTTTGGCAGCCAACAGAGAACTACTCTGAAAGTACCGGGGTCTCTTCACAAACGCGGAGCCGCGTCCACTTGCTTCGTGCAGGATTTCCTGCTCACCAGCGGTAGTGAGAGTTAAGGCGTGCTTGGGCCCACTAAGGTGATACACCTTGTAGGTTTTCTCCGGTGGATAGCTTTTGACGAGTCGAGAATGGTAGAGTTTTCCGCATACCGCCTAGGTGCATTGCACAATGCGCATGCGGTGAGGATCCGGTTCCGAGCCTAGTACCGAAAGGTAATGCTGGTCGGATCCTCATTTCGTTTTACCCTCAAACTCGGGCTCGAGAATTGAGCTTAAACGACATTTCGTGCTGGCTCCCACATTAGTGGTCCCAGTACTGAGCCAGATTGATCGGATCATTTAGCAGGATAATTAAGGCCGCACTATCTGCAGGTCGCGCAGGTGACGGTAGAACGTCACGCGTTTGACTGGGCGCGGTGCGCGGACTCCATCGACGCTGATGCTTAGCGACGGCCCCCCTGCCTGCACCGCCCTTCCTCTGACTACGCTGGCTGGGTCGAGTTGCCCTGGCTGCACGTGCTTGCGCAGCCGGCCGAACACCCCTCGTCGTGGCGAGGCATCCGCCGCAAAGCTCGATACTGCCCTCGCCGCCACGATGCCCGGAGCATCGGTCATTGGCACGAGGCGAGCACCAAAAACGTGTTTCTCGCGGTCTGCGCGCAGCAGTACGTCGTCATCAACGATAATCTCGCCCGTTATCTCCTCATCCGTCCACTCGGCAATAGTGGCCGCACCCGCTACAGCAAGCCCCGCGTCATTGCGAATGAGGGGTACAGGTTTAACCGGTGCACTCAACGCAAACGAGAGCGCGTCTTCAGCGGATGTAGGCAGTCCCCAATTCATCGCTGCCGTCGATGTCTCATCGGTTGGCACGAAGCCTACCTCAGCCCACAGGTAATCAGCCCGCATCAACCGGGTGAGCACGGCGCTCAGCGCCGCGTCGCTACCTACGACGACTACGCGCAGCGGTTCACGCAAGAATCGTGCTTGCGGTGCTGCGGCAGGCCTTCCTAAATGGTCCACGTCCGGCTGTGCAGCGATCTCATCGAGCGTTGGAGTTGGGTCCTCTGGCAGGATCTCCTTCGCCAGCGCATCAAGCTGTTTGAGCTCGGCGCGGGTGGGAACCTCGCTCACCTGCAGTCGCCGTACTTTAAGTCCTCGCTCTTCAGCGTGGGCAAGGGGAGCGGAAGCTGTGACTGCGAACTGGCCGCCGCAGTCCAAAAGCGCACAGAACATACAAAGATCATAGAAGCCCTATCGACAAACCTGTAATGGCAGGCAGTTGATCAACCGAGAAACGGGGAGCCTTGCCCAATTTTGTAGTGCACATCACAAGCACTGGGTAGTCTGGCACTCGACCCCACAAGGTTTCCTATATCGAAGAGTTCTAGAAGAATCCCATTTTTCCTTGGAGGTTTCCCACCGTGTCTGCTCGCATGACTACTCTCGCACTCCTCTCCGCTACCGGCTTGACGCTAAGCGCCTGCACCTTTGGCGGAGGCTCTGGTGATAAAACCGAAGAACCCACTTTAACCACGGCAGCGGCGATAACCCTGGCAGAGTCGAGCGTGGAAGCACCAACGACCTCGAGTACCTCATCGTCCAGCAGCTCGGCCGCATCTGCTACGAGCGCCAACTGCGGGGAAGGCACGAAGCTGGAGGACACCGAACTCGGTAAGGTGCTGGAGAACAAGGAGGCCTTTGTGAAGGGCTCTACCGAGAAATTCGAGGACCTCACCATCGGCGAGGATGAATATGACCCCTGCAAGTTCCTCAGTTACGTGGTGCTGGAGGGCAAGTTCGGTGGAGAATCCGTTAAAGTCCCTGCTTTCTTCGTCAATGGCAAAATCTATAGCGAGGATGCTCTTTACATCACATCCTCCTCGTTCGAGGTCAGCGAGGATGGCGAGGGCTACACCTATGAGTCCGAGACCGACGGTGACATTGTTGGTGTTGAAGGCAAAGTTTATAAGCGTCCAGGCACCGAAGCACCTATGATGGATGACTCTTTTGACGGTGTGAACTCTGACATCTTCTACCTTGACGTGAAGTCTGAGCCCACCGAGGCCGCGGACCTAGCACAAGACGAAGAAGACCTCCGCGGCGAAGAGCTCTTCACTATCGCTGCCGATGGCTGGAATATGGTCTGCGGAATCGCTGAGGAGAATAACGCTATCGACTGTGCACATGGCGATGGCGGGGGTTGGGGCGTTAAGGGCGGTAAGAGCCCAATGCCAGAAGGTATGGAATTTAACTTAGTGACCTTCCTGCCACTGGAGCACAGTACCCAGTTCAGCCAGTATGACGATGAAATCCCAACCAATGGCAAGAAAATTGAGGGCAACGGACTCTACCGAATTGGCATTGGTGACATTGAGGCTCAAATCGCCGTTGTTGATGACAACATCATCGTCAGTACCCCAGACAAGTCGAGGCTGACGTTCACCAACGACACTATCTATTTCGATAACGAGGACTCAGACGGTGACGAGACAAATACCGAAAGCGTCTAGTTGGATCTTTGCTGAAGTTGCTGCGATCGTGCCTCGTGCTGCCAGCACGCTAATTCTTGATGACCTTGTCACAAACTCACCACCACACCAGCAAGGCAGGTAAAGTAGGTGCGTATTTGACTTCAATAACTAGGAAGTGACACCAAAAATGGCAGCGATCGTCATTGTCGGCGCCCAGTGGGGCGACGAAGGCAAGGGCAAGGCCACCGATATTCTCGGCGGTAAGGTCGATTATGTAGTCAAGCCCAACGGCGGCAATAACGCCGGCCACACCGTCGTGGTCGGCGGTGAGAAGTATGAGCTTAAGCTCCTTCCGGCCGGCATTCTTTCCGAAAACGCCACCCCGGTGCTTGGCAACGGCGTGGTGATTAACCTCGAGGCTCTCTTCGACGAGATTGATGGCTTGGAGGCCCGTGGCGCCAACGCCTCCCGTCTGCGTATCTCGGCCAACGCTCACCTCGTTGCGCCTTACCACCAGACTCTGGACCGCGTGCAGGAGCGCTTCCTAGGCAAGCGCGCCATCGGCACCACCGGCCGCGGCATCGGCCCAGCCTACGCTGACAAGGTGGCTCGCATCGGCATCCGTGTCCAGGACCTCTTCGATGAGTCGATTCTGCGTCAGAAGGTGGAATCTGCTCTCGACATCAAGAACCAGATGCTGGTGAAGATGTACAACCGCAAGGCCATTGACCCAGAGCAGATCGTGGAGTACTTCCTGAGCTACCGCGAGCGTCTACGCCCGATGGTTATCGAGGCCGAGCTGGAGCTCAATCAAGCCCTCAATAACGGTAAGCACGTCCTCATGGAGGGCGGCCAGGCCACCATGTTGGACGTGGACCACGGTACCTACCCGTTCGTGACCTCCTCGAACCCCACCGCCGGCGGTGCCTCTGTCGGTTCCGGCATTGGCCCAACCCGCATCACGACCTCCCTGGGCATTATTAAGGCCTACACCACCCGCGTGGGTGCAGGTCCCTTCCCAACCGAGCTTTTCGATAAGTGGGGCGAGTACCTGCAGACCACCGGCGGCGAAATCGGCGTCAACACCGGTCGTAAGCGTCGTTGTGGCTGGTATGACTCTGTTGTTGCCCGTTACGCCACTCGCGTCAATGGTTTCACGGATTACTTCCTCACCAAGCTCGATGTCCTCACCGGCATCGGTGAAATCCCGATTTGTGTGGCCTATGACGTCGACGGCAAGCGCTACGATGAGATGCCGCTGACACAGTCTGAGTTCCACCACGCCGAGCCCATCTTTGAGACCATGCCAGCTTGGGATGAGGATATCACCGGTTGCCAGACCTTTGAGGAGCTTCCACAGAAGGCCCAGGATTACGTCCTGCGCTTGGAGGAGCTCTCCGGCTGCCGCATCTCCTACATCGGCGTGGGGCCTGGCCGTGACCAGACCATTGTTCGCCATGATGTTATGGAGGATCAGTAGTCCGGACATGTGATCCGCATAAGTACTACTTATTTATTTACCGCCCCGCTTCCTGGATGTAGCGCTGTCAGTGCTCGAGCGCTGAAGCTATACCACGGAGCCGGGGCGGTTTTCTTATGAATTGGTCCAGTCGTGTGCAGTGAAAATTCCCTGCTTGTCGACGTCCCCCCTCATCCCGTCCCGTACAAAACACCCCCAGGTGAGTTAAAGTTCTGTGGCTGGTGTTACAGGTGTGAAAGTGTGACATATTACACTTAAGTGACGGCGTGTCATGTGCGGGGGCTATACCTGCAGGTTGCGGGTGTTTGCATGACGATAACTATGAAACTATTTCTTCTATGGAATTTTAAGGTTGCTGTGCGGTTTTCCAAATGTCTAAAAGCGGATAGCATCTTAAGGGAGTTAACTTACTGATCCCTGGATTCTCTGACCTCTGTCCGGGTGATAGAAAGTGAGTCGCTCTCGGTTGCGTAAGCCGGATTCCCTACTTGCGCGGTCACGTGTCCCTAACGTGATCACCTCTAATAAGTCTTAAGGAAAGGACTTCTTGGCATGACTAAGAAGAACACTCGAGCAGCATCTGCAGCTCGCCGCCGCGGTACCACTATTGCCGCGGCCGCCCTGTCTGTTGCACTTGTTGCTCCGTTCGTACACCCGGTTGCTGCTCCGCAGAACGCTGCGGTTGCACAGGCTGAGGAAACTTCTGATTCTTCTGTTCCTGGAAGCTCCGGCAACAATCCGATTGACGCTGATGCTATTGCTAGTGGCGATGTAACTAGCGGTAGTGATCTGAAGAAGGTCAACGGTGCGCCGGTGTATAACGGTCACGTTTATCTGTTGGCCGGTCAGAACTCCCAGACCTCTGAGAATGATGGCAAGGCGCACGTGCCGGATGGTACAACGGTGTTGTTCCAGTGGATTGATGACGACGGCGCGGTCAGCCCAGTGTACTCGGCAAAGACACACTTCCTTCCGTATGGTGGAGATGGCACCACGTCTGGCCCGGGCACTTTTACTTTCGCCCCGGGATCTTGGACTGATGAGAACGGCAAGGAGCACACTTATGCCTACCGCCATAAGGCACGCATCTGGCTTGCGGAAGGGCAGACTGGACGTGCCGGTCAGCCGCTGCAGCAGGTGTACCAGTGGCCTGGTCGCTTCCCTGGTTTCTACGGTCCGACTGGTAATGAGCCGAATGGTGCGTTTGGTCTAGCGGGCCAGTACATGGCCCGCACAGCTCTTGAAGTAGTTGAAGGGCCGGCTCCGTACATGACGGCGGACCCGGCTGACTGGAAGATCGACACTGACGGCTACGACATCGCTCCGGATAGTCGTGATGACCCGAACCAGTACTACATCGAGGGTCGAGTGTGGCTGGAGTCTGAGCAACAACGCGGTCACATTGGTCTCCCGACTTCCGCAGATGAGCGATTCGTTGAAGGTTACAAGGTCGTCTCCACGATTTTGACTGATGAAGGCCTCCAAGCTGTGAAGCAGTTTGATAAAGAGCGTCCAGACGTGCGAGCGGATAAGATCCGTGAACTGTTCGAGAATAAGGCCAACCGCGATAAGTTCATCGCGCAGACGGTTGTTAATGAGACGAACAAGGACGGTTACTACCGCGCTCACTTCGATACTAAAAACGAAGAGGCGCTGAAGTACGCCTACCAGTTTGTTCAGGACCCGGAAGGAAACTGGAAGCCGACCTACGGTGCTCATGGCGCGAACCTTTTCCAGCCGCTGAACCAAAAGACTTCTGGTGCGGTGAAGAACCCTCTGGGACGTCCTGGTTGGTATAACTCTCACCTGCCTGTTGCGGTTCGCTACGTCGATGAGATCAAGGTTGTCAAGTTTGACGATGAGGATGCCAACGGTGTTGCAGTGCCCGGTCAGAAGGCTCATATTGATGTAACTCGCGTGTTTGACGAGAAGAACCCGGTTCGAGTTGTATGGCGTGACGAGCGTGGTCGTGAGCTGAAGGCATGTGACGGTCTGACCGATACGGCTGGTGCTGAAGCGTGCTCGTTCGACATTCCGGCGGACATCAAAACTCCGCAGACTATCCGTGTGGAGCTCGAGGTCGATGGCAACGTTACAGCATCTGACTCCTTCGTGGTGACTACCAAGACCGTTGTGGATCCGTCTGGTGTGAAGCCGGTCAACCCGACCGATGCGAAGCAGGACACTGGTATTGACGTCAAGAACAAGGACGACGACACCAAGATCTCTGCGAAGGATAAGAACGGCAAGGACGTTCCGGTTGAGATTGATGAGAACGGCAATGTCATCGTCACCCCGGGCACTGATGCAGAGGGTCCGATTTCTGTAACCATTGAGGATCCGGATCTGCCGAAGGATGAGAACGGTGAAAACAAGGTCGTCGTTGACGTTCCGGTTGAGAAGCCGAAAGATTCGGACAACGATGGCCTGACCGATGACAAGGAAGACGAGCTCGGTACCGATCCGAATAAGGCTGATACCGATGATGACGGCATCAACGATGGTGACGAGGTAGACGGTTCTAAGAACCCGTTTGATGAGGACGGCAACAAGGTTAAGCCGGGTGAGAACGGTGCGCCGACTGATCCGACGAAGCCTGATACCGATGGTGACGGCACCAATGATGGTGACGAGGTCAACAACAAGGATAAGGACGGCGAACCTGCTCCGACCGATCCGAATGATCCGGACTCCAAGCCGGCTGTTCCGGTTGAGAAGCCGAAAGATTCGGACAACGATGGCCTGACCGATGACAAGGAAGACGAGCTCGGTACCGATCCGAATAAGGCTGAWACCGATGATGACGGCATCAACGATGGTGACGAGGTAGACGGTTCTAAGAACCCGTTTGATGAGGACGGCAACAAGGTTAAGCCGGGTGAGAACGGTGCGCCGACTGATCCGACGAAGCCTGATACCGATGGTGACGGCACCAATGATGGTGACGAGGTCAACAACAAGGATAAGGACGGCGAACCTGCTCCGACCGATCCGAATGATCCGGACTCCAAGCCGGCTGTTCCGGTTGAGAAGCCGAAAGATTCGGACAACGATGGCCTGACCGATGACAAGGAAGACGAGCTCGGTACCGATCCGAATAAGGCTGAWACCGATGATGACGGCATCAACGATGGTGACGAGGTAGACGGTTCTAAGAACCCGTTTGATGAGGACGGCAACAAGGTTAAGCCGGGTGAGAACGGTGCGCCGACTGATCCGACGAAGCCTGATACCGATGGTGACGGCACCAATGATGGTGACGAGGTCAACAACAAGGATAAGGACGGCGAACCTGCTCCGACCGATCCGAATGATCCGGACTCCAAGCCGGCTGTTCCGGTTGAGAAGCCGAAAGATTCGGACAACGATGGCCTGACCGATGACAAGGAAGACGAGCTCGGTACCGATCCGAATAAGGCTGAWACCGATGATGACGGCATCAACGATGGTGACGAGGTAGACGGTTCTAAGAACCCGTTTGATGAGGACGGCAACAAGGTTAAGCCGGGTGAGAACGGTGCGCCGACTGATCCGACGAAGCCTGATACCGATGGTGACGGCACCAATGATGGTGACGAGGTCAACAACAAGGATAAGGACGGCGAACCTGCTCCGACCGATCCGAATGATCCGGACTCCAAGCCGGCTGTTCCGGTTGAGAAGCCGAAAGATTCGGACAACGATGGCCTGACCGATGACAAGGAAGACGAGCTCGGTACCGATCCGAATAAGGCTGATACCGATGATGACGGCATCAACGATGGTGACGAGGTAGACGGTTCTAAGAACCCGTTTGATGAGGACGGCAACAAGGTTAAGCCGGGTGAGAACGGTGCGCCGACTGATCCGACGAAGCCTGATACCGATGGTGACGGCACCAATGATGGTGACGAGGTCACCGGTTCTAAGAACGACGGTAAGCCGACCGATCCGAATGACCCGAACTCTAAGCCGAAGAAGCCGAAGAAGCCGATGATTCCGGGTCTTCCGTGGGGTCCGTCCTGGCCGGTTCCGCCGACCAAGCCGGGCGATGACAACGAGGGCAAGGACTCCGATGGTGATGGTCTGACTGACGATCAGGAAAAGGAACTGGGTACCGATCCGAATAAGGCTGACACCGATGGTGATGGCATCAAGGATGGTGCTGAAGTAGACGGTTCTAAGAACCCGTTCGATGAGGACGGTAACAAGGTTGAGGACGGCGAGAAGGGTGCGCCGACTGACCCGAAGAACCCTGATACCGATGGTGACGGCACCAATGATGGTGACGAGGTCTCCGGTTCTAAGAACGACGGTAAGCCGACCGACCCGAACGATGCTGACTCCAAGCCTGCTCAGCCTTCTGAGCCGGGTGATGAGCCGGGTGATAAGCCGGGTGACGAGCCGGGCGAGGATGGCTTGTCCTCCAACCTGTCCGAGCGTTGCGTCAACACTGGTTTGGGTATTGGTATCCCGCTGCTGTTCCTGATTCCGGTTGGTCTGGCTTCCCAGATGAACATTCCGGGTCTGTCGGACTTTATTGCTCCGATTAACAAGCAGATTCAGGATCTGAACACCCGTCTGCAGATGCAGACCAACACCTTCAATGGTCCGCTGGCCAAGCAGATGTCTGGTATTGATGCTCAGCTCAAGCGCTTTGGTGTCAACGCTAACCAGGCTGCTGGTGCTGTAGCGCTTATCTCCGCTGGTGCACTGGCTATCGGCCTGCTGGCTGATGCCTGCACACCGGGCGCTGACGAAGAGGGCTCTTCCTCCAACTAACTAAGAGGTTAAAGAGCGTGTTCTCTAAGCCGCTGGCCCCCATGCTGGCGGCCTAGAGTCCTAAGAGGTCTGGTTTAAGCGATAAGCCCACTGTTCTCACTCCCTAAAGGGGTGGGTATGGTGGGCTTTCGTGATCGGAGGGGGCGTCGGCAAGCGTGGCGTAGGCACGGTGACTGAGGGGCGCACACATGCAGTAGCGAGCTGCAAAGCGTAGTCTCTGCAGGAAAATTTGCATGTGACAAAGTCCACAGACTATGCGAACAATGCTGACGGTGTAAGTTTGTCCAGCTGGTGGGCCCACAATTAAAAATAGTTACAAGTTGTTGATGTCAAAAACTTTGCAGCGTAAACCGGGGTATCTTCCTGCGACTTTGCTCAGTACTATCGGGGGCGAACTGCTTGCTGACCGCCGGATTTTCTGACCTCTTTCTGGTGGTAGAGGTGAGTCGCTCTCGGTGTGTAAGCCGACATGTCCTCTTGCACGTTCACGTAGTTCTAGCGTGTCCAACTCTTCACAGTCTCTCAGAAAGGACTTCTTGGTATGTCTAAGAAGCATCTCAGGGTTACGTCCAGAGCCCGCCGCCGCGGAACGTCCTTCGCGGCCGCGGCCCTATCCGTAGCGCTTGTTGCCCCGTTCGTTCACCCCGTCGCAGCGCCGCACAGCGCTGCCGTTGCCGCCGCTGCCGAAATTACAGATGCAGAAGGTAATTACATCCCGGCGGACACTGGCCGCGTTTTCGACAACGGTGTTGACGATGGCGTGCTCTATGTCGGCCTCGTTCCCGAGTTCACCGATGCACAGCAAAATAACCCGCAGTATGTCCTCAAGGTTCCGCATTTGAGGAAGGCGATTTGGAATGGCGGTAAGACCCCGAAGGGGGATACGGACGCGAACGGTCAGTTCATCCGGTTCCGTGATGAGGCCCTCTACTCCCAGATCGCTCGCATGGAGTTGGTTGGTATTAACGGCGACGCACAGGGCTCGTTTACCAAGCGCGATCCGAAGGGCTCTGAGTGGGGCCTGAAGTTTGATGATTCGAGGAACTTCCCGGGTGCCTCTGGCGTGCCGTATGCTTCCTATATTCAGATCTTCTTGAAGGACGACAAGAAGATTGAAGACCTTGGCCTTCCAGCAGAAGGTTCGCAGGTTGACTACTACTGGGTTCGCAGGGACGGTCGAATCTTCAACAACTCCGTGCAGCACGTCAACATCGTTGGCGAGAATCAGTTTGCGGGGGAAAACGGCGTTCCCTCAAGCACTTTCGAGGGTCCCGGAGAGGATGTGTACCACAACGGTATCTCCAAGCAGCTGAAGTATGACCAGGAGAACGGGTCTATCAAGTCCACCACCACCGCCACGATGGCGGGCAGGAATTTCGGTGGCAACAGCTACTGGAACTGGATTCTTAACGAGAACATCAGCCCGGATATAGCGAAGCACATTACCGACGTCACGGTCTACAAGTCTGACATGGAAGGCAATCCGCTTCCGAATGCGAAGAAGTGGAAGATGGACTTCAACAAGGAGACAGGGCTCGCGACCACCGCTACGCGCCCTGAGCTGTCCTATCTCCCACACGAGCCCGGCATTGACGGGAAAACCAAGGACCAAGTGTGGTCCAATATGGACAACATCGTGGGTATCGCGGCTAACGCCACCGGTAGCTACACCATTGAGTACCAGCTCGAAGAAGGCGCTGAAAACCTCTCCAACTCTCCGTACGGCAAGCGTATTGACACCACGTCCTGGATCTCGGTGGACTTTACTGACAAATGGCCGAAGCTACTTCCCAATGCAGAGAAGCAAGACGGCGGCGCTGAGCCGAAGCTACTGAAGCAGACGCTCAAGTCTGATTACCTCAACATCGCGGATTCCGATGGCGATGGCCTGACGGATGATTACGAGCGCGACCTGGGTACTGATCCTTCGAAGGCCGACACTGATGGTGATGGCATTCGCGATGACGTTGAGGTTCTGACTGACAACACGGATCCGCTGGATCCCAAGTCCTTCAAGCCCGCTGCCCCGCAGCCGTCTGAGAAGACCGTCCTGCCTCAGCCGGAATCTTTGTCGGGCACGATTACGCGTGAGCAGGATAAGGACTCCCAGGGCAAGGACATCCCGCTGCTCGATGTCACTAACGCCGACGCAGCACCGGTCAAGATCGTGGCGGTTCCTACCGAGAAGTTGAAGGAAGACGCAGACGGCAATCTCACTTTCGATGCTGCTGATGCTGTCGACGTTGCCACGCTTGGTGACGTCGCCGCCATCCAAAAGGGCGAGTTCAAATCCGGCAAGCTTGAACTGCAAGACGGTACGGAGTACACCCTCGTTGCGGAGTCCCCGAATGGTGAGCGCACCAAGGGTGGCGCTTTCAAGGCAACCTCGGATGCCCCGACGGAAGTGACAGAGACCCCGTCCATCGAGCCAGTGAAGGCCGATGACAGCAAGGTCACCGTGAAGGCCCCTGCCGGCAGCGAGGTGAAGGTAACCCTCCCGTCCGGCACGGAAGTTACCGCAACTGAGGATCCGGACAACCCTGGCACCTTCACGGCAGATATTCCTGTGGGTGAAGAGCTTAAGGCTGACGATGAGATCACGGCTATTGCAACTGAGGCCGGTAAGAAGCCTTCTGAGCCGGCAACCGTAAAGGTTGAGGCCGCGGACGCATCGGAGCCGGAGACCCCAACCGACCCTGAGGCTCCTGGGGCTGATAAGACCTACGGCGTTGACTACCCAGCGCTGAAGAACCTTAGCGTGGACGGTGAGAACGCTACCGCTACGGTTTCTCCGAAGCTAACCCTCAACGGTGAGCCCGTGGATACTTTGCCTAAGGGATCCGAGTTCACGGCAGATACCTCCAATGCCCCTCAGGGCACTGAAGTGAGCTTCGATGAGAATGGTGTTGCAACCATCACCGTTCCGAAGCAGGAGCCCGGTGCTCCAGCCAAGGTCTTTGAGCTGCCGGTCACCGCTACTATCGATGGCAAGGAATACACCGACACCATCGTTGTTCAGGTCCCGGCTGGCGACGAAAAGCCGGCTCCGAAGGACCTGGTAGTTGACAAGATCAAGGGTCAAGAGACTTGGTCCGATGAGGCCATTGACCCGATTCAGGTTTCTGCCAAGACCTCTGACGATGCGGAGCTGTCCAACCCCACGTACGAGCTCGTTGGTGCACCTGCAGGCATCTCCATCGATGAAAACGGCAAGATCACCGGTACTCCTGCTTATAACAAGGACACCGCTGACATTGTGACCGAGAACGGCAACGCTGTCTACAACGTCACCGTCAAGGTCACCGATGGTGACAGCACCGGTACCCAGACCTTCCCGCTCGTGGTCAAGGACGCCACCGCGGACTCCGATAAGGATGGTCTGACGGACAAGGAAGAAGCCGAGAAAGGTACTGATCCGAAGAAGGCCGACACCGATGGTGATGGCCTGAGCGATAAGGAAGAAGTCGACGGCTCCAAGAACAACGGCAAGACGACCGATCCGACTAATGCCGACAGCGACGGCGACGGTGTCAACGACGGCGACGAGGTCAACAACACGGACGCCGAGGGCAACCCTGCCCCCACCGATCCGAATGATGCGAATGATAAGCCGGCAGGTCCGAAGGTAGCTGTTGATGAGTCCTCCAAGACCCCGGTGGAGCCGACTGCCAATGAGCAGTCGACCGGTGTGAAGGTGGAGAACCCGACGGGTAAGACCACTGTCACCGCTAAGGATGAAGACGGTAAGGGTGTCCCGGCCAAGATTGACCCGGAGACCGGTGAAGTCCTCGTTACTCCTGGTGAGGGTGTTGATGGTCCGATTACCGTGACCATTGAGGATCCGTCTCTGGAGCAGCCTGTTACTACTGAGGTTGCGGTCAACGGTCACGAGAAGGGCCAGGATGACAACAACTCTGAGCCTGCGAAGGACTCTGATGGTGATGGTGTTTCCGATGAGCAGGAAGCCGAGGACGGTACTGATCCGAATAAGGCTGACTCTGATGGTGATGGCCTGACTGATGGTGAGGAGAAGGAGCACGGTACCGATCCGAAGAACGCTGATTCTGATGGTGATGGTGTCAACGATGGTGACGAGGTCACGGATGGCACCGACCCGTTGAAGGCTGACTCCGATGGTGATGGCCTGAGCGATGGTGAGGAGAAGGAGAAGGGTACTGATCCTCTCAAGGCTGATACCGATGGTGACGGTCTAACTGATAAGGAAGAGATCGACGGTTCCAAGAACGGTAAGTACGGCAATGAGCCGACGGATCCAGCGAAGGCTGATTCTGATGAGGATGGTCTGACTGACCGTACTGAGATTGAGATCGGTACCAACCCGAACGTGGCCGACACCGATGGTGATGGCGCCAACGATGGTGCCGAGGTGACAGCCGGCACCAACCCGACCGTGAAGGATGAGACTCCTGAGGAGCCTGCCAAGGACTCCGATGGCGATGGTGTTACCGATGAGCAGGAAGCAGCTGACGGTACTGATCCGAACAAGGCCGATTCCGATGGCGATGGCTTGAGCGACGGTGAGGAGAAGGAGCGCGGTACCGATCCGACCAAGGCTGACTCTGATGGCGACGGTGTCGATGACGCCCAGGAGATTGAGGACGGCACCGACCCGCTGAAGGCTGACTCTGATGATGATGGCCTGAATGACGGGGAGGAAAAGGAGAAGGGTACTGATCCTCTTAAGGCTGATACTGATGGTGATGGTCTGAGTGATAAGGAAGAGCTCGACGGTTCTAAGAACACTAAGTACGACAACAAGCCGACGGATCCGACTAAGGCGGATTCCGATGGTGATGGTCTGACTGACCGTACTGAGATTGAGATCGGTACCGACCCGAACGTGGCGGATACCGACGGCGACGGCACCAACGACGGTGACGAGGTCAAGGCTGGTACTAATCCGACTGTGAAGGATGAGACTCCGGAGGAGCCTGCCAAGGATTCTGATGGTGATGGTGTTTCCGATGAGCAGGAGGATAAGGACGGTACTGATCCGACTAAGGCCGATTCCGATGGTGATGGCCTGACTGATGGTGAGGAGAAGGAACACGGTACCGATCCGAATAAGGCTGATTCTGATGACGACGGAGTCGAGGATGGCCAGGAGGTCACCGATGGCACTGACCCGCTGAAGGCTGATACCGATAATGATGGCCTGAACGACGGTGAAGAAAAGGAACTTGGCTCTGATCCGACTAAGTCCGATTCTGATGGTGATGGGCTGAGCGACTCTGAGGAAAAGGAGAAGGGCACCGATCCGACTAAGGCTGACACTGATGGTGATGGGCTGAGTGATAAGGAAGAGCTCGACGGTTCTAAGAACACTAAGTACGACAACAAGCCGACGGATCCGACTAAGGCGGATTCCGATGGTGATGGTCTGACTGACCGTACTGAGATTGAGATCGGTACCAACCCGAACGTGGCGGATACCGACGGCGACGGCACCAACGACGGTGACGAAGTCAAGGCCGGCACCAACCCGACCGCTAAGGACGAGCCTGCTCCCGAGCAGCCGAAGGTCTCCGTCGAGGGAGCTGACAAGCCAAGCACCGTTAACCCGACGGACGACGAGCAGTCGACCGGCGTAAAGGTGGAGAACCCGACTGGTAAAACCACGGTGACCGCCAAGGACGAAGATGGTAAGGGTGTTCCGGCCAAGATTGACCCGGCAACCGGTGAGATTGTTGTAACCCCGGGTGAGGGTGTTGATGGCCCGATTACCGTAACCGTTGAGGACCCGTCTCCAGATGAGCCAGTAACGGTTGAGGTACCGGTCAATGGCCACGAGAAGGGCCAGGATGACAACAACTCCGAACCTGCGAAGGACTCTGACAACGACGGCGTTACGGATGAGCAAGAGGAAGCTGACGGCACCGACCCGGACAAGGCTGATTCTGATGGTGATGGCCTGTCTGACGGTGAGGAAAAGAAGCGTGGTACCGATCCGACGAAGGCCGATTCTGATGACGATGGTATTAACGATGGTGATGAGGTTGCCGATGGCACCGATCCGCTGAAGGCTGACACCGATGGTGATGGTCTGAGCGACGGCGAAGAGAAGGAGAAGGGTACTGATCCTCTCAAGGTTGACACCGATGGTGATGGCCTGAGTGATAAGCAGGAGCTAGATGGTTCCGAGAACGGTAAGTACAACAACGAGCCGACAGATCCGTCGAAGGCTGACTCTGATGAGGATGGTCTGACTGACCGCACTGAGATTGAAATCGGTACCAACCCGAATGAGGCCGACACCGACGGTGACGGCGTCACCGACGGTGCCGAGGTCAAGGCCGGCACTAACCCGACCGTGAAGGAGGAGACTCCTGAAGAGCCTGCCAAGGATTCCGATGGTGATGGCGTCACTGACGAGCAGGAAGCTGCCGACGGCACCGACCCGAACAAGGCTGACTCCGACGGCGATGGCCTGACTGACGGTGAGGAGAAGGATCTCGGTACTGACTCGACGAAGGCGGATTCTGATGACGATGGCGTCAACGATGGTGATGAGGTCAAGAATGGCACCGATCCGCTGAAGTCTGATTCTGATGGTGACGGCCTGAGCGACGGCGAGGAGAAGGATAAGGGTACTGATCCCCTCAAGGCCGATACCGATGGCGATGGTCTGTCGGATAAGGAAGAGCTGGATGGTTCCGAGAACGGTAAGTACAACAACGAGCCGACGGATCCGCTGAAGGCTGACTCCGATGGTGATGGTCTGACTGACCGCACCGAGATTGAGATCGGTACCAACCCGAATGTGGCCGATACCGACGGTGACGGCGTCAACGATGGTGACGAGGTCAAGGCCGGCACCAACCCCACTGTGAAGGAGGAGACTCCTGAAGAGCCTGCCAAGGACTCTGATGGTGACGGTGTCTCCGATGAGCAGGAAGCTGCTGACGGTACTGACCCGAACAAGGCTGATTCTGATGGTGATGGCCTGACTGATGGTGAGGAGAAGGAGCACGGTACCGATCCGTCGAAGGCTGATTCTGACGGTGATGGTGTCAACGATGGTGATGAGGTTGCCGATGGCACCGATCCGCTGAAGGCTGACTCTGATGACGATGGCCTGAGCGACGGTGAAGAAAAGGAGCTTGGCTCTGATCCGACCAAGGCTGATACCGATGGCGATGGCTTGACCGACGCCGAGGAAAAGGAGAAGGGTACCGACCCGACCAAGGTCGATACCGATGGTGATGGCCTTTCCGATAAGGAAGAGCTGGACGGTTCGAAGAACACTGAGTACGGCAATGAGCCGACGGACCCGGCGAAGGCTGACTCCGATGACGACGGTCTGACGGACCGTACTGAGATTGAGATCGGCACCAACCCGAACGTCGCTGACACCGATGGTGACGGCACCAATGATGGTGATGAAGTCAAGGCCGGCACCAACCCGACTGCCGAGCAGCCAAAGGTCTCCGTCGAGGGAGCTGACAAGCCAAGCACCGTTAACCCGACGGACGACGAGCAGTCGACCGGCGTAAAGGTGGAGAACCCGACTGGTAAAACCACGGTGACCGCCAAGGATGAAGATGGCAAGGGCGTTCCGGCCAAGATTGATCCAGAAACCGGCGAGATTCTTGTTACTCCGGGCGAAGGTGTCGATGGTCCGATTACCGTGACCGTCGAGGATCCCTCTTTGGATGAACCGGTAAAGGCTGAGGTTCCAGTTGACGGCCATGAGAAGGGCAAGGACGACAACAACTCCGAGAGCACCGGCGGCACCCCAACCGACCCGACCGATCCAACTGACCCATCTTCTTCTGAGAAGGATTCCGATGGTGATGGTGTCTCCGACGAGCAAGAGGCTGAGGACGGTACTGATCCGAATAAGGCTGACTCCGATGACGATGGCCTGAAGGATGGTGAGGAGAAGGAGCACGGTACCGACCCAACTAAGGCTGACACTGATGGCGACGGTGTCAACGATGGTGACGAGGTCAAGAACGGCACCGATCCGAACAAGGCTGATTCCGATGGTGACGGCCTGACGGATGGTGAGGAAAAGGAAAAGGGCACCGATCCGACTAAGCCGGATACCGATGGTGACGGCCTGAGTGATAAGGAAGAGCTGGACGGTTCTAAGAACGGCAAGTACAACAACGAGCCGACGGATCCGACCAAGCGCGATTCCGATGGTGATGGTCTGTCTGATGGTACAGAGATTGAGATCGGCACCAACCCGAACGTCGCCGATACTGACGGTGACGGCGTCAACGATGGTGATGAAGTCAAGAACGGTACCAACCCGACCGTCAAGGATGAAGAAGATTCTTCTCAGAAGGATTCTGATGATGATGGTGTTTCCGATGAGCAGGAAGCCAAGGACGGTACTGATCCGAATAAGGCTGACTCCGATGACGATGGCCTGAAGGATGGTGAGGAGAAGGAGCACGGCACCGACCCAACTAAGGCTGACACTGATGGCGACGGTGTCAACGATGGTGACGAGGTCAAGAACGGCACCGATCCGAACAAGGCTGATTCCGATGGTGACGGCCTGACGGATGGTGAGGAAAAGGAAAAGGGCACCGATCCGACTAAGCCGGATACCGATGGTGACGGCCTGAGTGATAAGGAAGAGCTGGACGGTTCTAAGAACGGCAAGTACAACAACGAGCCGACGGATCCGACCAAGCGCGATTCCGATGGTGATGGTCTGTCTGATGGTACAGAGATTGAGATCGGCACCAACCCGAACGTCGCCGATACTGACGGTGACGGCGTCAACGATGGTGATGAAGTCAAGAACGGTACCAACCCGACCGCAAAGGACGAGGATGCCGCCGAGGACCCGAAGGTCTCCGTTGATGGTGCTGATAACCCGAATACCGTCGAGCCGACTGATGATGAGCAGTCGACTGGTGTGAAGGTGGAGAACCCGACGGGTAAGACCACGGTGACCGCCAAGGACGAGGACGGTAAGGGTGTTCCTGCCAAGATTGATCCGGAGACCGGAGAGATTGTTGTTACGCCGGGTGACAATGTTGATGGTCCGATTACCGTGACCGTTGAGGATCCGTCCCTGGACCAGCCCGCTACTGCTGAGGTTCCGGTTGGTGGTCATGAGAAGGGCAAGGACGATAACGGTTCTGAGAATGCTGGCGGTTCCCCAACCGACCCGACTGACCCATCTGAGGAGCCTGCGAAGGACTCTGACAATGATGGTGTTTCCGATGAGCAGGAGGATAAGGACGGTACTGATCCGAACAAGGCCGATTCCGATGGTGATGGCCTGACTGATGGTGAGGAGAAGGAGCACGGTACCGATCCGACCAAGGCTGACTCTGACGGTGATGGTGTCAACGATGGTGACGAGGTCAAGAACGGCACCGATCCGAACAAGGCTGACACTGATGGTGATGGTCTGAGCGACGGCGAAGAGAAGGAGAAGGGTACTGATCCTCTCAAGGTTGATACCGATGGTGACGGCCTGAGTGATAAGCAGGAGCTAGATGGTTCCGAGAACGGTAAGTACAACAACGAGCCGACGGATCCGAAGGAGGCTGACTCTGATGAGGATGGTCTGACGGACCGTACCGAGATTGAGATCGGTACCAACCCGAATGAGGCCGACACCGACGGTGACGGCGTCAACGATGGTGCCGAGGTCAAGGCCGGCACTAACCCGACCGTGGAGGAGGAGACTCCTGAGGAGCCTGCGAAGGACACCGACAACGATGGTGTCTCCGATGAGCAGGAAGCCGAGGACGGTACTGATCCGACCAAGGCTGATTCTGATGGTGATGGCCTGACTGATGGTGAGGAGAAGGAGCACGGTACCGATCCGAACAAGGCCGATTCTGATGGCGACGGCGTCAACGATGGTGACGAGGTCAAGAATGGCACCGACCCGAAGAACGCTGACTCCGATGGTGATGGCCTGAGCGACGGCGAGGAGAAAGAGAAGGGTACTGATCCTCTCAAGGCCGATACCGATGGTGATGGCCTGTCCGATAAGCAGGAGCTGGATGGTTCCGAGAACGGTAAGTACAACAACGAGCCGACGAATGCGACCAAGGCTGACTCCGATGAGGATGGTCTGACGGATCGTACTGAGATTGAGATCGGTACCAACCCGAATGAGGCTGATACCGATGGTGACGGCGTCAACGATGGTGACGAACTCAAGGCCGGCACCAACCCGACGGTCAAGGACAAGCCTGCTGATGAGCCCGGTGCCGGCGAAGGCACAGGTGAAGGCGAAGGCACTGGCAACGGTGGGGACAATGGCGCTGGTGAGGAGACCGTGAAGCCGTCTGTTGACCCAGTCAACGAAGGTGACACGGAGATCTCCGGTGAGGCTGCGCCGGGTACGGATGTCACGGTCACGGTGACGGACCCCGAAGGCAATACCAAGTCCGAGGACACTGCCACGACTGATGACGACGGTAAGTGGTCCGTCACGCCGGATAAGGGCGTGGAAGAGGGCGACAAGGTCACTGTTGAGGATGAGAAGGGTAACTCTGAGACCATCACGGTTGGTTCCCCGTCTGATGATGGTGGTGAGAATGGTGCAGAGACCATCAAGCCTTCCATTGATAACGTCACCGAAGGCGACAAGAAGATCTCCGGTACCGGTAAACCTGGTTCCACGCTGACGGTTACTGTCACTGATGCCGCAGGCAAGGAGACTGAGAAGACCGTCACTGTCGGTGAGGACGGTACCTGGAGCGTCGAGCCTGGGGTTGACCTGAAGAAGGGTGACAAGGTCACAGTTTCCGATGAGTCCGGTAACGAGCAAAGCGTCGTTGTCCTGGGGGCTGAAGCACCTGAAGACAACGGCAATGGTGACGGACGCCCGACGAAGCCGATGAACCCGAGTCTTCCATGGGGTCCGTCTTGGCCGATTGCTCCGTCCAAGCCGACCACTCCGGAGAAGCCTTCTGAGGGCGAAGGCACTGAGTCCCACGTCCTCGACGTCGAGCCGGTGAAGGAAGGTGACTCCACGGTCAAGGGCACTGCTACGCCGGAGACCGAGGTTACTGTCACTATCGTCGGCAAGGATGGCAAGGAGAAGTTCAAGGATGAGCACGTTGCCGTCGATAAGAATGGCAAGTGGAGCCTTGACCCGAAGGTAGACATCACTGCGGGCGATAAGGTCACTGTGACGGATTCCGAGGGTGAGGAGGACTCCGAGGTTGCGACCCCGAAGGAATCCACGACCCCGGACTCCCCGGCACCGAAGCCGGATGTGGAATTCGGCTCCTCCGAGCGCTGCATTGAGACTGGCCTGGGTGTTGGTCTGCCGCTGCTGTTCCTCATCCCGGTTGGTTTGGCTTCCCAGCTGGCTATCCCGGGTCTGAAGGACTTCATCGCGCCGATTAACAAGCAGATCGCTGACATCAACGCACGTCTGCAGATGCAGGCAGGCGTGTTCAACGGTCCGCTGGCGGACCAGATGGCTGGCATCAATACTCAGCTCAAGCGCTTCGGCGTTAGCGCTGGCTCGGTAGCGCTGGTTGCCGCTGGTGCACTGGCTATTGGCCTGCTGGCTGATGCCTGCGCACCGGGTGCTTCTGAGGAAGGTTCCTCTAAGTAAGTACCGCGTGTGAACCACACCCCCTTTCCCCACTGCCATCTTTCGGCGGTGAGGGAAAGGGGGTGTGGGGATCATTGGGGGGACGTCGCCAAGCAGCACGGCACCAAATGTGTGCGATAATTCGAGAATGACTACCGCAGGCGATATCGCAGGCCACATTGGAACTCCGCTGACAGGAAGTGCCACCAAGGTGCTCCTTCTTGGGGCGGGTGAGCTGGGAAAGCAGCTGGTGGTGGCCTTTCAGAACCTAGGGTTGGAAGTTCACGCCGTGGACCGCTATGCAGGAGCGCCCGCCCAGCAGCTCGCGCACTTTAGCTACATCGCGGACATCCAAGACCCAAACAAGGTGTGGGAATTGGCACAGCGCATCCACCCAGACTACGTAGTCCCCGAGGTGGAGACCGTGAATGTGGAGGTGCTCGCCCGCATCGAGGAGGAGATGAACTCCATCGTCGTGCCTTCTGCACGTGCGTGCGAGCTTACGCAGTCCCGGGAGAGCGTGCGTGGCGTGGCGGACAGCATCGGCCTGCCCGTAACGGCGTACCGTTTCGCAGAATCCCCTGAGGAGCTCTCGGAGGCGGTAGGGGAGTTGGGGCTGCCGTGCATAGTGAAACCAGATATTACGACCTCCGGTAAGGGGCACGTGTTGCTCAAGCATGCGGAGGACGTGGAGGAAGCGTGGGGCATGGTGCGTCACGTGTCTCCGGAGCGCAAGCGCGTGGTGGTGGAACGTTTCGTGAACTTTGATTATGAGGTCACGCTCCTGGCCGTGCGCTCCATTGACCCAGCGACGGACAAGATGGCCACGTGGTTTAGTGAGCCCATTGGCCACCGCCACGAGAATGGTGACCTTGTAGAATCCTGGCAACCCATGGCCATGAGTGAAGATGCGCTGGCGAATGCGCGTTCCGTGGCTGCGCGTATCTCCAACGAGCTGGGTGGGCGCGGTGTCTACGGCGTGGAGCTCTTTGTGGCCGGCGATGACGTCTACTTCTCTTCGGTATCCCCGCGTCCACTGGATACGGCGATGCTGACGGGGTACACGCAACGTTTCTCCGAGTTTGAGCTGCACGTTCGCGCCATGTTGGGATTCCCCATTGATGTGACGTTGGTCAGCCCTGGTGCTGCGGTCATTCTGCACGCCGACGCTGAGCTTGACGACGTCTCCTTTACCGGCCTCGACGCCGCCCTCTCCTACGAGGAGACTGACGTGCGTCTCTTCGGCAAGCCCGGTGCCTATGCCGGCCGCCGCATGGGCATGGTGGCCACGACAGCCGAGGATGTTGAGACCGCTCGCGACAGGGCCGCTTTGGCAGCGTCCAAGATTACTGTGGGCCCAACTCCTGGTGAGCACGGCGAAGGCTCCTCCCTGCATGTTGAGCCTAGCGAAGCCCCCGTCTCCGATATTGAGGTTCTCGAGGTTGCTGAGCCGGTTATCGACGTTGATCCAAAGCTCACCCGCTCAGCGGATGACTAGCCCAACGGGGGTATAAGTTTGGCCAATGGGGGTAAAACCTGTGTGCAGTGGCGGGGCTGTGTACTTATTTTTTGGCGGTTGCGCGTTCGGCGCAGCCGCCTTGTGTTTGCCTCGGGGCCCGCTGGTGGGGCAATGAGCGAATATATAGGAACGCATGTTCGGTGAAACATTGACGCTTCAACCACTTCCGAAAGAAGGGCTTAATGGTAGGCATCTCCATTTATTGGAGTGCATACTATGGCATGGCCTGCAAATTGTGGATGGGCGAACATATTAATCCCTGCTGAAGCTAAAAATTTACAGTCAGGAATTAAATCGAAAAAATCCTTTTAAACTTAAGAAACTCTCAACGTTACGCATGCGGGTGTCGTTCATGAAGTTCGAACACGTAGGCGATTTTATGGCCATAAAGGTGTTACCAACTGGATCTAGCTGCGGAAATACCATGCTGAAAGCGGTATAGATGAGGGTTATAGAGCAATGATCTTTCTTGCAGTGACCTGAGGGCGGTGATACTCTGCTGAGTGGACTGTAAGAGTTGATCGAGAGTCTGCGGGAATTTCTTCTGGTCAGAGTGGAAATTTCACGTCAAGAATTCAGATAGTCGCAGCGGCCATCCGGCACTGTGCAGAAAAAATTGTAAGTAGTTGCAACATCCGAAGAGGAAACGATGAGTAGATTGAGAAACATCTCCAGAGAGGGGTGGATGGTCTTTACCGCAGTGTTCACTGCCATTGCGGTAATTGCGGCCATGGTCGCCGTTCCTGGAGCAAGGGCGGCGGAGCCTACTGACTTTAAGCCGAACACCACTCTTGGTGAAAATACCGGCAAGGCGGCCGAAGATACCTCTTGGGGGCCGCTAGTTTGGGCTGGTGCCCCGATCGAAGGTCAGACAGGCAAAAAATACCAGGGTCATCCTGAGAATAACGTGGGTTGGGGCTGGTGTATGGATGCTAGCTTGGCAATTCCAATGAACCATAGGGACAAGTATGTCCAAGCGGAAGCGTCGAAGCTTGAAATCCCCGAGGGCTATCGTGACGCTGCTATTAATGTGGCCAGAAAGCTTAAGGCGGCTACCGCGCGAGGCGACAAGAAAGCGGCTGCGAACTATTCCGTGTACCTAGTGGCGCTAGTGTCTCATACTGGTACGTCCAAAGCTGCTGCTGCTGCGACGATTACCGGTCGTGACCCGTACTATAGTTCGGTCTTGGGAAACCGGAAGAATTATCCAGGATTTACCGGTAATGCCGAAGAGTTTACGCAGCTAACTGGTTACAAAATTGTAAGTGATTATGATCCGCCGAAGTTTGAAAAGGATCCGAGTGTCACAATACCTGCGCAGCCTCAAGAGGCGTTTATTACTATTGTGATCCCCACGGATACGCTCTCTGGTCCTGCGCAACCAGTTATGCCCGTTGATCAACCTGGTTTGCCGGATGACGGAGAAGGTGAATCTGAGGAGCCGACTACTTCTCCAGAGAATCCAGATACTGAGGAGAACACGACCGAAGAGACTACCTCTGAGAATCCGGAAGGGGAGACTTCTTCTAGCGAGACGACTACCGATTCTGAGCCGTCCAATACTGAGGAGACCACTCCTAAGGATTCCACTACTGAACCGACCTCTCCTGAGGAAACCACTACGGAGGATACTGGCGAGCCGACTCCGGGTAAGACTACTGATGTAGTACCTAATCCTGATCCGACTCCGACTACGGAGAAGCAGGAGAAGGACCTCAATCCGAAGATTGAGACCGAGGCTTCCTTTGATGGTGACAATCAGCAAGTTGTTGCTGGCGCTACCGTTATTGACACCGTGAGCTACGAGGACCTGGTTCCGGGCAAGAAGTACACCCTGAGGGCTGAGCTGCGTAACAAGGTTGCTGACGAGAATGGTCAGTACCCGATTGTTGGCCGTGGCGAGCTGGTGGACTTCATCCCGGACGCTGAGTCTGGCAAGGTTGAGGTCAAGATTGACGTCGACAAGCAGCTCGAAACCCCGATTGCTGCAGCTGTCGCTTACGAGTACCTCTACTCTCATGAGGTCAATGCTGATGGCAAGGATGCTCCGAATGAGGAGGGCGACGGTAACCTGATCGTCACTCACGATAACATCAACGATGGCAATCAGACTGTTTATACTAAGTGGTCCCCGGAGATTGGCACTGTGGCCAAGCTTGCTGAGGGTAACCGCGTTGTTGAGGGCGCCACGGTTATTGACACTGTGACTTATGAGGACCTGGTTCCGGGTAAGAACTACACCCTGAAGGCAAAGCTGATCTCTAAGGCTGACGGCACGACTGTCCTGGGTGAGGCTACTCATAGCTTCACTGCTGAGAAGTCTGCTGGATCTGAAGACGTTGTAATCACCGTCAACGACAAGGCGAAGAATGCCGTTGGCGCAGCTGTTGCCTTTGAGAAGCTGTTCTCCGCAGAAGTTGATGCTGACGGCAAGGACATCTCTAACTCCGGTGAAGAAGTAGAGATTGCCAAGCACGAGAACATCAATGATCGTAAGCAGACTGTGGATACTACTGAGTGGACCCCGTCTATTGAGACGAAGGCTGATCTTGGTGGGGCTACGCAGGTTTCTGCTGGTGCAGTTGTCAAGGACACTGTGAAGTTCACTGATTTGGTTCCGGGTAAGGAATACACCCTGAAGGCTCAGCTGCGTAACAAGGCTGCTGATGATAAGGGTGAGCACGCTGTTATCGGCGAGGGTTCGAAGAACTTCACGCCTAAGACTTCTGCCGGTGAGGTTGTTGTTGACATTAAGGTTGATGACAATTTCAAGGGTGTTGTTGCTTCTGCTGTTGCTTTTGAGAAGCTGTTCTCGAAGCAGGTGGATGAAAGCGGTAAGGATGCTCCGAATGAGGAGCGTGACGGTAACCTGATCACCACTCACGAGGACATCGACGATGGTGACCAGACCGTGAATACCACTGAGTGGAACCCGTCTATTGGTACCAAGGCCTCCAAGGCTGAAGGTACTGATATTGAGGCTGGCACTGTTGTCACCGATACTGTGACCTACACTGACCTGGTTCCGGGTAAGGAATACACCCTCCGCGCTGAGCTGCGTTCAAAGGTCAAGGATGAAGTCACGGGTGAGTACCCAGTGATCGGTCGTGGTGAGAAGACCTTTATTCCGACGGAGTCCTTCGGTGACGAAGAGGTTGAGATCACGGTCTTGCCTGAGGTTACCGGGGCCGTTAAGGAAGCTGTTGCTTTCGAGTACCTGACCTCTACCGTCGTTGATAAAAACGGTAACGAAACCACGACGGGTGAGAGCAATGATATTGCTGAGCACACCAATATCAATGACCGTGAGCAGACTGTAAAGTCCGATAAGCCGGACGAGACTCCGTCGACTGAGACTTCGGAAACGACCACTTCGGAGAACCCGGGTGAGGAGTGCACGACGACGACTGAGCCGACTCAGCAAACTACTGAGCCGACGCAGCAGACGACGGAGCCGCAGGAGCAGACTACTGAGCCGACGCAGCCGCAGGAGCAGCAGACGACTGAGCCTGCGTCGTCGACTGAGTCGACGACTCCGGTGAATCCGTGTGGTCCGGGTGAGTCTGAGACGCCGAAGACGTCTGAGACCTCGTCGAAGACGACGGTGACGACGACTAAGTCTGAGTCTTCTGTGACGTCGTCGAAGTCGAGTGAGTCCTCTTCTTCTGAGTCTTCTTCCTCTTCTTCTTCGTCGGAGTCTGAGGAGCCTTCTGAGGAGCCGTCGGATGAGCCGTCGAAGCCTTCTGGGCCGGGTGATGAGCCGGGTGAGAAGAAGAATGCGATTGTGTCGACGAATGCTGATTTTGATGGTGGCCTGCGTGTAGTTGTTGGCGGCGCGAAGATTGTGGATCAGGTTTCTTATGAGGGTCTGGTTCCGGGTAAGGAGTACTTCCTGGATGCGAAGTTGATTTCCAAGGCGGATGGTAAGTCTGTTCTTGGTGAGACGACTGGCCACAAGTTTGTGCCGACTGAGCCGAATGGCACTGAGGCTGTGACCATTGTTGTTGATGAGAAGGTTACTGAGCCGGTTGAGGCTGCGGTTGCTTTCGAGAAGCTGACTTCTAAGCAGGTCAATGACAAGGGTGAGGAGACTCCGGGTAATGAGACTCCGAATGAGATTGGCAAGCATGAGGACATCACTGATGATGATCAGACGGTGACTACTAAGGATGAGTTGCCGCGGATTTCTACTAATGCTGATTTCGCTAACGGTGCTACCGAGGTTGTTGCTGGTGCTGTAGTTGAGGACACGGTGTCGTTTAACAACCTTGTTCCGGGTAAGAACTACACCTTGAAGGCTGAGCTGATTTCTAAGGCTGATGGTGAGACTGTTGTGGGTGATGGTCAGCTGACCTTTGCTCCGGAGACTGCTAATGGTGAGGCCGTTGTTGAAATCACTGTTGATGAGAATCTTGAGGGTGTTGTTGAGGCTGCGGTTGCTTTTGAGGAGCTGACTTCTGTCGAGGTTGACAAGTTGGGTCAGGATACTCCGGATGCATCCGAGGATGAGCCGAACTTCATCGCTGACCACAAGGACATCAACGATAAGGATCAGACCGTTCCGAAGGAGACGGAGACTCCGGAAACGACTACGTCTGAGAAGCCGGGTGAGGAGTGTTCGACGACTACTGAGCCGACGCAGCCGCAGGATCAGACGACTGAGCCGACGCAGCCGCAGGATCAGACGACTGAGCCGACGCAGCCGCAGGATCAGGAGACGACTGAGTCGACGACGACTCCGGTGAATCCGTGTGGTCCGGGTGAGTCTGAGACGCCGAAGACGTCTGAGACCTCGTCGAAGACGACGGTGACGACGACTAAGTCTGAGTCTTCTGTGACGTCGTCGAAGTCGAGTGAGTCCTCTTCTTCTGAGTCTTCTTCCTCTTCTTCTTCGTCGGAGTCTGAGGAGCCTTCTGAGGAGCCGTCGGATGAGCCGTCGAAGCCTTCTGGGCCGGGTGATGAGCCGGGTGAGAAGAAGAATGCGATTGTGTCGACGAATGCTGATTTTGATGGTGGCCTGCGTGTAGTTGTTGGCGGCGCGAAGATTGTGGATCAGGTTTCTTATGAGGGTCTGGTTCCGGGTAAGGAGTACTTCCTGGATGCGAAGTTGATTTCCAAGGCGGATGGTAAGTCTGTTCTTGGTGAGACGACTGGCCACAAGTTTGTGCCGACTGAGCCGAATGGCACTGAGGCTGTGACCATTGTTGTTGATGAGAAGGTTACTGAGCCGGTTGAGGCTGCGGTTGCTTTCGAGAAGCTGACTTCTAAGCAGGTCAATGACAAGGGTGAGGAGACTCCGGGTAATGAGACTCCGAATGAGATTGGCAAGCATGAGGACATCACTGATGATGATCAGACGGTGACTACTAAGGATGAGTTGCCGCGGATTTCTACTAATGCTGATTTCGCTAACGGTGCTACCGAGGTTGTTGCTGGTGCTGTAGTTGAGGACACGGTGTCGTTTAACAACCTTGTTCCGGGCAAGACCTACACCTTGAAGGCTGAGCTGATTTCTAAGGCTGATGGTGAGACTGTTGTGGGTGATGGTCAGCTGACCTTTGCCCCGGAGACTGCTAATGGTGAGGCCGTTGTTGAAATCACTGTTGATGAGAATCTTGAGGGTGTTGTTGAGGCTGCGGTTGCTTTTGAGGAGCTGACTTCTGTCGAGGTTGACAAGTTGGGTCAGGATACTCCGGATGCATCCGAGGATGAGCCGAACTTCATCGCTGACCACAAGGACATCAACGATAAGGATCAGACCGTTCCGAAGGAGACGGAGACGACTCCGAACAAGCCGGGTGAGGAGACGACCCCGAATAAGCCGGGTGAGGAGACCACTCCGAATAAGCCGGGTGAGGAGACCACTCCGAATAAGCCGGGTGAGGAGACCACTCCGAATAAGCCGGGTGAGGAGACGACCCCGAACAAGCCGGGTGAGGAGACCACTCCGAACAAGCCGGGTGAGGAGACCACTCCGAACAAGCCGGGTGAGGAGACGACCCCGAATAAGCCGGGTGAGGAGACCACTCCGAATAAGCCGGGTGAGGAGACCACTCCGAACAAGCCGGGTGAGGAGACGACCCCGAACAAGCCGGGCGACAAGCCTGGTGACGAGGATGGCAGCTCGAAGAAGTCTGACCTGCCGTGGTGGCTGCTGCTCATCCCAGGTCTGGGCCTCATCAAGCTCATTATCGACGGTGGCAACGGTGGCAATGGTGGCGACCACGATGGTGGTAAGGGCACCTCTGAGGTCATCGAGGACAACGACCGCGGCGATAACCGCGGCGAGTCCACCGGTGACAACGCTGGTGAGTCGTCCGAGGAGACTGGTGAAAACACTGGTCGCGATGACCGTGAGGTTGTCGTCCTGGACGCTACCCCGCCGGAGGACGCTGGCATGCCGCTGCCGTCCAACGCTGAGCGTGTCGAGATCAAGCACGTACCGTCCGGTGCGACCAAGCTTGAGCCTGGCATGAAGGACTTCATCAAGTAGTCCGCCTCGTCCGCCGGTCCCTAGCCCATCAAGGCAGGGGTTGGAAGGGGCAGAACTTGTGTAGGGCAATCCCCTCCAGGGTTCGTAGTGAACACTGGAGGGGATTTGTCATCTATTGTTTAATTAGAAAAATTATTATTGAAGTGTGTGAGCACCACGAGGTCAACTGCGTGTTGCGGTGGCCTGCAGCAACGAAGGAGTAAACAGCTATGTCTGATTCGGAAGAAACGAACGGAATCCCGAAATATCCCGGGCAGGATTCTGGTGCGGAATCAGATGCCGCGGCGGCATCGTCATCAGCATCGGTGCCGGCCGGTGGCGCACACAGGAAGCCGGATGATGGTGAGAAGAAGGGCGGTAAGAAGGCGCTCTGGGCCATCCTGGCGTTGATAGCCATCATCCTGGTGGTTATCCAGCTGGTGTTGTATTTCGGTCGTAACGGCGACGATGACGCAGGGGACGCAGGCGCGTCTTCGACGGTGGCGTCGGCCACGGAGGAGGCCGCACCGACGACGACCAACTCTGACCCGTTCGTGGATGATTCGGGTGAGCAGAACCAAGAGATTGATGCTGCCCCGGGTGAATTCCGTGACTTCGGTGCGATGTCGCTGGGCATCAACGAGGAGATCGCAGCGGTTGACCCAATTCAGGTCACTGAGAACGGAATGTTGATTCCGCCGCGTGATGTGTCGCGTTTGGGCTGGTACTCGGCGTCGGCAGTTCCCGGCGAGGCAGGCCCGGTGGGCTCCAGCGTGATTACTGGCCACATCAATTACCAGGGCCAGGGCACCGGCTTTGCCGAGAAATTCACCACCTTGGAACAGGGGCAGGAGTTCACGGTTTACATTGATGGCGAGGAGCGCATGTTCCGCGTGACGGAGGCGCCGTATCGTTTGCCGAAGGGCGCAGGATTCCCAGACGTTGTCAATGACACAGAGGGCGAGAACCGCCTGGTGCTCATTACGTGTGGCGGAAAGTTCGTCGGTGGCCAGCTGGGCTACGAGGACAACATCATTACCGTGGCGGAGCCGGTGGCGCCTGTCGAAGGGGCAGGCGAAGTGCCGGCAGAGGCTCCTGCTGAAGCCCCGGCTGAGGTACCGGCGGCCTAATATCGGATCCAGTGCTGTCTAGCTGCGTCTGTGGGGGGGGCTGACTGCAGCTAGACAGAGGCCTCCTGCAGGCGCGCGATGTGCAGCGTTAGGTAGGAGACCTCATCGGGGGTGAGAGCGTCATCGAGGCGCAGCTCAATGAGATTGGAAACAATCTGGGCGGTCTCGCCCGCCTCGGGGTAGCGGGCTGAAATGGCAGTGGCTACTTGGCGGTCATCGGAATCGAGTTGCTTATGCTCCGCCATGCGCACGAAGAGGTAGCGCAGGTGCGTGATGAAACGGGCGACGGAGATGTCCTCGCTGTTGAGCTCCGTGTCATTGTGGGAACCAATCACGGCCAAAATCTGCTGGATGAGGCCCGTCATGCGGTAGGTGCCCGACAAATCACCGACGGCGAAGCCAGCGTTGACAAGATGCAAGGTAATAGCCACAGCCTCATCCTGGGCTAGGGGCTTCTGAAGGCCATCGTTAATGGCGGCCAGAAGATGCTGCGCGAGGGCAAAGTCCTCGGCGTAAAGATGGCGAACCTCAGCCTCCAAGGGATAAGCAATTGCGGTGCCCCGAGAGACCGCGCCGTGGATGTGATCCGCAACTGCCACGACGAGCGTGAGCTTGCTGCGCAGGGCCTCCGACATGTCCACGCTGTGCATGGCATCAATGACCAGCTGCACGTACTCGCCGGGGATACCGGCAATCATGGCGGCGAGGTGATCGGGATCGCGGCCAGAATCGGGGACGAAAACCTTGGCCACCTTGTCCGGATCTACTGGTGATCCGGGGTGGGCTTGGAAGCCGATACCGCGGCCAGTGACGATGACCTCCTCCTCACCGCGCCGTGCGAGAACGACGTTGTTGTTAAACACACGCAACAGTTGCACGAGGCACCTTTCTCTTGTGGGAGGACTCTTCTTGTGAAGAAAGGCCGACTGGGCCTGGGGTGGGCCCGAGGATAAGGTTCGATCCGCATATGACAAAGCTGGCCACGATGGCGGAACATCGAGCCAGCTTAGTCGGAGGTTGTTAACGGGTGGTGGTGATAACCGTGTCGCCCGCAGATGCGTGCTTCAGACCAGCCGGGGACACGGCAGCCAAAGCCTTGGTGTTGGTTACAGCTAGGACGATGGTGGTGTCGTAGCCGGCCGCGCGGACCTTGTCGAAGTCAACGGTGGCTAGGAGCTCACCCTTCTTCACGGTGTCGCCCTTCTTGACGGCTGGTGTGAACCCCTCACCCTTCATCTTTACGGTGTTGATACCGATGTGGACGAGGACCTCCACGCCGTCTGAAGTCTTGATGCCGTAGGCGTGGCCGGATTTCATGGCGCTGACCACGGTGCCGGACACGGGGGAGTAGACGTCATTGTTTTCAGGGACGATGCCCACACCATCACCGAGCGTGCCGGCGGAGAAGACCGGGTCATCGATGTCGGCCATGGCTACAACCTCACCGGCAGCTGGGGAGGCGATGTCAGTGGTGGTGCCAGCAGCGGGTGCAGCGGCTTTGGCCGGGGCGTCGCTCTTGGTGGCGGTAGCGGTTGCAGCACCTGCAGCGCCCGCACCGGCAGCGCCGGCGTCACCGGCATTGTCGGCGTTAGCTTCACCGAGCTCGGCGGCCTCACGTGCGGCCTTAGCCTCTGCGCGTTCCTCCGGGGTGCGGTAATCGGTGAAGAAGATGAGCAGGAAGGCCACGACGAAAGCCACGGCGATGGAGATGGCGTACTTGGCCATCGGGGTGAAGACCGGAATGGTCAGCAGGGAGGTGAACACGAAGGCGTCGGTAGTAATGCCGTTCGTGCCCAGCGTCAGCAAAGCCACAGTCAGGCCACCAGCGAAGCAGCCGACCAGCATGCGCGGGTAAATCCTCTTGAAGCGCAGGTGGATACCGTAGAGCGAAGGCTCAGACACACCACCGAGTAGGCCGGCCAGGAGGGCAGAGCCGGAGGTCTGGCGCATCACGGTGTCGTGGTCACGGATGGAAATGGCCAGAACACCAGCGGTGGCGCCGAAGCAGGCAAAGTTCCATGCACCCATCGGGCCCTGGATGAAGTCATAGCCCAAGGTCTGGATGTTGACCAGCATGAGGGCGTTGAGCGGCCAGTGCAGGCCCAGTGGGACGAGGAATGGGTAGAGCATCGGGATGGCCAGGGCGAAGACGAACGGAACGTTGTCATTCATCCAGGACAGGCCGGCGCCAATGCCGTTACCGGCCCACACGCCGAAGGGGCCGATGAGGAAGGCCGTCAACGGGATGACGAAGAGCATGGTAAGGAAGGGGACGAAGACCATGTGAACCGCGGACGGGATGATCTTCTGGAAACCCTTGTAGAACAGCGCAGCAACGGCGGCCATAATGAGCGGGACGAAGACGTTTCCGCCGTAGTCCTGCAGCTGCATGGTCATGCCGAAAATCTCAATGGAGCACTGCTCCGCACCGAGGGTGTCGTTGGTGACGCACTGGACCGCAGGATTCTCCGAGAGATTGAGGAATTCCGGGGTGAAAAGAGCAAGCATGATCGTTGCGGGAACCCAGGGGTCGATGCGCAGCTTCTTGCCAGCGTTATAAGCCACCATGACCGGCAGGAAGAAGAAGACAGAACGCCACATAGCATCCACGAAGAACCACGAGGCCGGCTTGTCCGGGGAGCGGAAGTCCACGACTTCGAAGGCATCCAGCACTGATGCGAAGGCGATAACCAGGGAGGCGCCCAGTAGCACACCCAGGATGGGGCGGAAGGAATCCGAGAGGTACTCGAAGAAGGCGTCGAGCCACGGCACCTTGCCCTTGGACTTAGCGCGCGCGGCGGCCTTGACATCATCGTTGGAGCGGCCGGTGTGCTCACCGCCTTCCTTCATCTGGGGAAGGGCCATGATCTGGTCGTAGACCGTGGCGACGTCGCCGCCGATGACCACCTGGTAGTTGCGGCCGCCCTGGGGCACGGCACCCATGACCTTGGGGATGGCCTCGAGTGCCTCTTTGTCTGCCTTGGAGGAATCGGCCAGCTCGAAGCGGAGGCGCGTGGCACAGTGCGTGAGCGAGGTGACGTTCTCCGCTCCGCCGATGCCATCGATGATGGCTTCAGCTGGCGAGCGAACTTCAGTCGACATGTCAGTCCTTTCGCGGGTAAGCGGGCTGGAGTATAAAAACCACAAAAGACCTAGGCCGCGATGGTTCATGCCGAACCATCCCCACGCGTCAATGAGTGGGGAGCCTAGGTCTTGCCCGAAGTAACAATCCTGGTCAGAAGCCTACCCCGGGTGGATCACGGTTGACAAGTTTGTGTGGAATAGCGCACTCTCTTGTGGTGCGGCCGCTTCTGTGCAGGGATAATGGCGCGGGACCGTGGCGGGGGTGCGGCGATGGATGGCATGTTCCCGTACTGTGAAGGTGTCACTGTGTGCCCTGTGTGTGAGCGGGGCTACACGCCTTCCCATGAGAGAAAGGTTGTTTATGCCCACCACGTCCTCACGTAATTCTGCATTCATCAGCGTCATCGGACGCGGCTTCGACGGCTTGGGGGTTGAGGCTGTTGCGCAGGAGCTCGGCGCCACCTTCGCCAAGGTTGATGACCTTGGCACGGAACTGAGCCAGGTCCTCGACAACGTCCCGGAGGGCAACGTAGTCCTTCAGGGCACGGGTGTCATGGACTTTGATGCCAAGGCCGCAGCGGCCTTGGGTCTGCCGTTCGTGCTCATCTCCAACGCGCCTGCCCGCACCGCGGAGCTTGCCCTCGATCACGCACGCTCCGTGGGAGCGACTGTGGTGGACGCGCTGACCGATGTCTCCTCGGTTCCCGGTGCCCTCTCCTCACTGGAGGAGATTGAGCCGTATATGTGTGCGGAACTCTTTCAGAAGCAGCTTCTGGACCAGGCCCGCGAGGTGGGCGCGCACATCGTCCTGCCGGAGGGCGAAGATGACCGCATTCTTGAAGCCGCCGGTGAGCTCCTCAAAGGCAAGGTGGCGAAGTTGACGATCCTGGGTGATGACACCGTGGAGAAGCGCGCTCAGGACTTGGGAATCGACCTGTCCGGAGTGGACATCATTAACCACCTGGAGTCCCCGCTAGCAGAAGAGTTTGCTGCGGACTTTGCGGAGCTGCGCAAGAAGAAGGGCGTGACCCTGGAGCAGGCGCGCGAGACCATGAAGGACGTGTCCTACTTCGCCACCATGATGGTCCACAAGGGCCTGGCTGATGGCATGGTCTCCGGTGCCGCACACACCACGGCGCACACCATCAAGCCCTCCTTCCAGATCATTAAGACCAAGCCGGAAGCTTCCGTGGTTTCCTCCATCTTCCTCATGGTCATGCCGGGGCGCCTGTGGGCCTTCGGTGACTGTGCCGTGAACCCGAACCCCACCCCGGAGCAGCTCGGTGAGATTGCCATCGTCTCGGCACAGACCGCCGCGCAATTTGGCTTGGACCCGCGCGTGGCCCTGCTGTCCTACTCCACCGGTACCTCCGGTGCTGGCCCAGACGTGGAAAAAGTTACGGCAGCCGTGGAAGCCGCCAAGAACATCGATTCCTCCGTGGCGGTGGACGGTCCGCTGCAGTTCGACGCTGCGTGCGACCCGGGCGTGGCCGCCAAGAAGGCGCCGGAGTCCCCGGTCGCTGGTCAGGCGTCCGTCTTCGTCTTCCCGGACTTGGAGGCCGGCAACATCGGCTACAAGACCGCGCAGCGCACCGGTGGCGCCCTAGCGGTCGGCCCAATCTTGCAGGGCCTCAACAAGCCAGTCAACGACCTCTCCCGCGGTGCGACCGTCCCAGACATCATCAACACTGTGGCGATCACCGCTATCCAGGCAGGAGTGAAGTAAATGGCGTACGTACTCGTTCTGAACTCAGGCTCCTCTTCAGTTAAGTTCCAGCTGGTCGATCCGGAAAGCTCCGCTACCGATACCCCGCTGGTCTCCGGTTTGGTGGAGCAGGTTGGTGAGCCGCAGGGTGCGGTGACCGTCAAGACCGGCGGTGAGGAATACAAGGAAGAACTGGAGATTCCCTCCCACTCCTTCGGCCTCGACCGTGCATTTAGCATCATGCACGAGCACGGCGTGGGCCCGACGGATGTCGAGGTCATCGCGGTGGGCCACCGTGTTGTGCACGGCGGCCGCCTGTTCAGTGAGCCGCAGCTCATCGTGGACCAGATTGAGTCCATGATTGAGGACCTCATCCCGCTGGCTCCGCTGCACAACCCGGCCAACCTCGATGGCATTCGTGTGGCCCGCAAACTACTGCCGGACATCCCGCACGTCGCGGTTTTTGATACCGCCTTTTTCAACCAGATGCCACCGGCAGCTGCGCTCTACGCCATCAACAATGAGGTGGCCTCGAAGTATGACGTTCGTCGTTATGGCTTCCACGGAACCTCCCACGAATTTGTTTCGCAGCAGGTTCCAGGTTTGCTGGGGCGCGACCCTGAGCACACGCACCAAATCACCCTCCACCTGGGCAATGGTGCCTCTGCGGCCGCTATCCGCAACGGCCGTCCGATTGACACCTCGATGGGCCTCACCCCGCTGGCTGGTCTGGCCATGGGTACCCGTTCCGGTGACATCGATCCGGGCATCATCTTCCATCTGTCGCGTCAGGCGGGCATGTCGATCGATGAGATTGACAACCTGCTCAACAAGCAGTCTGGTGTGAAGGGCATTGCGGGTGTCAACGACTTCCGTGTGCTGCGTGAGCGCATCAACAACGAGGACCAGGATGCTTGGCTGGCGTACAACATCTACATCCACCAGCTGCGTCGCTTCATCGGTTCCTACATGATTGCGCTGGGCCGCGTGGATGCCATCACCTTCACCGCCGGTGTGGGTGAGAATGACACCGAGGTCCGCCAGGATTCGCTGTACAACCTGGATATGTACGGCATTGACTTTGATAAGGAAGCCAACCTGGTGCGATCCAAGGAACCGCGCATGATTTCGACCGCCGAGTCCCAAGTCAAGGTTTTCGTTGTGCCGACCAACGAGGAGTTGGCAATTGCACAGAAGTCTGCGGTCATCGCAGACATGGCACGTGAGGCGGGCCTTTACTAGGTCTTAGCCTGTCCGTGCTTCATCTTTTCAACTGTTCAACGCGTTGATTCCGGGCAGACCCCTGAGAGTGGTGTTCCTCTCTCGGGGGTTTCGGCGTGCGTAGGGGAGCTAGAATGCCGTGGGAGCTAGAAAAGGGTGACCGGGCGGACCTTGTTGGCCAGGTCTACGAGGGCGTAGCGGTGGCGCGAGAAGGGCGCCTGGCGGGCAAGAGCCCGCAGAGTATCGGCCAGGCCATAGCGCAGGCCGCGCTGGGTAAAGGGAAACTCGAAAAGGTCGTTGGGGGAAGCCGAAGCGTCAAGGTCGGCATCGCGCAAGAAAGTTAAGGCGGCCGAGATGACGGCAATCTTGATCTGGAGGAACCGCGGTTCGTTCTGCGGAATCTCCTCAAGGCGGCGGGCAGCGCGGCGAATGCGCGACTCGGAGAGATCATGGACAATGAGCTGAAGAATCGTGGTCAGGCGCGCCATGCGGTGATGGCGCGAGGCATTCGGGACCTTGTCCAGGGTGGTCACGGCCAGTTCCACTTGGTGTTCCGCGCGTAGCTGGCGGGCCAAACCGAAGGCGGAGGAAACCGTCGATGGGTTCGTGGCCCACACGATTCCGTAGAGGCGCATCGAATTGAAACGCAGGTGCGCTGGCTCCTCGGTGACGTGGTCCCAGATTCCCGGCTGTTCCTCGAAAACCTCGTTGGGTAGATCCGCAAGTGAGGTGGTGAGGTTGGCGCAGGCGCGGGCCACGGAGGCGTCGATAAGCGCTGCTTCTGAGAACCCCAACTGTTGGAGAATCAGTTCATTGACTGCGCCAATGGCCAACTTAGGGGCAGCTTCACCAGGTAAAATGTCGAGGACATGGGCGAAGTGAGCCTGGGCCTCGCGGTACTTGTCCAGCAGCAGTTCCGCCACGCCGGAATACCAGTGGAAGCGCCAGTCATTGCCCAGGCGGTCCTTGATGGAGGTCAGCCATTCGCGGGCCTGACCGATATACCCCAGGTCAATCATCGCGCGCACCACACCGAGGGGAATCTCCGCGGACTCTTCATACTCGGGAGTCTGCATGGCCTGGCGGAGTGTCTCCAGAGCTTCCTGTGGCTCCGTGTAGGAGGAACCCTGGAGCAGCGAGGCGCCCACATCGGAACGCATGATGAGCGGGGCCGGAAGGGCGGAAACGACCTCGGGGGCAGTGATGCGGACGGTGCGATCGATGCCGTCAATGAGCTGGTCCGTGCGGAAGACCAGGTGCTTCGTGCCGAAGGTTGTACGCTGCGGAGAGAACACCGAGTGCTGGGCCGGGTGCTGGATGCCATCGCGGATGGCGATGACCTCACGGAGCACGCCAAAGAGCTGATTGCGCAGCTCAGACACGGAGTGGAAGCGCTTGTCCGGATCCGGATCCGTAGCGCGCAGCAGCAGGCGGTAGAAGGAGAGATAGCGACGCAGCAGCGGCTCCTCGGCCGGGGTGGGCAGGCCAGGTTTGTACACTCCGTCCTCGACCGGCAGCTTGAGCACCATGCAGGCCAAGGTGCGGCCGATGGTGTAGATGTCGCTGGCAATGGAGGGCCCCTTGGTGGCGATTTCCGGGGCCTGGAAACCTTGGGTGCCATAGATGTGGCCGAAAGCACCGATGCCCGAGACCGCGCCGAGATCAATGAGCTTGACTTGGTCTTCAGTGACGATGATGTTGGACGGTTTCAAGTCGTTGTAGACCACGCCGCGTGCGTGGAGGTAATCCAAAGCGGGGAGGATCTCCAGGATGTAAGCAATCGCAGTATCGACCGGGAAGACGTCATTCTCCTGGTGGTTGCGGCGGTTCTTGAGTGAGGGGCCACCGACGTATTCCATAACGATGAAGCCGCCGGGCACGCGGGCGTCATCGATGAAGTTGAAAATCTTGACGATGTTCGGGTGCGTAATATCCGCCAAGAACTCGCGCTCCGATTCAGCAGTGGCGGTTTGTTCGGCGGAGTTTTCTGTTTGTTCGGCGGAGTTTTCTGACTGCATGCCTTTAAGCACGACGATGCGCCCGGAAACGAAGTGGTCATTGGCCAGGTAAATCCATCCCAAGCCACCGTGGGCAAGGACGCCGAGAATCTCGTACTGCTCCGCCACTATGTCACCGGGCTTAAGCTGCGGCGGGGCAACACGTGGCGAATCCTCCGGATCAATGAGCGCCTCGCGCGGGTTGCTGGGAACAACGAAGGGCAAGGTAGTCATGCCGTCGGCCACCTCGCGGTCGGTGCGCTTGGTGGTGCGCCGCTGACGGAAGGTGTCGATGGCGCGGCGGCGTGAGGCCTGGGAAGGATCCTCAGTCTTGCGGCGATCACGCAGCTGGCCCAGTTCCTCAATCAGCGCAGCGATGTTGTCGGAATCGACGTAGTCACCGTCGCCGGATGTACCAGAGCGTGGTGCTCGACCAGCGGTCTTACCGCCCGCGCCGGGGTGGGCGGGCGTAGGCAGGACGACGCCGTCTGCATTGCCTTCATCGCCATCGTCCTCATCGTCGGCAAAAGGATCGAAGGGAACGGCCGCGGTGTGGTCGAAAGCTTCGGCGGGGTCTGATGCCCCGGCAGAGCCACCGGCGTCGGCTGCTCCCTGGGCGCTGGATGGGCGGACGGCGGCGACGGTGGCATCCGTGGCTTCTTCTGCAGCCGCAGGGGTGTTGCCTTTGCTAGTCCCTTCACTGTCGACGTCGCTGTTGACCTCGTTGTCGACCTCGTAGTCGTCGTCGGCGAAGGGGTCGAAAGGAACGGCCTCGGTGGCGTCGTTGGTGTCATCGTAGCGCGAGGCATCACTGGGGGCGGGGTGTGCTGAGGGCGCAGCGTCCGGCTCGTGCTCCTCGGGCGTGAGGTGATCGAGCTCGTCTTCGCTGAAGCGGTGCGTCACGGTTGTCCCTCCTTCGTCGTGTCAGCCTTGTTATCGCCCTTGGTGGCGCGGCCCTCACCAGAAGACTCTTCCGAGGAGGTGGACTTTGTGGCAGGCGGTGTCTCATTGAGATACTTCGGCGCGGGAAGCGAGGGGCGATCCATGTAATCTCCCAACCATGTGTTGAAGAGCCTCAGCCACGTGCCATCGGAGCGGATGCGCTCCAAGGTGGAGTTCACCTGCCGGATGAGGGGGCGGGAGTCATAGGAGGCATCTGGCTTGCGCACGGCCACGCCGTAGCGTTGGGTCTCCAGGGCATTGCCGACGATCTCGGTGTAGGAATCCTGAGCCAGCATGCCTGACAGCAGCGCATCATCGACCACAATGCCATCGGTCTGCCCCAGCTGCAGGGCCATGAGGCAATCGCCCCACGCGTGGGTCTCCAGAATGTCGGAGGACGGGGAATGCTTGCGAATGGCATCCACCATGGTTGAGCCTTTCGCCGCGCAGAGCGTCAGCCCCGCGGCGTCCTCAATGGAATGAATGCCGGAGTTCTTGAGCACGAGCAGGCGGGCATCCGTCTTCATGTACGGGATGGAAAAAGCCACCTCGCGCTGGCGTTCCGGACTAATCGTCATGGTGCGAATGACCATATCCACCGTGTGATCATTGAGGGCCTTGGCGCGGTCGGAGGCCTCCACGAAGCGGAAATCCACCTTGGACGAGTCACCGAAGATATCGTGGGCGATTTCGCGGGCAATGTCCACTTCAAAGCCGCGCACCTCACCGGTGACGGTATCGCGGTAGCTCAACAGGTTATTGGAGCGATCCACACCCACGATGAGGCGGCCGCGCTTGATAATGTCCGGCACGCGCTCTTCCGGCGTCTTGTCATCCGGGCGGTAGGAACCATAGGGCTCCGCATCGTTCGGCTTGGCTGCTTCGCCCACACCGGCCGGTTCGATGATGGCATCCTCCGGCAGCGGTGGTCCGGGGGTGGAATGGATATCCGCGCTCGTGGACAGGACGGGATCTGGCGCCGTGGTGTGGGTAGTCTCGCAGGCGCTCAGCATGAGGGAGAAGGTGGCCAGGAGGGACGCTGACAAGCACAGGCGTTTCATTAGAGGTACTCCTGCAGACGCGGACGAATGCCCAACCACACCGCGATGATGGCGCCGAACGTCGCCAGCGAAACACCCGTGGACACCAGGGTCATGGCGTTAAGGCCCCGCATCAAGTACTGGCGCATGGACTCGCGGGCCTCATCGATGAGGGCGGCCAGTGAATTGTCCACCGCATTGAAAGCGCTGGCGGCGGTAGGGGCGCCATCCGGATCGATGGCGGTGGCTTGGTACACCGCGGCGTCGTAGTCGCCCGTGGAAAGGTCCTCCATGAAGGCCTCGTGCGTGGTGCTCCAATCCTCCACTGCCTGCGTGGCCTGGGGGATGAGGGTGGGATCGGAGCTCTCGTCCAGAGCCTCTTCATAATTCCGCAGGGCCTGGTTGACGGAGTAGACCGTGGAGTTGAAGTGCACGGACATGTCTTGCTGGGAGGAGCGTAGGACCAGCGCGAGGGTCTCGGAGGTACGCATCTGCTGGGCCTCAATACGGGACGCGGTGAGCGAGTCCCAGGGGCGCGAAACCGTTTCGAAGCCCTGGTGGCCCGAGGCCCATGTGGCAAAGTTCGCGGCGGAAGCCCATGCCAAGGCGATAAAGAGCAAGCCCGTGGCTACGACGAATCCGCGGTTGAGGCGGCGGCGAGTGAGGCGCCACAGCCACCATTGAGCCAAGCCCAAAAAGATGAGCGCCGCCACCAGTCCGGAGAGCGGGACCCACTGCGGGCGGGTAAGGCGTTGTTGCTGCTGGGTGACCTTTTCCGAAGTCAAGGTGAACAGCTCCGCCGCGGCCGGAAGAATGCGGGTGCGCATCAGCGCAGAGGCATTCGACATGTAGGAATTTGCCACCGCATTGCCCGCGCGGTGGTTGACGCGGGCCTTTTCCACCAGAGCGGTATAGACGGGCAGCTCGCGCTGGATAAACGTGACGAGTTCGCGCACGCGTTCATCCTCAGCAGAAGAGCCCACGACGGACTGTGTGGCGGCGACGGCAGCGGCGTCGATGGCTTCGTTATAGCGCTTGCGGTTGCCCTCCGGCTCCACACCTGCTTGGACAAAGCCGGTGGTGGCAACCGTGTCTGCGAGCGAGAGGTTGGTGTAAAGATGGTGCGCCGCATTCGACATCGGCTCGGTTGAGGTCAACAGCGCGTCGAGGTCGTCATGGCGGGCGGCTGAGGATGAAGACATGGAAAAACCCGCCGCAGCGAGGGCCGCGGTGAGGATGAGCGTGACGGTAAAAAGCTTGCCTGGGGTGGTGGCGGCGAAGCTGTAGAGACGCCTCACCACGCGCGCCGGGCCAGCAAAAGAACTCATGGCTAGCTGCGTGGGACGGCTAAACGCTGGTGCGGCGGGCTCGGTGACGTCATCGAGCCAGTGATCGCCCCACGATTCGGGGGAGTGCTCGCGCAGTTCGGTGGCCGGGCCGGTCATTCCCTTAGGATAGCGCTCTTCACCCGTAAGTGGGTATAGATTGGAGGTATGAGTGCGCGTGTAAACCCAGAACTGTCCGGCGATGGATGGGCCCAAGGTCCGAACGGGGTGCCTGTGTGGGGCAAGTTCGGTGCGGCGGGGCTCTTCCTCGTAGCTGGGGATGAGGTGCTGCTTCAGCACCGTGCCACGTGGACTAATAATGGCGGGACGTGGGGAATCCCGGGCGGGGCGCGCGATAAGCCGGAAACTCCGGAGCAGGCTGCGCTGCGAGAGACCGAGGAAGAAACCGGCATCGCCGTGGCAGATGTGGAGGTCCTCGAGTCCATCGTGACCTCTGGGCCGTTTGATGGCGGCTGGACCTACACCACGGTGCTGGCGCGAACAGTAACGGGCCAGCGCTTGGAAACGACTCCTAACGAGGAATCCGCTGAACTGCGCTGGGTGCCGTTTGCACAGGTAGACCAGTTGGATCTCATTCCACCTTTTCGGGAGGCATTGCCCGGGCTGGTGGAGCGTTGTGGGGAGCTGAACCGCTAATACAGGCACATGGCAGGAAGCTGTGGCACGCTGTAGTGCATGATTGAAGTAGCCGGACTGACAAAACAGTATAAGTCTGTCCGCGCCGTTGATGACCTCACCTTTCAGGTACAGCCGGGACAGGTGACCGGCTTCTTGGGGCCCAACGGCGCGGGAAAGTCAACGACAATGCGGATGATCCTGGGCCTCGACCGGCCCACGGCGGGCACAGCCTTGGTGCATGGCAAGCCCTACCGAGAGCTCAAGCACCCGCTGCGGGAAGTGGGTGCGCTTCTTGACGCTAAAGCGGTCCACGCCAACCGCTCCGCCGCCAACCACCTCAAGTGGATGGCACAGTCCAACGGTATCCCTACCTCGCGCGTTGATGAGGTGCTGGGGCTAGTGGGGCTTTCCGACGTCGCCGGAAAGAAGGCCGGCGGCTTCTCTCTGGGTATGGGCCAGCGCCTCGGCTTGGCAGCGGCACTCCTGGGGGACCCAGGCGTGCTGATTCTGGATGAGCCGGTCAATGGCTTGGACCCCGAAGGTATCCGCTGGGTGCGCTCGCTCGTGCGCGCGCTTGCTGCAGAGGGACGCACGGTGCTCATTTCTTCCCACCTCCTTTCGGAGATGGCACAGACCGCTGACCACCTCGTGGTGATCGGTCGTGGCCGCCTCATGGCCAACCAGCGCACCTATGACTTTGTCAAGGAAAACTCGACTGCCTCCGTCATCGTTCGCTCAGAACACCTGTGCGAGTTCGGCTCCGTCCTGCGGGAGGCCGGGGTGTTCTTCACCACGTCTGTGGATGAGGAAAACCGACCCACGCTGGTTATTCCAGAGCAAACCACGGACTACGTGGGACAGCTGGCCTATTCTACCGGTGTGCCCCTGACGGAGCTCACGCTGCACAGAGCCTCCCTTGAGGAGGCCTTCATGGCGATGACCAATGATGTGGTGCAGTACCAGGCACAGCCTGGTGGGGCGCAGACAGCCGCGGGTAGAGGTGCCGGCATCAACGCAGAAGGAGCTCAGCACTAATGTTTCTCAACATGCTCAATGCGGAGTGGACCAAACTGCGCACCACTAAATCATTCTTCTGGACCACTGGCCTGATCTTGGTCATTGCGACAGGTTGGACGCTGATTAACTCGCTTAACGCGGGCGAGCCCGTCCTGGGCATAAGCCCCCTACAACCCAATTCTCTTGTAGCTGTGCTGCTGCTTTTGGGCGTACCGATCCTCATGATCCAGGGTGCCATGGTGGTGACCACGGAATACCGCCACAAGACGCAATCGGTGACGTACATGGCCAACCCCAACCGGTGGTTAGTGGCCGTTGCGAAGTTAGTGCTCTATGGCTTCATTGCTGCGCTCATCATGTTTTTCAGTGAGGTGTACATCTTTGTCCTCGCCGATATGACGACCAATCCTGCCGCCGCGGAAGCGTTCCACCCCTTCTCAGAGGACAGCGCTCAGCGCCTGCTGTGGACGGCGCCGCTGGCCGCCTTTGGTGCGGTGATGTTTGTCCAAGGATTGGGCCTTTTGCTGCGGCAGACCGCCGGCACCGTGGCGATTGCCCTCATCCTCTACATGGGCCTGGAAAACGTGGTGCGCATCCTTCCTGTGGTGGGGGATGACATTATCCACTTCATGCCGTTTACCGCCTTCACCAACTGGACCATGGACATGGTGGAGGACAGCGCCCCCTGGGATTCAGTAGGCATGGGCGGAGTGGTCTTCTTCGCTTGGGCCATCATCCTGTGGGGTATCGGCGTGCTGGTTCTGGAGAAACGCGACGCGTGATCCCCTTCCCCCTAGTGGCATCTTTGGCGCTGTTGTCCGCAACGGCGCCTTTTGCGACTGACATGTACCTGCCGGTCATGCCAGCCATCGTCGCTGACCTCGCCACCACTCGCTCGATGGTGCAGTTGACCATCTCCGGTTTCTTCATCGGTATGGGTGCCGGCCAGTTGCTGGTGGGTCCGCTCTCAGATGTTATTGGCCGTAAAGCTCTCGTGCTCAGCGGCGCGGCGTTGGCGTTGGCTGCCTCGGTACTGTCTGCCCTGGCTCCCAGTGCCGCTATCCTCGTGGTCGCCCGCGTGCTGCAAGGCCTTGGCGGCGGGGCCTGCGTGGTCCTAGCGCGTGCCATTGTTCCGGACCTTGTCCATGGCGCTGCTGCCGCGAAAGCCTATTCGCTGCTCATGGCCTTGCAGGGCATTGCCCCGGCCGTTGCCCCGGTCTTGGGAGGGGTGTTGGCGGAGCCACTGGGATGGCGGGGTATCTTCTGGGTGCTTGCCGGCTTGCATGCTCTACAACTGATTCTGGCCTGGTTCATCGTTCCAGAGACCGTCAGCGCGCGTTGTGGCCCAGAGTCATCTCGGGTGAGCTTGGCTCGCACTGTTGCCGGTAATTATTGGGCCGTCATCACGAATGCCCGGGTATGGGGCTATCTCATCACCATGGCCTTCGGCTTCTGCTCGATGTTTTGCTACATCTGCGCTTCCGCCTTCGTTCTTCAAAACCAATGGGGCTTTTCGCCCTTGGGCTACTCGCTCATCTTCGGCATGAATTCCGTCGGCCTTTTCGCTGCCACCGTGGTGAATTCTCGGGCCTTGGACTCGCTGTCACCTGCCGTCATGCTGCGGATAGGCGTGTCCGGAATCGTCGTGAGCGCACTGCTCTTGTTGCTCACGGTTGTCATGGACGCGCCGGTGTGGTTGAGCCTTGCCGTCCTCTTCACATGCATCGCGCCCACAGGATTCATCATGGGCAACGCCACCGCCCTCGCCACTGGGCTTATGCGCTCGCGCGCGGGTAGTGTCTCCGCCATCATGGGGTTTGGCCAATCCCTGCTGGCCAGTGTGGTTAGCCCGCTCATGGGGCTCGGCTCTAACCCGGCGCTGACTATGGCACTTGGCATGGTGGTCTGCGGCCTTGTGGCTCTGTTCGGGCTGTGTACTTCCTGCCGCCTAGCTGGTTTTTTGGCGTGGCGCGATTGATCCTGGTGGTGGAGGGTTTCCGCGTGCCGCATTACGAGAGTCACATTGAGGACCATGATTGCCAGCGCACATGTGTATCATGTGCGGCATGTCCGCTCCCCGCCTTGCCGAGCTGCGCCTGCGCAGGTTTAAGTCTTTTCACGATGCCGTACTCACGCTACATCCGGTGACTTTTCTTACAGGTTTAAACAGCTCCGGCAAGTCGAACGCCTTAGATGGGCTTGAGGTTTTGTCGCGGTTATCTTTGGGCTCGGAGCTCAGCGATGCTCTTGATGGACGTATGACGCACGCAGGGCCAATTAGGGGAGGCTCCCGTGGCTGTGCACCACACGGCGAAGATAGTTTTGAGTTGGGCTGCACTGTCGAAGCTGGAAAAGATGTTTTTCGCTTTGACGTAGAAATACAGGTGCTTCCGGAACTGCGAGTGCTAAAGGAAAGCCTGGTGGGGCCAGGGTATTCCGTAAAAAGTGGGGTCAGAACTGAAGAAGCAGAGCTTTTCAAGACTCAACCTGCGGCAGATAAGCTTGCTGGAATTTATACGGAGATTTTCAACGGAAAGCGTGGCGCGAACCCAGCAACCCTTATGCGGGACTCCCGTCTAATTCTAGGGCAGGTAAAGGCAGTTCTTGCAGGGAAAAACCGTGCGGAGAATTCAGTGTTGAAGGGCGCATCGATTGTGAGTACTGCACTTCGATCTGTGTTTCACCTTGACCCGGTGCCAAGTCTTATGCGCACTTACGTTGCGAAGAAGAACGCTCAGCTCAAACGCAGCGGCGAAAATCTGTCGGCGGTACTTTGGCAATTACGAAAAGATTCGCCTGAAACCTTCCGCGATTTAGGACAGTTGGCTGCAAACGTTACCGGAGTGGACTCTACTTTGGATTTTATTGACACTCAGCTGGACGAAGTGATGCTTACTCTTGTTGAGCACTTTGCGGATGGAAGGCATGAAAGCACACCCGCACGTGAAATGAGCGATGGGCTTCTTCGATTCCTGGCGATTGCAACGGCATTAAAAACAGCTCCCAGAGATTTGGATATCGAGCAGCCTCTTTCAAGCGGAGATGATGTGGACAGCGCCGTAGCGCAAATCGTCGTCGAGGAAATGGAAAACGGTCTCCACCCGTCACAGGCGCAAAGAGTTATGCACATGCTTAACGAATCAGCACACAAGCATGACTCTCAGGTTCTTGTAACAACTCATAGCCCCGCGATTTTGGATCAGATTTCTGGTGAAACTAACGGTCAGGTTGCGGTGTGTTACCGAGATGAGAAAACCGGGAATAGTGAACTTTCACCATTGGTGGAATTACCGGATTTCGTGGATTCTATTTCGAAACACAGTCTGGGAGCTGCTGTAACTGCCGGCGAATTGGTCGATGACACCGATACGAAGGCTAGCTTCGACAACCTGAATAAGCTTTTTGGGATTGGCTGATGCGCGTTTACTTCATCGACACTTCTGTGCTGGACAATCTGCTTGAGATTCCGAAAAAATGCCAGGATCGAGAACAAGCGAAGTACGACTTTTCTCAGCGTCAGTCCGAAGACTCTAGGTTTATCTTGCCTATCACTGCTGTTATCGAAACCGAAAATCATATTGCGCAGCTTTCGGATGGTCGGGTAAGACGCGATATTGCGGAAAAGTTTTCGCAGATGCTCGAGCTGACAGCGCAACAGCAAGCCCCGTGGATACTTCATGACTTTCAGTGGAACAAGGAATTTATTTCTGAGCTAATTTTACAACATCGAGCTGGCCAAACGATGGTGGAATTGATGATGCAGCAGGTCGGTGGTGGGGACCTTTGCATTTTGACAGAAAGGGAGCTGTACAGGCGCGCTACCGGAATAACCGCAGAGGTGTGGACATATGACACCATGCTCGCCAGTAACACCTAACGCGAGAGTATGAGCACTGGGGACGTGATCGCGCGCTATTGCAGCGCCGAGGTCAACCGCATCACGTTATCCACGTAGCGGCGCAGCAACCCGCGCTCATTCCACTCCTCGAGGGTCAGCTCGTGGCAGACCTTCTCATAGTTGGTAGCTAGCCGGGTGAAGTCATTGATGAGGTCGCCCTTGGCCACAAGCATGGTGGATTCGTAGTTAAGACCAAAGGAGCGCATGTCCATGTTGGAGGAGCCGAACATGCATAGCGGATCGCGGTTCGGCAGGTTTGGATCTGCCAGCATGAACTTCGAGTGCAAGACAAACGGTTCAGGAAACTGGAAAATGCGCACACCTGCTTCCAGAAGGGCCTGGTAGTAGGAGGACTGCGCGTGGTCGACCATGAACTGGTCAGCTTTCTTCGAGACCAGGAGATGGACCTCCACGTCACGGTAGCAGGCGGTGGTGACGGCCTCGAGCAGGGACTCATCCGGGATGAAGTAGGGCGAACACATCACCAGTTTCTCCTTGGCGTGGTGCACAACCGAATTGAACATGCGCAGGTTCGGTTCAGTGGTGTAGCCGGGGCCGGAGGGGACGAGCTGGAGGTGGTTGGAGTCATCGTCCACGGCATCGTCATAGGGCTGCACGTCGAGGGAAATCTGTTCCTCGGATTCCAAGTACCAGTCCACCGCGAAGACCGCGGCCAGTGAGGTCACCACGGGTCCGGTGAGTTCTACCATGTAGTCGATCCAGGCGCGGTCCTTGGTCTTGTACTGGCGCTTAATCATGTTCATTGAGCCCAGGAAACCCGTGTGTCCGTCGATGACCACGATCTTGCGGTGATTGCGCAGATCGGGGCGGCGGAAACGGCCCTTGTGTAGCTGTAGCGGCAGCATGAGGTGCCATTCCACGCCAATCTCCGTCAAGCGCTTGCCCAGGGAAAAGTAGCCCTTGTACTTGTAGCTTCCAATCTGGTCCAGCAACAGCTTGACCTCCACGCCGCGCTCGCGGGCGCGCTTGAGGGACTGGAAGAAGACATCCGTGACCTCGTCCCAGGACTGGATGTAGATCTCAACGAGCACGTATTTCTCGGCGCGATCCACAGCCCGTGCCATGGCCATGATGGCCTCGTTATAGGAAGCATGAAGCCCCTTGTTGTGTCCAATGAGTGCCGGGTGCCCGGTGAGGTTGCGGTTGAGCTGGATAAGTGACTCGATTTCTGGGGACAACCTGCCCTTCGGGTGGTTCGGTGTGGAGGCGGTGACGTCAGCTATCAGCGCGTTGGCCTCTTGCTGGATGCGGTGACGCCGCCGATTGATGTAGGGCGAGCCCATGAGCAAGAACAGGGGCAGGCCCACGATCGGGAGCACAAGAATGGCGAGTAGCCACGCGGTGGAGCTCGACGGGCGGCGGCCTTCGGGCACGACACCGATGGCGATGATCTTGATGCCATAGTCAAGGATTAGCAGCGCTAACTGCCATGCGGAGAGATCGATGTTGAGGTTCATGGCACGCTAACGCACCGAGTCGAAATCGGGGACGTCGAAATCAGCAATGAGTGGCACATGGTCTGAAGTTTTATCACCCGCACGTTCCACCAGATCCACCTGGGCGCCCTGCACGAGCTCGGCCAAGGGGGCAGAAGCCAGCTGAAAGTCAATACGCATGCCCTCGTTCTTCTGGAAGCGCAGGGACTTGTAATCGAAGTAGGTCCAGCGCTCCTTCTCCGTGAAGCGGCGAGTGACCTCTTCCAGGCCAGCCTCCTCAAGCATCTGGAAGGCCGCGCGCTCCGGTTCGGTGACATGCGTCTTGCCGCGGAACAGGCTCATGTCCCACACGTCCTCATCGCGTGGGGCAATGTTGAAATCGCCCGTGAGCAGCAGCTTCGACTGCGCGCGGGTCTCCACATAGCGCGCGAGCGCGTAGAGGAACTGCAGCTTGTAGTCGTAGTGCGGGTCAGTAATTTCGCGCCCATTTGGGATGTAGAGCGACCAGACTTCGATCCCGCGGATGCGCGCGGATACCGCGCGGGCCTCGCGCTTTTGTTCCTGTGCCGGGTCCTTGTGAAACCCGGGCTGGCCGGGGAAGAAGGTCTGGACCTCGTCCGGCTCGTCCTTGGACACAATGGCTACGCCATTCCACTGGTTCAGACCGTGGCTGGTGACGTGGTAGCCGGCCTCCTCGAAGGGCGCGCGGGGAAACTTCTCATCCGACACCTTGGTTTCCTGAAGGCAGAGCACGTCGATATCGTGCTTGGCCAGCAGATCCACCGCGCGGCCGACGCGGGTGCGGACGGAGTTGATGTTCCACGAAGCGATGCGCATGTGAATCAGGGTACTTGAGCAACGCGGCAGGCGTAACGGTGGCGGTGCTGCTCCAGGAAGCCGAGCTTCTCGTAGAGACCAATCCCGGCTACGTTGTTCGCCACGACCTGCAGGTAGGCCTTCTGTGCGCCGTGCTCCTTGCCCCACGCCAGCATGTGCGCGCCGAGCGCTGTTCCCAACCCCTTGCGCCGCCAGCCTTCAGCCACCTCAACGGCCGAGTAGCCTAACCACAGCGTGCCATCGCCGGATTCGGTGAGCGTGCCGCGCGTAATGGCAATTGTTTCGCCCGCGTCGGACAGCAGGCGGCCAAAGCCCATCGTGCCGTCAATGTGGCTGCGCAGATACTCCAACGCCAGTGGTGGGAGTGACTGACCGCGGAAATGGTAAAGGCTGAGCCACTCGGGGTCGGGTTGCTTGTCGACGACAAAGTGGACGTCGCTAAGCTCCGGCAACTCCCCAAGCTCCCGCACCATGACCAGGATCTCCGGCTCCAAGGACCACGCCTCGGGCGCAGCCGCGATGAGCTTCTCGGCAGGATTGCCAATGCGTTCCGGGACCGCCAAACGCGTGGGCAGGTCATGGCGGGCATAGAAAGCGTCGATCTCCTCGATGGGCACCGGCATAAAGCCCGCCGAGGGGCCCAGGGGAATGGCTGAATTGGAGCGCCCCGTCACACCGTCACCAGCGCGCATGAGCCACTGGCCATCGGCGGTCCACGTGTGCTCCTTGCCGGGGAAGGCGGCGGCGGTGGCGACCTCGACGGCGCGGATATCGGAATTGCGCACCGTGCGCGGCGAGAGGCGCTTAATAATCTTGAGCTGCTCCGGCGGAATCTCCACCGCCTCCAACGAGGACGGGTAGCCACCCACCTCCTGAGGGCGGATGACCAGTGGATCCACGCTCACCACGTGGCCAATGACATCGCTGTGAATCCCGCCAAAATCGCGCCGGGCCACAACGCGCTCGCCCACGGAGACGGCGTCGGAGCGGAAAATGCGGGACATTAGTCGTCGTGCCCGAAAGGATCCTCGTCCTCGCCTGGAACCCAGGTCAGGCCCGCTTCGGTCCATCCGTTGCGCTTGATGGTCTTCTTGGCCTGGCGCTTGTAGCGGCCGGTGAGAACGTCGGTGTAGACGAAACCATCAAGGTGGCCGGTCTCGTGCTGCAGCATGCGCGCGAAGAAACCGTAGCCCTCGATGGAGATGTCTTCGCCCTTTTCATTCTTGCCGGTCACGCGCGCCCAGTCGGCACGGCCGGTGGGGAAGCCCTCGCCAGGAACGGAGAGGCAGCCTTCGTCCTCGGTGCCATCATCGGCCGGCATGGTTTCGGGGATTTCGGAGGTCTCCAGAACGGGGTTGATGACGCAGCCGCGGCGCATGCCACCTTCAGGCAGCTCGGTGCCGTCGGGCCCGTCGGTGTCGGGGCAGTGATAGACAAAGAGGCGCTTGTTTACGCCAACTTGGTTGGCGGCCAAACCAACGCCGTGCGCGGCGTCCATGGTCTCGTGCATGTCCGCGATGAGCTCTTGCAACTCGGGGGAGTCAATGGCTTCGGTCACGGGCTCGGTCGGATTGTGGAGGACCGGGTCGCCGTGGATAACGATGGGGCGAATAGTCATGACATACAGTTTAAGCATGCAGTCCCTGTCAGACCTAGACGCCGCCATTTTGGAGTTCGAGTCCCACGCTCCGCGTGATATCAGTGCCAAGGAGGAGGCCATCCGCGCGCAGTTGGATATGTCACCGGTGCGTTATCATCAGCGCCTCAATGTGCTTCTCGACGCCCCAGCGGCCCACGCGTCCCACCCTCTCCTCGTCACGCGCCTTCGCCGGCTTCGGGATGCCCGCGAGGACGTTCGCCGCGCCGCGCCGCGCTAAGCAATCCACGCTACGCCCGTTGCAGATACTAGAGTTTCCTGTGTGACTAATGTGAATCCGGAAAACTCTGCTTCGTCCGTTAACGGCGCGCGCCCCGCCGCCGATTCCACCGACCCCGCCGCAGTTGGCGTCAACCCTGATGCTCGCGCTGGAGACCCAGTTGCCGCACCAGCTACTGCATCGGCTGCCGCACCGGCTGAGGCGCCAGCCGCCGAGCCTGTCGCTGCGGGTACTGATGCCGGCGCTGCCGCAGCACCCGCCACTAAGCTGCCCGTCCGTGGCCTCGCCATGGTGCTCATCGCCGTGGCCGTGATGTTGGGCATGTGGGCCCTCTATGCCATGACCTCGGATAACTCCGAGAACGTTGCCGAGGATGGCGGCAATAACGATTCCGCCGTTTCAGGTCCCGCCAACGGCGGCGCCGAAGGCGAGGGGCAGGGCGGCCAGGCGGGCGCCGGCAACAAGGATGCCGGCGCGGCGGGCGGCGCGGCTGGCGCCGATGCTGATAAGGACGGCAACGCAGCAGGCAGCGACGCCAAGAAAGACTCCGGCAAGGATGCTGATGCGGCCGGCGGTGACGCCGATGCCGGTCAGGATGCTGCTGCCGAAGGCGACGACGCCGCTGAGCGCGACGGTGCCGCGGCAGACCGCGAACAGGCCGATATCCCGGTCAACGTCTACAACAACTCCGGCCGCGCCAACTTTGCCGCCGATGAAGCCGAGCGCCTGAAGTCCCAGAACTTCAAGGTCTCCGAGGTAGGCAACCTGAGCGGCGAGGTTCTCGTTGCACCGCAGACCACCGTCTACTACCCGGAGGGTGACGCCGCCGCGGAGAACCTGGCCAAGGAGCTTGCTGCCCAGTACTACGGCGGTAGCGTCCCAGGCGGTGCCATCGCGCCCTACCCGGCCGAGCTGATCGGTGATTACACCAAGGGTGACGCCGTCGTCGTGGTCCTCGCCGTGCCGCAGGCTTAAGGAATAAAATCTTATTAAATTCATCCGCTCGACAGATAAGATGAGTGGGTGAATATTCCGGAAGAGAACTTCGCCCGCTCCCTCGAGCCAACACTTGGGGTCGAGTGGGAGGTAGCCCTCGTAGATCCAGTGACCTGGGATCTCGTGCCGCGTGGCGCGGAGCTCATCGACTCCGTCCGTGCCGCCCACCCTGATATCCACTTGGAGAAAGAGTTTCTCCAGAACACCGTGGAACTGGTCACTGGGGTCTGTCGGACCGTGCCGGAGGCGATGGGGGACTTGGGGGCGTCGCTCAGCGCAGTGCGTGAGGCGGCCACCGCTATGGACGTGCGTCTATGGGCCTCCGGCGGGCACCCCTTCACCGATTTCCGGAAGAACCCCGTCTCCAACAAGGCAAGCTACTCCGAAATCATCAACCGCACCCAGTACTGGGGGCAGCAGATGCTGCTGTGGGGCACGCACGTGCACGTGGGCATTCGCCACGAAGACCGCGTGTGGCCCATCATCAACGCGTTGATGACGAAGTACCCGCACCTGCTGGCCATCTCTGCGTGCTCCCCGGCATGGGAGGGCCTCGATACCGGCTATGCCTCCAATCGCACGATGCTGTACCAGCAGCTGCCCACTGCCGGCATGCCCTACCAGTTTGAGAACTGGACACAGTGGCAGTCCTACATGCGTGACCAATCCATTTCGGGTGTTATCAACCACACGGGCTCGATGCACTTCGATATCCGCCCGGCCTCCAAATGGGGCACGATTGAGGTGCGCATCTCTGACGCCACCTCCAACCTGCGCGAGCTCTCCGCCATCGTGGCGCTGACTCACTGTCTGGTGGTGCACTATGACCGCATGCTGGATGCCGGTGACACGCTGCCGACACTCCAGCCGTGGCACGTGGCAGAAAACAAGTGGCGCGGCGCGCGCTATGGCATGGATGCGCTGGTCATCACGTCGCGCGAGACCGACGAGCGGTGGGTCAAGGACGAGCTGGCGGACATGCTGGAGGAGCTCGCGCCGCTATCCCAGGAGCTGGGCTGTGCCCGCGAGCTGCAGCTGGTCCAAGAAATCATCGACTCGGGTGCGGGCTACCAGCGGCAGCGCCGCCTTTACGAGGAGACCGGCAGCTGGCAGAAGGTGGTCAAGGCCACCGCAGATGAGATGGAGCAGCTCCTGCCGCTGTAAACCTGAGGTGGACGATATGGGTATCGATATTGCTACTGCTTCGATGCCGGAACTGCCGTTCCAGCCTTGTAGCGCGGGGCGATGAAGCCCCACAGGGCGTAGGCAGCGATGAAGAGCACGCAGGACAGAGTCCACAGGGACGTTGCCCACGGCTGGAAGGACTCGAGGGTGTCGAGGTTCGCGGAGGACATGGTAAACCACACCGGCACCGACATGAACGGCAGCGACACCACGACAAGCGCTGCCAGCGCTGCCAGGCCGGCGAGCTGCTCACCGAACTTGCCGGACACACGCGCGCCCACCGCCTGGTTCACCGTCACGAAGACCAAGACCGCAAAGGGGATGGTCCACACGAAGTGGTGGTACCAAGAAAACGGGGACACCAAGCAGGTGCTCAGGCCTGTCAGAGCGAAGGCTGCGGTACGGTTGCCCCGCTTGTAGGCCGTGCGCAGCGCCAGGCAGGTGAGCACGAAAACGGCAAGGACGGCCAGGAGCCACCACATACCACCGTCGATGCCCAGAACGCGGAACATCAGCGAGCGCAGCGACTTCGCACCGGGGTTGGCATGCTCGCCCACGCGGGAGGAGTTGAACATGGCATCGGTCCAGAAGTCCAGAGCATCCGGAACGAAGATGAAGCCCAGCACCACCGTCACCAGGAAGGTGACGATGGAGCCGACCGCAGCCCACCAGCGCTTTTCAAAGAGCAGCGCCAAGCCCATGTAGGCCGGAGTGAGCTTGATGCCCGCCGCCAAGCCGATACCCACGCCGGGGAGGCGGCGCTTCATCGGCAGGAAGTCAAGGGCCACGAGGAGCATGAGGAAGACATTGATCTGTCCGTAGTACAGCGAACCGTGCATCGACTCGTTCGCCGGCGTCAGTGCCGTCAGCAGAACCGCAACGACAATGGCTGCAGGGCTGAGCTTGATGCCGCGCTCGCGGAAAATCATCACCACAATCGCCAGCACTGCCAGGAACATGAGTGCTGGCCAGAGGATGGTCAACGCGCCCTCGCTGAAGAAGGGTAGAACCTGGAAGAGGATGCCGGCGAAGGGTGGGTAGGTGAAGGGGAATTCGTAGATATAGGGGGCGTCGTACAGCAGCCCGCCCGCGTTGAGGTCTGCGCCCGCCATGCGGTAAATGGCCAGGTCAAAGGGGAGGATGTAGGTGAACGCTTTGTGGCCGTCGAACTGGATGATGCGGTAGACCATCACCGCGATGCCCAGTGCCAGGACAGTACACAGTGTGGGGATGCCCTGCAGCTTCTTCACGTGAATTCTCCTCGGCCGATGAAAGGTGTCCCTAGGAGAATATAGTAGGGGCCTTTCATCGAAGGGGAACGAACCACCGTTAACTACTTGCGGCGCATGGAGCGCGTAGCCGGGTGTTCGTTGCGCGACATGGACTCCGCGGGGCCGTAGAGGCCTTCTCGGCGAGCGATACGCGAGGTCCGCTGGGCCGTCACCGGGCTGGTGATCATGGCAAAGAGCACGAGCAGGATGAGAATACCCAAGTCGCCGCGCTCAGCCACGCTGAAGTCCTCCGAGCCCGTCACCTTGATGAGCGCGCCCAGGATGGTGAAGATGAGCCCGGTCGTCTGCGGTTTCGAGATGGCATGTACGCGCGCCATGGTGTCGCTGAACCTCGCGACGCCGATCGCTGCCGCCAACGTGAGAATCGAGCCGGCGAGGATGAGGATGATCGAGAGGACATCGGCAATCAGTGCGTAACTCATGAATCCCTCTTCCTGAAACGTGTCACGGATACCGTGGAGATGAAACCCAACAGCGCCACGACGAGCATCGCGTTGGATACCGTGGTGTCCAGGCTCCAGCAGATGTAGGTGGCCATGGCGCATTGGAACATGGCCACGAAACCGTCCATGGCCACGAGCCGGTCGAGCGAGTTTGGCCCGACCACGATGCGCCACGTCGTGATGAGGAAGGCCACCACGAGGAAGCCAGCAGCCACGGTGAGCAGGATGTTATAGAGTCCCGTATCCATTAGAGGTGGCTCCTTTCGAAGATGGCAATCATGTCTGCCTCCAGCTTGCGCACGGCGGCGATTTCGCGCTCGAGGTCTCCTTCGGAGTCGGCGTTGAGCAGGTGGATGGTGAGTATGCGGTTCGCAATATCGATATCGGATACGGTACCGCCCGGCTGCAGGTTGTACAGGCTGACCGCCAGCGCCAGAACGAACTCATTCTCCAAGCGCATCGGGAGCCTGACAATCGCCGTCTTGGGCACCTCCTGTGGGCGCACCGCCAGCCAGCCCACCTTGACGGAAGCTTCCATCAGCTCCACAAACCACTGCACCATGAAGATGAAAAGCTTTCCCCAGCTCACCGAAATCCCCGCCACGGGCATCGCCGGTAGCGGCAGCGCGAAGACGATAAACAGGCTGGCTATCAGCCCGCCCACCAGGTTCGCCACGGTGACTTCACCCATGAGCATGCACCACATGACGATGATCCACACCATGAACCACGGGCGGAAGCGGTGCTTAATTCCGGAGAATCTCATCGCGAAACCTCCTCTTCTTCCTTATCCACGGAGGTGGGCAATGCGGGCGTGGCGCTTGGCGACGTCCTCGTTGTCGGCGCCACCGGCTCCGGATCCGGGAGGGGTTCGCTGCGGTTCTTCCGCGAATCGGCGCCCTCCTCGTAGCGTTCGGCGGGGTCCAAGTGCCGCGTTGGGTCCTCGGCGGAATCCCCCAATACCGCGTAGCGGTAGATGGACTCATCTTGCGCGGACGTCGCCGCGCGGGTGGTGACCCCGGAGATGGGGCCGGCGAGGAAGGTCATCGAGACCGAGGCGATGACGAGCAGGGACGTGGAGGCCAGCATGCCGAAGGGTACGCGGCCGACATCGGCGCGCTCCTCGAATTCGACGTACTCGGTGACCTCCCCGAGCGGGGAGGGCCGCGCCATGGCGAGGTTGCCTTCGGGGGCATCCCTGCGATCACGCAGGAAGCCCTTGGCCCACACGAGGATCATGACGTAGAGGGTCAGCAGCGAAGTGAGGACAGCGCCGCCGATGAGGACCCACGACATCCAGGAACCCTCGTTCGCGCCGGCCTGAATCAACATGATCTTGCCCAGGAAGCCGGAGAAGGGCGGGATGCCGCCCAGGTTCATGGCCGGGATGAAGTACAAAATGGCGATGAGTGGCGCGGAATAAATCAGCGAGCCCAAGCGCCGCAGCGAGGATGTGCCGGCTTGGCGCTCGATGAGGCCTACCACCAGAAAGAGTGCGGTCTGCACCAGAATGTGGTGGACGGCGTAGAAGATGGCGCCCGACAAGCCCTGCGCGGTACCGAGGGCAACGCCGAAGACCATGTAGCCGATGTGGCTGACCAAGGTGAAGGACAGCAAGCGCTTGATATCCGATTGCGCGATGGCGCCCAAGATACCCACGAGCATCGTGGCCAGCGCGACCCACATGAGCAGGCCGTCGAGCCCGCCGCCGGTGAAGATGGAGGTACGCGCGCGGATGATGGCGTAGACGCCGACCTTGGTGAGCAGGCCCGCGAAGACCGCGGTGACGAGCGAGGGCGCGGTGGGGTAGGAGTCCGGCAACCAGGCATCGAGTGGGAAGATGGCTGCCTTGATGCCGAAGGCGATGAGCAACACGGAGAAGACCGCGGTGCGGGTACCGGCTGGGATGTCCTCCATCCGGATGCCGATCTGGGCCATGTTCATCGTGCCCACTGCGGCGTACACATAGGCCAAGGCCAGCACGAAGATGAGCGAGGAAGCCATGGAGACCATGACGTAGCCCACGCCCGCCCGCACGCGCGCAGGCGATGCGCCGAGGGTCAGCAGCACGTAGGAAGACACGAGGAAGATCTCGAAGCCTACGTAGAGGTTGAACAAGTCACCAGCCAGGAAGGACACGTTCACGCCCATGGTCAGCAACATGTAATTAGGCAGGAATACCGCCACCGGTTCGTCCTTGATGCCATCGCGCACGCCCTGTGAGATGGCGTACCACATGACGGAGAACAGGACGACGGAGGAGGTAAAGAGCATGACCGTGGACAAACGGTCCGCCACGAGCGTGATGCCCACCGGGGCGTCCCAGCCGCCCACCTGGAGGGTCTGGATGCCGGTGGTATCCGCGATGAAGATCAGTGCGGCGTTGACCGCGGCCAGCGTGAGGAGGGAGAAGAAGGCGATACGGCGCTGCGCATGAGCATTGCGCGCAAAGAGCATCGCCAACGCGGCCGCCAGTGCGGGGATGATGATCGGAAGGGGGATCAGGAAGCTGACGTAGGGCAGCAGCAGGTCCACCAGGGGTGAGATAGTTTCACTCATCGGTGGCCTCCTTCACGGGAGCCTCGAAGAACTCGGGGCCAAACATATCGCCTTCCTTCGTGGTGCGGCCGGTGGTCGGATCATTGGAGGCGTCGTGGTCGGGGGCGGCCGAGGCATTGCCCGGGCGCGAGGCAATCGCCGCGATGGCGGTGTCCTCGGTGTCATCCTCAATCACGTCCGCGGTGCGGTAGCGGTATTGGCGGTAGGCCAAGGTGAGGATGAAGCCGGTCAGCGCCATTGAAATGACGATCGCGGTGAGGATCATCGCCTGGGCCAGCGGATCGGCGATTTCTTCGCCATAGGGCAGGGAGGTCCGGCCGTCGATAGGCGGCGAGCCCGCCTTGCCGCCGGCCATGAGCACGAAGAGGTTCGCGCCATTGCCCAGCAACAAGATGCCGAGCAGCATCTTGGTCATCGCGCGGTCCAGCAATAAGTACACCCCGGCGCCGCAGAGCACGCCCGCAGCGAGCAGGAGCATGAGGTTGGCATCCATTAGGCGTGTCCTTTCTCTGCGGTGGCAGTTTTTTCTTTCTCTTTTTCTTTCGTGCGGCGTGCCAAGGAGCGGTCGCGGGCGCGTTGCTTACGCATCTCTTCTTCCTCATCGAGCTTGGCGCCCAAGGAGGACAGGACGTAGAGCGTGAGGCCGACGACGATGAGGTAGACGCCGGCGTCGAAAATCAGCGCCGAAGGCAGGGATACATCACCGATGAGTGGCACCCCGACCTTTGTGTACCCGGTGGTCAGCGGCGGGTAGCCCAAGAGCATCGGGGTGATGACTGCGCTGAGGGAGAGCAGCAAGCCGACCGCCATGGTGCGGCCGCCGTCGAGAGGCAGCGCCTCATCGAGCTCCGCGCGCCCGCCGGCCAGGTAGCGCAGAATCAGCGCCAAGGCCGCCACGAGGCCGCCGGCAAAACCGCCGCCGGGGGCGTTGTGGCCGCCGAAGAAGAAGTACAGGGAGAGCACCATCATCGAGGGGAAGAGGATGTGGGTGCTCACGTCCACCATGAGCGAGCGGTTGAGCGCCTTCTCCGATTCCACGCCCGCGGCCAGCCAGCGGCGGCCGGTGACCTGCAAGGTCGGGCGGCGGGAGGAGCGGGTGAAACTCTGCGTGCGGTAGATCAGCGAGGCGATACCCGTCGCCGCGATGATGAGCACCGTGATTTCGCCGAAGGTATCCCACGCGCGCAGGTCCACGAGCAAGACGTTGACCGTGTTGGCGCCGTGGCCGATCTCCTTGGCCAATTCCGGCATGTACTGCGAGATGGGTTCCTCGCGCCGGGCGTTGATGGCGAACATGCCGACCACGGTGACGGCCAGGCCCACGCCCACCGCCAGCCACGCGCGCAGGCGGCCTGATTTGGGGTCCTGCTTCCACTCGGTATTCGCCGGCATGCGGCGCAGCACGAGCATGAAGAGCACCATAATGATGGTCTCCACGAGGAGCTGCGTCAGCGTCAAGTCCGGCGCGCCGTGAAGCGCAAAGATGAAGGACAAGGCGTAGCCCGTCGCGCCCACCAGGATGACGCCGGAGAGGCGGTTATCCAGCACCGTGGCGGCGATGGCGGCGATGATGATGACCACCGCTGCGATGGCCTGCCAGGGGTTCTCGGCCACGATCATGTGCACGTTGGTGAGGTCGCCGCGGATGAGCATGACGATGGGCAGCACCATGAGGGTGGCAAAGATGACCGTGAGGTTGAACTGCAGCGAACCGCGCTGCGTGGAAGCGGTGATGCGCAGGGAGAGTTGGCGCAGGGCGTTGATGACGGCGTCGTAGGAGTCATCGGCCGAGCCCAAGGCCGGGTAGGTGAACTGGGCCTTCGTGAGGGCTTGGCGCTGCCAGTGCAGGAGAGAACCGGCGACGATGATGACCACGGAGAGCAGCAACGGGATGGTGAAGCCATGCCATAGCGCTAGTTCGGACGCGTGCTTCGCGCCAAAGGTGTTGTCCAGGTGCTGCGTGATGCCGTGGGACAAAGGCAGCGGCAGCAGACCAAAGAAGATGGTCAGCAGAGTCAGCACCGTCGGCGGGATCCACAGGAAGGGGCCGATGTGGTGCATATTCGCTACCGCTTCAGAGGGCTCCTCCTGCCCCTTCGAGGAGAACGCGCCCCAGAGGAAGCGCAGCGCATAGGCCATGGTCAGCGCGGAGCCGACGACGACCGTCACGAGCAGCATGTTGCGCGGCATGCCGACCAAGAGCTCCTCGTGCATGATCGCCTCGAGCGTGGCCTCCTTGGACACGAAGCCCAGCAGCGGCGGGATACCGGCCATAGACATCGCGGGGAGGATGGCCAGGATGCACAGCGCGGGTTTCTTCTTGCCCAGGCCTGCCAGCTTGTCGATGTCCCTCGTGCCCGCCGAGTGGTCGATGGCGCCGACGATCATGAAGAGCGCTGCTTTGAAGAGGGAGTGCGCGAAGGTCAGCGCCAGTCCTGCTTGCATGGCCTCGCGGGAGCCGATGGCGATGATGGCGGTGATAAAACCCAGCTGCGAGACGGTACCGTAGGCCAGAACCAGCTTCAGGTCGCGCTGCTTGAGCGCCATCCAGCCACCGAGCAACATGGTGAAAGCACCCAAGGGGATGACCACGAGGTGCCAGGTGGGGATGTCATGTACCGAAGGCGCTAGGCGAGCGACGAGGTAGATGCCGGCCTTCACCATCGCCGCGGAGTGCAGGTAAGCAGAGACCGGGGTCGGCGCGGCCATGGCGCCGGGCAGCCAAAAGTGGGCGGGGGCGATGGCGGATTTGGAGAGCGCACCGCAGAGAATCAGCACGATGGCCACGGTGAGGAAAGGCGTGTTGGCCAGGTCCTCGGTGGCGGCGATATCGCTGAAGGACCACGCGCCGGTCTGGCGGCCGAGGAGGGTAATGCCCACGAGCATGGCCAGGCCGCCGAGGACGGTGACCATGAGTGCCTGCTGCGCTGAGCGCCGGGATGAGGCGCGCTCGCCGTAATAGCTCACGAGGAGGAAGGAGAGCAAGGAGGTGATTTCCCAGAAGACGTAGAGCAGCAGGAAATTATCGGAAATGACCAGGCCGTACATGGCCGTGGCAAAGCCCACCATCTGGCTGCCGAAGAGGGCTAGGCGGCGCCGGGAGTGGTCGAAATAGCCCCAGCAATACAGCAAGACCAGCGCGCCCACGCCCAAAATGATGAGGCTGAACAGCGCGGAAAGCGCGTCCATGCGCAGGTTAATCGTTAGGTGCGCGGCGGGCATCCAGTTGAGGTCGTATGCCAGCTGGTTGCCGTCGCGCAGCGTTCCGGTGGTGAGCTGTTGGAGCACCCAAAAGAAGCCCACCGCGGGCACGACGGCAAGGAGGCCGAAGGCGCGGCGGCCGAGATAGAAAAGGAGGAATGGAGCGGCGATGGTAGTAAGTACCAAGGCGCTGAAGAGAGTGAGCACGAGGTCGCGTGGCGTCCTTTCCTTGTCGGGGACTGGGCAAAACCCACCGCAGCGGCGGGCGTTCACTAATGCTTACGATACAGTCTGAAATCCCAATTTTCACATTTTCGTTTCATACAGTTATATCTGTGTCTCCTGCTGGCGTTCCGCCACGTCGCCACCAACGCATCCAGAAGAAAAGCGAGCCCGCGCCCGGCGGATGGCTCTGTCGGGCGGGATAGTGCCGCTTAAGCGAAACGCTGGAGGAAGAGAGCCTCAGCGATCGCAATGTTCTCAATCTCAGTCGGGTCCACGGACTCGTTGGCGGAGTGGATCGTAGCCTGCGGCTCCTCCACACCAAACAGAGCAATCTCAGCGTTGGGGTGCTTGCCCTGCAACTCCACGGTCAGCGGGATGGAACCGCCCATGCCCTGCGTGATGGCCTCGGAACCGTAGGCCTCACCCAGGCACTGGCCCAGCAACGCTACGGCGGGCTTCTCCGGGTCCGTCTCGAAGCCCAGGTTGGCTTCCAGGATGGTGACCTCGATGTGCGCGCCGAACGGGACGTGCTTCTTGAGGTGCTCTGCTACGGCTTCGGCGGTGGTCTGCGGGTCCATGGTGGCCGGGGTGCGCAGGTTCAGGTTGGCCTCCGCGGTTGCCGGCACCGCGTTGACGGCTTCTGCCACCGGGGTAGAGGTAAAGCCAGTCACGGTGATGGCCGGGCGGGCCCAGATGAGGTCCGCGATGGCGGTGGCGCCTGCAGGGTCGTGGGCGCCCATGACCTCGGTGCCGTCGAGCATCTGCGCGTCGGCGCGGAAGTCCTCCTCGGTGTAGGCGGTGTCCTGGCCGGCGGCGAGGGGCCAGGTGCCGTCACAATCGACGCCGTCGATAGTCGTCCGGCCGTACTCATCCGTCAGGGAGTCCAGCGCGCGCATGAGAGCCTTGACGGCGTCGGGAGCCGCGCCGCCGAACTGGCCGGAGTGCACTGCCGAGTTGAGAGTGGAGACCTTGACGTTGATCTGGGAGCCACCGCGCAGGGAGGTGGTCAACGTCGGCACGCCCGCCTTGGCGTTGCCGGCATCGGCGATCAGGATGGCGTCGGCAGCGAACAGCTCCGGGCGCTCCTCAATGAGTGCGGACAGGCCCTCGCCGCCGCGCTCCTCGGAGCCTTCGATGAGGACGGTGAGGTTGAGGTCGGTGCCGCCATTCGCATCTAGGGCGCGCAGGGCGGCCAGGTGCATGGCCACGTTGCCCTTGCAGTCAGCGGCGCCGCGGCCGTACCAACGGCCATTGCGCTCGGTGAGGGTAAACGGATCCGACTCCCACGCCTCCGGGTTGCCGGCGGGGACAACGTCGTAGTGCGAGTAGAGCAGCACCGTCTTCGCGCCCTCCTTGCCCGGGCGGGTGGCCAGGATGGCGGTGGAGCCGTCGGCAGTAGTGATGGACTGCGGCTCAAGGCCCGCAGTAGACAGGGCGTTGCTGACCCACTCAGCGGCTTTGGCAGTCTGGTCTTCCAAGCCCGGCTCGTTGTGCACGGAGTTGAAGGACACCAGCTCCTTGAGCTGGCTAAAGATGTTCTCGCGGTCGGAAGCGATGAATTCAGAAATGTTGCTCATGGCTTCCAACGTACCCTGTGCGGGCTGGGCGCCGGGCCTACTGGCTAGGTGTAGCGGCCGCGGCATACTAGACTTTCTAAGGTTCACTCCATATTGCATTAGAAAGGACCTGACATGGCGACTACCACCGCCGAAGGTTCCCAGTCCACGCTCCGCGAGCTCACGCTGCGCGGCATCATCATCGGTGGACTCATCACGCTGATTTTTACCGCGGCCAACGTCTATCTGGGCCTCAAGGTGGGCCTGACGTTTGCCACCTCCATCCCGGCCGCGGTGATCTCCATGGCCGTGCTGCGCCGCTTTGCCGGTCACAATGTCAAGGAAAACAACATTGTGCAGACCATCGCGTCGGCCGCCGGCACCCTGTCCGCCATTATCTTCGTGCTTCCGGGCCTGGTGATGGTGGGCTACTGGCAGGGATTCTCCTTCGTCGATACCGCGGCGGTGTGCGCCATCGGCGGTGTGCTGGGCGTGATGTACTCCATCCCGCTGCGCCGCGCCCTGGTGACTGGCTCCGACCTGCCGTACCCGGAGGGCGTGGCCGCGGCCGAGGTCCTCAAGGTGGGCGATAGCTCCGGTGTGGAGGGCGATGTTGCTCACGAGGAAAACGCCAAGGGCCTGCACGTCATCGTCTTCGGCGGCATCCTGTCTGCAGTGATGGCGCTGCTGGGAGCGATGAAGGCGGCGGCGTCGGAAGTCGCGGCGTACTTCAAGCTCGGCTCCGGTGCCACCACCCTGGGCTCCTCGCTGTCCCTGGCGCTCATTGGCGTGGGCCACCTGGTGGGCTTGGCGGTGGGTATCGCCATGCTCGTCGGCGTGGTCATCTCCTACCTGATTCTGCTGCCCATCCTCACCGGCGGTGAGGCTCTGGGAGATCCGGCCACCCTCATGGACACCGTGGATAGCGTGTTCTCCGGCCGCATCCGCTTCATCGGCGTGGGCACCATGGCCATCGCGGCCGTGTGGACGCTCATCAAGATTGCCGGTCCGATTGCGAAGGGCATGGCGGAGTCCTTCGCCTCCTCCCGCCACCGCAAGAGCGGCCAGCAGGTGGACGTGGAGGAGCGCGACATTCCGGCGCCCTACGTCATTGGCACCATCGTTGCCCTCATGATCCCCATCGGCCTGCTGCTGTGGAACTTCGTGCGCGGCACCGATATTCACGAGCACATGGCGGTGCTCATTACCGTGTCTGTACTCTTTACGCTGCTGGTGGGGCTCGTCATCGCCTCGGTGTGCGGCTACATGGCGGGCCTTATCGGTGCGTCGAACTCGCCGATTTCCTCCATTGGCATTATCGCCGTCATCGTCGCCGCGCTCATCATCGCGCTGGTGACTCGCGGCACCGACGCCGAGCCGCTGTCCCTCGTGGCCTACACGCTGTTTACCGCGGCGATTGTTTTCGGCATCGCCACCATCTCTAACGACAACCTCCAGGACCTCAAGACCGGCCAGCTGGTCGGGGCTACGCCCTGGAAGCAGCAGGTCGCGCTCATCATTGGCGTCATCTTCGGTTCCCTGGTTATCCCGCCGATCCTGCAGGTCATGCTCACCGGCTTCGGCTTCCAGGGCATGGAGGGCGCCGGCGAGGATGCCCTGGCCGCCCCGCAGGCAGCGCTCATGTCCTCGGTGGCCTCCGGCATCTTCGATAGCTCTCTGCCGTGGGACCTCATCGGCCTAGGCGCGGCGATTGGCGCCGTCATCATCGTGATCGATGAGTGCCTGCGCAAGTTCACGGACAAGTACTCCCTGTCCCCGCTGGCCGTGGGCATGGGCATGTACCTGCCGGCCGCCATCACCATCGTGGTGCCTATTGGTGCCATCCTGGGCTACGTGTACAACCGCTGGTCGGCCCGCCAGTCCAACCCGCACTTTGTCAAGCGCATGGGCACGCTGCTGGCCACCGGCCTCATCGTGGGTGAGTCCCTCTTTGGCGTGGTCAACGCGGCCATCATCGCGGCCTCTGGCGGCGAGTCCCCGCTGGAAATCTTTGAGGGCGGAACCTCTGCCAAGGTGATCGGCGTCGTGCTCTTCATCGCCGCTATCACGGTGTCCTACAAGTGGACCTCGAAGAAGGCAGTTGCGGAGAAGTAAGGCAACCTCTTCTATTCCCTTAACTCACATACCTACTCACATACCCATGCCGGTTGTTCGGCGGAGGTAGTCGCGGGCGGTGCGCAAGCACCGCCCGTTCGCTTATAGCGTTCGTGTTGAACCTTGCAGTCGGTGGGGGAGAGTGCCAGAATGGTCGCTAGCACTTCCACGTGGCAAGTGCCAGAAATAAATCAGAGTCATCTATGTGGTTGGGGCTGGAGAACACTCGCCAGCCGTGCCGTCGCGGGCGTCCGTCATAGATCCGACGTGAGTGTCGTCCTCAACAAAGCTTAAGGAGCACAAACACATGGCAAAGATCATTGCCTTCGATGAAGAGGCACGTCGCGGCCTCGAGCGTGGTCTGAACACGCTGGCCGACGCCGTCAAGGTCACCCTCGGCCCCAAGGGCCGCAACGTCGTCCTGGAGAAGTCCTGGGGCGCCCCGACCATTACTAACGACGGTGTCTCCATCGCGCGCGAGATCGAGCTCGAGGACCCGTACGAGAAGATCGGCGCTGAGCTGGTCAAGGAAGTTGCCAAGAAGACCGATGACGTCGCGGGTGACGGCACCACCACCGCTACCGTCCTGGCACAGGCACTGGTTCGCGAAGGCCTGCGCAACGTCGCCGCCGGCTCCAACCCGATGGGCATCAAGCGCGGCATCGAGACCGCTACCAAGAAGGTTGTGGACTCCCTGCTGGCTTCCGCCAAGGAAGTAGAAACCCAGGAGCAGATCGCCACCACCGCTGGCATCTCCGCCGCGGACCCGGCTATCGGTGAGAAGATCGCTGAGGCGATGTACACCGTGGGCAACGGCTCCGTGAACAAGGACTCCGTCATCACCGTGGAGGAGTCCAACACCTTCGGCGTGGACCTCGAGGTTACTGAGGGCATGCGCTTCGACAAGGGCTACATCTCCGGCTACTTCGCCACCGACATGGAGCGCCAGGAGGCTGTCCTGGAGGATCCGTACATCCTGCTCGTCTCCTCCAAGATCTCCAACATCAAGGACCTCGTCCCGCTGCTGGAGAAGGTCATGCAAACCGGCAAGCCGCTGCTCATTATCGCCGAGGATGTCGAGGGCGAGGCCCTGTCCACTCTCGTGGTCAACAAGATCCGCGGCACCTTTAAGTCCGTGGCCGTCAAGGCACCGGGCTTCGGTGACCGCCGCAAGGCCACTCTGCAGGACATGGCCATCCTCACCGGCGGCCAGGTCATCTCCGAGGAGGTCGGCCTCTCCCTCGAGACCGCCGAGATCGAGTACCTGGGCCAGGCCCGCAAGGTCGTTGTGACCAAGGATGAGACCACCATCGTCCAGGGTGCCGGTTCCCAAGATCAGATCGACGGCCGCATCAAGCAGATCCGTGCCGAGATTGAGAACTCCGACTCCGACTACGACCGCGAGAAGCTGCAGGAGCGCCTGGCCAAGCTGGCCGGCGGCGTCGCAGTCCTCAAGGTTGGTGCTGCTACTGAGGTCGAGCTCAAGGAGCGCAAGCACCGCATCGAGGACGCTGTGCGCAACGCTAAGGCTGCCGTGGAGGAGGGCATCGTCGCCGGTGGTGGCGTGGCCCTGTTGCAGGCTGCCGACGTCCTGGATTCCCTCTCCGACCTCACTGGTGACGAGGCTACCGGCGTCAAGATTGTCCGCGAGGCGCTGTCTGCACCGCTGAAGCAGATTGCTCAGAACGCTGGCTTGGAGCCGGGCGTTGTGGCTGACAAGGTTTCTTCCCTGCCGGCTGGCCAGGGTCTCAACGCCGCTACCGGCGAGTACGTCGACCTCATGGCCGCGGGTATCAACGACCCGGTCAAGGTCACCCGCTCCGCCCTGCAGAACGCTGCGTCCATCGCTGCACTGTTCCTCACCACTGAGGCAGTCGTTGCTGACAAGCCTGAGCCGGCCGGTGCTGCTGGCGCTGGTATGCCGGATGCTGACGCTATGGGCGGTATGGGCTTCTAATCCCAATGCCTGGGCGCTGTGTCCCAGATGGCTATATCAAAGAGAATGCTCCTCACGGTTTTCCGTGGGGAGCTTTCTCTGTGTTGAGACACTTTCGTGTCTTTTCTCCACCCTATATGGGGGTATTTTTCCGGAGTGCGCTGGAAAATTTTTCAGATTTTTCAGGTTCTGCGCGCACCTTTCAATCGGAAGGTTACGGGATGGTGTTACGTATTTCGGGCCACATTCTGGATCTGTGTGTCCACTGTTCCGCATTTGCCCAGTTAGTGGGGTTTTTGCAGGTAAGGTGAACATTAGGTTAATTGATAACATCTTCTGAATGCTGGTGTGGGAGTCTAGTTTGGCCGAAAAATTAACACCGCCATCCACTTGCAATGTGGGGGAGCTGTGCCAAAATAGTTTCTTGTGACGCCCGCTGAGGGTGTCTGCAAACCGCAAACCCCCTCCGGGCACTTTCTACCCGGACTTCACAAAAGGAGACCATAATGGATCTTTCTTTCATCGGCGACCAGCTCGGCAACTTCGCTGACTTTGCTGAGGGCATCAAGAAGCTCTTCGGCGGCTTCGCTGGCGCATTCGACACCATTACTGGTGCTGTTCAGCAGGGTGACTCTTACGAGTTTGCCCCGGACACCTCCAAGCTCGAGGCTCTGTCCTCCAAGTAAGCCTGATGTGCCTTCGGGCGCATTGAGAACACACACTTTTACTTCCAAGGAGATTTACAATGGGTACCCTTTCTTCCACCGGCATCCTCGGCACCATCCTGTCCGTTCTGTACAACCTGGGTGACGCTGCCAAGGGCGCTTCCAAGCTGATCGGCCTGCTCTAAGCAGCACGCTGTTCACGCAGAACTAAGCGTTAAACCCCGCTGCCTGTTAAGGCGAGCGGGGTTTTCATGTTTTCTCTGAGGGATGCGGGCTCTAGTTGGCTATACGGTACGTTTTCGCAAATATGGCAGCGTAAACACCAGAATTTCGGGACTTGTTTGCGAAAACGTACCGCGGCGTTAGTGGCAGGTACGGACCGGTCATTAGAGTCCATGGATCTTCGGGCCACCATGTGGAAGAAGCGCAGTAGTTGTGGCGGGTTACGTGTGGTGATGCCGCCGTTGTTTCGAGAGTGGGGGTAAATGGGGCCGCTGGGGCAAGGTTTACTCAGCCAGATGTCTGGTTCATAGATAGAATTACTGACATGGCTGACATTAAAGACGACGAACTCCCCGAGATCGACCTTGCACAGACCGACGGCTACGTCGTCGACGACTCCGATGAAGATGACCCTGCGCTGATCATGCCGGATGGCTCGCCAGTCGAGACCTGGCGCGAGAACTACCCATATGAAGAACGCATGACGCGCGACGAGTACGAAAGCATTAAGCGCGCTCTGCAGATTGAGCTGCTGAAGTGGCAGAACTGGACCAAAGAAACCGGCCAGCGCCACATCATCATCTTCGAGGGTCGTGACGCTGCCGGCAAGGGCGGCACCATTAAGCGCTTCAACGAGCACCTCAACCCGCGTGGTGCCCGCACCGTGGCGCTGGAAAAGCCCTCTCCGCGTGAGTCCACCTCCTGGTACTTCCAGCGCTACATCGAGCACTTCCCGTCCGGCGGCGAGATCGTCTTCTTCGACCGCTCCTGGTACAACCGCTCCGGTGTTGAGCGCGTCATGGGCTTCTGCACCGAGTCCCAGCATGCAGAGTTCCTCCGTGAGGTTCCGATGCTGGAGAACATGCTCTTGGGCTCAGGCATCTCCCTGACTAAGCTGTGGTTCTCCGTGACCCGCAAGGAGCAGCGCACCCGCTTCGCTATCCGCCAGATCGACCCAGTCCGCCAGTGGAAGCTGTCCCCGATGGACTTGGCCTCCCTGGATAAGTGGGATGACTACACCCGCGCGAAGGAAGAGCAGTTCCGCTACACGGATACCGATGAGTCCCCGTGGATCACCATCAAGTCGAATGACAAGAAGCGTGCCCGCATCAACGCCATGCGCTACGTACTGTCCAAGTTCGAGTACACGAACAAAGACCACGAGCTCGTAGGCCAGGTCGATGAGAAGATTGTGAAGCGCGGTCGTGAGCAGATTGGTGATTAATCACCACGCCTAGTGCGCCTTTTCAGCAATTCAGGCAGAAAAAAGGAGGCGGCAGGGAATCCCTGCCGCCTCTGTGCAGTTCTCGGCAGAGAAATGAGTGGGTGTAAGAAAAGGCCCAAAAAGTTCATGTCAGTGTTACCCTGCCGTTGCTCAGGCAGGATATCCATTTCATTATGAAATATCACCTTCTTGCACCTGCTGCGCTCGCCGTCGTGGGTCTGTGTACCATATCGCCGGTAGCGTCTGCCCAGTCATCCTTTAGCACGCTGTCCTCTTCGTCTAGCTTCTCGTCCTCACTCTTTAACTGGAATTCCTCTAGTAATTCCAAGAAGCCGGAAGATGTCGCTCCGGGGGACGTGGAGGAAGCTGAGACTCCACTGACGCCGACGGGCAACCGAGTCATCTGGCACGAGAGCTTTGATGAGTTGGAGAATCCCGCCCGCTTTACGCACCGTATGCCGGAGGGGTGGTCCTCCTCCGTCGACGGCGTAAACTCTGGTGAAGCTCGGTGGAAGGGCTGGACTGCGTCAACGATCCGAGACTGGACGTGGGCTGCTCAGACGGACATGCGTCATTGGTTTACTCAAGCCCACGACAATCTAGTCATTATTGACAGCAAGCAGCAGCGCCTCAATGACACCGATGCCATGACCGCACAGTTGACGTCCCCGAGCATTCCTGTGGCGGGCCAAGGTGACATCAACCTCGAGTTTGATCATCATTACCGCCAAGGAAAAGAAGGCCAAAACGCTATGGTGCAGGTCTCCTTTGACGGGGCCGCAGCGCAGACTCTTGCCACGTTTGATCGCGATGTCTTCTCCAAACATGAGTCGCTGCCTATTGAGGTTCCCGTAGGCGCGCAGTCCATGCAAGTCACGTTCACTTACGCCAACGGCAACGATGACTGGTGGTGGGCTGTCGATAATGTAGGCGTTGTCAAACGTCTGCCAGAGGTTACTGGCAAGCCACAGGCCATTGTCGATGTATTATCCGATGTCCAAGGCGACCCCGAAGACTATAAAGAAGCAATTGGGCTGCTCAACGCAATGGACGACACAGCCGGTGCGTTGGTCCTCAATGGTGACATTGTGGATGATGGTTCCCAAGGGCAGTGGGACACGTTCTTGCAGGCACAGAAGGACGCACCTCATGCTGCGGGAACGCAGCTGTGGACTATCGGCAACCACGAGATGTACGGTCCTGAAGGCTCAGAGACTTATCTGAAGCGCTTCCTCACCTACGCAGGCCAGGACAAACCATGGAATGAGATTGTGGTCGACGGTGTGCCGCTCATCTCTGTCAATACGGAATACTATTCCGACATTGACCGTGGCGGAAAGGAACCGTTCCAGAGACTGAGCAAGGAACAATTGGACTGGCTCGATGAGCGTTTGAACTATTGGGATGAAAAGGGAACTCCGGCGTTGGTATTTAGCCACCCTCTGCTGCCGCAGACCGTGTCCATGTCCCATTCGGCCTGGTATCAGAACGACTTTGAGGACCTTGAAGCCCTGTCCAATGTAGTGAATAAGTACACCAACATTGTGTGGTTTAGCAGCCACAGTCATTCTTCCCTTCGGCAGAATAACTGGTGGGGTGTGCGCCGTTACGACGGCACTGGCGAGGCCGGGCGCACCGGATTCCCCGTGGTAAACACTGGCGCAATTCTCAATGAGTACCTGCCGGATGGCGATCATGACGAAAAGGTTGTCAAGGAAAAGGAAGAGGCCTCCAGCGGACTGCGGGTCAAGGTGTTCTCTGACCGCGTCCGCGTGGAGGCCTGGGATTTCAAAGCCAACGAGATTATTGATGTCGTTGACTTTGCCCGTTAATTAGTCCCTACTTCTTCCATGGCTCAATCGGGTTGCCTTGCCACTCGGAATTGCGCGGGACTTGGTCGCCGCGCATGACGAGGGAGCCCGGGCCCACCGTGGCGGTGGAGCCGATGACGGAGGCCGGCAGCGCGACAGAGTGCGCGGCGAGGGTGGCGCCGGCGTCGATAGTCACGGTGTCCAGGCTCATGACGCGGTCTTGGAACAGGTGGGTCTGCACCACGGTGCCCGGGCCTACGGAGGCACCAGCACCGACGGAGCACAGATCCGTCTCGGGGAACCAGTAGGAGTCAATCCACGCGCCGTGGCCAATCTTGACGCCGAGTGCGCGCAGGCCCTGGTTGATTTCACCGGCACCGTAGGTGTGGGTGAAGAACCACGGGGCAGCGACGGCCTCAACGAAGGTGTCCTGCAGCTCGTTGAGCCACACAAACGCCGACCAGAGGGGGTGGTCACCCGGGGTCTGCGTGCCGACGCAGATCCACTTCACGGCCACGGTCACCGTCATCGCGATGGCACCGGCCACCATGAGGATGAGTCCGCCGAGAGCCCAGGCGAGCGCGATACCAAAGGTGCTAGCCAGGGCGTAGAGCGCAGCCATTGTGCCAGCCAGCAGCATGGCTGACGTCATCGGTGCCAGCAGACGCATGGTTTCAATCGCGCCACGCGCAGCCTTGACCTTGAAGCCCGGGTTGTAGGTGAGGGACTCGCCCTCCACGCCGTCGACGTGGGCCTCCACGCGGCGCATACGCTCTGGCGGGGAACCCCACCAGTTTGCGCCAGACTTGGTCTTCTTCGGCGTGGAGGAGAGCACGGCCACCAGCGAGTTCTTCGACAGCTTGCGGCCCGGGCCAGTGATACCGGAGTTACCCACGAAGGAGCGCTTGCCCACCTTGGTCTCACCGGTCAGCATCCAGCCACCGCCGAGCTCGTAGCCACCAATCATGGTGTCATCCGCCAAGAACGCGCCGTCCTTGACTTCGGTGAGCTTAGGCACCATTACGGCAGTGGAAATCTCCACGTCTCTGCCAATGGTGGCGCCCAGTGAGCGCAGCCAGGTCGGGGTGAGCTGGGAGGCGTACAGCGGGAAGAGCTGGGTGCGGGCCTCATCCATGAGGCGCTCCACCGCCCACAGACGCCAGCCCTTGGCTGAGCGCACCGGTGCCACGCCCGGCGTGAGACCAAGCGAGAGCACGCGGACACCGAGCCAGGTCTGCACCATGAATGTCAAGAATGCCGCCAAGGCGCCCACTGGCGCGAAGAACAGGGAGCCGATGAAGGCAGAGCCATCCGTCAGAGCAATGAGGCCTACGACCACGGCCGCGCCCACCGCCAGCGCCACGATGGGCTGCAGGGCCAGCAGGATGGAGGTCGCACCATAGATGGCGACCCACCACGGGCGGCGCTTCGGAGCATGGGATGGGAAGCGGTGCTTGGAGCGGCCCACCTTCTGAGCGGGCGAACCGGACCAGCGCTGACCGTCCTTGATTTTCTTGCGGCCGGTCACGGTGGAACCAGCCTCGACGTGGGCGTCCTTGCCCACGACGGTGCCCGGCAGCAAGGTCGAGCGCGCGCCAACGCGAGCGCCTTCCTTGACCTCAATGGCGCCGACGCGCAGGATGTCGCCGTCGAGCCAGTAACCGGTCAGGTCCACCTCCGGCTCGATGGCCGCATGTTTGCCCAAGGTAAGCAGGCCCGTGACCGGTGGCAGGGAGTGCAGGTCCACACCGCGACCAAACTTGACACCAAGTGCGCGGGCATAGTTGTTGACCCAGGTCGCGCCCGCAATAGAGCGCGAGCCGGAGGCATCCGCCCAGCGTTCTGCGGCCCAAATGCGCAGGTGCGTGGAGCCGCCGCGGGGATATTCGCCGGGCTTAATCCCAGCGGTAATCAGACGTGCGCCAAAACCACCGATGGGGATGCGCCCCACCGGGGTGACGAAGATGACGAGCAGCACGGCCACGAGCCACCACGGAGTGGTCATGGCCCAGTCCACGCCCAGCAAGTTCGCCACATTGGAGCCCAGCAGCAGCCAGGCCAGCCACGTCGTCGCCACAAGCGTCATGACCGGGATCTGGATCAGCGTCTGTGCAATGCGCGTGCCGGCGCCCACGGGCTTGACCTCGCGGGCAGGGCCGGCGTCGTCAACGGACTCGGCGCCGGCGAGCTGCTCTGCGAGCGAGCCCAGACGCGGGTGGTCATAGAGATCACGCACAGCCACGGTGGGGAAGCGCTCGCGGATGCGGCCCACCAACGTCGCGGCGGCTAGTGAGGTGCCGCCGAGGGAGAAGAAGTCAGCGTTGACATCCTCCACGGACACACCGAGGGTGTCCACCCACAGTTCCGCTAGCCACTGCTCGGTTGGGTTGAGGCCCGCGGCCTCCACGCCCACGCCCGGCAGCGGCCATGGCAGGGCCTTCTTGTCCACCTTGCCGGAGGTGCGAATCGGCAGCTCATCCATGACGCAGATGCGCGGAACGAGTGCTGCCGGCATGGTGTCCGCGAGGCGCTCATGTGCTGCCTCGTGGTCGAAGCCCAGGTCCGGGTCATCCAGTGAGACGTAGCCGACGAGCACGGACTCGCCGCCGGGTGTCTTCTGCACGGCCACGGCGGAGTTGTACACGTTTGGCAGTGCGGCTACGTTGGCCTCAACCTCACCGAGCTCGATGCGGCGGCCACCAATCTTGACCTGGTCATCGACACGGCCCACAAAGTACAGGCCGTCTTCTTCCAGCCGCACGTGGTCACCGGTGCGGTAGGCACGCTCCCAGCCCATGGACTCCAGCGGCGCGTATTTCTCCGCGTCCTTCACGGGGTCCAGGTAAGCAGCCAGGCCCACGCCACCAATGACGAGTTCGCCCACCTCACCGACGTTGACGGGGGCGCCGTGCTTATCGACGACCACCAGGTCCCACCCCTTCAGCGGCAGCCCAATCGACACCGGTTGGCCCGGCATCATGCGCTGCGCGCAGGCCACGACGGTGGCTTCGGTGGGGCCGTAGGTGTTCCACATTTCGCGCTCGTCGGTGGCAAGGCGATCGGTGAGCTCCTGGGAGCAGGCCTCGCCGCCGACGATGAGGAGGCGGATGTTGTCGAGGGCCTCGGCGGGCCAGAGACCGGCCAAGGTCGGCACGGTGGAGACCACCGTGATGTCGCGGCGAATGAGCCAGGGACCCAAGTCCATGCCGGAGCGCACGAGGGAACGCGGCGCCGGGACCAGGCAGGCGCCGTGGCCCCAGGCCAGCCACATTTCCTCGCAGGAGGCGTCGAAGGCCACCGATAGGCCTGCCAGCACGCGGTCATCCGGGCCGAGCGGGCCCTGCGGGCTATCGACCAGGAAGAGGGCAGCCTCAGCATCAACGAAGGCGGCTGCGGAGCGATGGCTCACGGCCACGCCCTTGGGCTTGCCCGTCGAGCCTGAGGTGAAGATGATCCAGGCGGTGTCCTCTGGACGCGGCTCATCAAAGGCCACGTTGTCAGCGTCGGAGCCCGTGTCGGTGCCCGTGTTTCCGCCGCGCTCGCGCAGCATGCGGAAGCCCTCGTCGGTGAACACACCGTCGATGTCAGCCTCGCCGAAGACCATCTCGGCGCGCTCGTCCGGGTCGTCGGCGTCAACAGGCACGTAGGCGGCTCCGGCGGCGAGCGTGGCCAGGATGGCCAGGTAGAGCTCGCGCTTGCCGGAGGTCATGCGAATACCGATGCGGTCCCCGCGGCGCACGCCGTTAGCGTGGAGCTCGGAGGCCCAAGCGGAGACGTCGGCAAGCAGCTCAGCGTAGGTGAGGATCTCACCGTCATCGAGGGCTGCGGCGTCCGGGTACAGCTCCGCGGAGGTGCGCACGATGTCCCACAAGGTGCGGGACGGCGCAGCCTCGGAACCAAGGAGGTACTGCTCAGGAACGCGGGGTTCCTCGGTCTTGAGGGCGTGGCGGCCCTGGCTAGTATCGGATTCCTCCATTTAGGCATCACCACCTTCGCCATCGCCGGGGGCGTCTGCCGCGATGATGGCCTTTGCCAACTTGCGCAGGTGCTTGAGCTGCTTGTTCGTGGACTCGTCAAGGGCAGCGTCCTCTGCCTCGGCGACGAGCGCGGCGAGCTCCTTGTGGGCTTTCACGCCCTTCTTGGTGGCGGCAATGATCTGGCGGCGGCGATCCTTGGCGTCGCGCTCACGCTTGACCCAGTTGCGGGACTCCAGCGAGTCGAGGAGGCGCACCATGTCGGAGGCGTCGATGGCCAGGGTTTCAGACAGCGCGGACTGGGAGGACGCGGCCTCAGCGACAAGGCAGGTGAGCACCCAATACTCGCGCAGCGTGGTCTGCTGGGTCTGCAGCGCGGCCTCGACGCCATCGCGGGTGCGGCGGCGGAGGCGCTCCAACTGGAAGGAGGGGGACTCCAACAGAGCGGTAGGAATAGTAACAGAATTTGATGAAGACATGCCGATGATATTAGTCCGCCTACCGTCTGAATCCTAAATCATGGGCCGTGCCCCACTAGTTTTATGCTGAGGCTAACTTCTGGACGATGAGAGTGTTGAGGGATACGCCCTCCCGCTCGGCTTCGATGGTGAGGTTTCGATGTAGCGATTGTGGGATGCGAAGGTTGAACTTCCCCGAAAAGCTGCGCTGGCCAAATGGCTCTGGGGCTTGCTCATTGTTGCGGTGCATATCTTCTAGCGCTTCCTCGACGACACTGCGCAGCTCGGATTCTGCGGTGGCTGCAGAGGCGTCGAGCCATGACAGGGAAGGGAACTCTAGAACGGTGGCAACGAATTCTCCGTCTTCTTCGGACCAGGCGGTTTGGTAGGTGTACTTGTCTGCGGGGTTCATGAAGTGCTCCTAATTGAGGCGGTCGATGGCATCTAGGACTTGGCGGACTTGAAAAGGCTTGGCTTTTCCGTCGCGCCCTTCCTGGATGTTTACTCGGGGGTCGCCCTGCCATGGGGTTTTGTAAACGATGTGTGACGTGCCTCTTCGTTTCCGGCCGGCGCTCTCTTGGCGTTCGAAGTAGAAATCGCACACAAGCTGCAGTTCTGAGAAGTGGACGTTATTTCGTGACGTCCGCATCTTCTTGAGGATCTTTTGTATCTTGGATACCACACTTGAATGGTACCGAAAATAGTACCACTACTGGTTGGGGTAAACCATGGGGCAGCCCTGAGCCTTCCACGCATCCGTGCCGCCGTCGACATTGATGACGTCCCAGCCCTTCGTGTGCTCCAAGTACTGACATACCTGCATGCTGCGCCCGCCCAGATGGCATATGACGTAGATGTCTCGGTCCGGGTCAATCTCGTCGAGGCGCTCGACCAGCTCACCCATCGGGATGTGTGTGGCTCCTTCAGCGTGCTCGGTGTTCCACTCGTGGTCCTCGCGGACGTCGATAAGCTGGGCGTTGTCGGGTACTTCGGTGGGTTGTACGTTTTGCATACGCCCCAGCTTACGTGGCTGCGGTTGCGGCGTTCTCGGGGCCCTTTTATGCTGCGCAGTAGGGGGAGGGGCTTTTAAATCGGAGGGGACTACATGGAGAAAATTGTTGGCCGTGCCGGGGCTCTCGCAGCGGCCAAGGGGGAAGCGATAAAAATTACGCGGGGGCTCTATTTGCCCAGCGAGCCAACGCCGTTGGAATTGGCCAAGGTAGTCAGTGAGCACTGGCCTGACTGTGCACTGGATGGCTATTCTGCGGCTATGATTTTTCTCGGGCGAAAACCAGGATTTCCGTTGCAGCTCATCCGGGAGAAAGGTTTAGAAGATACTCGCTACTACCGGTGCCGTCGCGCGCGGCCGAAGGGCGTCTTTCCATACGACGGCATCAACGTATGCAATCCGCTGCAGGCGGTGGAAGCTATGGAAGAGAAGCACGCCGTGATGTTTCTGGAGAAGTACCTTGCCGGCGGCGATGCGGAAGGGCGGCTAAAGCTACTGGCCATGGACTTTCGGCGGTTCCCACAGCACACCCGGCGGGTGTTGGACAAGGCCGTCATCGGTGCCGATAGCGTTCCAGAGCGGGCGCTTACTCGCGCGTTGGAGCCCTATTTCGTGGTTCGCAATAACTTTAAAATCGGGCCGTATCGGTGGGACTTGTTCTTGGAGAAACATCGCATTGCCATCGAGGTTGACGGATACGCCTACCACCGGGCGGAGAATCGGAGGCAATTCGAGCTTGACCGCCAGAAACTCAATGACGCTGTACATCGCGGTTACACCCCTCTTCACTTTACTGCGACCACGATCGAGCACCATCTGGACAAGGTGGTAGAGCAAGTTCGCGGAGTGGCTCGAGGGACTAGACCGTATCTGGACCCGCCGTGGATGTGGCACCGCATGTTCGTGTGAGTAGTTACTGTCGTTCACGGTAAATAGTGACGAAAAATTGCGAGTTTTTGTGGCTTTTTTACCGTGAGCGTAACGCGGTGGGGGTTCGTGTGAGGGTCGATGTCGTTCACGGTAAATAGCGCCGGAAAACCGCGGATTTTCGGGCGCTATTTACCGTGAGCGTAGATCCCCGAGGCCTCAGCGGTGCGCGGAGAGGTACTCCAAGATCGCTTTGACGCGGCGGTTGTCCTCGCTGGGATCTAAACGCAGCTTGGTGAAGATGTTGGAAACATGCTTGGCCACTGCGGCGGAAGAAAGGACGAGCTCGGCGGCGATGTCCTTGTTGGATTTGCCGCGCGACATTAACTCAAGGACCTCGCGCTCTCGCGGGGTGAGCTCGCCTAGGCCGCTGCGCCCGGAGCTCATGAGAGCTTGGGCCACGGTGGGGTCGATGACGGTGCCGCCCTGGGCCACCACGTCCAGGCTGGAGAGGAAGTCGCGCACTTCGGAGACACGGTCCTTCAAAAGGTAGCCGGTGCCGGCATCGGGGGAGTCGAAGAGCTCCACCGCGTACGCAGGGGCCACGTACTGGGAGAGCACCATGACGGGCAGGCCCGGGTATGCGTTTCTTAAGTTCACGGCGGCTTTCAGGCCGTCATCGCCCATGCCTGGCGGCATGCGCACGTCCGTGATGACGATGTCCGGAAGTTCATCCCGAAGTTGGTCTACCACGGCCTCCAGCGAAGGGGCAGAATCAGCCTGGCCGACGATTACATGCCCGCGGCGCTCCAACAGGCCGGCGAGGCCTTCACGAAGAATGGCGGAGTCATCCGCCACCACGATTCTTAAACTCATTTTTAAACTCCTGACTGTCCGCGATTGAGAAGAAGGGGAATCGAGCCTGCCACCCGGGTCGGGCCGCCGGGTGGGGAGGACAGCGTCATCTCCCCGCCAAAAGCAGCGAGGCGCTCGGCCATCCCGGCCAGCCCATGGCCTTGCACCACCCGCGCACCACCGGGGCCTTCATCCACCACGGTGATCTTTAAGGAGGCATCCGCGGTCACTAAAACAGAGACCGGCGCACCGGGGGCGTACTTGGCCGCATTCGTTAAAGCTTCCGTGCCGAAGAAGTAGCCGCAGGCCAGCACGGAGGCGGAGAGCTTCGGAAGCGGGTGGGGAGCGAAGACGCTGACGTGGGGGCCGTGGGAGGAGGCGGCGTCGGCAAGCGCGGCCACCAGACCATGATCCTGCAGGACCTGGGGGTGGATGCCATGCACCGTGGTGCGCAGGGAATTGAGGCCACGGTCCACGTCCTGCTTGGCGGCGGTGAGGAGCTCGGAGAGGGGGGAGGGGGCGTCGAGAAGCGCTTCGCCCAGCTTCATGCTCGCGGCTACGAGGTATTGCTGCGCGCCGTCGTGCAGGTCGCGCTCGATGCGGGCGCGCTCCACCTCATAGGCATCCGCGATGGCGCGGCGCGAGGCCGTGAGCTGCGCAATCTGCCGCGCCTGTTGCTGTTCGTGGCTGGTGGGTTGGGGTTTTCTTCGGAACACGGTGCTAAGCATATCGGGCGGTGGCCGCACGAGGGGTAGTGCTGGCACTACCGTAAAGAGCAACGCTAGGGCTGTTCTTAAAGCGAGCCCGAGACGGTGGAATGAAAGACATGACACAGACACTTTCCCTGACAGACATCACCAAGGATTTCGGCGGCGGCCCGGTGCTCGCTGGAATCTCCCTCGACATCGCGCCGGGCGAGCTCGTGGCCGTCATGGGGCCGTCCGGCTCCGGCAAGTCCACGCTGCTGCACTGCATGTCCGGCGTGCTCACCCCCACGCACGGCAGCGTGCGCTACGGGGATGAGGAGCTCTCCGCGCTTGGCGATGGCCCCCGCTCCCGCCTCCGCCTACGCAACTTCGGCTTCGTCTTCCAGGATGGCCAGCTCCTGCCGGAGCTGAGCAACGTGGACAACGTGGCGCTGCCCGCAATGCTCAACGGTATGGGGCGGAGTGCCGCCCGCAAGCGAGCACTGGAGCTGCTGGACCAACTGGGCCTGGGCGATTTGGCGGACCGCCGCCCGGCGCAGGTTTCCGGTGGTCAAGCGCAGCGCGTGACCATCGCGCGTGCGCTGGTGGCGAATCCGGGCGTGGTCTTCGCCGATGAGCCCACCGGTGCCCTGGACCAGTCCACCGGTCATGAGGTGATGCAGATGCTGACCACCATCGTGCGCCAGTCGGGTGCCAGCCTGGTCATGGTCACGCACGACCCGAAGGTGGCCGACTGGATGCAGCGCCGCGTGGAGATTCGCGATGGCATCATCCACGACGACCGCCGCCTTGGGGTGATTCGATGAACACCGCAACCTTGGTCTTTGACCTGCAGCGCGAATCGATACGCGCGCGCTCCGGTACTGGAATTGTCTCGGTGCTGGCGATTGTGAGCCTGACCATTGGTTCCGCCATTGCCTTCCTCGTTGCGGGTGGCACCTGGATGTTCTGGGAGCGCGCCCAGCACGTCGAGGACGCCGCCCCGGCTCTCAAGGAGCCCTTCGGCAACGAGATTGAGTTCTTCCTGTATTCGTGGTTTGCTCTGGCCCTGTTGGCCTGCGCCTTCATTCTTCCGGCGCTGTTTAACCTCACAGCCCAAGCCGCTGTCCTCGGCGCCTCAGGCAGGGAGCAGCGCCTGGCCACCCTGCGCCTGTTGGGATTGAGCTCCCGCCAGGTGGAGCGCATGGCCATCGTGGAGACGGGCCTGCAAGCCATCATTGGCATCGTGCTCGGCGGGCTGATCAGCCAGCTCATCGCGCCGGTCTTCACCCAGCTGGACTTCCAGATGCGCTCCATTTCTTTGCCTGAGATTCTGCTGCCCTGGTGGGGTTATCTGGCCGTGGCCGGCGTACTTTTCCTGCTGGCCATCGGCGCAGCACTCGTCGGCATGCGCCGGGTGCGGGTGAGCCCGCTGGGCGTGGCTAAGCGTCAGATGCCCGCGGCTTACCGCTGGTGGCGCGCCATCGTCTTCCTTGTCATCGTGGCGGTCGGCGGGGCTTTCCTCTTCGGCAAGGCGGGCCCGCCCACCGCTATGGTCATCGTGGTTATGTTCGGCATGCTGATGAGCATCAACCTCATCGCTCCCTTCATCCTGCAGCTCGGCGCGCACATCTTGTCCCTCTTCCCGGGTACCGCGCACTTCGTGGCCTGCCAGCGCGTGGCGGGTAATGCGCGCCCCGCGTGGAGGCGGAGTGCTGCCATCGGCTTCTTCGGTTACTTGGCGGGATTCCTCGTTACCGCGCCCTTGGGCTCCGATGCCCTGGCTCTGTCGCTCAAGGAAGACCCCGGAACGAACGTGGTGTTCAAAGACATCTCCACCGGTGTCGTGTTGACCCTCATCTTTGGCTTCACGCTGACCACCATGTCCATCATCCTGGGACAGGTCTCCGGAATCTTTGAAGACAAGGAGCTCATCCGCTCCCTGGATCTCATGGGCGTGCCGCGTGGCTTCCAGTTCCGGTCCGGCGCGCTTGCGGTCATGGGGCCCGTCGTGGGATTGAGTTTCTTCGGCTTCCTCTTTGGCGGCGGGATTGCCTCGCTGATGTTCTTCTCCAGCGTCGAGTCAAGCGACGTCAATGTACTCGCCCGCCTGCTCATGGCCTTCGGCTTCTTGGCAGTGGGCTGGCTGGTTACGCTCCTTGCCATCGTGATTGTGGAGCCTCTCCGCGGTTACGTGTTGCGCACGGGACGGCGAAAAGAATGAAAAACGGTACTGAAAATCTTCGGTGGCCTGTTCGTCGTTGCTCTCATCGCCGTGGTCGCGGCCGTGTACTTCTTCGGCCCCTCCTATGGCGGGGCGTTTGCGGGCAAACCCGTATTCCTCTTCAACGCCAGCGAAAAGCGCATCAACACCGCGATGGTGGATACCGCGGCGCTTACCGGCATCTACGGCGACAGCGATAAATTCCAGCGCGCCCGTGAGGCCTTTGAGGAGGATCCCACGAATGCCGATCTCCTCGATGCCGCCATCGACGCCGCCGGCGGTAAGCATTCCAAGGTCTTTAGCGCCGAAAAGGAAAAGGCGATTGAGAAGACCGCCCCCGTCGTCGACTACGACGACGGCGTCCTGCGCGCCACCGTTCCGTCCATCGGCCGCCACGATGACGGCCAGGCTTACGCGGATACCCTGGCCACAGGGTTGACCGCCCACCCGGAGGCCTGCGCCGCCGTGGTGGACCTGCGGGGCAACGATGGTGGCGACATGGGACCCATGTACGCGGGGCTCAGCCCGCTGCTGCCCGACGGCACCGCGCTGTCCTTCGTTAGCCGCATGGGGACCACGGACGTTGTCATTGACGGCAACTCCGTCACCGGTGGCGGCACACCCACCACCACGTCCGGCGGCAAGCTCGAGGTCCCCGTCGCGGTGCTCACCGATGGCGTCACCGCATCCTCCGCCGAAGCCACCCTCCTAGCCTTCCGTGGCCTGGACAACGTGCGCACCTTCGGTGAGCCAACCGCCGGCTACGCCTCCGCCAACACTGTCATTGACTACCCGGATGGGCGCTCACTCATGCTCACCACGGCCAAGGACAAGGCCCGTACCGGCGAAGAATTCGCCGAGGACCCCATCGCTCCCGACGCGCCAGAGTCCGAGCTTGACGGCTGGCTTGCCACCCACTGCGGCTAGCTTGCTACGACGTTCACGGTAAATAGCGCTCCAAAACCCGCTATTTTTCGCCACTATTTACCGTGAACGACAGTGACTAGTCGGAAAACGCGAAAGATACGCTTCTGCGCGCGGTGGGAACTCACCGTCTGCGGAAACGTACCTCACAATGCCGCGGTTAGCGTGCGGCAGAAGCGCTTACTTGAAGCGAGCCTTGGCCTCTTCGAAGATTTTCTCTGCCTCAGCCTTGTCGCCCCAGCCAGAGCCGGTAACTTCCTTGTTCGGCTCTAGGTCCTTGTAGCGGGTGAAGAAGTGCTCGATCTCATCCTTGATGTGCTGCTCCACATCGGTGATGTCCTGGTAGCGCTCCCAGCGCGGGTCATCAACAACCGCGAGGAGCTTGTCATCGCCGCCGGCCTCATCGGTCATCTTGAACACGCCGACGATGCGAGCCTCAACCACGACACCCGGGAAGACCGGCTCCGGGAGAATGACCAGTGCGTCGAGCGGGTCGCCGTCTTCGCCCAGGGTGTGGTCGATGAAGCCGTAGTCAGCCGGGTAGGCCATCGGGGTGAACAGGTAGCGGTCGAGGTGGACCTTGCCGGTCTCGTGGTCGATCTCGTACTTGTTGCGGGAGCCCTTGGGGATCTCGATGGTTACTTCAACGCTCACGGCTGATTCCTCCATAACGTATAGGTTGATATGTGCTCCGCTTAGTCTACCGCGCTAGTGTAAAGGGCGATGAAAGCGAAGCATGTCTGGTGGAGTACTGCGGCCCTCGTCACGGCGGGAGCCGTTGCGGCGACGGCCGCGTTGGGTGTGAAAATTCAGCGCACCTACGATCACTTGGACCACGGCGAGCCCTATGTGCAGGCAGCGCCTGAGACCCTGGTGCAACCGGTGGAGGCAGGGGAGCTCGACACCGCGGCGCTGAAGAAGCGCCTTGATGAGCTGGGCAAGAATGAGGCCCTGGGGACATTTGGTGCGCAGGTCATCGATACCAAAACCCATGAAGTGGTGTGGGAACGAGAGCCGGCCAAGCCGCTGACCCCGGCCTCCGCGACCAAGGTGCTGACCGTCGCTGCGGCCACGCTTGCTCTCGACGAAGAGGAGCGCATCACCACCGAAGTTCTTAAAGGAGAGAAGGACGGCGAGGTGGTCATCAAGGTCGCCGGCGATGTCTGGCTCACGGAGGAGCGCCTGGATGACCTGGCTGAGCAGATCAAGCATACGACGGGGACGGTCAGGCGGGTCTCCATCGATACCTCGGTATGGGCCGGCCCTGACCAGGCCGCTGGCTGGGATGATGACAACATCGACGGCGGCTATGTCGCTCCCATCCAGCCTGCCATGCTCTATGGCGGTCGCATCGAGGAGAAGACCGGCGATGTCCCGCGCTCTCACGAGCCGGCCCTCGACGTCGCCCGTGCACTCGCCGCAAGATTGGGCACCGACAAAGCAGACATCGCGGCTGTTCCTGCCGGGGCGGAGGTCATCGCCAGCAGCGACTCTGAACCTTTAGCCCTGCGCGCCCAGCAAGCAATCAAGGATTCGGACAACGTGATGGCGGAAGCCATCGCCCGTGAACTCGCCAGCCACGAGCGTGCCGATGCCAGCTTCGAGGGTGCAGCGAAGACCACGCTCGACGTGCTCGCCCACAACGGAATCGACGTCAGTGGAGTTGTCCTGAAGGATGGTTCCGGCCTCTCGCGCGATAACCGCATTCCCGCCGGCGTGCTGGCTCACATTCTGGACAAGGCCGTAGCCGCCGAGGAGCTGCGTCCGCTGTTGGGCTACCTCCCGCTGGCGGGCGGCGAAGGAACCCTCTACCAGCGCTATCCCGAGTCACCTGCGCGCGGCTTCGTGCGTGCGAAGACCGGCACCCTGACCGAGACGTCTGCCCTCGCCGGCACGGCGCAAGGCCAGTCGGGCCACGTCTACGCTTTTGCTTTCCTCGTCAACGATGGTGAGGTCATGTCCGCTCGCCAAGCCCAAGACGCTCTGGCCGCCGCCCTCCATGACTTCTAACGAACCTTTCTGGCCCAGGCAGAGCCCCAACTTCTTGGCCTGCCGCGTTGCAGTCCGCGCTGTCGTGGGAGCGCGCCCACGACGGCTGGCCGTGGGGCTGTCGGGAGGGGCCGATTCCCTGGCGCTCACCGCAGCCCTCGTTGCCGAAGGCCACGACGTCACCGCCCTCTGCGTTGACCACGGCCTGCAGGAGGGCTCAGCCGAGCAGGCGCGCCGGGCAGCCGACCAGGCCCAGGCCTGGGGAGCGGGGGCGGAGGTGATTCGGGTGGACGTCGACAAGCACGGCTCTGTTGAGGCCGCCGCCCGCACCGCGCGGTACCGTGCCTTCGCGCCCTGGGGTGAGGTGGCGGTGGCGCACACGGCCGATGACCAGGCCGAAACGCTGCTCCTAGGGGCCCTGCGAGGGAAGGTGTCGGGCATGCTCGAGCGCGCCGAGGTGGAAGGCGCGCACGTCCTGCGTCCGCTGCTGACCGTGCGTCGCGCCCACACCGAGGCCGCCTGCGCGGAGCTGGGCGTTGAGCCCTGGCAGGACCTGCACAACGTGGACCCCACCTTTCGCCGCGTGGCGCTGCGCCGAGACATTCTTCCGCGCCTGGCGGACATCGTCGGTGGTGACCCCATCCCGGCCCTGGCCCAGGCCGCCCAGGACGCCGCGCTTGACGATGCCTCCCTTCTCACCCCACCCACCAACTCCTGCGTCGAACTGGCCGCGATGCCGGAGCCTAAGCGCCGCCGGGCGATTGCCGCATGGCTGCGCGAGCAGGGCATAGAGGTCACCCGCGAGGCCATCCGCGGCGTGGATAACCTGTGCACGCAGTGGCATGGACAAGGCGGTGTTGCGGTGAGCGCCGCCGCCGGCCACGAGGGTAGGGGAGAAAAGGTGGGCACAAGGTTGGAAGTCTTTCGCGTTGGTGGCACACTGTCACTATTGCCTCGGTCATCAAAGGAGCGCTCACGTGCACGACAATCATGATTCAGCCGTCCCGGCTCACCCTTACGGAGAGGACATCGAGAACGTCCTCGTCGCCGAAGACTCCCTCCAGGAACGCATCCAGGAGATGGCGGATCGCGTCTCCGAAAAGTACAGCAACGCTGAGGATGACCTCATCCTCGTGTGTGTGCTCAAAGGTGCGGTATTCTTCCTTACTGACTTCGCCCGCAAGCTGACTATCCCCTCCCAGCTGGAGTTTATGGCCGTGTCTTCCTACGGCAATTCGGCCTCGTCCTCCGGAGTGGTGCGGATCCTCAAGGACCTGGACCGCGACATTGAGGGGCGCGACGTGGTGATTGTGGAGGACATCATCGACTCCGGCCTGACTCTGTCTTGGCTCATCCGCAACCTGCGAGGCCGCCAGCCGCGTTCTCTGGAAGTGGTGACGCTGCTGCGCAAGCCGGAGGTTGTGAAGGCAGAGCTCGATCTCTTTGATGTTGGCTTCGACATCCCCAACGAGTTCGTTGTGGGCTATGGTCTGGATTTTGCTGAGCGCTACCGCGACCTGCCTTATGTGGGCACGCTGCGTCCGGCGGTCTACAGCAACGATTAAGTCCTTTTTCTTGTCCGGCGTTCCAGCCGCAACTGTGCAAGGTAGTTAATGAAAAACAAGAACATCATCCGCTATGGCTCCATCGCGGGCCTCGTCCTCATCCTGCTGTACGCGTTCACGTTCTTTACCAATGACGCCCGCAGCTTCAAACAGGTGGACACCTCGGTGGCCATGGCGCAGCTGACGGAGAAGAACGTCGAGGAAGCGCAAATCGATGACCGCGAGCAGCAACTGCGCCTCAAGCTCAAGAAACCGGTGACGGTGGAAGAGCAGGAGGGCATCGAGGAGGTCATTGCCAAGTATCCGGCTCGCGCCTCCGAGCAGGTCTTCAACGCGGTGAAGGATTCCGGTGCGGAGAAGTACGAGACGAAGGTCACGCAGGATTCCTTCATCGGTTCGATGGTCAGCTTCCTGCTGCCGATGCTGCTGCTCTTCGCGCTGTTGTTCTGGATGATGTCCCGCATGCAGCAGGGCGCGGGCGGCATGTTCGGCATTGGTGGTTCCAAGGCCAAGGAGCTCACCAAGGACATGCCAACCAACACCTTCGCTGATGTGGCGGGCGCGGACGAGGCCGTGGATGAGCTTCAAGAAATCAAAGACTTCCTCGATGACCCAGAGCGCTACCACGCGCTTGGCGCCAAGATTCCGCGCGGTGTGCTGCTCTACGGCCCTCCGGGTACTGGTAAGACTTTGCTGGCTCGCGCCGTCGCGGGTGAGGCGGGCGTGCCTTTCTACTCCATCTCCGGTTCCGACTTCGTGGAGATGTTTGTTGGTGTGGGCGCCTCCCGTGTGCGTGACCTATTCAAGCAGGCCAAGGAAAATAGCCCCTGCATCATTTTCGTCGATGAGATTGACGCCGTGGGCCGCCAGCGTGGCTCCGGCACAGGCGGTGGCCACGACGAGCGCGAGCAGACCCTGAACCAGCTGCTCGTGGAGATGGACGGCTTCGGTGACCGTGAGGGCGTCATCCTCATCGCTGCCACCAACCGCCCGGACATCCTGGACCCGGCGCTGCTGCGCCCAGGCCGCTTTGACCGCCAGATTCCGGTGACCAACCCGGACTTGGCCGGCCGCGAGCAGATCCTGCGCGTGCATGCGAAGGACAAGCCGTTGGCCAAGGAAGTGGATGTGGCGCAGCTGGCTAAGCGCACTGCTGGTATGTCCGGCGCGGATTTGGCTAACGTGCTCAATGAGGCTGCCCTGCTCACCGCGCGTATCGGCGGCAACGTCATTACCTATGATGCGCTGGAGGAGGCCACCGACCGCGTCGTGGGCGGTCCGCGCCGCCAGGGCAAGATCATCTCCGAGCATGAGAAGAAGGTCACCGCCTATCACGAGGGCGGCCACACCTTGGCCGCGTGGGCGCTTAAGGATATTGAGCGCGTGTACAAGGTCACCATCCTGGCCCGCGGCCGCACCGGTGGCCACGCCATGACCTCGCAGGAAGATGACAAGGGCATGTACACCCGCGATGAGCTGTTCTCCCGCCTCGTCTTCGCCATGGGCGGCCGCGCGGCCGAGGAGCTCGTCTTCGGCGCGCCGACCACCGGTGCCTCTTCCGATATCGAGCACGCAACCAAGATTGCGCGTTCTATGCTGACGGAGTACGGCTTCTCCCCGGACCTGGGCACCGTCAAGTACGGCCAGGAGCAAGGCGATCCGTTCAGCCACTTGGGTGGCGGCGGGTCCATCGATTACTCCGATGCCGTGGCCGCCAAGATTGATGAGCAGATGGCCTACCTCCTCGACAGTGCGCACCGTCAGGCCTATGACATCTTGGCCGCGAACCGCGACTATCTGGACACGTTGGCTGAGATGCTCCTGGAGAAGGAGACCCTGCGCCGTCCGGACCTCGAGGGCATCTTCGAGGGCATTGAGCCGCGCGAGGCCTTCGAGGTCTTCCCGAACGAGGACGAGCGCTTCCCGCGCCAGGCCGGCCGTGAGCCGGTGAAGACTCCGGCGGAGTTGGCCAAGGAGCGCGGTGAGGAGCTTCCGAAGCGCATGACGCTTCTCGACGCCTCCCGTGCCGCCCGCGAGCGCCGCCTCGCCGCCCAGGAGAACGGTCAGCCCGCTCCAAACACCACCTCGGAGGAAATTGGTTTCAGCTTTGGCCAGCATGCGGGTGACGTGGTGGACCCAGAGAAGGGCAACACCTTCTTCGGCGACCCTGACAGCGCTGCTAGCTCCCACACTGTAACCGCCTCCGGCAGCGCAGCTCACCCTGAGACCGAGACTGTCACGGACCCAGCCGGCCGCGAGCAGGAGGTCCCTGAGGAGGAGCTCCGTGAGCAGCGCCGCGAGCACGCTGAGGCCTCCGGAAGCTCCCAGAGTGGCTTCAGCAACGACGAGACCCGTGTCATCCCGCGCGTGACGAAGGGCACCGAGCCGCGTCAGCCGCAGGCTGAGCCTGCGCGCCGCGGACGCCACGCCAAGCCCGAAGCCCAGGCAGGGCAAGCAGGCCAGGAAGCCCAGGCAGGCCAGGAAGCCCAGGCAGGCCAGTCTGACAAGAACACGAGCGGCTGGGACGCTTCCGGTTGGGGAGCACCTGGCTGGGGCGAGCAGGAACACCGCAACAACCCGTACAAGGACGGTCGGAACAATGAGCGATAACATCCCAGCCACGCGCGACTTCGACCACGAGCGTGCCGAAGCGGCCGTGCGTGAACTGCTCATCGCCGTAGGCGAGGACCCTGACCGTGAGGGTCTGCGGGAGACCCCGGGCCGAGTGGCCCGCGCCTACGCGGAGGTCTTTGCAGGTCTGCACGAGGACCCGACAGAGGTTCTCCACAAGACCTTCGCCGAGGAGCACCAGGAGCTCGTCCTCGTGCGCGATATCCCTATTTACTCCACGTGCGAGCACCACCTCGTGCCCTTCTACGGCAAGGCACACATTGGTTATATCCCGGGCCCAGACGGCCACGTCACCGGCCTGTCCAAGCTGGCCCGCCTGGCGGACATGTACGCCAAGCGCCCGCAGGTGCAGGAGCGCCTCACCAGCCAGATCGCAGATGCCCTAGTGGAGGTGCTCCACGCCCAGTCCGTCATCGTGGTTATTGAGTGCGAGCACCTGTGCATGGCCATGCGCGGAATCCGCAAGCCGGGTGCGACCACGACGACGTCCGCGGTCCGCGGTGGATTCAAGAAGAACGCAGCCTCCCGCGCGGAGGTCATGAGCCTGATCAGGAGTTAACCCACTATGGCAGTCAGTAACCTCACTGTCCCCGGCCGCACGGTGGTCATGGGAATCCTCAACGTCACGGAAGATTCCTTCTCTGACGGCGGGCGTTGGATCAACGTCGACGATGCCTTAAACCATGCTCACCACCTTGTGGCGTCGGGGGCGGACATGATCGATGTTGGTGGCGAGTCCACCCGCCCAGGCGCGGTGCGCGTGGCTGCTGAGGAGGAGGAGCGTCGCGTGGTTCCCGTCATCAAGGCGCTGCACGAGGAGGGGATTAAAACCTCGGTGGACACGATGCGGGCGTCGGTAGCCGCGGCGGCAGCCGAGGCCGGGGTGGACATGATCAATGATGTCTCCGGTGGCGCGGCTGACCCAGAGATGTACCACACCATGGCGGCCACGGGCCTGCCGGTCTGCCTCATGCACTGGCGTACCGTCCAGTTCGGCAGTGCGGCCGGCGTGGCGGACCACGGCGGGGATGTGGTGCGCGATGTCCATGAGTCCTTGGCCGCGCTTGCCGACGCCGCCCTCACCGCCGGCGTCAGCCACGACAACATCGTTGTCGACCCAGGACTTGGTTTTGCCAAGTCCCCACAGGATAACTGGGCGCTGCTCAAGGCCCTTCCAGAGTTCCTACAGGGCGAGTTCCCGCTGCTCGTGGGCGCGTCCCGCAAGCGTTTCCTCGCCGCTATTAGGGAGGACCGCGGCGCGGAGTCCAGCCCGCTCCTGGCAGATCCCGCCACCGCAGCCGTCACCGCCATCTCCGCGCAGATGGGTGCCTGGGGCGTGCGCGTGCACGAGGTTGATGTCTCGCGTGATGCTGTGGACGTGGCCGCCGCGTGGACCGCGGGCGCGGCCTATGCCGGTGGCGCGCATGCCTCCGGCAGCTACGCCAACGGTGCCGATGGTGGCACCGTGGTGTCGACATCCTTGGGGAGGGTTTAAAAGTGGCGGACCGCATCGAGCTCACCGGGTTGGAATGCTTTGGCTACCACGGCGTCTTCGAGGAAGAAAAGAAGACCGGGCAGCCCTTCATCGTGGACGTGACCTGCTGGCTGGACACTGCGGGCATCGAGGACGACCTGAACCGCACGGTGAATTACGCCGAGCTTGCCGACGTCACCGCATACATCGTCGAAGGACCTTCCCGTGATCTCATCGAGACCGTGGCGGCCGAAGTCGCCGAGACCGCGATGCAGCGTTTCGAGATTCTGCATGCCATCGAGGTGACCATCCACAAGCCGAAGGCACCCATCCCGCGCACTTTTGCGGATGTGGCTGTGGTGGCACGCCGTTCCCGGAAACGGATGGCCGGCTAATGCGCGCGGTCCTGTCCATCGGCTCCAACATGGAGGATCGCCGCGCGCTCCTCCAGACTGTCTTCGACGAGTTTGCTGATGAGACCGTCGCCGCCTCTCCGGTCTATGCCACCCCACCGTGGGGAGTGACAGACCAGGGAGATTTCCTCAACGCGGTGCTCATTGTGGACGTGGACTGCACTCCGCTTGAACTGCTGCGCCGCGGGCAGAAGTTAGAGGAGGCAGCCGAGCGCGTGCGTGTGCGGCGCTGGGGGCCGCGCACGTTGGACGTGGACATCGTGCAGATTGACGGCGTGACCTCCGATGATCCGGAGCTCACCCTCCCACACCCTTATGCCCACGAGCGGGCCTTTGTGCTCGTGCCGTGGCTGGCTGCGGATCCCGATGCGGCGCTCGATGGCACCCCCGTGCGTGAACTCGTGGCTAGCTTGGACAGCGATGAGGTGGCCGCGGTGAGGGAACTGGGGGAGTGATGAAGAGGACGTCGATAAGCGCGCTCATCGGCACGGCCCTGTTTGTGGCCGCCGCAGCCGCCATCCTCACCATCCGCTTTTATGGCTCCATGCTGGCGATCCCGGCAACCGTCTCGATTTCCCTGTGGGCCATGGCGCTGGTGTGCGTGCTGTTGACCCTCAAGGTGCGCGGCGCCAAGGACGATGAGCACGGCATTGGCTTAGACAATTCGCAGCTTAACCCCATGACCATCGCGCAGTTCCTGCTCGTGGGCAAAGCCTCTGCGTGGACCGGCGCGATTGTGGGCGGAGCCTACGCGGGAATGGCGGTCTATGTGGTGCCGCGCGCCGGCGAGCTCGTTGCGGCGGCCGGTGACCTGGCTGGGGTGGTGAGCTCTGCATTGGGTGGTGCGGCGATGTGCGTTGCCGGAGTGGTGTTGGAGCGACACTGCGAGGTGCCACCTCCAACTGACGGTGCACAGGCGGTAAGTTAGTGGGCATGACGAGCCCGCAGCATTCCCCCGAGCCCCCGCACGAGCCGGCCCCGGATAATCGCCCGACGTCCCAGTTTTCTGCGCAGCCGGACTCTCAGCCGCCCACGCCGGCGACGTCATCCCAGACCGAATCGAAGACGGATGCTGGGTCGATTGGTCTTATCGTTTTGGTCATCCTTGCGGTCATTGCCAGCCTGATCATGCTGATTTCGGGTTCGGCGAATGCTCTGAAGATCGCCTTGCTTGCCTCTCTCTGGGCGGCAGTCGTGGGCTTCTTCCTCGTGGTGCGCTACCGCCGGCAGGCCCAGGAGGCCACGGAGCTTCTGGCGGTCGAGCGCGCCCATACCGCCTCCACGCTGACAGCCTCTGGTTCTGCCACCGCTGATAACAGCGAGGTTCTCGCAGAAATCCGCTCTGAGCTCGAAGCCATCCGCACCCAGATTGAGGAGATCTCAGGCCGCGAGTGGGTCTACGAGCCCGCAGCCCTGTATGCGGAGGCTCGCCGCATCCAGGAGCTGGAGCGCAAGGCTGGTGGCGCCGGTGTAGACGAGCGCGGCGATGCACCTCAGGTGAACTTCACCCAGAAGTCCGGTGGCGCACCGTCTGCCGACGCCGTCGCGGGCCGCCTCGGCTCCCAGCCCACCCACCCAGTGAGCAACCCGCTGGACAACCTGCTGGCGGATAACGCGCGAAGCAATGCTCAGCAGCCTGCTCCGAAACCAGCCGCGAAGCCCGCTCCGCAACCCACTCCGAAACCAGCCGAGCAGCCTGCCGCGAAGCCGGCCGGCCAGCAGGACACCCGCCCGGCCCCGTCTTCCTTCGGTGCACCGCACCCCTCTCAGGGGCGTCCCCCGGCTTTCCGTCCCGTGGGCGAGCCGCAGCCGAAACCGCAACCGAAACCGCAGGCTGCCCCGCACTCGCAGCCCAAGGCCGACAAGCCACAGGCGCGTACCGAGCAGAAGCCGCCGCAGCAGCCCCAGCCGAAATCACAGCCCAAGCCCCAGCCGAATGCGGCACCTCAGCCACAGCAGAAGGCACCGGAGTTCAAGACCGATAGCTTCCAGGCTGTGCGCTGGAACCAGGGTGCCGCAGGTACACAGCACATCAAGGAGGATGCGGGCCTCGCACAACAGCACCACCGTCATCGCAAGCCGGAGGTAGAGACCACGCAGCAGGGTCAGCTGGCGGAATCGAGCAGCCGCGGCCGCCGCCGCAGTGATGAGAAGCGGGAAGGCGCGGTTTCGGTGGCTGAGCTCATGGCGCGCAGCAAGCGCCGTGAGGAGCAGCAGAACACGGGCGACAAGAAGTAGATGCAGGCACCACGCATGCGTGTGGCGGTCTGGGGCAACTCCCGGGCTGGCCTTAATTTCGCGCGACGTTTAGAGTGGGCGGGCCATACCATCGAACGCCTCGAGGACCCCACCCAGCTCGACCGCTTCGATACGCTGATTCTCGCCGTGACGGCCCGGGAGCTGGAGGAGGCGGTCAGGGACGTCGCCAAGCACGTGCGCCCCAAGCAAATCGTCATCCACACCTCATTGCTGGCTGGTGTGGAGGCGCTCGATGATCTGGAAACGCGCGGGTGCCTGACGATTGCCGCAGCTCCCCTGGGTGACTCCTATGCGGTGGGCGCCCTCGATGAAGTTGCAGAGACCGTCATTGGGCTGCTGCTCTCGGAGATTCATCAGACTTCAGAAACGGTGCCTGAGGCGCAACGAGCTGAGCGAGCCGCGCGGCTGTACTACGCTGAAATGCTCGGTGCGCTCTGTGCCTGGGCATCGATTAAGGCGAAGGTCATCGAAGACTTCGGGCATAGCGCCTTTGATCTTGATGCCGGCGACATCATTGCGGCCTATCCCGCCGCCGTGGAACTCGGTATGGCGCGCAACTACCGTGACGTTGCCCGCATGGTGGGCGAGCAGGAGAAGATTGAAGAACTGGAACTGTGGGCACTAGGAAAGGAAGCGCCGTGGCAGAGCAACTCCTAGTGGAGGATATCGAGCGCATCCGCATGGTCGGCAGCGCCTACCGCAAGACGGGCAAGCGCGTGGTGCTCGTGCCTTTGGGGCGCGACATTCATGCCGGGAACCTAGCCCTCGTGAAGGCCGCACAGCGCGTACGCGGTGGCGTGGTTGTCGTCGTCGTTGACGACGGTACGGACATTACCGCTCTCGACAGTGTCGACGTGGTGTGGCGCTATGGCAAGCAGAGCCAGCGCACGCGGGTGATTGCACCCGATCACGGCATGGAAGACGTGAGCGCCGAGCTGACCCGCATTGTAGCGCTGACCTGTGCTTTGGGTCCCAGTGATGTGTTCATGGGGGAGAAGGATTACGAGCTGCTCGTGGCTACCCAGCAGGCGTTCACGGACCTTAACATCGGCGCGCGCGTGCAGGGTGTGCCGCCGGTACGCATGCCGGATGGAGTGGTGATGAGCCTGCGCAACGCTGACGTCGCACCCGAAGCACGTGAGCAAGCCAGCGCCTTGTCCGCGGCACTGACCGCCGGTGCGTACGCGGCGGAGTCTGGGGCCGAGGAAGTTGTCCGCGTGGCCCACGAGGTGCTCACCGCCGCCGGCGTGGAGCCCGAGTACGTGGAGCTGCGCGGACGAGACCTGGGTGAGGCACCTGCAGAGGGCGATGCCCGCCTCTTTATTGCCGCCACCGTTGGTGGTGTGCGGCTTATCGATAACGCGGGTGTGCCGTTGGGGATTGGGTTCCGTAACTTGGAGCAGCGCGGATAAAATCCTGTGGTGTGTGTCTCAACCGGCTAGGTTAGAGACATGAAGATTGGAATTCTGGGAGCCGGCGCCATCGGTGGATACTTTGGCGGAAAACTGAAAGCAGCGGGCCACGATGTCGCCTTCGTTGCTCGTGGTGAGACCTTGCGGGTGCTGGAGGAGACGGGCGTGACGCTCGTCGACGCCCACGCAGAGCCCACCACCACCGAGGTCATTAAGGTCCCGGCCGCGCGCACCTTTGCCGAGGTCAAGGAGCTCTTGGGTGGGCTGGACGTGGCGATTATCGCGTCGAAGGCACTGCCGGGTAACGAGACGTTTGGCAGCGCTGAGGATCGGCAGGCCCTGCAGGGTATCCCGGTGGTGACTACACACAACTCGGTGGAGATTCCGTATTTGGCGGCCGAGGAGTTCGGGGAAGAGAATATTCTTGCTGGTGTGGCACGCGTGTACGCCACCCGCTTGGGTCCGGCCCGGATCAAGCGCAATCCAGGGCCACTATCTCTGGCCTTTGGGCCGCTGAGTGCGGAGGCGCCGGAGTCGCTGCGTGACACTGGCCAGGAGCTGGCGGCGGCGCTGAAGGAAGCAGGTGCCTCCAGTAAATTCCACGACGCAGCGCTTGTCGACGTCTGGTCGAAAGCCATGTTCGTGACCTCCACCGGTACCTTGGGTGCCTTGGTGGATAAACCGATTGGGTATCTCTGCCAAGAAATCCCCGAGCAGCTGGAGGCCTTCATGAAGGAAGTCGAGGCGGCTGGACGTGGCATGGGCGTGGAGCTGCCAGAGGACGTCGTGCAGCAAACTATGGAGTTCGCACGCCAGCAGCACCCGGACAATACGTCGTCGATGCAGCGCGATATCAAAGAAGGTCTACCAAATGAACTTGACGCCCAGGTCGGAGCAATCCGACGCATGGGCGCCAAGGCTGGGGTCATAACCCCGCTGTGGGACTTCGCGCAGGATGTGCTCGAAGCCCAGCTGCGCTCGTCCTAGGACGAGCGGGTTCTTTACTTAGAACCGATCTTGCCGTCCTTCTTCCAGACCACAACGACGGCCGGGCGCGGGGTGGAGTTGCCACCGTCAGGCCAATGCGAGGTGGCCTTCTCGAAGGTGGCGTCATCGGCCTCACCCGGGTGCTGAACGTTGACCATGACGCGGTCATCATCAACGATCGGGCCACAGGTCTCTGCACCCGCCGGGACGGTGAGGAAGCACTTGAGCTCGCCGCGGGTTTCGCCATCAACGGTTACGGCGTACAGACCATCATTGGAGTCCAGCGCGTTGCCGTCAGTGGAAATCCACAGGTTGCCGTGGCTATCGAAGGCCAGGTTATCCGGGCAGGAAATCGGGGAGACCTTCTCCTTGTCGAAACCACCGAAGTAGGTGTTGGCTTCCTTCGGGTCACCGCAGACCAGCAGGAGGTTCCAGGTGAACTTCTCACCGGCGTGGTCGTCCTCGATCTCCATGACGAGGCCGTTCTTGTTCTCCTTGACCGGAGCGTACTCCATCGGGTCTTCCTGGTTCTTCTTGGCGTTCTCACCAGTAGCACCACGGTACTTGTTGTTGGTCAGAGCAACGTAGACCTTGTCGTTGGCCGGGCTGACCTCAACGTCTTCTGGACGGTCCATCTTGGTGGCGCCAACCTTGTCGGCAGCCTCACGGGTGAAGACAGCAACTTCCTCAGCGGACATGCCATCAACGTGGGAATCGAACTTGTTGTTTTCGGTGTCGGAGGTCAGCAGCTTGACCCACTCACCGGAACCGTCGAAAGCGCCGTCCTCCGGCAGGACACCGGAGCCGTCGATCTCCTTCTCCGGAGAGTTGCCTTCCATCTTGGCCACGTACAGGGTGCCGTGGTCCAGAATGGACATGTTGTGCTTCAGATCGCCTTCCTTGTACTTCTTGGAGGAGACGAACTTGTAGATGTACTCGAAGCGGGAGTCATCGCCGGAGTAGCACACCACGGTGCCGTCCTTGGTGATGTGGATGTTGCCGGCCTCGTGCTTGTAGCGGCCCACAGCGGTGTGCTTGATCGGAGTGGAGTTCGGATCCAGCGGGTTGATCTCTACCAGCCAGCCGAAGCGGTTCGGCTCGTTCGGCTCCTTGGTGACGTCGAAGCGGTCGTCGTACTTCTCCCACTTACGCTCAGACGGTCCTTCCTTGATGCCGAAACGCTTGAGGGACTCAGCGGCCTTCTCATCCTTGACGTCGCCGCCAGCGAAGTACTGGTCGAAGTTCTCCTCGCCGGACAGCATGGTGTTCCACGGAGTCACGCCACCGGAGCAGTTGTTGAGGGTGCCGAGGACCTTCTCGCCCTTCTGGTCAGCGGAGGTCTTGACAAAGTCAGAGCCCTTCGCCGGACCAACCAGGGTGAAGGGGGTGGTGGCGGTAATGCGACGGTTGAGCGGGCCGAACTCGCGCTTGAGCTCACCGGTGTCTCCGACCTTGGAAACCTCGAGGATGGTGTGGCCGTGGCCAGCCCAACCAATCTTGACCTGTTCTTCGGTCGGGTTCTCCGGGTCGTAATTCGGGAACATCATCGGCTCGGTGGTGTACTCGTGGGAGCACATGTAGATGAGGCGATCCTTGTTGTCCGGGTGCTCGATGAGGCCGGCAAAGTCATTGTTGAAGCCGAACTGCTTCTCAGCGTCAGCAGCGGTCTGATTGTTGACGTCGAACTCCGGTGCGCCCTCGATAACCGGGTCGCCCCAAGCGATAAGAACGGACTGCTCGTAGCCCTTCGGGATGACAACTTCATCCTTCTCGTTCGGCTCGACCTTCTCGAAGTGCATGCCTTCGGCAGAGGTCAGCTTGATTTCGGACTCCTTGACCTCGGAGGTCTTGCCAGCGGTGCTGCTGCCAGCAGCAGCGGAATCTTCTTCACCCGGTGCAGCACATGCAGCCAGAGCAGAGGAGCCGCCAACGGCTACGACAGCGAGGCCGCCGGCACGCAGTGCGGTACGGCGGGAAAACTGATCACCAAAGTACGGGTTGTCAGAAGAGTTCTCGCACTCGCCGAAGCAGGCGTTACCGCACTTGTAGGTGCAGGTAAGGGAGGAACGAGAAGAGGTAAACATGTTGGTCAAAAGGTTGCGGCCTTGCAGTGCCATGGGATGCTCCAGAGGTCGTAATCATTGAGATGCGCAGAAATGTCGCGTCGGACGTCCTGAGTTAATCCTGCAAAGGTGGCCGTTTGCTTGATCTTTCGTGACGATTAGGTGAACTCTCTGTGAAGCGGGATCGCGCCCCCTTGCGGGGATCGGCTACCCTAGACATTCGTGAGCGAGAAGAAGAATACTGAAGTTAACGACGTCCCAGAGCAGCTGCGCATTCGCCGCGAAAAGCGTGCCCGTTTACTGGAGTCCGGCACCGATGCCTACCCGGTGACCGTTGACCGCACCATCTCCATGAAGGAGCTGCGTCAGAAATACCAGGTGGTTGCCGAAGGCGAAGAACCCGCCGGCGCCGAAGGCGTGACCTATCTCAATGCTGGCGAGGAGACCGACGTTGAGGTTGCCATCGCTGGCCGCCTAATCTTTATGCGCAACACCGGCAAGCTGTGCTTTGCCACTTTGCAGGACGGAGATGGCACTCAGGTGCAGGCGATGCTCTCCCTGGCTGAGGTTGGTGAGGAGCGCCTTGCTGCCTGGAAGTCCGATGTTGACTTGGGTGACTTCATCTCCGTGCGCGGACGCGTCATTGCGTCTCGCCGCGGCGAGCTTTCGGTCATGGCATCGCAGTGGACCATGGCTGCTAAGTCCCTGCGCCCTCTGCCGGTGTCTTTCGCGGACATGAACGAGGAAACGCGCGTTCGCCAGCGCTACAACGATCTCATTGTGCGAGAGGAAGCTCGCAAGAACGCCATGACCCGCGTGAAGGTTATGCGTGCCCTGCGTAATTACCTGGAAGGCGAAGGCTTCGTGGAGATCGAAACCCCGATGCTGCAGACCATCCACGGTGGTGCCGCTGCCCGCCCGTTTGTGACGCACTCCAATGCTCTAGACATTGACTTGTACTTGCGCATCGCACCGGAGCTGTTCCTCAAGCGCGCCGTTGTCGGCGGCATCGACCGCGTTTTTGAGATCAACCGCAACTTCCGCAACGAGGGCGTCGACCGTTCGCACTCCCCGGAGTTCGCCATGCTGGAGACCTACGCGGCATGGGGCGATTACAACGACTGTGCTCGCACCACCCGCGAGTCCATCCAGGCCGTTGCTCGCGCCGTCTTTGGATCCACCACCGTCACCTTGGCCGACGGCACTGAGTACGACTTCGGCGGCGAAGAGTGGCCGGAGATTGAGATGTACCCCTCCCTCAATGAGGCTCTGCAGCGCAAGTTCCCGGGCCAGCCTGAGGTCACCATCGATACCGATGTGGACACGCTTAAGGGCATCGCAGACGTCATTGGTCTCGACGTTCCGAAGAACGGTGGCTGGGGCCACGGCAAGCTGGTTGAGGAAATTTGGGAGGTTCTCTGCGAGGACCAGCTCGAAGGCCCGATTTTTGTGAAGAACTTCCCGGTTGAAACCTCCCCGCTGACCCGCCAGCACCGTTCCGAGCCGGGTGTGACCGAGAAATGGGACCTCTATGTTCGCGGCTTCGAGCTGGCCACCGGCTACTCAGAGTTGGTTGACCCGGTTATCCAGCGTGAGCGCTTCGAGGATCAGGCTCGCCTGGCTGCTGGTGGCGATGAGGAAGCCATGGTCCTGGATGAGGACTTCCTCGCGGCCATGGAACAGGGCATGCCGCCGACGGCCGGCACCGGCATGGGCGTTGACCGTCTGCTCATGGCCCTGACCGGCCTGGGTATCCGTGAGACCGTTCTCTTCCCGATTGTGAAGCCGGAGGCCTAAGCCCACCGGTTTCCGGACAGCCCGCGCACGCCACCATCTCGGCTGCGCGGGCTTTCTCATGCCCACGGCCTGTGGTTTCGGGTGCTTCGTGTGGTGAGAGTCTGGGGCTATATATGTTCCGATCAACGAAGACCTCACAGCAGCCGCCGGTTGTCAGACCTGATTTGTCAGGTATGTACATCCCGGCAGCCCAGGACAGGGAAAATGCGTCGATGTGCTGCATGGAGGCCGGAATCGTGGAACGATTCAGGTATGAAGAAGTTTCTCCCTATCCTCTCCATTGCGATGATCGCCTGCACGGCGGCGTCCTGCTCTTCTCCTGACGACACTGCCAGCGATGAGCCCCAATTCCACCAGACCTCCACTGCAGCCTCCTCGTCCACCGACGCCACTGAGTCGTCGGAGGAGAGTCCGTCACCGACGACCTCTCAGGAAAAAGAGAAAGAAGACCCAGGGCTGCAGGAGCGAGACAAAGAAGCGTTCATTGCGACCAACCTGGGTCATGCGACCTCAAAAGTCTATGGAATCAGTAGTCCGGATGACCGCGTTGCCTGCACGGTTACTGAAGCTGGGGGAATGCTCGGGTGTAACGTTCTGTTTGCTGATCCGCCTTTGTACCCAGCAACCGGCCAGCCAGGCTGGCTCTCCAACGCCGTCAACTTCGATGAAAACAAAGGCTTCTATCCCACCATGACGCTGGGCGGTGATAACGCTGCTCCCACAACGCTTGAGGTGGGTAGCACAGTCACCATGAGTGGTGTGACCTTTGAAGCCACGAGCGCCGATGAGTTCACGGTGAAGATGGACGGTCATTACTTCACGGTTAAGGACCAGGGCCAGTATTACTCGGATACGTTTCCACCGAAGCCGGATTCGGCAGGTCGCTCTATCACCGGAACCATCTGTGGTGATGTAGGCAATGGCGAGTACGTCTATGCACAAGAGCACGGTACGGACTGTAAGAGGGCGATGGAAGTTGTTGATTACTACAAGAATTATGATTTCGCACCGATGGAAGGCGGCAGCCGCGGTTACCTCATGGAAGACGACTTCAGCTGCTCGTATAACGCGGATTCCGGCTGGCCTGATAAGCCAGAATATCGCTGGCTGCACTGCAGCATTGAGGATGCCGGTTCGGTCGTAGTTCTCGATGCGACAGCGCGCGAACTAATCTCAGCGCGGGGTTAAACAACTAAAGCTGGCTGCGCGTCACCGTGAGTTCGTAGGAACCACTGGGCGTCGTAAAGCACAGCATCGAGGTGCCTTCAGGGATGGCGGCGGTGGTGTGCGGAACGAGCCGAATTGGCCCATGGGTGCGGATACACGGTGACGAGAGCTCCGCCGCGAGGAAGCTGCCCACGTTACTCACCATCCAATTGTCCTCCTGCTGCCAGAAGCGGAGGAAATGGCGGTGCATGGCGGCATCATCGGGAGCGAGAGGAAAGTCGCCCGCACGGCCCGCCACGAGCTGCTCGCCCGGACGCACGACCGTACTGTCGCCGGCAGGGCTGGTGAGGAGGAGCTCCCGCTGCATGCGATGGGCCTTTCTCTAGCGGGCATGATGGTGCCCACCCTGCCATCTCCTCCGTACTGCCCGCTGGGATGTTGGGGAGTGTCACCCGAAACGCAGTCTTAGCGGTTTGTGTGGAAACGCTGGACAGTGAGGAGTACGCTGGCTCTCCTGCATGCTCGCCGCTCTGGCGAGCTTCGTGTTTGTGGAAAGGTGTTGCTGGCCGCATGTCCGCCGAGATCCCCGCCAAGGTCATCATTAATCTCAGCATCCTCGTTTTGGGTGCCATGGTCATGATTCTCAATGAGACGTCACTGTCGGTGGCGTTGCCAACGATCATGGCAGACTTCGGCATCCCCGCCACCAGCGCACAGTGGCTGCTCACCGGCTTTATGCTGACCATGGCTGTGGTGATTCCTACGACCGGTTTCCTCATCGAAAGGCTCAGCACACGCCAGATTTTCTTGGTCTCGACGGGACTTTTCCTCGCCGGAACGGTGGTGGCGGCGCTGGCACCGAATTTCCTCATCCTGTTAGGTGGCCGTGTGCTTCAGGCGGGTGGTACCGCGCTCATGATTCCCACGCTCATGACCGTGGCCATGACCCTGGTGCCGGCGCAGCGCCGCGGCACAGTGATGGGAATTATCTCCGTTGTGATCTCGGTGGCGCCAGCGCTGGGGCCCACGGTCGGTGGCGCGATTCTTAACCGCTTTACCTGGCATGTCATCTTCTGGGCCATGGTTCCCCTCATGGCGCTCATCCTGCTGGCAGGCCTGTGGCGCCTCACCAACGTAGGGGAGAGCCGGGACGTGCCGCTCGATGGGTTTTCAGTGGTCTTGTCGGCCTTTGCCTTCGGCGGCCTGGTTTACGGTCTGTCGTCGATTGAGAAGATGCTCACGGGTGGCGCATGGACCGAGATCCTCATAAGCCTTGTGGGCGTTGTGGCGCTCATCGTGTTTATTCGGCGCCAGCAGCGTCTCTCACTCGATGACCGTGCGCTTATGGATCTGCGTCCCTTCCGGATCCGCAACTTCACGCTGGCCGTTATCATCCTGCTTATTTCCTTCGGCCTCATGCTCGGTATGGTCACCGTCCTGCCGATATACCTGCAGACCACGCTGGGAGCCACGGCGTTCGCCACCGGGCTTGCGGTCATGCCAGGTGGCATCATTCAGGCCTTTTTGTCGCCGATTGTGGGCCGGGTCTTTGACTCCTATGGACCGCGTCCGCTCACGATTCCAGGCTCGCTGTTCATGGTGGTGAGCCTCTGGCTCATGGCGACGTTGGGAGAGTCCTCAACGCTGTGGATGGTCGTGGGCATGCACGTGCTCTTTTCCCTGGGCATGTGCCTGATGATGACCCCGCTTATGACGACCGCGTTGTCCTCGCTGCCGGAGAAACTCTACTCGCACGGTTCGGCCATCATGAACACCTTCCAGCAATTAGCCGGTGCGATGGGCACGGCCTTCCTCGTGGTCTTCCTTACTCGCGGCACGGTTGCGGGCGCGGAAGCCGGAATGAATGCCGCCGCTGCCACAGCCCAGGGAACGCACTGGGCCTTCCTCTTCGCTGGGATCGCAGGTATCGCAATTGCGGTGCTCTCCCCAATGCTTAAGCGCGTGGACTAACAGATAGGCAGGCGCAGTCGCGCCTCTTCGGCGTCCTCACCCCACACGAGGACGGCTGCGACGGAGTCCTCAGCAGCCATGTAGAACAACGGCTCCTCGTCCGACACGTCATAGCTGTGGACGGAGCAACGCCCGTTGGAGAGCTCCTGTGCGCCCTGCGCAGGGCCGGCCGCATCGCGCTCAGCGGTACCGGCGTAGCCTGCTACCGAATACGTCACCCCGTCGCCCGAGCAGGTGATTTTGGCGGTCTGGGATTCTTCCGGTTCGCGCGATTCGCACGTTGTGTCTTCAACGCCGCTGCCACCAGGGCGAGGGCTGAGGAGGGCCGGGTGGGCGTCGACAAGCGCTTGCTCCTCCTCGGACCACGCGGCGCGGCCCGTGAAGAACCACGCGAGGCCTGCGATGATGACCAAGGCGGCAGCACCAGCGCCGAGGCCGAGGAGGAGCGTGGGGGAGGACTTCTTCTGCGGCGTATCAGAGTGCGGGACCACCTGCTGTACTGGTTCGGGTGCAGGTTGGGCTATAGGCTGCGCGATATCCTGCTGAGGTGCGGCGTTGTGGGTGCGCAGGGCCTCAACGATGGCCGTGGCAGTAGGGTAGGCCGCATCGGCGCGGAAGGCTGGGTAGGCGGCAGACAGCAGCTGGGCACAACGCGCGATGACCTCCTCCGCGGTCGTCCGCGAGCTTTCCTGCGCATCCGCCGGGCCGACCGTGGCGAAGAAAGCAGTGGAGCGGTGATCCGTCAGAATGATGCGGCGCGGGTTCAGCGCCCGCAGGGCATAAGTAGCCCGGTTGCGGTGGATGAGGAAGTCCACGGCCTCCGCCAGCGGCGTGAAGGTGGCCAGGGCCTCCTCCCGGGAGAGGTGGCGTGCTCCAACCCCAGAGCCGGTGAAATTCGCCAGCAGCTCGCCCGGCAGACAGCGGCGCACGAAGAATTCCTGCCCATTGTTCATCGTGCCCGTACCCACGATGGGCGCGATGGCGCTGTGCTCAAGCTGCCCGGCCACACCGGCCTTACGCAGCACCCCTCGGTGCTCGAGAGAGAAGATCTCCACGAGCAGTTGCTCCTTGGAGGGATCCTCAACGAGGAAGAGTGTGGAACCAGCGCCCTGGTCCAGGATGGCTAGTTCACGAAGCTGGTGCTGGGATGTAAAAAACTCGGGAAGCGTGGTCACGGTGAGAGAGATTCCTTCGGCGTTGAGTTGGACTGGTCATCAGTTTAAAGGACACCGCGTACTGTCACGCCCCAAGCACCTCACTTAGCACAGGGGGAGACTGAGGCGGTCTTCCTTGGCATTCGCACCTGCGATGACGAAGGCGAAGCGTGCGGACACCCCGGTGGGGTACACGCCCCACGTTCCGGGCTGCCCAGGGATTTCCGCAGAGGTGACGGTGCAGGCTTCGCTGGTGAGTTCCTCCACGGTCCCCGGCACAATGGTGTCGCGGTCATCCTCGGTGCCAAAGTCAGCGCCGACAAGAGTGAGGTCCTCGCTCTCACAGATGATGCGGGCGCGCTGGCCGGCCTCAGGCTCGGCGGAGTAGCAGTCGAGGTTGCGCCAAGGTGCACGGCCGGGATTCTCGGGGAAGATGAGAGGGAATTCTCGAGCGAGGACGTCTTCTTCGGCGTCCCACCCGGCGCCGCGCAGTGCGAGGCCACCGACCACGCTAAGGACCATGAGCACTCCGGCCAGGACCGCCGCGAGGATGATGTGGTTGCGGCGTAGGGACCAGCGAGGAGACTCGTCGCGAGCATCCGGGGCGGGGGAGGCAACGTTGTTCGAAGGAGCGATAGCTGGCGGCGTATCCGCGGAGTCCGGCACGTTGGCGTCGTGAGGGGCTGGAGCATTCTCCTGTGGTGGCGCGAGTTCGGCGGTTCCTGCCACGGTGGCGAGAGCGTCGAGCATCTCGGTGGAGCTGGCAAAACGCTTCTGTGGCTCGGGGTGCAGCGCGGTGGCGAAGAAGGAGTTGAGGCTGGGTGCGAGGGGCCCGTCACTTGGCGCAAGGTTGTCCGGAGTCAAGTCCGGAATGACGCGGCTATGCGCCCACTGTTGCGGGCTCGTGGTGCGGCGCAGGTTAACCAAGGTGAGCATTTCCAACACGATGAGCGCGAGCGAGTAACGGTCACTGGCGGCGGTGGGCTGCGGGGGTGACGGGGCCAGCTGTGTGGGGTAGAGCTCCGGCGCCATGTAGGCGTCCGTGCCTACCCGAAGGCCCTCCCGGGTCATGCGGGTGGTGTCCTCATTAATGGCGATGCCGAAATCCGCAAGCATGACATCGCCGGGCTCCTCGCAATCATCCGCGATGATGTTGGCGGGCTTAATATCGCGGTGAATGACCGGGGAGGGCAGCTGTGCCAAATAATCGAGGGCCTGCGCAATAGGGGTCAGCAGCCGCACTGTCTGCTCCACCGTGAACTTGGAGCCTTCCATAATGCGGCGGTTAATGTGCGCTTCCAAACTGGGGCCACGCAGGAACTTCATGACGAAGTAGGGCACGCCGCCGGGGGTGACATCGCCATCATAAATCGGCACGATGGCCGGATGGTCCAGCGCCGCAACGGTGCGCATCTCCGACATGAACCGCCCTACTTCCTCATCATCCCCGGCGGCGTGCTGGGCAATGACTTTGATGGCCACCTCACGGTCAAGGCTCTCCTTGCGGGCAAAAACAATGGTGCCCATTCCGCCCGCACCGATTTGATGAAACTGCGAATAACCTTTGGCGGTGAGTTCAGGCTCAAGGTCCAGAGGCAGGCCGGAGGCTGTGGGCTGCGAGTTCATGTCTAGGCCGCCACGATGATGGGCTGGCGGATGATGAAAGGCTCATAGCCGGCCTGGCGGATGGTGATCTCCGCGGTGAATTCTCCCGGCTCCAGCAGGGAAGCGGCCAAGGTGCATACGCCGAAATTGCAGCTCAATGTGCTTTGCGTGGACTCATCGAGGTGGTTGTGTCCCTCGCTGTCAAGGAGAGCAACGTGCCATTCGGCGTTGTTTTCCAAGTCTGCTTCATTATTGCTGAGATTCATTGCCTGTGCGTTGAGCACGAAGACACCGCCGACTGCCCACTGCAGCACGCCGGTCGGCGCTGAACCGCTCACCGCGCCGTCGTATCCGGTGTTGTCCACCTCCGCGCGCAGCGAGCGGTAGCCGAACTCTTCCAGTTCGGAGTAGTTCGCAACGATTTCGTCCACGGGCCCTGGGCCGGGGCTCTTGGGGGTGATGAGGTAGGAACCATTGTCTTGGCGCAGGTGGAGCCCGGTGGGCTCTGCGCTTTCCGACGCCTCCCCCGCCACCGTCAGCACCGCCTCTGAACGTTGCGTGGTGCCATTCACCGTGAATTTCGGAGCGTCCTCAGCAGCGTCCTTGCTCGCCGAGCACGCAGAGAGCGTGATGAGCGCGAGACCCAGTGCGGCGAGAGCGCGCAGGGAGAACGAGGCGAGCATAGGGCGGATAAATCCTTGCAGAGTCGAGGAAAATAGAATCAGACAAAGAGTATCAGCCCCGTGCAGGGAGCTAGAGCGTAATTAAGAAGATAGAGATGAATTGTTATGAAAGGTGTGCATAATACTGCGGGTGGGCCGCAGCAAACTGGGCCAACACGATGCGCCATGAAATCTTCTGCCCCGGCTGGAACTGGGGAACGCCGAGCTTCTGCAAGGTTTCAGCCAATGTTTGAATTTTGCGCTCGACCTTTTTCTCTGTCCACTCGAGAGCCTCAGCCAGTTCGCGCTGGGTTCCCACGACAACGCGTGGCTCGGCCGCTGGGTTGTCCACGAGAGGCTGGGCTAAAGCCTTCAGAAGGAGGCACTGCTCCTCATTGGGTTCGAAGACATGCGTGGTGAACGGGCCATCCGGCGGCAGGCTGGGTTCTGGGCTGCGCAGCGGCTGCATCACGGTGAGCTCGCACTCATAGCTCATCGTTGCGGTGGAGAAGTACACCGTGGAGGTGCCCGGATGCAACACCTCTATACTGCCCGGGCTCAGCACCGTGCGGCCATAACCGCAGGCAGCCGGCGGTTGAATGGTGGCGGCGATGAAACTGCCAACGTTTTTCAGGAACCACTGTGAGCCGTTGGACCACACTTGCAAGAACGTGCGGTGCATAGCTGGGTCATCGGAGGCGAGCAGGATATCGCCTTGGCGGCCCAGTGTGGCGGACTCGCTGACAGTAAGAAGCTGCGAGTGGCCAATCAAATCGTCGACAAGCAAGGAGCCGTGCTGCGGCTGTGGCTGAGGCTGTGGCATGGCTCCTCCCTTCACGTGTGAACAGTGATAACTAGGACTGTAGTTTACTGCACTGAGTGGGAGGCGTCGCAGACGTCCACGAAAGAGTTCCTTATGCGAAAAGAAACAAACGGTGAAGACTCGGTCGAGGGAAAGGGGCGACGCCGTGAGTGATAGGGCGTGAGTGATAAGGAAAGAGGAACGGGAAACAAGCTCCACACCGCTTCCCGAACCAGCATCGACGATAGTAGCAAGCTCGCGGGCGATTCTCCTAGCTCTAGGGAGAAATCCCCCGGAAGGCCTCTCTGTGAGGCGACGCCCTTTCACTCCTGTTCGCTACCGGCGTACAGTGCCGTGAGCTGGGAAAATGAGGGTTGGGGTGGGATGTTGCCGAAAATCGTGAATGGAGTGTCGGCCCCGCGCGTTAGAGTGGATGACACATTAACAGCGAAAGGTAAGAGGTCATGTTCGAGAGGTTTACTGACCGTGCTCGCCGCGTCATCGTGTTGGCGCAGGAAGAAGCACGCATGCTCAACCACAATTACATCGGCACCGAGCACATCCTCCTGGGGCTTATCCATGAGGGTGAGGGCGTTGCTGCCAAGGCCCTGGAGTCCATGGGCATCTCGCTGGAGGACGTCCGCCGTGAGGTGGAAGAGATCATCGGCCAGGGTTCCCAGCCGCACACTGGTCACATCCCGTTTACCCCGCGCGCCAAGAAGGTCCTTGAGCTCTCCTTGCGTGAGGGTCTGCAGATGGGGCACAAGTACATTGGCACCGAGTTCCTGCTTCTCGGCCTCATCCGTGAGGGCGATGGCGTGGCCGCCCAGGTCCTGACCAAGCTGGGCGCTGACCTGCCGCGCGTGCGTCAGCAGGTTATCCAGCTGCTCTCCGGTTATGAGGGTGGTGAAGGCGAAGGCGGTGGCCAGTCCCAGGGCGGCCCCGGCCCGGTGGGAGCCGGTGCTGGTGCTGGCGCTGGACAGGGTGGCCGCGGTGGTTCTGGTGGCTCCGGCGAGCGTTCCAATTCGCTGGTTCTGGACCAGTTCGGTCGCAATCTCACCCAGGCTGCCAAGGATGGCAAGCTGGACCCGGTGGTCGGCCGTGATTCCGAGATTGAGCGCATCATGCAGGTGCTTTCCCGTCGCACCAAGAACAACCCGGTGCTCATCGGTGAGCCTGGTGTGGGTAAGACCGCCGTGGTTGAGGGCTTGGCTCTCGACATTGTTAATGGCAAGGTCCCGGAGACCCTCAAGGACAAGCAGCTGTACTCGCTTGACCTGGGTTCCCTCGTCGCCGGCTCCCGCTACCGAGGTGACTTTGAGGAGCGCCTGAAGAAGGTGCTCAAGGAGATCAACCAGCGCGGAGACATCATCCTCTTCATCGATGAGATCCACACCCTCGTGGGTGCTGGTGCTGCCGAGGGCGCCATTGATGCAGCCTCCCTGCTGAAGCCGAAGCTTGCCCGCGGTGAGCTGCAGACCATCGGTGCTACCACCCTGGATGAGTACCGCAAGCACATCGAGAAGGATGCAGCTCTCGAGCGCCGCTTCCAGCCGGTCAAGGTGGATGAGCCATCCCTGGATGACACCATCCTGATCCTCAAAGGCCTGCGCGATAAGTACGAGGCACATCACCGCGTCTCCTACACCGATGAGGCGCTTAAGGCCGCTGCCTCGTTGTCTGACCGCTACATCAATGACCGCTTCCTGCCAGACAAGGCCGTCGATCTTCTCGATGAGGCAGGTGCTCGTATGCGCATTAAGCGCATGACGGCTCCGGAGGGCCTGCGTGAAGTTGATGACCGCATCGCTGAGGTCCGCAAGGAAAAAGAAGCTGCCATCGATGCACAGGACTTCGAGAAGGCTGCCGGTCTGCGTGACCAGGAGCGCAAGCTCGGTGAAGAACGCGCGGAGAAGGAAAAGCAGTGGCGCTCCGGCGACCTCGAGGAGATCGCCGAGGTTGGTGAGGAACAGATTGCTGAGGTCCTGGCACACTGGACCGGTATTCCAGTTCTCAAGCTCACGGAGAAGGAATCCAACCGCCTCCTCAATATGGAGGAAGAGCTGCACAAGCGCATCATTGGCCAGGACGAGGCCGTCAAGGCCGTCTCCCGCGCCATCCGCCGCACCCGTGCAGGTCTGAAGGATCCGCGCCGCCCATCTGGTTCCTTCATCTTCGCCGGCCCGTCCGGTGTGGGTAAGACGGAGCTATCGAAGTCCCTGGCTAACTTCCTCTTCGGTTCGGATGATGACCTCATCCAGATCGATATGGGTGAGTTCCACGACCGCTTCACCGCCTCCCGTCTCTTCGGTGCTCCTCCGGGATACGTTGGCTATGAAGAGGGCGGCCAGCTGACCGAGAAGGTCCGCCGCAAGCCATTCTCCGTCGTCTTGTTCGACGAGATTGAGAAGGCACACAAGGAGATTTACAACACCCTTCTGCAGGTCCTTGAGGATGGCCGCCTGACCGATGGCCAGGGCCGTAACGTGGACTTTAAGAACACGGTGCTTATCTTCACCTCGAACCTGGGTACTCAAGATATTTCAAAGGCCGTGGGCTTGGGCTTCAGTGGTTCTTCCGAGACCGATTCGGATGCGCAGTACGAGCGCATGAAGAACAAGGTCAACGATGAGCTGAAGAAGCACTTCCGCCCTGAGTTCCTCAACCGTATCGATGAGATCGTAGTCTTCCACCAGCTCACCCAGGAGCAGATTGTGGAGATGGTGGAGCTGCTCATCGGCCGCGTAGAAAAGCAGCTGTCTGACCGTGATATGGGCATCGAGCTCACCCAGAAGGCCAAGGATCTCCTGGCCAAGCGTGGCTTCGACCCTGTCCTCGGTGCACGTCCGCTGCGCCGCACCATTCAGCGTGAGATTGAGGATCAGCTCTCCGAGAAGATCCTCTACGGCGAAATCGGTGCTGGAGAAATCATCACCGTGGACGTTGAAGGCTGGGACGGCGAGTCCAAGGACAATTCTGAGGCGAAGTTCACCTTCACCCCACGCCCGCGCCCGCTGCCGGAGGGAACCTTCGAAGAGGAGCTCGAGGACTTGGAGGACACCGTCGTGCGCGAGGCTGATGAGGAAGCCTCCTCGAATGAGCCGGACACCATCACTCCGGATGTCCTCGGGGAGTCTGGCAGCGATTCCGCTGACGAGTCCCACAACGACGATGGCGACGACGGCAACCCGCCGCCGGCAGGTGCTGGTGCCGGTCAGCCGCTCTAAGCGCTGACTCTGGCCCAGCCACTGGGCCCATGAGGAGTAGCCCCGAACCGCATGCGTGTGAAACCACGTGCGGTTCGGGGTTTGCTGTGCGTGACCTTCACGGAGCGGCACGCCCCCAGTCCACTACTAGAACTGAATCAGCACACCGTCTCGTGAGATTCGTGCTCCGGGTGCTCAATCTGGATGGTGGAGTGCTCGATTCCAAGTTCGCGCAGGGCGTGCTGGGCGGCGTCCAACAGTGGGCCGGTGTCGACGGTGCCGTCACGCACGATGTGCACGGTCGTGAGCACGCTTACGCCATCCAGGCTCCACAGGTGTAGGTCGTGGATGTCGGCAACGCCCTCGACCTGTCGCAGCGCGGGCTCGATCGCGCTGGCGTCGAAGCCCGCCGGAACCTGCTCGAGCAGCACGCTCGCTGACAGCCGCATGAGTTGCCATGCGCGCGGCAGCACCATCGCCGCAATGACCAGCGAAGCGATCACGTCTGCAGCCACGAACCCGGTGGTCAGCACCACGATGCCCGCCACGATCACTGCCACCGAGCCGAGCATATCGACCAGCACGTGCAAGAACGCGCCCTCCACGTTGATCGAGGATTCGCGGTGGCGGTGCAGCACCCACGCCGATAGAGCATTCGCCACCAGGCCGATCACCGCGATGATCAGCATCGTTTTTCCCTGTACTTCGGCCGGGCTCTGCAGTCGGCGAACCGCCTCGACGACAATCCACACCGAGATCACCAGCACCATTACCGCGTTCGCCAGCGCCGCCAGCACCTCCACCCGCCGGTAGCCGTAGGTGGCCTGGGCTGATGCGTGGCGGCGCCCCACCAACACCGCTAGTACCGCAATGATTAATCCAGCGGCGTCAGAAAGCATGTGCATAGCATCCGCCATCAACGCCATTGAGCCCGCCAACCAGCCGCCGATGAGCTCCGCGAAGAAGACGGTGCCGGTAATGCTGAGCGCAATGAGGAGCGCGCGCAGCGGCGTGCTGGAGTGATCGTGATCGTGGTGCTCGTGTGCCATGCACTCAGCCTATCGCCACTGATGCTTATTGACAAGAAAATGAAAAAGGATGGCGGCTGGTAAAAGCGCGCGTTCTAGCCCTACTTGGCCACGCCGAGGTCTACCAGTGATTTCTTTGCCACCTCAGGGTCATCACTCTTGATCATGTACTCAACGATTCCCTTATCCTCAGGGAGGATTTCCTGAACAGTGAAGATGGCTTCCAATCGCTGTGCCTTGAATGTGGAACCGCGCGTTGATTCTGCTGAAATTTCAGCGGCATCCAAGACGGGCTTACCGTCACGGACGGCGGCGGTGGCGGCTGGGTCATCGGTGAAGACTACGTAACCAACCTCAGGTGCTTTCGTAGTATCTACGGAACAGTTGGTGCCCTTCGCTTCTGGGGCAGGGGAGTTATCCGCGCCGTAGTAGCTGAACACAACTTCATAATCCATGCAGGCACGCACGAAGTCAGCAATCGGCTCGGGTGCTTGGTCGGCGGAGGTGAGGTCGCTTTGAGCGTCGCCAGCAGTATCGCCACCGGCCGTGTCGGCGGTGTCACCGTTGGCAGCCCCAGAATCGGCAGGTGCTTCAGCGGCGGGCTGCGCAGGAGCGGCTGAATCCTCAGATTTGTCACCAAAGAGGGCGTCCTTTGCTGCCACGTACCCAATCGCTACCACCACGATGACCGCGATCACGAGCGGAAGGAGCAACAGCTGCTTCTTTACACTGAGGCCTTGCTTTGAGTCATTGGAGTGGGTGCCTGTGGTTCCCGCGGTGGGGTTCGACGAGGGTGAGGCGGTGCCCGATGTATTTTGCGAAGCCGCGCCTGGGTCTAATAGAGAGCCATGCTTAATGAAATGGCGGTAGCCATCATCCGCAATTAACTGGCCCTCTTCGATGTGTGAGGTGTCTTCTACCCCGTTAAAGTGGTCGGGCGAACCCGGGTATGCAAGTCGGCTCATTATTCAGTCCACCACCGTGGATCAATATCGGAATACAGGGAACGCATCGACTCAACATGCTCTTCCAAGCTGGTGTGCTTGATGCGGTGCTTATTGTCTTTCCATCGTTGAAAAAGTTCCTCCGATGACACCGCGCGCGAGGCCTCCGTCCGTGCTTCACGGCCCGCGGTCAGAGCCCATTGAGCGGCAAAGCGCATGCGTTGCGCGGCCTTTTCCGTGAACCCGCTCCATACTTTGTACGTGTTATAGAGTTGAGCTACGAGGGCCCAGCCACCCTTGTAGGGCAGAACGATGACGTTACCGAGGTTGTCGAGCTCTAGGAACTCAAAATGAGAGGGATCCTTTTTGTTGGCGGTCACGAGGATCCTGCGGTTGGTGATAAACGCGGCGCCATCCACCCCACTTGCTTTCGTAGCGGCGGCTTCCAGCACAATCTCGTCGACACCAAGGCCTTCTACGACGGCTACGGCGGCAGCGTGCACAATCTCGGAATCGCCAGCACGTTTAAGTGCAGCGCCGAGATCTGGCCGGTCTGTCAATGCAATTTGGGGTCCTGTCATGCACACGAGACTAACAACACATCAAAAAAGATGACTGTGTGTGACGTCATATGACGCTAGTCACTCCCCAATATTGGGGTGAGGGACGGGGTGCCGCGGAACCACGTTAGGAAGCTCGGTACTTTGTGAGGGTATGAGCTCAACGTTCACGCCAGCAAAGTTTGATGATACTTGGATCTACCGCCTTACAAAGTTCCCGTGGCCGGAACCGGCGCCGAGCAAAGATGAAGTGCGCCGCCACTCTTGGGGAATGACGTACAAGAGCAATAAGGCGTTTGCGACCCCGCTAGGGGTTGAGGACATCAACGCAAGGGCGGCCAAGTACTACAAAGCATCTCTCGAGGAAAACTGGGGGGTCACTGGTGCACAGGAAGCGCACCAGGCTATTGACGTCTTGCTCGAAGGCAGTCAGCACGTGGAAAATGACCTTATTTTACCGCTCGCATACGCCGTGAAGGATGTTCCAGAGCAGGAACTTGCTGCAGCAATTGAGGAAAGGGTCGAGTTTCTCAAAGACTTCTTTGTTGCCCAAGGCGTGGATCCGCGTCGGGGAGAACATAAGTTCCGTTACCTCGTACGGATGTTGCGCTCCGAAAGCTTTGCCAAGACAGCGGCCCCAGCATTGCCCACCACCACTCGCGCATGGGACATTATCCGGATTCATAACGTCGGTGGACCGGCAACGGAGCTGGGATGGATCTCTCCAGAAGAGTTCCTTCAGATTTCAGATAAGGCCGTGGCGGCCCTGCAGCGCTACTTTGTGTCGTGGGCTGACGTAGCCGCAAGTTTCTGGTGGGGGCGAATGATCTGGGCAAGTGACGGTGAACCCGACGTTGCCGCTGCGATGAAGGACCAATCGCAACGGCTCACTGAGCTGCTCGCACACAGTGATTCGCCTTGGGTGCGCGTGCCTTTGCATGACATCGTGGCTGAAGAGCCTTTCTCGTCCTTGGACGGTCTACATTAGCCAGCTGCTGTCATTGTCCGAGCGACTGTGGCAGCCGCGGGAGAGAGGCGCGAACGGAGCCGAGAGCCGCCTTCACGTTCTGGGACCTTTTGTGATTGACGTGTACTTTTACAGAACTAGGGCTTAGGAAATCTGGCAGTTCGTTGGTGCGGGGACGTCCTTGAAGCGATCGATGAGGTAATTCGTGCCGTGCAGAAGCGAACGAACCGTTGGCGCGGCGTGGTTAGTGCCGGAACCAGGACGCACGTTGACGGCGCGGGCATTCTCAAACTGGACGGTGCCGCCAGCCGCACAAAAATCGCGGGCCATGGTTCGTGCCTGCTGGTAGGGAATGATGTCATCGGTGGGGGAATTCATGACCAGCATCGGGGCGTTGAGTGCATGTTGGCCCAAGCGTTGCTCGCGCATCATGCGTGAGGCCGCCGGCTTGCGGCGCAGCAGTTCAGCGAAAGTTTCGCCGCTTTCCGTGAGTTCGCTGGTGCGGATATTTCCCCAGGTGGACATGGACTCGCGGATGCAGAAGGTCTCGGCATCGGTGAGGAACTCACGGCCGCGTGGGTTTAACTCGTCGATGATCTCGTGGGAAAAGGCGGTGCTGCGTGCTGCAAAACCGTTGATGGCATAGCCCAAGACGTGGACAAGGGCAGAGCCATCGACGGCATTCATCACCTCGAAGAGGTCTGCTGGCGGAGCGCCCGCGAACGAGCCCTTGACGTTGAGCTCGGGGGCGTAGGTGGCCGCGTATTCGCCGGCGGCCGCCGCTGCGCCGCCGCCTTGGGAATAACCGGCGAAGCCGACAGGTGCGGAGGCAGGTGCGCCGGCGAGCTTGAGACCTGCGCGGGCGGCGTCAAGAACGGCGTGGGCCTCTTCAACGTTGTTGACATAGGAGTGGTGGCCCGGGGTGCCGAGCCCGATGTAATCCGTAACCACAACGCGTACGCCCTGGGTCGTGGCGTACTCGTACACGCGCCCGGCCGCGGCCTCGTAGCCCTGGTCAAAGCGGCTACCGTCGGTGCCGGCGCGCACACGTGACGGCGCGCAGTGGTCACCAGCACCGCGGGTGCCTGGCGCATACACGACGGTGGGGCGTTCACCCGGCCCATTCCACGGAGCCTTCGGCTCAAGAACCATACCGGTGACCGTGGTAGGGGAGCCGTTCATGAGAGTGGAGGCATAGGAGATCGTCGTTGCGGTGACGCCCGGTAGCTCTTCCGTAGCGTCCGCGTGTACGCTGCCCGGTGGAGCCGCCTGGGCTGCAGGGGCGGCGATAGCGATGCTAGCGGCGGTGAACACAACCGCCATCAAGGATTTCATTCTCACGAGGTTGAGAGTAACCCTTACGGCGATGCTGCGCATCCGCGCTATGCTATGCGGCATGGGAATTTACTATCGCAAGCGGAAGAAGACCGGCAAGAATAGCTGGATTAACGTCTCTGGCTCTGGTGCTTCGATGTCGACCAAGGTCGGTCCAGTGACGTTTAACTCCCGCGGCGGCATGTGGGTTAACCTTCCCGGCGGCCTCAACTTCCGGGGGCGCTGGCGCTAATGAGTTCTCGCCCCAGCACCGACTATATCCGGATGGGGTATGAGGCTGACGTCGTCCTGCGTTTGGGCATGATGCTGATGGGCGCGGGTACGTCGGGCTACCGTGTGCTGCGCGGCATGAAACGTGCTGCCCGCGCGCTGGGCTTCGACCGGCTCGATGCTGACGTTGGCGTCACCCAGATCACCTGTACCTTTCACCGCGGCCGCGACTTTCGCACCGTGGTGGCTCAGCAGCACTCCCCGGCCGTCGACGCCTCACGCATCGAGGCCCTTGAGGACCTTACGCACAACCGCCTGTATTCAGGGATTACTGCTGAAGAGCTCAGCGCAATGCTGGATGCCATCGAGTCCACCGTGATCAAACGGTGGAACCGCTGGTTGCTAGCCTGCGCGGCGGCAGTTGCCTGTGCATCCTTTGCCGTGCTCAATTACTTCACCGTCTATGCGGTTTTCCTCGTCGCCCTAGCGGCCTTCTGTGGTCAGTTGACCCGCGCCTCACTGCACCACAAACACGTGCACCAGCTGGGCTGCATTGTGGCGGGCGGAACGGTAGCGAGCCTCGTATATTTCTTCACCACCAAGGCGGTTGCCGCCACGGACATCGCGAACCCCGCCGATTTTTCCTCCGGTTATGTGGCTGCGGTGCTGTTCCTCATTCCCGGCTTCCCACTGTTCTCTGCGCTCATTGACCTCGCACGCTTCGATTTCGGTGCAGGCTTGACCCGCCTGGCCTATGCGTTAACCGTCATTACAGCTGCTACTTTCACCGTGGCGCTGGTGAGCTGGACAACGGAACTGACCCCAGAACCAGGAATCCCAAGCCCTGATCCCGAGTGGTATGTTGCCGCAGCCGTGGCAAGTTTCCTGGGTATTTCGGGCTTCGCCTTCCTGTTCAACTCTTCTCGGCGGATGGTGCTGGTGGCGGCGTCGGTGGGGACGGTGGCCAACATCGTGCGCCTGTTCCTCATCAGTTGGGGAGCGACCAACTATGTGGGCGCTTTCGTTGGCGGCCTCATCGTGGGCCTGTTGGGTGCGGTGGCGTCTCAGCGCGCCCACCTGCCGCGTATCACCACGACGGTGCCAGCATCCGTCATCATGATCCCGGGAACATCCATGTTCCGCACCGTCTATCACCTCAATGTGGGCAACATAGACCAGGCTCTGAATAACCTTGCCATCGCCTCGATGGCCGTCGCGGCGATTGGCTGCGGGCTTATCCTGGCCCGCTTGCTCACGGACCGCGATTGGACCATGGGTCATCTCATCGACTTCTCCCACCGCCCTACTGCGGCAGATGGAACAGCCCCTCCTCGTTCTGCTCCATAAGGCCATCTTCTAGAAGAGAGCCGAGCGCGCGGGCTCGCTGCGCTGCGTCCTCCCACACCGCGTCCAATTCGGACTGGGCAACGGGGTGGGGTGAGGCGCGGAGGACGTCGAGAAGCAGCCCCCGCACCTGTCGGTCCGTGCCGGTGAACTTTTGCACGCGCTTCTTCGCCCGCGCGGTTTCGTCCTCACTCGGCTCGGGGCATCCGGCGAGCTGCCAGGCACACGTGGCTTTGATGGGGCAGACTGCGCAGTCCGGATTCTTCGCCGTGCACACCAAGGCGCCGAGCTCCATGAGCGCGGCCGAAAAACGCGGCCCATTCTCCTTCGGGAGAATCTCCTCCACCTGCGCCAACTCGCGCTTCGAGGGCGTCGGTGCCAAGAATCGTCCATCCTCGGCGCGGGCATACACTCGCCGCACGTTGGTATCCACCACAGGAACGTTGTGACCAAAATGGAAACACGCCACAGCCCGCGCGGTGTACTCACCGATGCCCGGCAGGGCCAAGAGCTTATCGACGTCCCCCGGAACCTCCCCCGCACCAATCTCCTTCGCACACTCCCACAGGCGCAGCGCGCGGCGCGGATAACCCAACTTGCCCCACGCGCGCAGCACATCCGCTTTGGACGCCTCAGCCAGGTCCTGAGGCGTGGGCCAGCGCTCCATCCACTCCTTCCACTGCGGGGCCACGCGCGCGACCGGGGTCTGCTGACTCATGACCTCGCTGAGCAGCACGCCCCAGGCCGTAGTCCCGGGTTTCCGCCAGGGGAGGGGGCGCTCAACGGCGTCGAACCACTCCAGTACAGCTTGGGTATCCATAAGCACCTCAGTGTAGGGGCGATGGGACTAGAGTGTGAATCATGCCTCTAGTTCATGTACCTCACGAACCGCAGAAGGTCTGGGAGGCCCTCCAGAAGGGCAACCAGCGCCTTGTGACCGGAAACCTCATCGCCGTCAACCAGGATGCCAAGCTGCGCGCCGGGCTGACCCAGGGACAGGATCCGCGCGTTATCGTGCTGGCCTGCTCGGATTCCCGTGCGCCCATTGAGCACGTGTTCAACATCGGTTTTGGTGATGCTTTTGTCATCCGCACCGCCGGTCACATCCTGGACAGCGCGGTGATGGCCTCCCTGGATTATGCCCTGGAGAACCTCAATGCGAACCTGCTCGTGGTCATGGGCCACCAGTCGTGCGGTGCCGTAGGTGCTGCGTCGGAGTTCCTGGCGGGTGGTGACCTGCCGACGGGCCTGCAGCGCCCCATCATCGAACAGGTAGCCACTGCGTCCTTGGTGGCTCAGCGCGATGGCCGCGAGGAGCGCGCGGACTTTGAGCGTGAGAACACCGCGCAGACGGTATCGCAGATTATCTCCGACATCCCAGCGGCGCGCGAGCTTCTCGACGCTGGCACGCTCGGTGTCGTCGGCCTTCGCTACCTCCTCGAGGATTCCAGCGTGGAGACGGTGGTTCTCCACGGCGTCGAGTAGCCTGAATCTACGCCGCGTGGTGGGGGAATAACGAGACACGCGGCCTTATGCTGGCCCGGGTTGGCGCTCAGTCCCCTTAAACTGAGAGCTGTGACTGAGCCTACCCATACCCCGAAGCCGCTGCCGCGCGAGATTTACGTCCGCCGCCGCCTCGCCGCGCTGGTGGCGATTTTGGTGCTCGTAGTCATCCTCATTTGGGCAGCCACTGCGCTTTTTGGTGGCTCCTCGGAGGAGAAGGAGGAGGGCTCGCAGCCGGCGGCAGCCTCAAGTAGCTTGGCGCAGGCGACGACCTCGCAGGCCGAAGAAACTGCCACGGAGACTGAAGAAGCAACGTCGGAGTCCGCGGACGAGAAGCCGGCGAAGGACGGTGCGGACAACGCTGACGCCGCCGATAAGCCAGAGGAATCCCAGCCCACCGAGCTAGCCGTGGATCCCTCCAAGACGGAATGCTCCCTTGAGGACCTCAAGGTGATGGCTAAGACCAACGAGGACAGCGTCCCCGGCGGCAAGATGCCGACGTTCTACATGGAGGTCTTCAACCCCACCACGAAGGATTGCTCCATCAATTTGGATGAGCAGCAGTTGCGCTTCGAGGTCTACAAGATGGGCTCCAACGAGCGCGTGTGGTCTGATACTGACTGCTATGCCTCGGTGGAGACCGGCAAGCAGACCTTCAAGTCTGGTGAGACGCGTTTCTTCCAAGCTGATTGGTCCCGCAAGCGCTCCGAGCCGGGCAAGTGCACCGACCGCCCTGAGGCTGATCCCGGCGCCTACTTCCTTCACACTGTGATTGGTGAAAACTACTCGGCTGCCCTGCCGTTTAATCTGCTCTAGCCGCCCGCTGCGGCCTAGTTGAGTGCGGCGATGGCTTCGCTCAGAGTCGCAGCGTGGCGTACTCGGATTCCACTGACCTCGACGTCTCCCGGCGGGACGATGGCATGGCGATAACCCAACCGGGCGGCCTCTGCCAGCCGGCGGTCGAGGTTAGGTACGCGGCGCACTTCACCCGCGAGTCCCACCTCACCGATGACGACGGTCTTGGGCGGCAGCGGCCGCTCGTGCAGCGAGGACCACGTAGCCAGCGCCACCGCCAAGTCTGTCGCCGGTTCCTGAATCTTCATGCCACCCACGGTGGCCACGTACGCGTCTTTGTCATTGGTGCGCTCACCCGCGCGGGCCTGCAAGACCGCGAGCACCATCGGTACCCGGTTGGCATCGAGTCCGGTGACCACGCGCCGTGGGTTCTTGGCCACTGGGTCCACTGTGAGCGCCTGTACTTCCGCGAGGATGGGGCGCACGCCGTCCATCGCTACCGTTACCGCGGAGCCGTCCGGCGTACTGCCGTGGTGGGAAAGGAACAGTCCTGAAGGATCGGCCACCTCCCGGATACCCGCTGCGGTTTGTTCAAAGCAGCCCATTTCATCGGTCGCACCGAAGCGGTTCTTCAGGCCGCGCAGTAAACGCAGGGAAGACTGACGGTCGCCCTCGAAATTCAAAACCACGTCCACGAGGTGCTCCAGCACGCGGGGACCGGCCACGTTACCGTCCTTCGTCACGTGGCCGACCAGAAGGATGGGGATTCCCGTGGTCTTTGCCAATGTTGTCAGCGCCGCGGTGACCGCGCGGGATTGGGCCACACCGCCGGCCACTCCCTCGACGCCGGCCGCATGCATGGTCTGCACCGAGTCCACGATGATGAGGCTGGGCTTAAGTTGCTCGCCGTGCCCGAAAACAACGTCCAGGTTGGACTCCGCCGCTAGATAGAGGGTCTCATGCAGCGCGCCGGTGCGTTCAGCGCGGGCACGGACTTGGCCGGCAGATTCTTCCGCGGTGGCATAGAGCGCGGTGCGCCCCAGCTGGGCCCAGCGCGACGCTACTTCCAGAAGCAGCGTGGACTTACCCACACCCGGCTCACCAGCCATGAGTACCACCGAGCCCGGCACGATACCGCGCCCAAGCACGCGGTCCAGCTCCCCAATCCCGGTGTTGAGCGCCTTGGTCTGAGCTGCTCCCACCTTTGTAATCGGTAGCGCCGGGCTCGTCGGAGTCAACCCTTTCGGCATGCGTCCCGTGACCGCTGCCTGGGCGGCACTGCTCTCCTGAGCAACTGCTGTTTCTTGCAGTGTTCCCCAGGAACCGCACTCTGGGCACCGCCCCAACCACTTGGGGGAGACGAAGCCACATTCGGAGCAGGTGTGGACGGGACGAACCTTTTTAGCCATGCCCCACACTCTAGTAAGCCACTCCGACACCGACGATTTTGTTGTCCTATCAGCAAAAAGCTTGGCTACCCCCATATGGATGCTTTTTCTGCGAAGAAAAGCGCCTGCATCACTTTCCCCTTAAAGTATTTGGCAGGTAACAGGCAAACTTTTCCAGTGTTGCGTGAAGCCGCCCCCCCGAAAACATATCCCCGAAGACCCTAAGGTGATTTCATGAAGATCCGTCGTACCCTCGTTGCCGCTGGCGCCGCTGTTGCAATCGCCCTGGCCGGCACGCCTGCCGCTTCCGCTGCCCAGGCTCCGCAGCCGCTCGCAGATGTTCTGACCCAGATCACGAACGTTGCTGGCTACGATGCGCAGAACGTCATTCTTGTTCCGGCAGCCCTGTCCTCCTTGGGCTTTATTTCGAACGTTCTGTTCTAACCACGTAACTATCCCCTTCAAAGAATCATTCAAGGAGACACAATGAAGAAGATCCGCCGTTCCCTCATTGCACTTGCCGCCGCATCCGCCATCGCTGTGGCTGGCACCCCGGCCGCTTCCGCTGCGACGTACCCGGAGCCGCTGAACCAGGTTATGGACAAGATGATTGAGTACGGTGGCCCGCAGGCCCCGAACCTCCTGCTGGTTCCGGCTACGCTGTCCACCATCGGCTGGCTGCAATCAATCATCGCTAGCTCTTCCGTACGTTAGTAGCTGACAAGCCCAGCGCACTTTCACCGCCGTGCACATTTGTGCGCGGCGGTCTTTGTGATCGTGTCACCTGTGCGGCGGGGGAACTGTAGAGATGCTAAACCGCCCTCACTAACTGAAATTCAATCAGTGAGGGCGGTGAAAAGCAGGCAGAGGCCGGTGTCTTACTTGGACTCGGTGTAGCCTTCTTCGGACTGAGAATCACGGTCGAATTCGCCGGACTGCAGCGGGGAGGCGGACACGGTGGCATCCAGCTCGATGGTGCCGGTGTTGAAGGTGAACGTGACCGGGCGGGAGCCGCCGAAGGCAAAGCCATCGTTCTCCAGGGAGGTGGTCACGTAGGTGACGTTGCTGTCCTTCTCATCCTTCGGAACGTTCTCCAGGTTGGTGGCGGAATCGCCGTAGAGAGCCTGATCGCGAGCAATCGGGGTAGCGCCCTCGAGGACAACGTCCTGACCATCTACGGTGACGGAATCGAGGGTGACCTCGTCAGTCTTGTAGCCCTGGTTTACAGCAATGAACTTGAGGGAGGTCTCACCGGAGTCCGGCTCAACCTGAATGGTGACGTCACGTACGGTCACCTTGCCATCTTCGGTGCTGGCGGCTGCGCCGTCGACAGCTGCAACCTTCTCTGCGGTTTGCGCAACGTGGCCGGCCGAGCAGGACGCCAGCGCCAGCGCGGAGAGGGCGGTAACTGACATGATGGCACCGCAGCGAGCGGCGGACTTCAGGGACTGCACTGTGAGTGTCCTCCATTGAATTGCGATCACAAAGCTTATCAACGCTTTAGCCTAGTACCTATCCGGGAAAAGCACACAGTTTCCAGCAAACACCTTGGGTAAACCGGGGGTAGCCGTGCTTCACGGCATCCTCGTCGTGGTGTATGGCCTACTCCCGGCTGCCTCAGCGGGCGGGGGTGAAAACCCACGTGCTAGAATTGACTCCCTGTATATGCGGCCCACCGAGCGCATGTCACGCGCGCACGGCTGGGCACCGTCTCAAAGGCTTCACAAGGAGTGGCAATGGAATTTAAGGTCGGAGAGGTCGTCGTCTACCCGCACCACGGCGCCGCCAAGATTACGGCGATTGAAACGCGTGAGATGGGTGGCGAGACCCTCGAGTACCTCGTCCTCCAAATCAACCAATCCGACCTGGTTGTGCGCGTTCCCTCCAAGAACGTTGAGATGGTCGGCGTCCGTGACGTTGTGGGTAAGGAAGGCCTGGAGAAGGTCTTTTCCGTGCTGCGTGAGGTGGATGTCGAAGAAGCCGGCAACTGGTCCCGCCGCTACAAGGCCAACCAGGAGCGTCTTGCGTCCGGTGACATCAACAAGGTGGCCGAGGTTGTTCGTGACCTGTGGCGCCGCGATCAGGACCGCGGTCTGTCCGCCGGTGAGAAGCGCATGCTGGCCAAGGCGCGTCAGATTCTCGTCGGTGAGCTGTCCCTGGCCACTCCGGTTGATGACAAGAAGGCCGACACCATGATGGAGGAAATCGGCGCCACCATCGAGCGTCACCGCGCTGCTGGTCTGGTGGATGACAAGTCCATCACCACCGACGTCGATAGCGACATCGATCTTGATGACCTCTCCTTCGACGACGAAGACTAAACCCCGCGTCATCGCGCTCGTCGCCGCCGCGGGCAAAGGCACGCGCCTCGGTGCGGATGTGCCTAAAGCGTATGTCGAGCTGCGTGGGCGCACCCTGGTGGAGCGCTCCGTTCAGGCCATGGTGACCTCCGGCATCGTCGATGAGGTTATCGTGCTGGTCAGTCCGGCGATGGAAGACTTCGCTGCACGCATCCTCGAGCGCAGTGCCGCGGAAATCCCTGTCCGCCTCGTCCATGGTGGCGGGGAGCGCGCTGATTCCGTCTGGGCCGGCCTCCAAGCCATCCCGGACGAGGATGCCGTGGTGCTCATCCACGATGCCGCCCGCGCGTTGACGCCTCCGGGGATGGTGGCGCGCGTTGCCAAGCGCGTGCTCGACGGCGCCACCGCGGTTATCCCAGTCGTGCCCGTGGCGGACACGATCAAGGAGGTCGAGGGGGAGACTGTCCTGTCCACCCCGGATCGCTCGCGGCTGCGTGCGGTGCAGACGCCGCAGGGCTTTAACCTCGCAGCGCTGCGCCGCGCGAACCTTGATTATTGGGAACAGAACCCGGATTTCATCGCCACGGATGATGCCAGCCTCATGGAATGGCACGGCGCGCGCGTGGAGACCGTGCAGGGTGATACCTTCGCTTTTAAAATCACCACTCCCATCGATCTCGTCCTGGCCACAGCCGTGACGGATGAGGCCGAACCGACCATCTTTGAGGTGCCTAGTGACTAACCCCATCATCCCGCGCGTTGGCATCGCCACCGACGCCCACCAGATCGAACCCGGCAAGGAGTGCTGGATTGCCGGCCTGCTTTTCGAAGGCGCTGATGGCTGCGAGGGCCACTCCGATGGAGACGTGGTGGCGCATGCGCTTGTCGACGCACTACTGTCCGCCTCCCACCTCGGCGACCTCGGCTCCTTCGTCGGAGTAGGCCGCCCTGAGTACGACGGCGTATCCGGCGCGCAGTTGCTGCGCGAGTGCCGCGAGCTGCTGGGGAAGGAAGGTTTCGCTATCGGCAATGCGTCTGCACAGCTCATCGGCCAAACCCCGAAGATGGGTCCGCGCCGCGAAGAAGCCGAATCGGTGCTGAGTGAGATTCTTGGCGCACCGGTCTCCATTTCTGCGACCACGACTGACCGCCTCGGCTTCACCGGGCGCGAGGAGGGCCGCGCCGCCGTGGCGACCGCCGTGGTCTGGCGCGCCCCCAATTCCTAACGTAAAGTCGAGGGAGAGGAGGCTGCCGTGGCATTGACAATGCGAATTATAAATACCGAGGCCCTGCGGGCTCGGTATGGGGAACTCCTGCATGCCTTAGAAGTAGCCATTGGGGCGAACCTTAGTTCTGAAGATCTGCGCATGCTCGCAGAATCCGGCCGTTTTTCCACGGAAGAGCGCGACCTTTATGACGAACTCCGTCGCGTAGAGCTGATGCTTGAACGCTAAATGACGGTGCGCATGGGGGGACTAGGGCAACATCTGACAGCAGAATTTTTTAACTGGGTGCATGCCGTGCATGTGAAGGTTTTGCCCCTCAATGAAGATTCCGATATCCGCGTGTGGACAGATCTCAATCCAGACGATGGCACTGGATTGTTAGAACTTCACGCACCGTTGGTCTACGGGGTAGGAAGTCAGGGAGGCGATCGGTTTTCCTACAGCGACCTTTTCGAATCCGTTGTTCGCTTTCACACGTCCCTGTCGCCCGATGAATCATCTCTCAGCGTGAAGTCGAGCAAATTCGAGCTGCGTGTAGGAACAGCCCCAGGCGTTCGTTTCGAATATGAGCGAGAGAATCGTACTGCTCCGACGGCCCACATTCACCACTCAGGGGTGGCCGGACTGTTGAGTCCCGCACTAATGAAGAACTTTTCTGGGGTGAAGAACCCTCGAAAGAAGGGCCGAATTGAGGATATACATTTTCCTATTGGCGGCCGTCGGTTCCGGGTATCCCTGGAGGAATATTTTTTCTTTCTTTTTATGGAGTGTGGCTTTCGTTCACGTCCCGGTTGGAAAAGCTTTCTTGAGCAGAGCCGAGAAAAGTGGCTCGATGATCAGTTGCGCGGAGCGGTAGCCGATAATCAAGAGGTTGCTGCGCAAGTACTACGAGAAATGGGCTACACCGTCGAAAGGAAAGGCACGGCACCTAGTGCTGAGGCGCGGGGGCATCGGCCATGGTGAATTCCCACCGGAGGGTCAATTAGACTAGTCGGCGTGAGTACTTTGCGCATTTTTGATACCGCCACCCGCACCCAACGCGACTTTGAGCCGGTTCGCCCCGGCCATGCCTCGATTTATCTCTGTGGTGCCACTCCGCAATCCCAGCCGCACATCGGCCACCTGCGCTCCGGCGTGGCCTTTGATATTCTGCGTCGCTGGCTTCTGGCGCAGGGCTATGACGTGGCACTCGTGCGCAACGTGACGGACATTGATGACAAGATTCTGACAAAGGCCGCAGAAAACAACCGCCCGTGGTGGGAGTGGGTATCCACCTACGAGCGCGAATTCACCAAGGCCTACAACACCTTGGGTGTGCTGCCGCCGTCCGTGGAGCCGCGCGCGACGGGCTTTGTCACGCAGATGGTGGAGTACATGCAGCGGCTTATCGACGCCGGATTCGCTTACGCTGTGCCCGGCGAGGGTGATGCAGGTTCCGTCTATTTCGACGTTGCCGCGTGGAATGCCGCCGAGGGCTCTGACTATGGTGCGCTGTCCGGAAACCGTGTCGAGGAGATGGAGCAGGGCGAGTCGGAGGCCGAAGGCAAGCGTAGCCCGCAGGATTTTGCGCTGTGGAAGGCCGCCAAGCCGGGCGAGCCGTCCTGGCCCACCCCGTGGGGTAGGGGCCGCCCCGGTTGGCACCTGGAGTGCTCGGCTATGTCCACCTACTACTTGGGCAGCGAGTTTGATATTCACTGTGGCGGCCTCGATCTGCAGTTCCCGCATCACGAGAACGAGATTGCCCAGTCTCATGCAGCTGGTGACAAGTTTGCCAACTACTGGATGCACAACCACTGGGTCACCATGTCCGGTGAGAAGATGTCGAAGTCCCTGGGCAACGTGCTCTCCATCGCCAACATGCTGGAGATTGTTCGCCCAGTAGAGCTGCGCTACTACTTGGGCTCCGCGCACTACCGCTCCGTACTCGAGTACTCTGAGTCAGCTCTGACCGAGGCCGCCGCGGGCTACCGCCGCATTGAGGAATTCGTGGCCAAGTTCGAGGGCGTCGAGAAGGGAGAGTGGACCCCGGCTTTTGAGGAAGCCATGAATGATGACATCGCCGTGCCGAAGGCGCTGGCAGAAATCCACACCACGGTGCGTGCAGGAAATAAGGCCCTTGCTGAAGGCCGCCGGGAGGAGGCCGAGCGCCTCGCCGGAGCAGTGCGTGCCATGGCTGCGGTTCTTGGCTTTGATCCGTGCGATGAACAGTGGAAAGATGGTGGCGAAACACGCGGCGCTGACGCGGCATTGGACGTTCTGGTCCAGGCTGAGCTGGAACGCCGTACCACCGCCCGCGCAGAGAAGGACTGGGCTACTGCAGACGCTGTGCGCGACCGCCTGACGGCTGCGGGCATTACTATCACCGATACCGCCGACGGCCCCACCTGGTCCCTGGCGGACTAACCGTCCTTTGGCTAGGCCAAGGACAACAGGCCAAGGACAACAAAGGAGAAAAACTATGGCACGCACCCACGGCCGCGGTGGCGCGGGTATTCGTAAGAGCAACAAGAAAGGCGCCACCAAAGGCTCCGGCGGTCAGCGCCGCAAGGGCCTGGTAGGCAAGGGGCCGACGCCCAAGGCAGAGGACCGCGTTTACCACGCTAAGCACAAGGCGAAGCTGGAGCGCGAGCGCCGCAACTCTGGTCGCCACCAGAAGGAGACCGCGGAGATGGTTGTGGGCCGCAACCCGGTCATCGAGTGCCTGCACGCTAAGGTGCCGGCCACCTCGCTCTACATCGTGCAGGGCACGCGCAACGACGCCCGCCTGTCAGAGGCCGTGGCCATGTGCAATACTCGCAACATCCCTATCCTTGAGGTGCAGCGCCACGAGATGGATCGCATGACCGGCAACGGCATGCACCAGGGCATTGGCCTGCAGATTCCGCCCTACAAGTATGCCGAGGTCCACGATCTCATGGACCGTGCCCGCGATGCCCAAGAGCCGGGCATGTTTGTCATCCTCGACAACATCACCGACCCGCGCAACCTCGGCGCCGTCATTCGCTCTGTCGCGGCCTTTGGCGGCCACGGCGTCATCATCCCGGAGCGCCGTTCGGCCTCCGTTACCGCGGTGGCTTGGCGCACCTCGGCCGGTACTGCGGCTCGTTTGCCGGTGGCTCGCGTGACCAACGTGACCCGCACGGTGCAGGATTTCCAGAAGGCCGGTTACCAGGTCGTGGGCCTCGACGCGGGCGGCGAGCACACGCTCGACACCTACACGGGTGGCAAGGATCCCGTGGTCATCGTCATCGGCTCTGAGGGAAAGGGCATCTCCCGCTTGGTCCGCGAGAACTGTGACGTCATCATGTCCATCCCGATGACCGCGTGGGTCGAATCCTTAAACGCATCCGTTGCTGCGGGTGCAGTGCTTTCGGAGTTTGCTCGGCAGCGTCGCGCTGCGAAGTAACAAGTAATTTGGAAGGCGTCGCGTTGTGTGGCGCCTTTTTGTTTGCCTCCAATGTGTCTGCTGGGCAGCTCCCGCCGTCCTGGTCGCAAATGTCCAGGGCTGGAAACCCAGACCACCTGTTCGCATTTTCACGCGCTTGCCGACGCCCTGCAATCCACCAGAGAGCTGCGGATTGAGGCCTGGATATTTGCGCGGAGTTGATGAATCTGCGAAAGGTAACTTTTGACACTTGAATGCGGTTTAGGGGCAGCGTATATCTTTCAGTAGCGCGCGCTATAAGTTCGGATTCTTCTCAAGAAAGGAATGCTTATGAAAGTGAGCATGTCTAAGCGAGCAGTTTCAGGAACTCTCGCAGGTTTGTTGGCGTTGGGTGGTACAGGTGTTGCTGGGGCCACGATTGTAAATATCGATGGCGGCACGTGGGACTACGGTACGGGTAGTGGCCAAGTTTGGTCGCACTACTTTCACAATGGGGTGCGGCACGGTTCAACTGCTGTTGGTACCTTCAAGTCGGATAGCGGTTGCGTCAACAAAAACACTTGGTCACGAGCAACAGCTCCCAAGAAGCCCTCTGGAAATAAGTCCTATTACCGACACTGCTAAGGCTCGATGAAAACTTCAGTCAGACTACTAACCGTAGGGATTTTGCTCTCTACGGTTATTAGCGCATTCATTGCCTTTGTCGGAGCCAGCCTCTTATCGACTCTGGATTATCGGCTTGGCAACGAGTTTGTCCAGATCGAAGACTTCAAACCTGACAGTCACACAGAAACACTGTTTCCTGAGCTTTCTGAATTTGCAGGGGACTCAGGATTTGACGTATCGATTTATTACTCCTCGCTAGCTGATTCGGATGGTGAGCTGCGAATCTACTCCTCGGCTCTGCCTTCAGGTGTAGCTAGCTTTGAGTCTCAAAAGTTTCAGAGAGGCGAAAAGCTTGTTTGGTATCCATTGTCGGAAATTCCGACTAAGGAACCGCGCCAAGTTTTTAACATTAAAGGATCGGAAAACGACGCTCGAGACCTAACGACATGGTTGGAGGAGCGCGGGTATTCCGTGATAGGGCTCCAGAACTTGACTTGGAGTTTCGTCATGACTTCGTCGCTGCCTTTGTTGGTCGCGGCTGCTTTTCTACTCGCGCTCGTGTTGGGTGGCGGGCACTGCCTAGTGCGGGCTCGCGAAATCGGCATTCACAGACTTTTGGGGCTAAAGCTATCGCAGACGCTAAGGCTTGATGTAACGCGGCTTGCCAAGCAAACATGGCTACCATTTTTTCTTGCGATCATTTTTATTGCGGCGGCATTGTATCTTTACAACGACTGGGCAGAAGCGACGTTGTTTTGGGCCTTTTTCGGCGTTTCTGTGTTGCTCCAATGGGTCGGTTTGGCGCTGGGCTATGTGCTCGGGCAGTTATTGGTTCGAAATATTTCGATCCCGCAGGCCATCAAAGGCAAGGTTCGGGCGCGTCCAATTACCTACGCACTGTATGCTGTCCGGCTATTGGCACTCTTGACGAGCCTGACGGCACTTTCGCAGATGGTTGATACCGGTGCTGAGGTGTCCGCGCGAGAGGAATTGCAACCGTATTGGAGCGGACATGCCAATGAGCAAGAGTTTGCCCTGAGCTCGAATATCACTCCGGATGAAAAAGAACAGGCTGCAGCTGCAGCGCCCTTGCGTCAGGCGGACCGCGAAGGAAAGCTACTCTTAGCGGATCCTTTTTGGCTTACCTGGCCGACTCAACTGGAAGCCCCGGTTATTCTCAGCAACCATCGGTTCGCCGTTCAAGCTGGTGTTTCCCCTTCTGAAGAAGACGTAACCGTTTGTGCTCCCGTTGCCCTCAGTGAAGAATCCAAACAGACGATTATTGACTCCGTTGCATTTGAAGCCGAACTCGCGAAGAAGAAAGTTCCAGATTTTAACTGGAAAGAGGATTGTTCGCTTGGGCAAGTCTTTTCCTATGACGTTGAGCTGCGGCCAGTAATTAATGACCCCATTGTGGTCTCGTTACCAGTGGGGCTTGAAGCTATCGGTGACCGGAATTTACTCGCGAAAGCCTCGCAGAAAGTCCTCCTTGCCATCGAGCCAACTGTCGTTGGTGAGCTGAAAGATGGGACGGTGGGCAAGGTGCTTGCCACGGCACAACCGCATGCTGATTCCTGGCGATCGTCCCTTGAGGAAGCCAAAGATCAATTCAGCCTTTGGTCGTTAAATACGGTCGTAGCGATATTACTGGTTTCCTTGTTAATCGTCGCGGGGCTTTTCAGTTTCCAGGTGGCGTTCCGGCGAGAGCTCTATGTTTCCTTCATTTGTGGGCGCAGCCCGTGGAAGATGTGCAGGAAGATTCTGCTGGCCGAGCTATTCTTTTTCGTTACCACCATCGGCTGGGTTTTGTATCGTTTGCGCGAGCATAAGGAACAACTGGAATCGCACTATCCATCAACGTGGTCGATGGGGTTTGAAAACAGGTGGTCCACGGCAACCGTTCTTGCTGTCGTCGCATTTTCGATCGTGTGGATGTGTATTTCAATCGGTTTGACCTGGTGGATTAGTGCGCGAAATCAAATGCGCTGGACAGACAGCGAGGGAAATTAGGATATGGAAATTCAGGTTGAAGACCTTCACTACAGTGTGAAGGGAAAAATGATTCTTTCCGGCCTTACGCGGTCTTTTGCGGCTGGCCGGGTGACTGCATTAACCGGTGTCTCCGGAAGTGGGAAAACCACCCTGTTGAACCTCTTGGGCGGTCTGATCTCGCCGGACAAAGGCTCAATCATGTGGGATGGAAACAACATTGCATCGCTATCGGCAGGTCGACTGCGCAAGTATCGACGCGAATGCGTTGGGTATCTTTTTCAAGATTACGGCTTGGTTCCTGACCTCACCGTTGTCGACAACGTGAAGCTCGCAGCCAGTAACGTTTCGCGCCGTGCTTTCGACGAGGCGCTAGACAGCGCTTTGGCGCAGGTTGGTTTACGCGGCTATGAAAAGCGTGTGGTCAGCGGCTTGTCGGGCGGCGAACAACAACGAGTAGCCTTGGCGAGGATCCTCGTTTCCAAGCCCAAAATCGTATTGGCGGACGAGCCAACCGGTGCGCTTGACGAGGACAATGCTCAGCTGGTTGTTGAACACCTTCGTGCTTTCGCTGACCAAGGCGCCGTTGTCGTCGTCGCGACGCATTCCAAGCATGTAGCCGACCAAGCAGACTGCGAGGTAACGCTTTAGTGTGGCGATTGAAATACTCGGATATGCCGTGTCTGCTCGCTGGCATCCGAGACGATGAGCAACCGATACTCGATGAGCTAAGACGCTACTTCCTCTGGCCCCAGGTTGAATGTGCGTCCACTCAAAGGGAGCTGCTGAATGCATTGTCTCGCTCACAGGAGCAATTGCTGGTGTTGTGCGAGCGCAAAGACTCGGCGACCTGGGTATGGGATATACAAGAGTTAAAGAGCAGCGATTTCATTTACTTGGTGGATTATTCACAGCATTCGCGTGAGAAGCTTCAAAAGGCAATCAATTTGGGCGCGTCTGCACATTGTGTGGTTACCCGGGAAGCTCGCTCCGGCCATGGGGGCCTCAAATTAAGTTGTTGCTTCGATATAAACGGCGTAGCTGTTGGGACAATGCCTGAACCAGATATGCAGCGAAACCTCGAGCGACTATCCGCAATTCAGCTTCGAATTCTAAACGGAATTGTATGTGGGCACTCAAATAATGGCATCGCGGAAGAAACACATCTTTCTGTGCCGATGATCAAGAAAATAGTTTCCCAGCTGCTTGACATCTTTGCTGCAGAGAACAGAGTCCAGTTAGCCATCAAAACCTTACCCGCTATGGGTTGAGCTGCCAATCCTGTTGCAAATTCCCAGGGCAGGAAAACCAGACCTCCTGTTCGCATTTTCACGCGCTTGCCGACGCCCTGCAATCCACCAGAGAGCTGCATTTCCAGGGCTGGGTAGGTGGTGGGGGAGGCGAGCCGCGGGGCTAAAAGCCGAAGAAGTCCTCCACCACCTGGGCTGCGATGAAGCTATCGGTATTCGGGCCCAAGCGCGCGTCGAGCCCGTTGCCCGAGGGGATGACGTGGCCCACGCCTTCCATGGTCCACAGTTCGACGGGGTTGTCACCTTCCCAGGAGTGCAAAGACACATCAGAAAACGGGCGGGTTACCTTGGCCTTAGAGCAACCGTTCATCGTGGCGAAGCGCTGCGCAGTCCACAACGCGGAAGTAACCTCGCCGCGGGAGCTATTCGCGAGGCCAGCTTGGCCGCCTTCATAAGGCGCTAGCGGGTCCGCAGTGCCGTGCATCATGAGAATTGGGGTGGGCTTATAGCCCTCGGGATTAGACGGCGCATGGTTAGCGCCGCTGCCCATCGTCGAGGCGAAGATGCAGGCGCCGTCGAGGAAGCCGGGGGCGTCGAAAAGCAGGCGTATTACCATCTGCCCACCGTTGGAATAACCGCAGGCGTAGGTGCGCTGCGTGCCGTATTCCTCCTGCACGGTGGCGGCGACGTGCTGGAGAAAGGCGACGTCGTCAATGCCAAGCTCACGGGCCTTGACCGGCAGTACCCCGCGGGCGTCGTTGAAGTGCCTATCCACACCGTCGGGGTAGACAACCACCGTGCCCGTGCGGGCGGCGAGCTCATCAAAAGTGCCGTTTGTAAAGCGCCGCATCACGCTGCCATTTTGCAGCGAACCGTGGAGGAAAAGCAGCTGGTTCGGGCCGGGATCTTCCGGCGCGACGACGGTGTATTTACGCTTGAATCCCTGAAATTCCACGATGGTCATGGAACAAAAGTTTAGTCGGGGTGGGCGCAGTGCTCGTCGTGGGTGCTGGTGTGGTGCTTTTCCGAATCGCTGCGGCCCTCGAAGTGAGCTTTGGTGACGCGGGCGGCGGCGATGTCGTCGCGAACCGCGCGGCGGTTGCGTAGCCAGCCGATTAGACGGCAAACCAGGTAAATGACAAAAGAAATAGTGGTCACGAAGACCGACACCGGCAGGCCCGGCGCTAGCGACAGAATAAACCCTCCCACGGCGGAGACCTCCGCGAAGATGGTTGCCCACACCACCGCGCGCAGCGGGGAGGAGGTAATCTGCACCGCCGCCGCGCCGGGTGTGATGAGCAAAGCCATGACGAGCAGCGAGCCGACGATCTGCACCGACTGCGCGGCGGTCAAACCGACAAGAACTGCGAAGACCACGGAGAGGGCTTTCACCGGCACGCCCGCTGCCTGCGCCATGACAGGGTCCGCGGAGGCAAAAAGAAGCGGGCGCCACAAAATAGTAACGGCTGCGACAATGATGACGGTCGTCGCCGCCAGCAGCCACACGGACGCCGAAGATACACCGACGATTTGTCCGGTCAGCAGCGTCATAGCGGTGTTGGCGTTGCCAGGGTAGAGGTGCAGGAATAACACCGACAAGCCTAGGCCAAAGCTCATGACCACGCCGATGGCGCTGTCCTGTTGGCCTTTGAGGCCGAGCACCGCCAGAATGATGGCGGCGACGATGGCGCCGGCAATCGCGCCGAAGCCGATGTTCAGTCCGAACAACAGCGCTGCGGCCGCACCCATGAGCGCGAGCTCCGAGGTGGCATGCACGGAAAAAGACATCTGGCGCAGCACAATTAAGGAGGTCATCACGCCAGAAAGGATGCCCAGGAGTGCGCAGGCGATGAGTGCATCCTGTACGAAATCGACGCCCAGCAAATACTGAGTATCCTCGAGGAACTTAGACAACGATGAGCCTCCCATCGACGTTGAGGACCTTCACGGACGAGCCGTACAGCTCCGAGAGCACCTCCGAGCGCATGACCTCATCCACCGTGCCGAACATGTGCCCGTTGGGCGCGAGGTAGAGCACCTTGTCCACCACACCCAGCACGGGATTGATGCCGTGGGTGACGAAGAGGATGGAGGTGCCGCGTTCGTGACGCCACGCATTGAGCTTCTCGACGGTCGCCTGCTGCCTTCCCGGGTCCAGCGACAGCAGCGGCTCATCGGCAAGGATGAGTTCTGGGTCGTTGGCGAGGGCTTGCGCCTGGCGGATGAGCTGCTGCTGGCCGCCGGAGAGCTGGCCCACGCGCCGATCCGCTATGCCCGTTGCGCCGACTTCCTCCAGCAGTGCGTCGACGCGGTGGTGGGGTGGGCGGCGGCGTCGGAAAGCGCCGTGTGCCAAGGAGAGGGACACGAGGTCGCGGGCGCGCAGCGGGAGGTCAGCGGGGAACATGCGCTGTTGGGGGATGAAGCCCACGCGACAATCGACGTCCACCGTGCCCGTCGTGAGCTTCCGCGTTCCCAGGATGGTGCCGAGCAACGTCGACTTGCCCACGCCGTTGGGCCCTAAAACGGCGATGAACTCGCCGCGGTCCACGGCGAGATTCAGCTCCGACCACAGTGGTTCCACTGCAGCATTGTGAAAGGAGACGAGCACTTATGCAGCCTCGAGAGCGCTGACGGCTTCCTCGTAGTAGTCAAGGAAGTTGGTGTTCTCCGGCGGGGTCTCTCCAATCTCGACGACCGGGATGTCCTTGTCCTCGGCGGCCTGTCGGATGCGCTGGGTCATGTCGGTTTCGGTTTGCGGGTTGAAGATGAGCAGGTCCACCTCGCCGTTGGTGATGGCCTCGAGGAAGCTCGCTAGGTCAGCGGCACTCGGCTCGCCCTCGGCAACGGTGGCCTTGCGGTAGCCCTCCGGGGTGACGTCGGTGCTGTCGGTGTACTTCATGATGTAGTCCGCAATCGGCTCGGTCTGCGCGTAGTTCTTCGTGGGCAGCTTCTCGACGCGCGCCTTAATCTTCTCCACCCTCTTCAGCAGCGGGTTCGCGGTTGCCTTGGCATCCGGGTTGGTCTTGTTGACCATGGCCGCGACCTCGGTGGCGACTTTCTCGATGGCGGCGGCGTCGTACCAGACGTGCTCATTGCCTTCGATGTTGGTGATCTTCTCCGGGTGCTCGGCGGCGATCTTCTTGGCCTCGTCCATGCTGACGTGCTCGTCGCTATGCGCGTGCTCGTGCTCGTGGCCTTCTTCGTGCTCGTGTTCGTGGCCTTCTTCGTGCGCGTGCTCGTGCTCGTGGCCCTCTTCGTGCGCGTGTTCGTGCTCGTGGCCTTCTTCGTGCGCGTGCTCATGATCATGACCCTCGTGGTCGTGGTCGTGGTTGTGCTCGGTCAGCGGAAGGGCGTGGATGATGTTGTCCTGGTTCTTCACCGCCTGGTAGAGCCAGGCGTCGTAGCCGCCGCCACCGGCGATGATGACATCGGCTTCGTTGGCCTTGGCAATGTCGGCAGCTGTTGGCTCGAAGTGGTGAGGGTCTACGCCGTTGCCGGTGACAATGGCCTCGACGTCGACATTGACGTCAGTCTTCGCGGTGTCCACCACTGCCTGCGCTACGTCGGCCCAGATGGAGGTCGAGGCGACGACGTGGATGGTGTCATTTTCCGCGTCTGCGCCATCAGAACCGTTGGCATTGTCGCTGCTGGAGGAACAAGCGGTCAGCGATGCGCAGCCAAGGGTGGCGGCGAAGAGGAGGGCGGTGGGGCGGCGCCAAGCGCGGCGTGAGAGGGGTGTAGTCATGTTGCCCATTCTAACGCGTTAGTGAAAAACGTTGTCAAATGATAATGAGTTGAAAAAGGGTAAGGTAACCGGCATGTCCACTCGCAGCACGACGCTGGCCTCTCTCGCCGCCGAACTCGGGGTCTCCCGCACCACGGTGTCTAACGCTTACAACCGCCCTGACCAACTGGCGCCGGCCACCCGCGAGCGCATCCTCGCTGCGGCCGCTGCGCGCGGCTACACGGGTCCAGACCCCACCGCACGCAGTCTGCGCACACGCCGCCAGGGCTCGGTGGGGGTTCTGCTTACCGAGCACCTGTCCTACGCCTTCGAAGACATGGCTTCGGTGGATTTTCTCGCGGGCATGGCGGAGGCCTCCGCGGGCGCAAGCACCACGCTCACGCTCATCCCGGCAGGTCCCGACACGGTGGGCGCGCCTGACGACGCCCACGCGGCCCAACTCGTTGGCTCAGCCGCGGTGGACGGGTTCGTGGTGTACTCCGTTGCTGCGGGTGATGCCTACCTTGAGGCCGTGCGGCGCCGCGGTCTGCCCGTCGTGGTGTGTGATCAGCCCACGGATTCCGGCTTGCCCTTCGTCGGCATCGATGACCGCGCCGCGATAGCACTGGCGGCGCGAGCACTTGTTCGCGCCTCCCATACCCGCATTGGCATCCTTGCCATCCGCCTGCACCGCGAGCGCCTCGACGGTGTGGTCTCGCCGGAGCAACTCGCAGAGGCCGATATGCACGTCCAGCGCTCGCGCGTGGTGGGAGCTCTCGACGTCTTTGCGGACGCGGGCCTGCCGCCGGAGTCGATTCCGGTGGTTACCCGCCACATCAATGATGCCCGCACGGCCTATGCGGCAGCGGAGGAATTGTTGAACGCGCACCCAGAGCTCACCGCGGTGTTGTGCACCACGGACTCGATGGCGCTCGGCGTCCTGGCCTATGCCCGTGACCACGGCATCGCAGTCCCCGAGCAGCTCTCCGTCACTGGCTTCGACGGCATTGCCCCAGCACTGGCCGTGGGCTTGAGCACCGTTGTGCAGCCCAATAAGGCGAAGGGCGCCGCAGCCGGACACATGCTGGCTGACCTCATCGACCGCGCCGCCAGTGAACCCGCTCCCCGCGCTGCCTCAGTCAAGAGAGAGGAGTCGCCGCGGAAGGTCCTGCGCACGAGCTTCCATGAGGGCCGCACGGTCGCGCCGCCGAACGTCTAGTGCAGTGCTCTGCCGCGGGCAGTGGCGAGCTGCTCGAGGAAATCCGACACCGCGGCGATGTCGGGCACGCGGTGTGCGGCCTGGGTTGCGCCTTCGCCGACCTTCACGCCGAGGTCCGGCGGCTGGTTGAGCACGGCAAAGCCATCTTCGTCGGTGGTGTCGTCCCCGAGGAACACCACCGCCGTGGCGCCGACACGCTCCCGCAGGCCCGCAATCCAGGTGCCTTTCGTCGCCTGCGTGGCGGAGAATTCGACGACACATTTGCCGGTTGTCTTGGGGTAACCATCCGCGCTCAACGCCGCGCCCTCCTCATAAGCAGCAGCCGCGGCGGCAGGGTCCTGTAGCTCCAAAGCACGCAGATGCAGCACGCGCTGGAAGGGCTTGACCTCCAGTTCCGCGCCGGGATGGCGGGCAATGATCTCCTTGATCTCGGCTTCCTTCCGTGCCAGGTGCGCTTCCATTTCTGGGGTGAGGGAGGAGTCCTCCCACGAAGATTCCGCGCCATGCGAGCCTCCCATGAGTACCGGCTCGCGCAGGGGGCACACACGCTTGAGGCCGTCCAGGTGGCGGCCGGACAACACCGCCACCGTGGTGTTCGGCAATTGCGCCAGGGCCGCGAGGGCGTCGAGGGAGCGCTGCTCCGGCGTTACGGCATAAGGGCTGCGAGCAAAACCCGCCAGCGTGCCATCGAAATCGGAGACCACCGCAAGGTGCTGTGTTGAGGCAAGAGCATTGATCATGCTCCCAACCCTAGTGCTACAGCGAGGCCATGCGGATGATGGGTGAATCCACCTTGTCTGTGCGCAACGTCAGCACGAGTTGATTGTTCTGGTTGAGTGTGAAATCAAACTCATGGCCTTGCGCGATGAGGCTGCGCAGCAGTTTGTCTGCCCACTGTGCTGAGCCCGTGCATTCCTCACCCGCGGCTACCGACTCATAGTCGACCTTCTCCACGAGCATGCCGTCGGCATCCCAAATCGTGGAATCCTTCTCACCCTCGGTGAAGGACACCTCAGCGGTAAACGGCACACAGCCCGTCGAGCCCACCACCGTGTGCTCGCCAAAGCTCATGTGCGGTACCTGTGCTGTGTCCGGCGCAATTGCTGAGCGTGCCTCCGGCGTGGTGTACAGGTTGGTGACTTGCCACTGCTTGCCCACGATGAGGTCGTCTCCCCGTGGGGCGGGAGCGTCATCGGAGGAGCACCCGGGGAGCGTGGCTAGGCACAGCACCGCTGCCATTACTGCCAACTTGCGCATTACGCCTCCTCCTCCAGCGCGCCGAGGAAGGACTCTGACCACAGCACGATGTCATGTTCGTGCACCTGGCGGTGCATCGCCTGCATGTGTTCGCGCATGAGCTCTGGGGACTCATCGAGCGCCTTGACCGCGGAGAGCAGAGCGCGCTTAATAGATTCGATATCGAAAGGATTACACAGGTTGGCCTGCGTCAGCTCCGCCGCAGCACCAGCAAACTCGGATAGCACCAGCGCGCCCGAGCCGTCGCCATGACTGGCCACATACTCCTTGGCCACGAGATTCATGCCGTCCTTAAACGGCGTCACCAGCATGACATCCGCCAGACGGTAGTAGCGGCGCAGTACGTCCTTCGGCACCGAGCGGTGCTGGTAGTGGACAACCGGCTGGCCCAGCTGGCTGAAGCGCCCATTGATGCGGCCCACGGCCTCTTCCACCTTGGACCGCGTGGCGCGGTAATGGTCGATGCGCTCGCGCGACGGTGTTGCCAGTTGCACCAGCGTTACCTCCGCCGGATCCAGCGCACCGGTCTCCAGCAGCTCCTCAAACGCGGTGAGGCGCTGCAGGATGCCCTTCGTATAATCCAGGCGGTCTACACCCAAAATGATGCGTTTGGGGTCGCCCAATTCGGCGCGGAGCTTGGCCGTGTCTCCCTCATCGGCCCCTTCATCCTCCGCCGCGATCGAAATGGGGAAGGCGCCCACGCCTACGGAATGGCCGCTGCTCGTTGTGATGCGGGCAGTGACCTTCCGGGTGCTGACCTCGCCCTCGACGCTCAGGCCCTGGGTGCGGGCGAGCTCGAGGAAGTTGCGGGCGTTGGATTCGAGGTGGAAGCCGATCAGGTTGGCGTCGAGAAGCCCGCGCACCAACTCCTCACGCCACGGCAACTGGCGGAAGAGATCCGGTGAGGGAAAGGGAATATGCAAGAAGAAGCCGATGGTGAGGTCTGGGCGCAGCTGGCGCAGGATGCCGGGGACGAGCTGAAGCTGGTAATCCTGAACCCAGACCGTGGCATTCTCGGCCGCGACGGCGGCGACTTCGTTGGCAAAACGCAGGTTAACCTCGCGGTAGGCATCCCACCAGTCGCGGTTATACACCGGCGTGACGATGAGGTCGTGGTAGAGAGGCCATAGCGTGGCATTGGAAAAGCCCTCATAGAAGGCCTCATAGTCGTCCTGGGTGAGGCGCACCGGGTGGAGCAGGACGCCGTTGTCGGTGGTGAAGGGCTCCGGAGCCGCATCGGCTACACCAGGCCAGCCCACCCAGCAGCCCTGGTGTTCCTCCAGAATCGGGGAAAGTGCGGTGACGAGGCCACCGGGGGAGGCCTTCCACGTGCGGGTGCCGTCCAGGTTCGTCTCCAGATCCACCGGCAGGCGGTTGGCCACGACAACGAAGCTATTGGTGCGCCCAGGCATCTTTAGGCCTTCTTGGTGGACTTCTTAGTCGCCTTCTTGGTGGATTTCTTGGTCGACTTCTTAGCGGCCTTCTTCGTAGCCTTTTTGGTGGATTTCTTGGTCGACTTCTTAGCGGCCTTCTTCGTAGCCTTCTTGGAGGCCTTCTTTGGCGCGGCATCTTCCTGCTCGGCCAGAACCTTGCGGTGAACCAAGCCCTCAGGCTCGACGCCCAGCATCGACATGAGCGTCACGCCGTCCAGGAAATCCTCGGCGTAGGTGGCGACGACGCGGCGCGCGGCGCGGGCGGTCTCTTCCTCGACGGCATGAGTCTGGTCAGCGGCAGGCTGAGTATCTGTGACCTTGGGTGGCACGGAGTCCTCCTGGGGTGAAGTGTGAAAGCTTTCAGACGGGTTATTCTACGCTATTGCTCGGCTGATGGGGTGGTCGGGGCATCCTTGCCCGGCACCGTGTAGGTGGGGCGCTGCGCGGGGAATTGAGTGGTGGCCGGCCACATGTCCGTAACCGCGTCGCCCTGCTGGAAGCGGGCCTGCTGGGCTGGTGTGGGCGGCTTGGGCCCGTACTGCGGCGGTCGGGCGGGCAGATTATGACGCGGGGCAAAGGGGGACATGGGAACACGGGGGATGCGGGCGCGCTGCGCCAGGCGGGTGGCGCGGGAGAAGGAAAAGGTGCCCAGGCGCTTGAAGGCGGTGTAGGGGCGGAAGTACTTCGGGCGGCGCAGGCGGCGCGCCACGCGCTCACCAAAGACCACGCCGGCCGCCAGCGCGCCGGAGATGGCCAAGGCGCTAGCTAGGTTGGTCAGCCCGGTGATGATTTGCTCGTTGAGCATGGCATACATGCCGCGGTACAAGGTCAGGCCCGGCAGCATGGGGGTGTAGCCCACAATCATGGTGATGAGCGGCGGCATCATGTAGCGGCGAGAGAGCAAACCACCGGCCAGGCCCACGGCCACGGCTGAGAATCCCGAGGCCACCACCGTGCCCACACCGAAGGGCACGACCACGAAATAGTAGAAGACCATACCGGCGGCGGCCGTCAGGCCCGAGATGGCGACTTCAGACCACGAGGCGCCCAGTGCTAGCGCAAAGCCCGCAGAGCCGATGCCACCGCACACCACGAGTAGTGGGATCTGGTGGTACACCGGCGGTGCCAGCGTGGCGAGCGGCGGGAGGCTGAAGCCCAGCCAGGAGGCCACCTGGATACCCAGGCCCACGCCGGCGATGATGGCGCCGGTGGACATGAGCGCTTCAAAGAACTTCGCGGAGGACGTCACCGGCGCGCGCGTAATGCCATCCACCAAGCACTGCACCAGCGTCAAGCCCGCTACGAGGACGATGATGCCGGAACCAATGATCTGGGATGGCAACATTTGGATGCCAAAGCGCGCAAACACGTTGTACAGGATGGCTGCCGGCACAACGGCCATGAGGCCGCCCACGAGGTTTTGATAGAACGGCGGCAGGCGGTACTGGGCCAAAAACATGTTCGTGCCCATAATTAGCGCCGAGATGAAAAACGTGACCACACCAACGAGCAGGTCGCCGCCCAGCATCACCGCGATGAAGGCGCCCATGGCGCCCCACGCGCTGACGATGGTTGTCTTGGAATAGGGATTTTCCATTGCCTCGATGTCATCGAGGGCCTTCTCCGCCATGGCGGGCGGCGTGGCGCCTGAGTGGATCGAGCGGATGAGGTGGTCCACGGCCGACAACTTGGTGAAGTCCACGGCGATGCCCGGCGCGACGCGGAAGACGTGCAAGTTACGGCGGTTCGGGCCGGTGCCGATGGCGGTGTGAATCGTGATGGTGTTCATCAGAATCGACACGTGGCAGTAGTGCAGACCGTATGAGGACGCCACGAGGTGAATCTGTGCCTGGGCGTCCGTGTTCGCCGTGCCGGCGGCGATGAGGATCCCGCCGACGCGCGCGGCGATCTCCATAACACCAGTGACCTGCGCCGGGTCGGTGAGATCAACCGGGGCGAGCGGGGAGGGCGGCGGGGCAGCCTTGGCGGCGTCGATGGTGGCGACGTGCGCCGAGCCATAGCGCAAGCGCTGGCGGAGCGTAGAAAGAACAGACACGGAAAAGACAGACCTCAACAACACTTCTGGATTCGGTAAATCAGCACTTTAGTAACTACCGCCGATTTATGCACCTGCCAGTGCTTTTAGTGTGGCGCGGCGCACGATTTTGTGCAGCGTACGCACCTGGCTTTCCGTCTTCGGGGTGGTCTCGGGTACGATTCCCCTAGCGGATTATCCGCGGTGCTGGAGTGGCGCAATTGGTAGCGCAACGCACTTGTAATGCGTAGGTTGCGAGTTCAAGTCTCGTCTCCAGCTCAAATTGCTCGGCGAGTTAATCACTCGGCGAGGTGGGCCAGGGCGACGTCGATAAGCGCGCGGCGCCGAGCCGGCGGCAGGGGGCGTTCGGTGAGATGATCATGCACCCACAGCCCGCTGCCAATCACCGATGCGAGCACGACGGATTCATCCTCCGTGGCGGGGTCCGGCAGCCAGCGCTTGTCGACGCCCCTCCATACCTCCTGAAAGTCCGGATGCGACTGCGAGTGGATGGACATGAGCAGCTCAATGAGCGGATCGTTCTTTCCCATCGATTCAAGTGCTGCGCGGTAGCGCTGGCGTGCGGTTAGTTCATCGGCCGGTTTGCCCCCGGAGAGGTGGACGAGTTCCTCCTCCCAGCGCTCCGCGCACAGCGTGTGACAATCGATGAGGAGCTGGTGGCGAGTGGGGAAGTGATAGATGAGCCCTGACTTGCTCATACCGGTGGCGGTGGACAGGGAATCATAGGTTAGTGCGTGGACGCCGTCCTTCTCGATGATGAGCAGCGCCATCTCCAACGCCTCGACCTTTTTACTCACGCGTGGCATCGGCGCCTCCTGAGGTGGGGTTGTGGCGGAAGCACCAGCCGGTTACTGCAGCAAAGAGCAGCATGACCACGGCAAGCCCAGCGGCGGTGGTGAGGTAGGCGTCGGTATAGGCCCCCGCGGGTGCGGCACCCAGGTCAGGGCTGTGCAAGGCTTCCATGCCCAGCTCTTGGACGTCCTCTGGGAGGCCGCGCTGGAATAACAATGGTACGAGTGACCCGGTTACTGCGATGGACAGCAGCGTGCCGAACTCATAGGAGACCTCTTCCACACCAGCGGCCATGCCGGAGCGCGACGCGGGGGCCGCGCCGATGATGGCGGTGGAGGACACCGACATCACAAGGCCCGCGCCCACGCCGGTGAGGAGGAGACCCGCCAGGTATGCAGCGAAGATGTCGCGGTTGCCGCCCCACACTACGCAGGCGATGCCGGCGGCCATGAAGAGGAAACCTCCGCAGATAATCGGCAAGAAACCCCATCGGTGCAGGTTGGCACCGCCCAGCGCGGACATGGGCAGCGCGGCCAACGCAATGAGGGAGATGATCAGGCCCGCATGCAGCGGCGAGTACTGGTCCACGAGCTGCAGCTTCTGCGTGGTGGTCATCTCTAGTCCCGCCATGCCGAACATCGCACCCGCGGCTGCTAGGACGCCGCCGGTGAAGATGGGGGAACGGAAGATATCGAAGGTAAGAAGCGGTTCCTTGAGCTTGCCTTGGCGGCGGGTAAACAGGATGGCCCCGATGAGGCAGGCGGCCAGGGCGCCGCCAATCAGCGTGGCGTTGAGATGTGAGCTGGCCAGTGACTTAATGACGAGCACGAGTGAGGCCAAGGTCACCAGCGCGTAGAAGGAGGACAGGGCATCCCACTGCTTCGCCGGGTTCGCCACATTCGGTGGGGCAAGAAACGCCGTGAGCACAAGCGCGATGACCACGATGGGGACGTTGACCAAGAAGACCGAGCCCCACCAGAAGTGTTCGAGGAGAAAACCGCCCACCGTGGGGCCGGCCGCCGCGCCGACGACGGCGATGGAACCCCAGATGCCGATCGCAGTGTTGCGCTCAATCTCATCCTCAAAGGTCAGGCGGATGAGCGCAAGGGTTGCGGGCATCATGATGGACGCGCCGAGTCCCAGAAAGGCGCGGGCCGCGACGAGCTCCCACGCGCCGGGGGCGAGGGCGGCGGTCAGCGAGGCGATGCCGAAAATCCACAGACCGATGACAAACATTCGGCGGTGCCCAATCTTATCGCCCAACGTGCCGGTGCCGAGCAGCAGGCCGGCCAGCATGAGCGCGTAGGCATTGATGATCCACAGCTGCTGTAGGGAGGTGGCGTGGAGTTGCTCGGAGAGCTCCGGCAGGGCGGTGTACAGGATCGAGTTGTCCAGCCCGATCATGAGTAGACCGAGGGAGATGACACCAAAGAACGTCCATCGGCGCGGTGCTGAGGAGCGGAGGGCGTCAGTGGCGTCAGTGAGGTCTGTCGTTTGGGCGTCTGTCATGCTGCGAAACTATAGCGAACGGTCGTTATAGTTTCAATCCATGCAGGGCGAGTTGTTGTTGGGGTCACAAAACGACCGTTACGTGAGAATTGAGGTTTAAGGTGGCGAAACCACTCTGATTGGAGCAAAACTGGGACCTGTTCACAACAAAGTTAGAGAGGAAGACAACATGGCACGCACGTATGCCACACAACTTGTTGAGATGCTGGAGGCGCAAGGCGTCGAGCGCATTTATGGCCTGGTGGGTGACTCCCTGAACCCCATCGTCGATGCGGTACGCCGCTCCTCTATCGAGTGGGTCCACGTCCGCAACGAGGAAACCGCTGCCTTCGCTGCAGAGGCTGATTCCCTCACCACCGGCAAGCTCGCTGTCTGCGCTGCTTCTTGTGGCCCGGGTAATACTCACCTTATTCAGGGGCTTTATGACGCCCACCGTAACGGCGCCAAGGTTCTCGCCATTGCTAGCCACATCCCGTCGCGCCAGATTGGTTCGAAGTTCTTCCAGGAGACCCACCCGGAGTCCATCTTCCAGGAGTGCTCCAGCTACTGCGAGATGGTGAACTCGGCTGATCAGGGCGGCGTCGTTCTGCACCACGCCATCCAGAACACCATGGCGGGCAACGGCGTCTCCGTCCTCGTTATCCCAGGCGATGTCTCCATGCAGGAGGCTGAGGATGACACCTTTACCTCTTCGGCTATCTCTGCTGGCCGCCCGATTGTTTTCCCGGACCCGGCTGAGGCAGCCGCGCTGACCCAGGCGATTAATGAGGCTAAAACCGTCGCACTCTTTGTCGGTGCCGGTGTGAAGAATGCCCGCGAGCAGGTCTTGGCCCTTGCGGAGAAGATTAAGGCTCCGATTGGCCACGCCCTCGGCGGCAAGATGTATATCCAGTACGACAACCCCTTTGACGTTGGCATGTCCGGCCTGCTCGGCTACGGTGCTGCCCACGAGGCAACCCACGAAGCAGACCTGCTCATCCTGCTGGGCACCGACTTCCCGTACAACGACTTCCTGCCGGATGCCAACGTGGCGCAGGTCGATATCGACGGCACTCACATCGGTCGCCGCACCCGCATCAAGTACCCGGTGACCGGTGACGTTGCCGCCACCATCGAGAACATCCTGCCGCACGTGGATGAGAAGAAGGATCGCTCCTTCCTCGATAAGATGCTGAAGAAGCACTACGACAAGCTCGAGCATGTCGTCGAGGCCTACACGTCGGGCGTCGAGAAGCACACGCCGATTCACCCGGAGTACATCGCGGATCTCATTGACAAGGAAGCCGACGAGGACGCCATCTTCACCGTCGATACCGGCATGTGCAACGTGTGGGGCGCGCGCTACATCACCGCGAATGGCAAGCGCGAGCAGATTGGTTCCTTCCGCCACGGCACCATGGCCAACGCCCTGCCGATGGCCATTGGCGCTCAGGCTGCGAACCCGGGCCGTCAGGTCATTACCTTCTCTGGTGATGGTGGCCTGTCCATGCTCATGGGTGAGTTGCTCACCGTGAAGCTGCACAACCTGCCGGTGAAGACGGTGGTCTTCAACAATTCTTCCCTCGGCATGGTGAAGCTGGAGATGCTGGTGCAGGGGTTGCCAGAGCATGAGACCGACCACGAACATGTCAACTTCGCCAAGATTGCAGAGGCCGCTGGCATCAAGCACTTCCGCATCGAGGATCCGAAGAACGCGCCGAAGGAGATCAAGAAGGCGCTGGCCTACGATGGGCCTGCGCTTATTGACGTCGTCACTGACCCCAACGCCCTCTCCCTGCCGCCCACACTCACCTTCGAGCAGCTCCTTGGCTTCTCCAAGGCCGCCACCCGCACTGTCTTCGACGGTGGCGTGGGCCAGATGCTCACCATGGCGAAGTCCAACTTGCGCAACATCCCGCGCCCGCAGGACTTCTAAACCCACGGTTCACAGCCAGACCCCGCCTTGAGGCATCACGCCTTAGCGGGGTCTTTGACTGGGATGAGGACAAGGGCTCCCACGAAGAGGACGAGACCGATCGCGAGCACACCGCCGCGGTCGCCTTGACCCATGAGGGAGACAAACACGCCGAAGAGGAAGGGCGTCAGCCACGAGACTGCGCGTCCAGTCGTGGCATACAGCCCAAACATCTCACCCTCGCGCCCTGGCGGGGCCACTCGAGCCAGGAAGCCTCGTGCTGAGGCCTGCGCTGGGCCAACACACAGGCAGAGGATGAGCCCGCAGATCCAGAAAGCCGTGGCGCCTTCGGCGAAGAACATGATCCCGGCCATCGCAGTGAGTGTCACCAGGCAGGCGAGGATGATGGCTTTGGGGCCCACGTGGTCATCAATAAGCCCTCCGGCCACCGCACCCAGCGCGGCCGCAACGTTGGCCGCAACGCCGAATATCAGGACATCACCTGGTGAGAGCCCATACACCGACACTCCCAGCACCGCGCCGAAACTGAATACCGCGGAGAGCCCATCGCGGAAAATGGCGGAGGCGAACAGGAACGCGAAGGCGTTGCGGTCCTCCTCCCAAAGCGAGCGCAGCGTGCGCCACAGCTCGCGATAGGACTGCGCGATACCACCCGTGGTGTCGCCGGAGGGAGCAATCTCCGGAACGCGCAGCAGCACCGGAATCGCGCTGAGCCCGAACCAGAACGCCGCCAGCAGCGCTACCAGCCGAATGTTCCAGCCACCTTCGGTGCTCAGGCCCAGCGCACCACCCTCCCCAGCGACGAAGCCGATATAGCACACAAGCAGCAGGACGATTCCGCCGAAATAGCCCGCGGACCAGCCCAAACCGGACACACGCCCCACCTTGTCCTCCGTGGCCACCTGGTTGAGCTGCGCAAAGTAATTAACCTCCGCAAACTGGATGGTCACGCTTCCCACCGCCAAGCCCAGCAGGCCGAGCCAGAAATACTCGGGTGCGTCGTTGCGAATGAAGAACAGCCCAGCCATGGTGACGAAGGTCAGAAGTGACCAGAAACCCAGCGCCCGGCGCCGTGTGCCTAAGCGATCCGAACGCTGGCCCATGATTGGGGTGACCGCGAAGATGACGAGGCCCGCCACCGCCATGGACCAGGACAGCCACTGCGCCGGGCTAAACCGCGAATCAATCTGTTGGCCCACTGAATCGGTGAGATAGACCGAGAAAATGAACGTCACCAGCACCGCATTGAAGGCGGCAGACCCCCAGTCCCACAGGGCCCACGAGGCGACGGTGAGGCGGTCGGTGCGTTTCGAGGTAGTCATCATGGTTTATTAGCGTAGGAAAAATATCTGCCGTGCGGCGAGAGTTGCACTTAACGCGAGGTGAACTTTTAGGCTCAAGGTCATGCGTAATGACCACAGCATCGGCGACGTGGCTGGAATCTTGAAAGTCACCACCCGCACGCTTCGGCATTGGGACGATATTGGGTTGCTGTGCCCCCAATATCGCACCGCGGGTGATCATCGCCTCTATACCGAAGATGACGTGCAACGAGGGATGGACATTCTGATTTATCGCAGTGTCGGGATTGAGCTAAAGGACATAGCACAACTGGTTGACGCGCCTGCGTCCACCACCCTGGCTCGTCTTCGCGCCCAACGTACAGCGCTACTCAAGCGGCGAGCTGATGTTGATGCAATGGTGAACGCAGTGGAAAGACTGATTGAGGAGACTGAAATGGATAGCAATCTAAGCCCGAGCGAGAAGATACACAATGTTGGTAAGGCCTGGCCGGACCTGCACAACGAAGCCCACCAAAGGTGGGGAAACAGCGAAGAATGGGCACAAAGCACTTCTGTTGCAGAAGAGATGGGTCGAAAGGATTGGGAGGATTTTTCCGTGGACCATGAAGCCTTTGCAGCCAAGCTCGAAGAGGCCGCTGCCGCGGGAGTTGCGGCGGGCAGTGAGGAGGCGAAGGAAATCGTCGATAAGCATCGCTCCCTCATTGCTCAGTGGTATCCCGTGTCGAGGTCCAAGCAGGTAATCCTGGCGCGCATGTACTGCGAAGATCCCCGATTCGATGATACTTACCGTGGAAACGCCGACTACCTACGTCAGCTCATTGAAGCGCAAGCCCAGGCAGAAGGCGTGGATCTGGACAACCTCGCGTGGGACTAACTCTGTTCTTCGTGGTTCACAGCGCGCATACAGACTCCGCTCAGTACCCTGGGAAGGCAGAGTGCCATACTTCTCAGTCTGAATGAGAGATTCCCCGACGCTATCCGGCGTCAGGAGAAGCGGAGAAAGGATTTAAGCGGGACCATGGAGGATTCCAAGGACATCAAGGTGCTCGTCGTTGATGACGAGCCCAATATCGTCGAGCTACTCACCGTCTCCCTGAAGTTCCAGGGGTTTGATGTGTATAGCGCCAACTCCGGCAATGAGGCCTTGCGCATCGCGCGCGACATCAACCCGGATGCCTACATCATGGACGTCATGATGCCGGGCATGGACGGCTTCGAGCTGCTGGGCAAGCTGCGCAGTGAGGGCCTCGACGGACCCGTGCTGTACCTGACCGCTAAGGATTCCGTGGATCAGCGAATTCACGGCCTGACCATCGGAGCGGACGATTACGTTACTAAGCCTTTCAGCCTGGAGGAGGTCATCACCCGCCTGCGCGTCATTCTGCGTCGCGGCAGCGCCACGGAAGGCGCTGATGACGGCGCCACCATGACCTACGCTGACCTCACCCTCAATGATGACACCCACGAGGTCACCAAGGGCGGCGAGATCGTTGAACTGTCGCCCACGGAGTTCAACCTTCTGCGCTACCTCATGCAGAACCGTGAGGTTGTGCTGTCCAAGTCCAAGATTCTGGACAACGTGTGGCACTACGACTTCGGCGGCGACGGCAACGTGGTGGAGTCTTACATTTCTTACCTGCGCCGCAAGATCGACACCGGTGATACCCCGCTGATCCACACGGTGCGCGGCGTGGGTTACGTCCTGCGTATGCCGCGCTCGTAAGCATGAGCGAACCCACCGAGAACATCCAGGCCCCGGACTCCGGGGTCACTCTCGTGCGCGAGAAATCCCAGCGTCGCCGCATTCAGCGCCCCAAGGCCTTGCCGCTGCGCACGTGGTTGCTCGTGCTTATGGTGCTGGTGTCGGGCATTGGCCTAGCGATGTCCTCGTTGGCGGTGTCATCGATTATGCGCAACGTGCTCTACACCCGCGTGGACACTGAGCTCAATGACGCCCTTCATTCCTGGGCCAGCAACCTTGACGAGACCTTCTACACCCAGGACCGCAGCCGCCGCCCACCGACGGATTACGTGGCTATGGCCTATTATCCCAACGGATCCGTGGTCTCTACGGGTCCAACCGCTGCGATTCCGGATGCGCGGGGTGTGTATGTCGGTGGCGAGCCCATGACGGTGCCCTCAACGAAGGGCGATACCGAATGGCGGGCGGTGGCCGCGCTGAACCCGGATGGGTCCGTGGTGGTCGTGGCCAAGGACATGACCACGGAGAATTCCATCCTTAAGGGCTTGGCAATCGTTCAGATCATCATTGCCGCCGTGGTCATGCTCATCATCGCCATCGTCGGCATGTGGTTTATCCACCGAGCCCTGCGGCCCCTGCGGGTGGTGGAGAAGACGGCATCGCAGATCGCGGCAGGTAACTTAGACAAGCGCGTTCCGGAATGGCCGCTGCACACTGAGGTGGGGCAGCTCGCCGCGGCACTGAACGTCATGCTGGGTCGACTACAGAAATCCGTCGTCCACGCGCAGGAGAAGGAGCAGCAGATGCGCCGATTCGTCGGCGATGCCTCCCACGAGCTGCGCACCCCGCTGACCAGCCTGCGCGGCTATACGGAGTTGTATCGTTCGGGCGCGACGAAGGATGCGGAGTTCGTCTTCGGCAAGATTGATGCCGAGTCCAAGCGCATGTCCCTCCTCGTGGAGGACCTCTTGTCCCTGACGCGTGCGGAGGGCTCGCGCCTGGATATGCGTCAGGTGGACATGCTGGAGCTCGTGCTGTCTGTGGGGTCGTCGGCGCGCGCGGCCTTTGCTGGCCGAACCATTAACGTCAACAACGAGGCCACGAGTATCCCCATGGTCGATGGTGACGCGGACCGCCTCCACCAGGTTTTGCTCAACCTGGTGTCCAATGGCATTCGCCATGGTGGCGAGGATGCCGTCGTTACCCTCACGCTTCGGGATGATGAGGAGCACGTGCTTATCGACGTCTCCGATGACGGCAAAGGCATCTCCCCGGAAGATACCTCCCATATTTTCGAACGCTTCTACCGGGCGGATTCCTCACGCACCCGCGACACGGGTGGTTCGGGCCTTGGCTTGGCCATCGTGAAGTCGCTCGTGGAGCAGCACGGCGGCTCGATCTCCGTGGAATCCGAGCTGGGCCGCGGCTCCGTTTTTACCGTGCGCCTGCCCAAGGCGGCAGACGCTGCCTAACGCGGCGCGTTAGTTACGCTTGCCCTCCTCATCGGTGCCGAGGTGCTGGCGGATGCGCGCGGCGGCCTCATCCATGGCGGCGGGGTCGGTGGCGTCAGCGTCGAAGGCCTTGGCGAAGTCGTAGTCCTCCATCTTCTCGGCGGGGAAGAGATGGATGTGGGTATGCGGCACATCGAAGCCGGCAATGATGTAGCCAGTGCGCGGGGTATCGAAGGCGGTGTTGATGGCACCGCCAATCTCTAGGGCGATGGCGTTGAGGTGTGCCCAGGTCTCAGGATCCAGATCGGTCCACTTATCCACTTCCTCGACCGGCACCACGAGGGTGTGGCCGTAGCGCAGCGGCTCGATGGACAAGAATGCGACGCACTTCTCGTCGCGATACACAAAGCGAGCGGGCAGCTCGCCGTTGATGATCTTAGTAAATACAGAAGACATGGCTCCTAGGCTACCGGCAGTTAAGATAGACGGCATGCGCATACTCGTAATCGGCTCGGGCGGCCGCGAACACGCCCTGCTCACCGGCCTCAAGGCTGATCCTTCTGTGACCGATCTGCACATCGCGCCGGGTTCTCCGGCCCACGCGCAGCAGGCCACCGTCCACGCGGAGTACTCCCAGGTAGATGACCCTGCGCGCATGGTGGAGCTCGCACTCGACATCGCCGCCGACCTCGTCGTCATCGGCCCTGAGGTCCCTCTGGTCGCTGGCGTGGCGGATGCCTTGCGGGAGAAGGGCGTGGCGGTGTTTGGGCCGTCGGCAAGCGCGGCTCAGATCGAGGGCTCCAAGGCCTTTGCCAAGGATGTCATGGCAGCTGCCGGCGTGCGCACCGCCCGCGCGGAACAGCTCGCGCCCGGCACCGCGGAGGCTGACATCGAGGCCGCACTCGACCGCTTTGGCCCGCACTTCGTGGTCAAGGACGATGGTCTCGCCGGCGGCAAAGGCGTTGTGGTCACCGACTCCCGCGAGGAGGCCCGCGCCCACGTGGACGCCGTCCACGCCGCCGGCAACCCCGTGTTGCTGGAGTCTTTCCTCGATGGCCCCGAGGTCTCCCTGTTCTGCCTCGTCGATGGCGAGACCGTCGTTCCGCTGCTGCCGGCCCAGGACCACAAGCGCGCCTACGACAACGACGAGGGCCCCAACACCGGCGGCATGGGTGCCTACACCCCGCTGCCGTGGCTGCCGGAGGATGGTGTCCAGCGCATCGTTGACGAGGTCTGCGTCCCCGTCGCCCGCGAACTTGCTCACCGCGGTACGCCCTACACCGGCCTGCTCTATGCTGGCCTGGCATGGGGCGCAGAGGGCCCGGCCGTAGTGGAGTTCAACTGCCGCTTCGGAGACCCCGAAACCCAGGCGGTCCTGTCCCTGCTGACGTCCCCGCTCGGTGAGGTCCTCAAAGCAACTGCCACCGGGCATCTAGCGGAGCTTAAGCCGCTGGAGTGGAAGGAGGGCTACGCCGTCACCGTCGTGTTGGCGGCCGAAGGTTACCCGGCCTCGCCGCGCAAGGGTGATGTTATAAGCTCCCCAGACCTCGAGGACCCCACGAAGATCCTGCATGCGGGCACCGCGACGTCGGACAGCGGCGTGGTTTCCAACGGTGGCCGTGTCCTTAACATCCTTGGCCAGGGCGCCACGTTGGATGAGGCACGTGCCGCTGCCTACGCCGTCCTCGACGGCATCGAGCTCGAGGGCAGCTTCTTCCGCACCGATATCGGTGCCCGCGCTGCCGCTGGAGAAATCAGCATCTAATACCCCAGGGGTGGGGCGGCGTGGAATAATGAGCGACGTGGCTGAAAAGAAGAACATTTCCAACGTCCTGTCCGCTCGATATGCCTCTCCTGAGATGGCTGAAATCTGGTCTCCAGAGCACAAAATCATCCTGGAGCGCCAGCTGTGGATCGCGGTGATGAGCGCGCAAAAAGACCTCGGCGTCGACATCCCCGCTGAGGCCATCGCCGCCTACGAGGCGCAGGTGGACAACGTCGACCTCGCCTCCATTGCGGAGCGCGAGCGCATCACGCGCCATGACGTCAAGGCCCGCATCGAGGAGTTCAACGCCCTGGCCGGCTTTGAACACATCCACAAGGGCATGACCTCTCGCGACTTGACAGAGAACGTGGAGCAGCTGCAGATCTTGCGCTCCCTAGAGCTAGTTCGTGACAAGGCCATCGCGGTGGTCTCGCGCATCGGTGAGCGCGCTGCGCAGTACCAGACTCTGGTTATGGCTGGCCGCTCGCACAATGTGGCGGCGCAGGCCACGACGCTGGGCAAGCGTTTTGCCTCCGCCGCGGATGAGATGCTGCTGGGCATCGAGCGCGTTGAGTCTCTTCTGGGCCGTTACCCGCTGCGTGGCATCAAGGGCCCGATGGGCACCTCCCAAGACATGCTCGACCTCATGGGTGGATCAGAGGACAAGCTTGCCGCCTTGGAGACGCGCATTGCGGACCACCTGGGATTCTCCCGCGTGTTCAATTCGGTGGGCCAGGTTTACCCGCGTTCCCTCGATTTCGATGCCGTCTCCGCCCTCGTGGAGCTCGGCGCGGCCCCGTCCTCCCTGGCCACGACGATTCGCCTCATGGCTGGCAACGAGACGGTAACGGAGGGCTTCAAGGAGGGCCAGGTTGGCTCCTCTGCCATGCCGCACAAGATGAACGCTCGTTCCTGCGAGCGCGTCGGCGGCTTCCAGGTCATCCTGCGCGGCTACCTCACTATGGTGGCGGACCTGTCCGGCCAGCAGTGGAACGAGGGCGACGTGTTCTGCTCAGTGGTGCGCCGCGTCGCGCTTCCGGATGCCTTCTTCGCCCTCGACGGCATGTTTGAAACCTTCCTCACGGTTCTGGCCGAGTTCGGCGCCTTCCCCGCCATGATTGACCGCGAGCTGGAGCGCTACCTGCCGTTCCTGGCTACCACCCGTATCCTCATGGCGGCGGTGCGCGCGGGCGTGGGCCGCGAGACTGCGCACGAGGTCATCAAGGAAAACGCCGTGGCTGTAGCGCTCAACATGCGCGAGAACGGCGGGGAACAGGACCTAGTGGAGCGCTTGGCTGCGGATGAGCGCCTGCCGCTCGATGCCGCCGCTCTCGAGGCCGCGCTGTCGGACAAGCACGCGTTCATCGGCGCGGCCGAGTCCCAGGTAAGCCAGATCCTCGGCCGTATCAAGGCGCTTGCGGATCAGCACCCGCACGCCGCTGCTTACACCCCGGGCGACATCCTCTAACAGCGCGCGACGACCTGGTCCATGTACGTTTCGATCAATTAAGTCCCCAGATCTTCAGGCGGTTTCAAGTGGTGGATGCATCACTTGAATAGTTCTTGGATTTTCTCTTCTGGTGTGTACCAGTTAAGGACTTTTCTGGGGCGCCCGTTGAGTAGGTCTTGAATCTGCTGAACGCCCTTGTCTGTCAGGGTACTAAACTCGCTTCCTTTGGGGAGAAAGTCTCGGACTAGCCCGTTGGTGTTTTCGTTGGTAGGGCGCTGCCACGGTGAGTGTGGATCGCAGAAGTAGACTGCTAGTCCACGTGCGATGCTCAGCTTGTCTACTTGGGCTAATTCAACGCCTTGGTCCCAGGTCAGCGTTTTGGTGATGTTGCGTATTTTGCCGGTAAACATCTCGATTAACTTATCGACAGTCGTGGCGGAATCATGCACATCAAGTTTGCGGATCATGGTGTAGCGGGTACTGCGCTCTACACAGGTTACGAGTGCAGTGGTTCCTCCTTGTCCGATGATGAGATCGCCTTCCCAGTGTCCTGGAACAGCGCGGTCTTCAACGCTGGCAGGGCGCTTGCTGATGCGGTAGTCTTCACCAATCCAGCTTCGATTACCGCGGGCTGGCAGGCGTGATTGTGGTTTTCGGCCGGTACGCCCAGAACGCAGGGCTTTTTCTACCTTCAACTCCTGGCGCAAAGCACCTTTAGCTTGGATGTAGAGAGCTTGGTAGATGGTTTCATGGCTAATCGACATATCCCCACCTTTACCGAAGCAGCGGGCAAGATAGTTCGAAATCTGCTCCGGCGACCACTTCTTGTTCAACCCTTCAATGACCAAGGCACGCAACTGCGGGTTGGTATCGAGTTTGCGGGGTTTAGGCCTGGCTAAACGGTCCACAGCCCGCTTTTGCGCCACGAGGGCATCGTAGCCATGCTCAGTCATCCCACGGGCGATTTCCCTGCTAATCGTCGACTGATTCCGGCCCAGCTGGGCTGCAATCTCACGGTGAGTATGGCGCTGTTTCAGCAGGTAGGCTATCGCTATTCGGTCATGGCGGATAAGACGCTTTCCGCGTCCTACCTTCGATTCGGATTCAGTGGGATGATCATTGAGTATCAAACGCCCAGACATGTGATCATGATGCCACGCTTTGACCGTGTCAGCGCTGCGATCAACTACCTGGCCGGCCTGCTTATAGCTTTTGCCAGCTTCAACCAGCTTTAGAGCTTGGGCGATGCGATCCCGGTCATGTTGTGCCGTTCCACCGCGATTTCCTCGGACGAGCTCCAACCCGTCCTGAGCAAGGTAGCGATAAGCCAGCCTTTGAGGAAACCCGACCTCTTCAATTGCGCTGAGCACAGATCGGCCACTTTCAACCAGAGCGACAACTTGTTGATACTGCTGGTCAACCAAACTCCGCTGACGCCGAGCACGGTTAAGCCCCTCGCTTTGACGCCATACCCTCGCCTGAACCTTCGAGACGCCCAACTCCTTCAGTATCACTGGCACCGGACGCGCATCATGCAGATACGCCTCCACAAACCGCTCACGTAGCTTCTCATCACCTGACATCTACACAACCTCCTAGCTGTATAGATGCATTCACCACCTGAGCCCGCCTCAGTTTTCTGTTCCTTATTTGATCGAAACGACCACCACGTAGGTTTTGAGCCGATCGGTGCGTCTTCGTCCTCGGTGCCTCTCGTCGCGGATCCGATGGCGCTGCGGGCGGCCCCTTCGATCCCATCGCGGGTTGCTCCCCAAATCTGGCGGGTGTGGTGGGCTACGGTGTCGCTGGCCTCTGCGGCGCGCTGCTGGGCTGCGCCGGCGACCTCGCGGGCGCGGGCGGTACTCGAAGCGGTGAGCTCGCGGGCAGCGTCGAGGTGCCGGACCTCCTCGAGGTCCTCGGCTCCGTCCACGGTGAGGTTGGCTGCCTCGGAGAATTCACGCAGCTGGCCAAAGAAGCGGTTGACCTCGTCGACGGCGCGAGGAGAGTTCCAGTCAACGGCTTTGCGGAACGTCGAGAAGCTACCCAGCTCATGAGCTGTCTGGGCGATCGCGGACAGGGTCTCCAGAAGCCGTGTTGCGCGCTTGTCCCGCGCGCGGGCAACTGCGGCGACGTAATCGGTAGCGGCTTCTCCCTCCACGGCGGTGACGCGGTTGAGCTGGAGCACGTACATCTGGTTCTGCAGCTGCACGGTGCGGGCGAGCTCGTAGAGCCAGAAACGCGCGTCGTCGTTGGTCTCCTGGAAAGTCTCGCGCACCTTGCTGGGTGAGGTCTTCGACTGCGCCATGCGTTCCGCCACCGCAGTGAGGTGGCGCAACACCTGGCCTTGCAGTTTCGCCAAGTCAGCGCTGACGTGTTGCACGGTGGCCCACTGCGTATCGGTCACCGAAGTGGTGCCGTCCAGAATGAGGGCGGCCTCCGCGAGCGTCTCCGCAACGCCGTCAATATCGCCCGCCAAGGAATCCTGCTGGAAGCGCAGAACCGAGTCGATTTTGGAGTCGATGCGCTCCAGGTAATCCTGCATCTGCGCCATCTGCTTTTCGACGGCCGCCTGCTGCACCATCGACGCCATCACCATGGGCGCTGCTGGCGTGAGTAGCCCAGCTTTGTCGAAGGTCAGGTGCTTGAGCACGCCGCCGCCCGTGTGCGGTGCAGCGCCGCGCGGCACGTCTGTCGCACGGATGACGCCAGTGTGGACATCGCCAGGTTTAATACCCATGCGCTTGAGGTAGTTAGCGGAGTCCGCATCCAGTTTGAGCCAGCGCCCTGATTCCTTCTGGTAGCGCTCAAAGCCCGAGAGAGCTTGGCTCGCGCGGTGCAGCAGCTCCGGCGTGATGGGAGAGGAATCGGCATCGGCACCGGCGGAAAGGCGCTCGAGCGCGGACTCGGGGCCCAGGACTAAGGCGCCTTCCTCACCCACGATGACGGCGAGCTCGTCATCTGGGACTAGATTCTCAGCCATTAGCCGAGCCCCGGAACGCGCAGAACCGGCAGCTCGAAGCCGCCGAAGCTGCCAATGGACTTGCCATTGGAGGCGAGGTAGCCGCCAAGCACTATCGCGGTGAGCGCCACCATGACGCCGATGACGGCGGCGCCCGTAGACGAGCTCTTCTCCTGTGTGGTCTGACCCGGAATGGTCAGCTCGGGCACCTCCTGGATGCCTTCTTCCGCACCGTGGCTGCGCAGCTCAGAAACACACTCGGCAAAGGCCTGCGCCTGGGCAGCGTTGAAGGCATCGACCGCTTCTTTTTCCTGTGCCTGGTTCTCTGCCAAAGCGGCGCGGAGGGTGGGGCTGAAATCACTACCCGTCGACAGGAGCGGTGCCGGGCCCTTCTCCGCGCGGGCGGAAGCCGCATTGATGGAATACTCGGCGTCGTCAGGCAGCAGCACCGACTCGTCCGCCACGAGTGCTTCCGGGGCCGACGCGCCAACCAAAATGATGAGCATGTCCGCGCCGGTGTAGCCGGCCTTGCCCAGCGCCGCCACCGTCGAGGCATAGCCTGGAGCCTTGCTCACATCGCGCGAGGTGTACGCCGAGAAGTCCAGCTTCGGAAACTGTGCTTGAATTTGCTCGGAGGTCGCACGGATGGTGGCGATGTAGCCGGCGCGAACGTCGCGCGCCAGCTCACGGTCGGCGGCCGAGGGGGAGACTGTGCACAGCCACTGGCCGTGGGCGGACTCGCGCACGGAGACATCGGCTGCGTGCGCAGCGGGCACAGACAGGGCGCCGCCCACGACGGCAACGGAGGTAACAAGGGAGGTCAGACGAGTACGCATGGCTAAGGCTCCTCGGGATAGGGACGTATCTTGAAGCAGTGTAGACGGGGCTAGGATGGATGTCATGCGTCCAGAACTTTCTTCCTACACCCACATCGCTTCCGGCAAGGTACGCGATATTTACGACATCGACGACAACACCCTGCTCATGGTGGTCTCCGATCGCATTTCCGCTTTTGACTATGCGCTCGAGCCCGCCATCCCCGATAAGGGCCGCGTGCTCACGGCGACGTCGAAGTTTTTCTTCGATGCCATCGACTTCCCTAACCACTTGGCGGGCCCGCTCGATGATGAGCGCATCCCAGAGGAGGTCCTCGGCCGCGCCATGGTCGTACAGAAGCTGGACATGCTGCCGTTTGAATGCGTCGCTCGCGGTTACCTCACCGGTTCCGGCCTGAAGGAATACCAGGAATCCGGCAGCGTGTGTGGCGTCGACCTTCCAGAAGGCCTGACGGAGGCTTCCCGCCTGCCCGACCCCATTTTCACCCCGGCCACCAAGGCGGAGCAGGGCGACCACGATGAAAACGTCTCCTTCGACGTCGTCGTGGACAAGCTGGGCCGCGAGCGCGCCGAGGAGCTGCGCGAGGCTACCCTGCGCATTTACTCCGAGGCCGCGGCATTGGCGGAGGCGAAGGGAATTATTTTGGCGGATACGAAGTTCGAGTTTGGCGTCGATAAGCACGGCACCCTCATCCTTGCCGATGAAGTCCTCACCCCCGACTCCTCGCGCTACTGGCCGGCCGATACGTACGAGGAAGGCAAGGTTCAGCCTTCCTTTGACAAGCAGTACGTGCGCAACTGGCTGAGCAATTCTGGCTGGGACAAGGAGTCCACGCCGCCGCGCCTGCCGGAGGACGTTGTCAACGCCACCCGCGCGCGCTACGTCGAGGCCTTTGAACGCCTGTCCGGAACGACCTTGTAAGGAGACTGCATGAGCGCACCGATTGCCGCCAAACACCCGGTAACCCGAGAATTTCACGGACGTAGCTTCGTCGATGACTATGAGTGGCTACGCGAAAAGGACGCACCGGAGACCCGTGCGTACCTCGAGGCGGAGAACGCGTATACCGCCGAGCGCACCGCGCATCTGGACACACTGACGGAGAATATCTTCACCGAGGTCAAGTCCCGCATCAAGCAGACGGACATGTCCGTGCCCCAGCGCCGTGGACAGTACTGGTACTACGGCCGCACCGAGGAGGGGCAGGAGTACGGCTACAGCTGCCGCATCCCGGTGTCGGAGGGCTCCGATCCGTGGACCCCGCCCACCATCCCAGAGGAAGGTGCACCAGACGGGGAGCAGGTGCTTCTCGACGTCAACTCTCTCGCCGAAGGCCACGATTTCTTCGCCCTAGGTGCCTCCACGGTGAGCGATTCCGGGGACTTGCTGGCCTATTCCGTGGACGTGGCCGGTGATGAGCGCTTTGAGCTGTTTATCAAGGACCTGCGTACAGGGGAGCTGTTGGAAGACCGCCTTGAGGGAATCTTCTACGGCGCGACGTGGGTAGGGGAGGAGTTCATCTTCTACACCACCGTCGATGACGCCTGGCGCCCGGACACCGTGTGGCGCCACCGCGTTGGAACCCCGCAGTCGGACGACGTTGTGGTCATGCGCGAGGAGGATTCGCGCTTCGGCATTGGTGTGGGGACGACCCGCAGCGAGAAGTACATCATGATCGTGTCGAGCTCGAAGATGACGAGCGAGACATGGGTGCTCGATCAATCCTCCCCGGAGGGCGAGTTCCGCCGCCTGTGGGAGCGCGAGACCGGAGTGGACTATGACGTCGACCATGCGGTTGTAGAGGGCACCGACTACTGGGTTGTCACGCACAACGTCACTGGGCCTAATTTTGAGCTGGGCTACTGCGCCGTGTCTGAGGAGCTGCCGGCCCTGCGCAACCTCACTGTGCTCATGCCGCACGACGACTCCGTGCGCATTGAGGGCGTGGATTGCTACTGCGATCAGATTGTCGTGGGCTACCGCCGCGGCGGCATCGGCCGTGTGGCGGTGATGGATGTGCGCGAGGGGTGGGCGCCCTTCGACGAGCTTCACTTCAACGAAGAGCTCTACACCGTCGGCGTGGCCGGCAACCCCGAGTGGGACGCGCCGGTGCTGCGCGTGAGCTATACCTCCTTCATCCAGCCGGCCCAGCTCTTTGACTACCGCGTGGCCACCGGGGAGTACACGCTGCTCAAGGAACAGGAAGTCCCTGGCGGCTATGACAAGGATGAGTACGTGGCCTACCGCGTGTGGTCTGAAGCGCCTGACGGGACGAAGGTGCCGGTGTCCATCGTGCACCGCGCGGACCTCGACCGCACCAAGCCCAACCCGACGCTGCTCTACGGCTACGGCTCCTATGAAGCGAACATGGACCCGTATTTCTCGGTCTTCCGTTTGTCTCTCATGGACCGCGGCATGATTTTCGCCATGGCGCACGTGCGCGGTGGCGGGGAGATGGGCCGCCAGTGGTATGACGATGGCAAGATGCTATCCAAGAAGAACACCTTCACCGACTTCATTGCGGTGGCCGACGACCTCATCGCGCGCCGTGTGACCACGCCGGAAACCTTGGTGGCTGAAGGCGGCTCCGCCGGTGGCCTGCTCATGGGCGCGGTGGCCAACATGGCGCCGGACAGGTTTAAGGCCATTCAGGCCAACGTTCCCTTCGTCGACCCACTGACTTCGATCCTCATGCCGGAGTTGCCGCTGACGGTGGTGGAGTGGGAGGAATGGGGAGACCCATTCCATGACCCGGAGGTCTATGACTACATGGCCTCGTACTCGCCGTATGAGAACATTTCGGCGCAGGATTATCCCAATATCCTGGCGCTGACCTCTCTCAATGACACTCGCGTGCTCTACGTGGAGCCCGCGAAGTGGGTGGCTAAACTTCGCGAGGTTGCCACCGGCGGCGAAATCCTCCTCAAGACCGAGATGGCCGCCGGTCACGGCGGTGTGTCGGGCCGCTATGCCAAGTGGAAGCAGAGCGCGTTTGAGTACGCGTGGCTGATCAACCAAGCCACGGGTGCTGAGGCCTAACCGAATAACACAGCCCCACTCGGCGCGCGCCGGGGCGGTGGCTGTGCGATAATTTTCCTTATGCATGGCCACCTTCTGGTTTCGATTTCCAGTATTTTTGACGACACCCGAAGCCAGGCCTCCGGCCTGCTTGCCTCGTTTGACAAGGCGGACATCCCGGTGTCCCTCCTGGTTGCTCCGCATATTGACGGCAACTGGCACCTGGCTAAGGACTCCTCCACGCGGGCATGGCTGCGCGAGGAAGCTGAGTCGGGCCGAGTGCTCATTCTCAATGGCTTTGACCAGGCGGTTCAGGGCCGCCGCGCGGAGTTTGCCAACCTTGATGCGCACGAGGCGCGCTTGCGCCTGAAGGGGGCGACGCGTCAAATGGCAAAGATCGGCTTCGAGCCTACTATTTTTGCGCCGCCGCGCTGGCGCATGTCGGAAGGCACGCTCACTGTCCTTCCCGAGTTCAATTTCGACTTCGCTGCCTCCACCCGAGGTATCCACGACTTGCGTTCCGGCGAGCTCCACCAAGCCCGCAACTTATCCTTTGGTGAGGGCTTTGGTTCGGCCAAGTGGTGGCGTCGCAACATCATCCGCGCCGCGGAACGCTCCGCCGAGCGCGGCAATACCGTGCGCCTGTCCATTTCGGGACGCAACCTTGATGACCGTAAGGTCGTTGCCGACTTCCTCAAGGCCGCTGAGCGCGCTGCCGCCGCAGGCGCTCGTCCTGCTGACTATTCCGTCTTTACGCACGCCGAATAGCCCACCAACCTCCTGTGGTTGGCGGGTTTCGTGGTTGTGTTTAGCCTGCGCTGGGGTGTTTATCCGGTATCCGGTGGTTCTGCTGCTTTTTTGTTGCTTGCTTTTTCGGCGTTGAGTCTGGCTATGGCTTGTTGGTATTCGGGTGTGGCGGTAATGGGCAGGCCCCAGGGTGGGATGTGGGTGATGCCTCCGGGGATTCTAAAGACGTAGCCACGGCCGGTGGGCCGCGATGGGTCATCATCGTTAATACCGTTGTGGTAGGCACACAGGAAGGTCAGGTTCTTGATGTTGGTGTAGCCACCGGCTTGCCAGGGGATGATGTGGTGAACCTGGCAGTAATCAGCTGGTTTGTTGCAGCCTGGCCGTGAGCAGGTTTGGGTTTCAGCACATAAGGTAAGGCGTTGTTTCCAGCTGGCGTGGCGTTGGAGGTCGTAGGAGTTGATGGGGCCTTCCACGGGGTGGATGATGGTGGCATAGCCGATGGAAGCGAATTTGTGGGCCAAAAATTCTGCCCCGGTCATGCGCCCACCATTCGTCAGCTGTAACTCAATTTCGTCGCCGTCGCCGTTGATGATGCGGTCGAATTCATCCAAGGTGACGACGACTTGGGCATGGATGGCGGGTTTAGTCCCGACACTGCCGGTGACGATTACGGTGCGTGCGGCCTCGAGGAGATTGTGTTTGTTGACGGATTCTAGGGTGCCGCGGATATCAGCGATAACTTGTGCGTCATCGGTAATCGTCATGGAGTTGGGTCCGGTGGAGCGGTAGGTGAACCGGACTCCGGGTTTGGCTTCGCGTTTGTTGCGTAGTTCTTTGAGTCTTTTGACTGCTACTTCGCGGATCCGATGTGCTGGTGTGCCGGCGAGTTTAACGCGGAGGTTCCAGGCATCGAGGTCCTTTTTGACTTTGGCGGTGTAGGTCTCGATGAGTGCCAGGGTGGCAAGCCCATGTTGTTGGCTTACGGCTGCAGCACGTGCTTTTCTTTGTTTTCCGGTGAAGCGGGTGTGCCCGAAGTAGGTGCGGTGTAGGTGGGAAAGCTCAGTGGCGTCGGAAGCGTCGGCGCCGAGCGCGCGGAGCTCGTCGGGTGAGCTGGATGCGTGTTCCACGAGCGCAATCCCCGAATTGCGGTAGTGGAAGTAGGTTTCTAATACCCCCATGACCACAGAGAGTAAAACAGGTTTAGCAACCCCGCAACCGGAATGAGAAAAGCCCCTCTCACGAGGGGCTTAACCTGGGTGAGCAGAGACGCTCAGGAGAGCTCTTTACTCAGGCTCGGTCGGCGCGCAGGCTGCGGCGATGATGCCAAGCGCAGCCAGTAGACCAATGCCACCGGCAGCGTACTGAGCCTCACGCGGGAAATTGCGAGTGATCGACTCAATCTGCTTCTTCACTGGCTCAAGGCCTGGGATGTTGAGCTTTGCGCCGAAGTTGCCGAGGAAGGCCAGCGGAATGGCGAGGGCTGCAGGAATGGTGAGGCCGAGGACCGTCGGCAAGCAGCGCTCACTCACAGAGGAACCACCTGCCGGAGCGGCTGGCTTGTCGCCGGACTTGACGGTTTCTGAAGTGCCGTCGGTGTAGGTGATGACGAGGTTACCGTCGGCATCCGTGGTCACGGACTTAATGCCGCGGCCGTCCTTGCCGTCTTTACCGTTTGCGCCGTCGCGGCCGTCGGTGCCGTCGCGGCCTGGTGCGCCATCGAAGCCATCGCGGCCCGGCGTGCCCTGGTCGCCCTTCGCGCCGGCGAGGGTACCGAGAATCTCAGAGGTGCCGTCGGTGTAGGTGACGACCACCTCGCCCTTGTCGTTGGTAGTCACGGACTTGATGCCACGGCCGTCTTTACCGTCGGCACCGTCCTTACCGACCTTGCCGGCGTCGCCCTTGTCGCCGTCCTTACCGTCGGCACCGTCCTTACCGTCCTTGCCGGCGTCGCCCTTGTCGCCCTTGTCGCCCTTGCCGCCAGCGTTACCGTCGGCACCGTCTTGGCCGTCCTTGCCATCGGAGCCAACGACCTTGCCAACGTTCTGCTCTTCGCCATCAGTGAACGTCACAATGAGCTCACCCTTGTCGTTGATGCGAACAGACTCGATGCCGCGGCCGTCCTTGCCCGGCTCACCCTTGTCGCCCTTCGGGCCAGAAACCTTGCCGGCGTTCTCGGTGGTGCCGTCGGTGTAAGTGATGATGAGGTCACCCTCGTCGTTGGTAGTCACGGACTTAATGCCGCGGCCGTCTTTACCGTCGGCGCCGTTCTTGCCATCGGTACCGTCCTGACCGTCTTTACCGTCCTGGCCGGCATCGCCCTTGTCGCCCTTCGGGCCTTGGGCGCCGTCCTGGCCGTCGGCGCCAACGACCTTGCCGGCGTTGACAGTGGTGCCGTCGGTGTAGGTGATAATGAGCTCACCGTTGTCGTTGGTGGCTACGGACTCAACGCCACGCCCGTCTTTACCGTCGGCGCCGTCCTGACCGTCTTTACCGTCTTGGCCGGCATCGCCCTTGTCACCCTTCGGGCCCTGAGCGCCGTCCTGACCGTCTTGGCCGTCCTTACCGTCCTGGCCGGCATCGCCCTTGTCGCCCTTCGGGCCTTGGGCGCCGTCCTGACCGTCTTGGCCGTCCTTACCGTCCTGGCCAGCATCGCCCTTGTCACCCTTCGGGCCTTGGGCGCCGTCCTGACCGTCTTTACCGTCCTTACCGTCCTGGCCAGCATCGCCCTTGTCACCCTTCGGGCCGGCGACGCTGCCGAGGTTCTTGGTGGTGCCGTCGGTGTAGGTGACTTCGAGGGTGCCGTCGTCAAGCACGGCGACGTCAGCAACGGTCTTGGGTTCGGGAGTGTCGCAGCCCTGAAGCTGGTCAGCGGAGCGCTCGACGGTGCCGAGGTTGAAGCCCACCTTGACCGGGTCGTGGTCGGAGGAGCGGTACGGGTTATCGGACTCAAAGACATCGCCACCGGTGTAGTTGCGGCGAGAGTACTCCATGGCAATCGGCTCGTCGGAGTTGATGTTCCAGGTCTGCGCAGCCTCCGCGTCGACGTGCTCGTTGGCCAGGATGTGGTCGAGGGAGCCGATGCGGCCGGAGAACTGGTAGGACGCGACGGCCTGCCACTCAGTCTCCGGGTTGAGCTCCTCGACCGGGATGGTGTAGCCCGCGTTGCGGAAGATCGAGATGGCGTCTTCCTTGGAGTAAGTGTTCAGGTCACCCATGACGAAGGTTGCCTTCTCCTGCCACTGCGGCTGCTTCGCCAAGCCATCGAGGACAGCCTGGGCGTGGGCATTGCGCACGTTGGGGTTGTTGCCCTGGCCATCGCCGGTGTCCTTGTCGCCGTTAGCTACCGAACCTTTGGACTTGAAATGGTTGGTGACCACAACGAAGGAATCCGGACCCTCAGCAGCGCACTTATCCTGCACCGGCACGAACTCGGCAGCCAGCGGGGTGCGGGCGGTGCCTTTGAAACGCTCGTCCTCCAGCAAGGTGGCCTCACCTACTGGCTCGACGCGGTCCTTCTTGTAGATGATCGCGGTGCGGATGACATCCGTGTCCGCCGCGGAGTTCGCCGGGGCCTTGACGTAATCCCACACCTCGGAACCTGCGCGGGAGTTGAGCTCGCCCACGAGGTACTTCACGGCGTCATCGTAGGAACCGCCCACGGTGTTGGCGGCGTTCTCAATCTCAGACAGGCCGATGACATCGGCGTCGAGTCCCTCCAGCGCAGTGAGGATCTTGCCCTTCTGGTCCTCAAATGCGGAGGCAGACCACGCGCCACGGAACGTACCGCTGTCAGAACCCACGCCGTTGCCAAAGCGGTCCTTATAGGACTTCGCACCGTTGTCCTCACCCAGGTTGATGAAGAAGTTGAGGACGTTAAACGCAGCAACGGTGTAATCGCCGGCCACCTGTGGGGCCTCCGGGCGTGCCGGATCCCAGGTGATTGGCAGGTCAGCGGTGGCGGAGTCACCGGTAATCAGCGTGGTGGGCTGGAAGCGCCACTGGTCGTGCCCGTAGCCCAAGATAACGCCAGACTCGGCGAACTCCACCTGGTTGGTGGTACGGATGGTCTTCACATCCGAGCCGTTTTGCATGATGTACGGCAGCTTGGTGGAGGCGCCATCGCGGGTGAAGTCACGGGTGGAGCCGTCATCCAGGATGACGTACTTCGCAGCGTTGGACTCCTCGAGGGCGTGCATCTCCGGGGAGCCGGGCGCGAACTTGTCGGTGGGCTGGCGCAGTGCCTCAGTGCCCGGGGCTAGGCCCAACTCGCCGTAGCGGTTGAGGCCGTAGTTATCCGTCACTGTGTGCACGCCCGGCTTGAGCAGCATGGACTCGAGCTTCTCTCGAGCCTCGTCGCCCTCCGGCAGGGCATCGATGGCAAGCGGGGTTACGGGATCGAGTGCAGTCTCGAGGACGGAGCCCGAGGACAGGACCACCTGGGTCTGGCCGTAGTACTCGTCGACGGAACCGGTGACCTCGACGGATTCCCCAATCTTTGGGTAGAAGCCGGTGCCGCCGGTGTAGACGAAGACAGCCTCAGAGGCCTCTGCCGGTGCGGCGTCGCCCGTTCCCGGGGTCTGGATGGTGAAGCCATTGAGGGACTTCTCGCCCTGCCACACGGCGGTGACAACGCCCTGAGTGGTCACGTTCTGGCCCTTGAGCGGGGACTCCGTGCCGGTGCCCTGGATCTCCGGGATGGTCACGGTCGCGCCCGGCTCGACCGGGTCCGGCTGTGGTTCTGGGGCTGGCGGTTCAGGGTTGGTTGTGTCGCCGCCTGCAGACTTCGGTGTTGGGGCGCCCGTGCTGAAGTCAGCGGAGTTGTCGTCGGTGTCCGCGCCGGCTGCGTTGCGCTGTGTGGAGGTCGTGTTGCTCAGGGCGGGGGTGGGAGAGCCTTCGCTTATCGACGCCGCGCCGTACCCCACCACGTCAACCTCGGCCCCGGAGGCGTCGTACAGCTTGACCGAGCCCTTGGAACCGGACATGTTCAGGCTGCCCTCCGCATCCGGGGTGGGAAGCGGTTCACCGGTGCCGCCGCCACCTTCCTGGATGAGGTAGTGCCCGCTGGCCGGGATGGAGCCGGACAGGGCGGTCTTTCCGCCGGAGTTGCCCTTGGAGGAGAAGTACTCCACAGACCAGCCGGTGAGGTCGATGGGGGAGTTAGTCGGGTTGTAGAGCTCGATGAAGTCATTGGTGAAGGGGGCGCCCTTGTTGCCGCCGCCACCATAGACCTCGGAGATGACAGCGGTGGAGCCATCCACCGCGGCAGTGGCCTGAGGGACTACCACGCAGGTGGAAACCAGCGCGGCGATGGCGAGCGAGCCAATTCGCTTGAGATGCATGAGACAATCCTTGAGTCGGGGAGATGAGTGATTGTGCATCTCGTTCTACCCGCTGGGTAGCTGGTGCGATACCGGAGAGCTGAGAACGAGCTGGGAGTTAAGATGCGATTCCTCAAGAATTCTTGAGGCGTTTAGTGCTCGTTCACCCCCTGAAGATTCCGAAACTGTCCGGGTTGGGGGATACACTGGCAGGGCACCCATACTCACGCACAGTAAGGCAAAATTTTCATGGCTCGTGTAGTTGTCAATGTCATGCCCAAGGCCGAGATTTTGGACCCGCAGGGTCAGGCCGTCGTTCGCGCGCTGGGGCGCCTGGGGGTTGCTGGGGTCAGCGACGTGCGCCAGGGCAAGCGTTTTGAAATCGAGGTCGATGATTCCGTGAGCGCCGAGGAGCTGGAGAAGGTTGCTTCCACGCTGCTGGCGAACACCGTCATCGAGGACTACGAGGTCATCCAGTAATGAAGATCGGCGTTATTACCTTCCCGGGCACGCTTGATGACGTAGACGCGGCCCGCGCCGCCCGCACCGCCGGCGCCGAGATGGTGTCCCTGTGGCACGCGGATGAAGACCTGCGCGGCGTCGATGCCGTCGTGGTTCCTGGCGGCTTCTCCTACGGTGACTACCTGCGTTCCGGCGCGATTTCGGCGCTGGCTCCGGTGATGCGTGCGGTCGTCGATGCAGCAAATAAGGGTATGCCGGTGCTCGGTATCTGCAACGGCTTTCAGATTCTGACTGAGGCCGGTTTGCTGCCCGGCGCTTTAACCCGTAACCAGGGCCTCCACTTCCACTGCGTGGACACGTACCTCGAGGTGGCGAACGCGGAGACCGCGTGGACCAGCGAGTTCGAGAAGAACCAGCGCATCCTTATCCCCGCCAAGCACGGTGAGGGCCGCTTCCAGGCGGATGCCGAAACCGTAGAGCGCCTCGAGGGCGAGGGCCGCGTGGTCTTCCGCTACACCGAGAACTTCAATGGCTCCATCAATGACATTGCGGGTATCACCAATGAGGCCGGCAACGTCGTGGGCCTCATGCCGCACCCAGAGCACGCTATTGATCTGCTGACCGGACCGTCCACCGACGGTCTGGGCTTGTTTGTGTCCGCCATCAACACCCTGGCCAGGGCCTAAATCGCCGGCGGCTGAAAGGGAACAAGGAGAAACCATGACCGTACACAACGACACCGTTGAGCAGGCTACCCAGCAGTCGGATATTGAACAGCCCTACCGCGACCTGGGCCTCAAGGACGACGAGTACGCCCGCATCCGCGAGATTCTGGGCCGCCGTCCTACCGACGCCGAGCTGACCATGTACTCCGTGATGTGGTCGGAGCACTGCTCCTACAAGTCTTCCAAGACGCACCTGCGCTACTTCGGTGAAACCATGACCGAGGAGATGGGATCGAAGATTCTTGCTGGCATTGGTGAGAACGCTGGTGTGGTCGACATCGGAGACGGCAACGCCGTGACCTTCCGCGTCGAAAGCCACAACCACCCCTCGTACGTGGAGCCGCACCAAGGCGCGGCCACTGGTGTGGGCGGCATCGTCCGCGACATCATGGCCATGGGTGCTCGCCCCATTGCCGTGATGGACCAGCTGCGCTTCGGCGCTGCCGATGCCCCCGATACCAAGCGCGTTCTCCCCGGTGTTGTCGACGGTATTTCGCACTACGGCAACTGCTTGGGCCTGCCCAACATTGGTGGTGAAACCGTCTTCGACGAGTCCTATGCTGGAAACCCGCTGGTTAACGCCCTGTGTGTGGGTACCCTGAAGGTGGAGGATCTCAAACTGGCCTTTGCCTCGGGTACCGGCAACAAGGTCATGCTTTTTGGTTCCCGCACCGGCCTGGATGGCATTGGCGGTGTGTCCGTGCTGGCGTCTGACACCTTCGAGGACGGCGCGGAGCGCAAGCTGCCGGCCGTGCAGGTCGGTGACCCGTTTGCAGAAAAGGTCCTCATCGAGTGCTGCCTGGACCTGTACAAGTCCGGCATCGTCGTCGGCATCCAAGACTTGGGCGGTGCGGGCCTGGCCTGCGCCACGTCCGAGTTGGCTGCCTCCGGTGACGGTGGCATGGAGATCAACCTCGACAACGTGCCGCTGCGCGCCAAGGACATGTCCGCCGCGGAGATCCTCGCCTCCGAGTCCCAGGAGCGCATGTGCGCCGTGGTGACCCCGGAGAACGTGGAGAAGTTCAAGGAAATCTGTGCGCACTGGGACGTTACCTGCGCTGAGATTGGTGAGGTCACCACCGGCAAGCACCTCATCATCCGCCACCAGGGCGAGGTCGTCGTCGACGCACCGGCCCACACCATTGCGAACGAGGGTCCGGTTTATGATCGCCCCTACGCCCGTCCGGAATGGCAGGATGCGCTGCAGGAATTCCAGGGCGTCGAGAAGCACGGCCTCGTGCAGGCGCTGACTAAGCTCGTGGCCTCCCCGGCGCTGTGCTCGCGTGATTTCATCACGAATCAGTATGACCGCTATGTGCGCGGCAACACCGTGCAGGCCCAGCACGCCAACGCCGGTGTGCTGCGCATCGATGAGGAAACCAGCCGTGGCGTGGCCGTCTCCGCGGATGCGTCTGGCCGTTACACCAAGCTGGATCCGAACATGGGCGCGCGCCTGGCGCTGGCGGAGGCCTACCGCAACGTTGCTGTGACCGGTGCCCGCCCCGTCGCCATCACCAACTGCCTTAACTACGGTTCCCCGGAGAACCCGGACGTCATGTGGCAGTTCCGTGAGTCCGTGCATGGCCTTGCCGATGGCGCCGTGGAACTCGGCATCCCCGTCTCTGGCGGCAACGTGTCCTTCTACAACCAGACCGGTGAGGAGCCGATCTTGCCGACGCCCGTCGTGGGTGTCCTCGGCGTTATCGATGACGTCCACAAAACCATCGGCAACGAGCTCGGCCTCGTTGAGGAGCCGGAAGTGCTGGTCCTCTTGGGCGAGACCAAGGACGAATTCGGTGGCTCCATCTGGCAGCAGGTGAGCGCCGACGAAGCAAACACGGATACAGGACTCAATGGCCTGCCGCCGCAGGTGGACCTGGCCAATGAGATGCGCCTCGCGGACTTCTTCGTGGGCAATGAGGGCGTGACCGCAGCGCACGACATTTCTGAGGGCGGCCTTGCCGTCACTGCGTTTGAGATGGCAAAGAATAGCGGTACCGGCCTGAAGCTCGACCTGTCGAAGGTGCATGAGGATGCCTTCGTGGCTGCTTTCTCCGAGTCGGCCTCCCGCGTGCTCGTCGCCACGACCGCAGACCGCGTCGACACCCTGCTGCACCGCGCTGAGGAGTGCGGCGTGCCGGCCGTCGTCGTCGGTGAAACCACCGATACGGGCGAGTTGGAGCTCGGCGAAGAATCCATTGCCGTCGCCGCGCTGCGCGAGGCTTGGTCTGCTACCTTGCCGCTGCTCTTTGGTCACGCGGTGGGTGCCAACTCCGTCGTAGAGTAAAACACACAGTTCCGCTCAGCAGCGTTGACGCTGCATCAGCCCGGCTTCGGCCGGGCTTTTTCCGTTTTCTGAGTCATCTAAAGTGTTTCTCCATCCCAGTTGCCGTGAACACCGATACTGGCTTTTTCGACAAGAGGATTGGTGAGGAAGTGCTCATTTAACAAGGCCACTACTTTTTCAGGCCACGTGGTTCCGGGAGGCACGGTCCGCAGCAAATGCGCCATGATTATTAAAGCACCGAATAGCTTTTCACTTTGATTCTCTGGAAGGATGTGTAGGTTTCCATTGTTCCGGATAACCTCAGTTGGAGCCGGAGCAAATGAACGATTCCACAGCCTTCCATGGTGGGCACATGTATTCCGAATGACAGTTAGCTGCTCGAGCCAACTCGCCAGCGGATGTTTCTTCGTAAGTCTTTGCTTCTGATTCCTATTCAAACTAGAGAAGTTGATTTTGATATCCAGCGCTTCCGAAATCGAACGTTGATCGTTGGATCCAATTCTGCATAGAGCTTTGAAATGTCCGAAAAGTCGAGCACTTCAGCCACAACCCACATGGGATACTGTCCACCGTATTCATCAATGTAGTGCTTCACGGCGTCGCTCTTCTTTGCTCTCGCAAGCCGACCGTACGCTGTACTCAGCCACGACACGTGGTCAAAGTTTGGCCGAAAGTCGTCTGATTTGAGGTAGAAGGTAGGATCACCCGGGTGTCGAGCACACAGCAACTCGATTATCTTGGTGCGCATCGCAACCTCGATTCGCTCCATACCATCATGAATCAGGGTACGGAGTTTCCGATCGGCTTCATATAAGGAGACGACGTCGGCAAAGTCAGTACCATCGACGAAGCTGCTAATTCGGCTAGTTCCGTCTTCAGTGAACTGTCTAGCCGGATACCAATAGGCGGAAAGCCGGTAGTAGCTGACGTGTGAAAACCATTGTTCAGCTAAAGCTCTGTCGATCTTCATGCCGCGGCTTTGAAGACGAAGAATGTGTTCGCCAATGGTCGCTGCTGGCTTGAGCGTAGAAGACATGAAAAGCCAATCTAGAGGTGGGATGTGTTGCCACGGCGACAGTGTTGGCGACACTGCGCAAATAGAGATCCAGCCCACTCCGTGTTTCCGAAGGGAACCGGGCGGGCTGAACTATTAACCAAAATTTTACCGCAGAATCTTGACATGCGTCAATCCCTTTTTTCGGGCAAACGTGAACTTTGAAGATCTAGTTGTTTAGCTGAGGGTTAGTGGAATCAAAACCTACAGTGGGTATATTCCGTGGTCGTGGTGATGAAGGGGGCTTGCGTCTGCAGTGAAGCGACAACCAGTCAAAACTTAGGCGCCGATAGCGCGGGCAATAGTCTGATCCCAGCTCAGCTTCATCTGGTGGGAGAAAAGGTTGAAGGTGTGTGAACCGTAGGGGCTGAAGTAGCGGTTCACGCGCACTCCGGCTTTGCGGGCGTTGCGTGTAAATTCCTCCGAACACTGGTTGGCCACCATCTCTACCGCGTGGGGCCCGAGCCACTGGGCGGGGTTGGTGGTGCCATCGATGGGGCCCGGCGTTCCGGAGGCGGAGCCTACGAAGACTTCAACGCCGCGCAGGCGAGCGGGGTTAGCATTGGGGTCGTGGTCCAGCCATTGCGGGGAGCCTGGCAGACCCCACGCGTTGAGGGAGGAGCCGCCGCCGTAGGCAATCATCGCGGTGGAGGTGGGGAAACCAATCGCGCCGGAGCGCACCGGGCAGCCGGAATAGGAGGCAGCGGCCTTGTAGCGCTGCGGGGCATGGCCGGCGATGTCGAGTGCGGCACCAGCGGTGGAAGAAATGCCGCCGATGGCATCGCGGCCGGTGCCGTGGAATTCGGCGTCGATAAGCGGCGGCAACTCAGTGGTCATGTAGGTGTTCCACTTGTTGACGCCCAGGATGGGATCGTCGGCGTTCCAATCGGTGTAGAGGGAGTAGGCGCCGCCGAGTGGCATCACCACGTTGACGTTTTTGCCCACAGCCCACCTGCCGATATCGGAGTGGGTCATCCAATTCATGCCCGCCTGGCCGCCCTCCACTCCGGGCAGCAGATAGAAGGAAGGCCGGGGCTTATCGCCTGCGGGGAGGAGGACGTTATTGGAAATCACCGCACGGTTGGCCGGGGACCACACGTCCACCACCCAGTGGTTGCCGTGCACGTGGCGCTTTGAGGTGATGAAAGGCTTGTTGCCAAGCCAGGGTTGCGGGTTGGTCACGCGCGAGGAAGCCTCACCGATCGTGCTGGACTGTGCGGAGGCAGGGCCGATGCTTGCCGACGTCGCCCCCAGCGCCACCATGGCGGCTGCGAGCAAAGCCGTGGTGCGGCGCGAGTGTGAGAAATAGGAAAACATACTGTGCGTAGTGTATGTGGCCAGGGCTCTCGATCTGTGGCAATCGGTAGAAAATACGGCGGTAACTTTGCTTTTAGTCTTGTCTGGAGTGTTCCTCACCCGTATAGTTACGGGCACGTAAGTTTTGGAGGTGAATGCGTTATGCGCATGACCCGCATCTCAGGCAAGGCAAGGCCCCTCACTATGAACGCACCCATTGCTCACACATCTTCCCCGCACGATTTTCCGGCTGAAGGTGGCGCTGCGCGCGGCGGCGATACGATCGAGCACCGCATCCAGCGCTCGTACTGGATGGCAGACCGCGGACCGCGCCCCCTCACGCGCGGCTGGGGGCACTTCTTTGCGGCTATCCTTTCGCTCATTGCGTCGACGGTCCTTATTACCTTTGCGTGGATGACGCTTCCGTGGTGGCAGGGCCTTGCGGTAACGGTGTACGGCGTCGGCGTGGTGGGGCTCTTCGGGGTCTCGGCGCTGTATCACCGCTGGCCGTGGGTATCCATGCGCGCGGTGCAATGGTGGCGGCGGGCAGATCACGCGACGATTTCGGTGTTCATCGCGGCGACTTACACGCCTTTGTGTGCCATTGTTCTGGACCCCACGCAGGCGCTGTGGATGCTGAGTGCGGCGTGGGTGGGAGCCATCATGGGGGTTGTCCTGAATCTGGTGTGGATTAACCACCCACGCTGGCTGGATGTGGTGGTGTATCTCGTGCTGGGCTGGCTTATTTTGCCGCTGCTGCCGAACCTGTGGGAATCCGCCGGGCCAGCCGTGGTGTGGCTGCTCTTTGCCGGTGGGGTGGTCTATTCACTGGGAGCCTTGGTGTACGGCTTCAAGTGGCCGGGGCGCAATGCGCGGTGGTATGGCTACCACGAGCATTTCCACACCGCGACGATTGCCGCGGCGGTGGTGCACATGGTAGCCATTTGGATGGTTGTTGCGGGCTAGCCGAATGAGGGGCTGACCATTTGGGGGCGCCTAGTCGGTGAGGTCGTCCGCGAGGGGGAATTCGAGGGCGACGTCGTGGCATAGAATGCGCGCTTTCGTCGAGCCGTTCCATTCGGGGGCAAAGCCTACGGCGCGCAGGGCGTCGACGAGTTGCTCGCCGACGTTGATTGTTGCCTCTTCGCTTTTTCCATGGCGGAGAAACCGAAGTATAGTTCGCCGTTGTAGATAGCCCGGCTGATGTCCTGGCGGTGGCAGTAGACATAACCGCTGTGGCCTTCTTCCTCAGCGAGCTCGGAGCCTACCCAGGCTCCGTCTGACATATCCCATGCTTCGTTGAATGTGAAGGATATGTCGCGCTGAGCGAGCTCGTCGTGTAGGGCATCAAGGCGCTTAGCATCTTCCGACTTTTCTGTGACGAGGCGGCGGTATTCTGCGGCGACTTCGTCGATGATGCCGTCGAAATCCTCTGGATAAGGTTCCGCGTGGTTGGCTTTCCACTCGGACGGGTCATCGAGGACTTCAAAGAAGTCGTTTTCACGTCCCCTGGCCTGACTGCGGGTTCTCTGGGCTATGCCCTCCCCGCATCCGCGTAGTCCACGAGAAAGCGCAGGAACTGATGAGCAGGATCGGAAAGTCGGTTCTGCGAGCTCCACACGACTCGTAGCGGACGGTCAAAACTAATACCAGCCACCGGTACTTCGACATACTCACCCGTTTCCAGCTGGGACGCCACCGCACGTCGCGCAATTATTCCAGGAGCTCCTAAAGCACCTATGGCAGTACGTTGCGCACCCAGAGAACCAAACTCTCCCGCAGGCGAGGCGAGCATCCCCAGAACATCGGCTACAACTTCGCGCGTACCACTTCCATGCTCACGCAAAACCAGAGGCGTAGATTGCAACTCCTCTTTAGTCACCGCCGCTATTTCAGGAGCCGATGTGGAAACTTCAGTACCGCTTGGTTGACGGGGATTTTTCGTGTCAGCCCAGCGATGCGCTGCGGGGACAACCACCACCAACTCATCGTGCCCGACTACACGCTGATGCAGCTCGTGCGCTACCCAGTTGCCTTCAACAATGGCTAGTTCCGCATGTCCTTGAACAACATGATTCTGCGCCTCCCGGCTGTTGAGCTGACGCATGTGCAAATGGGTATGCGGGTAAGCACGCTGATAGGCCGCAGCCCAGCGAGGATAGTCCACTTCGGCGATCGTATGAGAAACCACCAGTTTGACTTCCTCGGTGGGACTTCCTCCTACAGCAATTTCGAGACCCCTCGCGCATTCGTCTAGGGCACCGTGCAGACCTTCGAGCACGCGAACGATCCGGCTCCCCGCCTCTGTGGTGAAGCTACCCGCCGCTCCGCGCCAAAAAATGCGTTGACCTAATCGCATTTCAAGTTTCGAAATACGCGTGCTTACCACTTGTTGGGAGACTCCCAAGTGATGAGCGGCCTTATTCATACCCCCATACCGAACAACGGCAAGCACCGCATCAACTGTTAGAGCGTCGGGAACGTAGCCGCGTCGAACTGGAAAAAATTCATCACTATCGTTATTTCGCATGGGGTACATTCATTTATTGTAACCCCGTTCGGTTTGTGCGCTCTCCCGCTTCGTCGCGGCAGTACCTAGCCTGAAACCCATGTTAAAAATTCAAGATGAGATAGATCTCCCACCTCTAGGCCCTGCCTGGGCTGGCTCACTCATGGGTCTATCGATCTCATCGACCCTTATCAACATTCATCTGACGCCAGTTGTGGGTAGGCTGCCCGCCGCATTCATGCTTGGGATTGCAACCTCTCTAGCCCTAGCGCTCCTGATCGGCTTCTTGAGAAACCGCGTTCCTGGATTTCACTCCACTGTAATGCCATCGTGGGGTATGGCTTCAATGGGCATCCTCGCCTTGGGGAGCGCATACTCCGGTGTTTTCACTGCTTGGACAATCCATGCGCTGTGCTGGGGAGTAGGAACAGTCCTTGGCGTCGTTACCTGCCTTCGATTTCTCCATTTCCTTATCGTCACACGCCCCTCTGGGCCGGCATTCACCTGGGGATTGCCCCTCGTAGCACCCATGGTGGCCGCTACGTCCTCAGCGCAATTGACACCACATGCTGGCGAGTGGGCTTCGGTAGTCCACGGTATCGGTGTGGCCTGCTTTGTGCTGGCATGGACTACCGCGATACCCACGTTTGTCTTCGTCTACCTGCGCACTTTTCCCAAGCTTCCCACCAGCTTCGCCGCCACTGCTTGGATCCCACTCGGCCTGGTTGGCCAGTCCACCGCAGCCGCGCAGCTACTCGCTGGTGACAAATTGCTCGACGGAGATCAATGGCATCTTCGAGCTGCGGTCTACGGCGCCGCGATGCTCAGCCTCGGTGTCCCGTTAGCTGTCTATGCCGTCACCAAACACTGGGGGGCAGTCTTGGGCAGCACTCCAATGTCCTACAACCCTTCGTGGTGGGCCAGTACTTTTCCTGTAGGCACGTGTTGCCTCGGTACTCATGCCTTGTCTACGCAGGGCACTATGCTGTCGTGGAATGTGGAATGGTTAGATACTGTCAGCGCCGCCCTGCTTATTCTTCTTCTTGTGCACATCGCTTGGGCGACTTTCGGTGCTGTCGCAATAACTTGGGGGAGGGCTCGCAGTTCATCCAGTTAAGGCAATAAACACTGAGGCGGCGCACTGGAAGATGTCAGCCCTGCGAGCACATGGTAGCCATCTGGATGGTTGTCGCGGGCTAGCCGAATGAGGGGCTGACCTTCTGGGGCCGCTTAGTCGGTGAGGTCGTCCGCGAGGGGGAATTCGACAACGAGGCCTTGGCACAGGACACGCGCGTTGGGGTTGCCGTCCCACTCAGGGTCAAAACCACTGGCACGTAGTGCTTCGACGAGCCGCTCACCCACGGCCTCGGCCGTGCTGAGTTCGGCATCGGTTTTCATGGTGCCAAAGCCGAACAGGAGGTCACCGGTATGAATCAACCGGTCGACGTCCTGCATGTGGCAATAAACATAGCCCGCGGCATCATCTTCTTCCGCCTTTTCAGCACCGTACTCGGCTCCTTCGGAGGCATCCCAGCCCTCGTCAAAGCTGAAGACCAGGTCGCGTTGCTGGAGTTCATCCCGGAGGTTCTCGAGGCGCTGTGCGTCAGCAGACTTTTCTGTAACTTTCTGTGCGTACTCAGCGGCTACCTCGTCGATGATGGCATCGAAGTCTTCGGGGAACGGGTCCTTGCGCACCATCTCCCACTCGGCTGGGGAATCGAGCAGTTCGAAGAAGTCGTTGTGAATGTCCCGGCGTGAGTGGCCGTGACACAAATGCAGCGAGATGTCGTTGCGCAGAGTGCCGGAGACCAAGAGATCATCGGAGGGCGGAAACGAACTGGAGAACATTGGATGCTGTGTGGTCATAGCTCAGAGAGTAAACAACTCTAAAAGGTACTGTCCGAAAACAGGGAAGACACCCCGCCTGCGGGGTGTCTTCCGAGAAATGCGGTAGTGGCTTACTTGTGGAGCGGATCCACACCGGCCTCGTTCAGCATCGGAATGTTGTGAACCTCGGACGGGACGCCGAAGGCATCCACGAGCACGACGGACCACGGGGCCAGCGAATCGACGAGGTCGTTGATGGCGGCGCGAGCAGCCTTGATGCGGCCGGCCGGGATGAGGTTGTGCTCCTGGTACCAGCCGGCGTGCTGCACGATGGTGTCGAAGACGAAGAGGTGACGCAGCTGCTCGAAGACCTGGCGGGCCATCGAGCCCTCCTCGAGACGCTCCTCAGCCTCAATCATTGCTTGCACGAGCAAGGTGTCGACGCGGGCCCAGCCGGCGGCGATGAGGTGGTCCTGGCACTGGTCCACAATCGCGGCTGCCTGCACCTTGTCTGCCTTGCGGGCCGGCTGGATGCGGCGCACGAGGGAGAAGAGGACGGACTGGGCGCGGTCGTCGATAAGCTTGGCCTGGTACGTGGCATCGAAGAGCGAGGCCTCGGACGGATTCACGCGGTCGACCAAGCCCTGTAGGCGGGTGGTGAAGCCGTAGCGGCGTTTGACCACATCGGTGGCGGTCGTCGCCGCGTACTTCACGGTGTCCCACGGGCTCATGTCATTCATCTCACGGCCGTAGGCGGTGAGGAGGTTCTTGCCCACCATCTGGATGAGGACGGTGTTGTCACCCTCGAAGGTGGCGAAGACATCCGAGTCGGCGCGGTAGGTGGTCAGACGGTTCTCCGACATGTAGCCAGCACCACCGCATGCCTCACGGCACTCCTGGATGGTGCGGGTCGCGTGCTGGGTCTGTGCGGACTTGATGGCGGCCGCGAGGGATTCCATCTCGCGGGAGGCGAACTTCTGCTCCTCGGTCGGCTCCGTGACGGACCAGGTGCCGGCTTCGTGCTGGTCGTTCTGCTCCTGGTAGCGCTCCAGAATCTGGTTGTAGAGCAGGTGGAGTGCGTAGGTGCGGGCCAGCGGGATGAGCAGGCGGCGGCGGTGCTGGCGGTGCTCGATGAGGCGCTTCTCGGCGCCGGTTGCGCCTTCGAACTGGCGGCGGCGGTTGGCATAGCGAACCGCGATGTCGAGGGAGGCCTCGGTGGCAGCACCAGCGGCACCAGACACGCCAATGCGGCCGCGAATGAGGGTGCCGAGCATGGTGAAGAAGCGAGCGTTCTTGGATTCGATGGGGGAGGTGTACTTACCGTCCTCATCAACGTCCGCGAAGCGGTTGAGCAGGTTCTCGCGCGGCACGCGGACGTGGTCGAAGCGAAGGGTGCCATTGTCGACGCCCACCAGGCCGCCCTTGTGGCCATGGTCGCCCAAGGTCACACCCGGCAGTTCATTGCCCTCTTCATCGCGAATGGGCACGATGATGGCGTGAACGCCGTGGGAGCGGCCGTCGCTCTCCGGGGTGATGAGCTGGGTGAAGACGACAGCAGCGCGGCCATCCTTGGCGGCATTACCGATGTAGTTCTTCACGGCGGTGTCGGACGGGGTATGCACGACGAATTCCTGGGTCTCAGGGTCGTAGGTAGCGGTGGTTTCCAACGACTGCACGTCGGAGCCGTGGCCGCGCTCGGTCATGGCGAAGCAACCAGGTAGCTCCAAGTTGGCGGCCTTCTGAACCCACTCGATATGGCGCTCGGTGCCGAGCTGGTCTAGGGCGCCGCCCCACAGACCCCACTGCACGCCAGACTTGATGGCGAGGGAGCCATCGACCCACGCCAGACCCTCGAGGGTAAAGGTGGAGAGGTTCGGCTTACCGGAACCACCGTTGTCGCGGCGCAGGCCGTGCTTGAAGCCGCCGAAGTCGCGCACCTTGGCCAGGTTGTTGAAGGTGTGCTCACGCTGCTCCGCCATGGGCAGGTGAGACTTCGGGAAAAGCTCCGGGTCGTTGAGGAAGGTACGCAGTTCATCGCGGAAGGCGGCGTGGGGGCCGTCGAGAAGCGCGCCCAGCTCCGTGGCCACAGCCGGCTTCGGCGTGGACGGCAGGCGGCGCGGGCTGCGGGCCTCTGCCTTCGGGGCGTCGTTGGAGGCGTTCTTGTTGAGATCGGCGTTGGACTTCTTGTCGGAGGACCTGGTCAATGGCATGGGGGTATTTCCTTTCTGAATAAATTTCTTTAACGCTCGACGATGGCTGCAACACCCTGGCCGCCGGCAGCACAGATGGAGATCAGGGCGCGGCCGCCGCCGTTCTCTTCGAGAATCTTCGCAGTCGTAGCAAGAATGCGGGTTCCGGTTGCCGCGAACGGGTGGCCGGCAGCGAGCGAGGACCCCTTGACGTTGAGCTTGGAACGGTCGATCGAGCCGAGTGCGGACTGCAGACCGAGGCGCTCGCGGCAGTAGGTCTCGTCTTCCCATGCGGAGAGGGTGGCCAGGACCTGGGAGGCGAAGGCTTCGTGGATTTCGTAGAAGTCGAAGTCCTGCAGGGAGAGGTTGTTGCGCTCCAAGAGGCGCGGAACAGCGTAGGTGGGGGCCATGAGCAGGCCATCCGGGCCGTGGACGAAGTCGACGGCGGCGGTTTCAGAGTCAACGAGGAAGGCGCGCGGCTCAATGTTGTGCTCAGCGGCCCATTCCTCAGAGCTGAGGAGGGCGACGGAGGCACCATCGGTCAACGGCGTGGAGTTACCTGCCGTCATGGTGGCCTGGGCTCCGTGCTGCTCGGCGTCGCGCTTGCCGAAGACTGGCTTGAGCTTGGCCAGAGACTCAAGGGAAGAATCCGGGCGCAGGTTGGTATCGCGGTTCACGCCGAGGAAGCCAGTGGTTAGGTCGGTAAAGAAGCCCTCTTCCCAGGCCTTGTGGAGGTTCTGGTGGGAGGCCAGTGCAAGTTCATCCTGAGCCTCACGGCTGACCTTCATTTCGCGGGCGGTGATGGCGGCATGGTCACCCATGGACAAGCCGGTGCGCGGCTCACCATTCTGAGGCTGCTCCGGGGCCAGCTGGGAGGGGCGGATGGAGCCGATGAGCTGGGCGCGCTGGGCGGCGGACTTGGCGCGGGTGAGGTTGAGCAGAGTGCGGCGCAGGTTGTCATTGACGGCGAGCGGGGCATCCGACGTGGTGTCCGTGCCGCCGGCGATACCAGCGGAAATGCGGCCCTGGGCAATAGCGTCGCCGACGTGGATGGCAGCGGCGAGGGAGGTGCAGCAGGCCTGCTGCACGTCGATAGCCGGGGTGGTGGAGTCCAGCGCGGAGCCGAGGACGACCTCACGGGTGAGGTTGAAGTCGCGGGAGTGCTTGAGCACAGCACCGGCGGCCACGAGTCCCAGGCGCTCGTCGTGGAGGCCGTAACGAGCCACGAGGCCATCGAGAGCGCTGGTGAGCATGTCCTGGTTGGAAGCGTGGGCGTACTGCTTATTCGAGCGGGCAAACGGGATGCGGTTGCCGCCCAGAATGGCTACGCGGTGCTGAGGGGTGGTCATCTAAAGCTCCTTCACGGGGTGGTTTGGTGCGAGTCATCCCGTGAGAGGGGGGTGAAGACCCCTTCAGGAATTTCGCATCACACTTAAAGTGATAGTGTTAGTTCTATCACTCAATTAACTAACCTTGCAACCAGGGCAACAAAGCTCGCAAGGTTGTGAAGATTTAAGAAAGGATCGCGCCCCTACATGTCGCACGTCACCATCGCTGAGAAACTCATTAACTCCCCGCTCGCCGCCAAGGCGGGTGTGCCGCAGGGCTACCCCCTCCGCCGCCACAAGGCTGGCGAACCTGCCCTCGAAGGCCCCATCGTTCTCGGCGGCCAAGGCCGCATCGCCGAGTTCCTCCGCTCCCAGCTTGCCGTGGACTACCAGGTCATTGACTCCTCCGCGGAAGCCAAGCGCGCTGCCCTTGTCTTTGATGCCACCGGCCTCGAGACCCCGGAGCAGCTGCGTGAGCTCTATGATTTCTTCAACCCGCAGATGCGCAACCTCCTGCCGTGCGCGCGCATCGTCGTCGTCGGCACCACTCCGGAGGCTGCCGATACTATCGACGCCCGCATCGCCGCCCGTGCCCTGGAAGGGTTTACCCGCTCCCTTGCGAAGGAAATGCGCAAGGGCGGAACCGTGAACCTTGTCTGGGCGGACCCAGCCGCCACCGCTGAGGTGGAGTCCACCCTTCGTTTCTTCCTCTCCGGTAAGTCCGCCTTCGTAGACGGTCAGGTTGTTCGCGTCACCGCGCAGGGCGAGGGTCAGGGTCCCCACAACTGGGAGAAGCCGCTGGAGGGCCGACTTGCCGTGGTCACCGGTGCTGCGCGCGGTATCGGTGCCACGATCGCTGAGGTGCTCTCCCGCGATGGGGCCGACGTCATCTGCATTGACATACCGCAAGCCAGCGAGCACCTGGCCAAGACTGCTAACCAGGTTAAGGGCACCGCTCTGCCGCTCGACGTCACGGACCCGCAGGCAGCAGAGAAGATTGCGCAGCACGCCCAGGAGCGCCATGGCCGCGCCATCGACGTCATCGTGCACAACGCCGGCATTACCCGCGACAAGTTGATGGCCAACATGAACGAGGGGCAGTGGGATTCCGTTCTTGCTGTCAACCTTCTCGCCCCGGTCCGCATTACCGAGAACCTCCTCGAGTCTGGTTCGCTCGCGCCGGGTGCATCCGTCATTGGTGTGTCCTCCATGGCCGGCATTTCCGGCAACCGTGGTCAGACGAACTATGCCACCACCAAGGCGGGCATCATCGGGCTTGTCGACGCCCTCCGTCCCGTCCTTGCCGAGAACGGTTCCACCATCAATGCCGTAGCCCCAGGCTTTATCGAGACCGCCATGACCGCTGCGATGCCGACCGGCCCGCGTGAAATCGGCCGCCGCCTCAACTCCCTGCAGCAGGGTGGTCAGCCGGTTGATGTGGCTGAGACCGTCGCCTTCTTTGCCGCTCCTGCCTCCACAGCGGTGACCGGCAATACCGTCCGCGTGTGCGGCCAGAACCTCATGGGAGCCTAAATGAACTACACCATCCTGAAAGAAATTCCAGATCTGTCCGCGCTGTACCGCTCCCTTATGGTGGGCGCGGTGCCGGTGCCGGGGGTGGGCGTCGGAAAGCGCACAGTGGCCGACCCTCAGACCGCCTACCGTGTCGAAGGCGTGCACGTTGATGCTGAGCATCTGGCGCGCTACTGCCAGGCCACCAGCCTGCGCCTGAGCAACGAGCTGCCGGCCACCTACCCATATGCCCTGGCATTCCCGCTGGCCATTAAGGTGATGGCGGCCAAGGACTTCCCGTTCCCCGCGCTCGGCGTGGTGCACCTGTCCAACCGTATCGAGCAGACTCGCCCGCTGCGCGTGGATGAGGCCCTTGATATCGCGGTCCATGCGGAGAATCTTCGCCCGCACCGCAAGGGCCTTGTTATCGACATGGTGACGACGTACAGCGTGAATGGAGAGGAGATCTGGCGTCAGACCTCAGCTTTCCTCGGGCAGGGTGCGAAATTCACCAAGGAGACCCCACAGGAAGTCACGACGCGTCCCGAGGCGGAGCGTTTCCTCGACTTCCCTGGCGATGAAGCCGGCACTTCGACGGCCACGCTGCGCTTCACCCCTGAAAGCACACGCGTCTATGCCGAGGCTTCGGGAGACAAGAACCCCATCCACGTCTCCAAGGTCGGTGCGAAGCTGTTCGGCTTCCCCGCCACCATTGCGCACGGCATGTACACCCATGCGCGCATGCTGTCGGTACTGGAGGGCGTACTGAGCGGCGCTACGCGAATCACCGCCGATTTCTACAAGCCGGTCATCTTGCCGGCCATCACCGGCGTGTACGTGGACCAATCCGGTGCCGACAGCGGCGATAACGCCGGGGTGCGCGGTGGTACGCGCACCGTGACGCTGCGTAAGGCCAAGGACCCCAGCACCCTCCATGTTGCGGCCCGCGTGGAGCCGCTAGCCTAATTGGCGTGGCTATCTGGATTAATCTCTGATTAATCCAGATGCTGGTGCTTCGGCGCCACCACTAGCGGCTTGGGGGAGTACTTGCCGCGCAGACCACGCAGAATGCCGGCGTGCTCCCACAAGCGCTTGTCCTCCTCTGTGCGCGGAGTGAACTGACGGGCGGCCAGCGGCTGCCAGTCAGCGTCCATGGCCATGTAGGACACCGTGGCATGAATGGCGGTCTGCAGCTTCTCACGGCCACCGCGAGGGTTGCCGGAGCGCACGTGGACAGACATCTGCATGGAGCGGGCATCGGTGCGCATCATGCGGGCATCAACCTCAATGAGGTCGCCGATGTGAATCGGGCGGTAAAAACGAATGCCGCCGGCATACACCGCAACGGTGTGTTCGCCAGACCACTCCATCGTGCAGGCAGAGCCTGCCTCATCGATCCACTCCATGGCGGTGCCGCCGTGGACATTGCCGCCCCAGTTGACGTCTGTGGGCTTGGCAAGGAAGCGGTTGATCATGCGCGGCGCATCTGAGGGGCCGTCATAGGTCTGCTTTTCCATCTCTTCCTCGATGGCCTTGCGTAGCTCAATGCGGGACTCCGCAGCCTCCCACACACGCTGGTGCTCGGTGGACTCCGGGGTCAGCGGAGGCACGGGAACCGCCTTTCCGGTTTCAGTGTCCTTGGCCACGAAGATGACGAGACAGTCGCAGGCACGCGTGAAGATACCGTCGCGTGGATCAGCTGACAGCACCTCATTGACAATGTGCATGGACGAGCGACCCGTCATGGCGATGCGAGAGCGCACCTCCACGAGGTGGCCCGAGGGGATGGGACGTGTGAAATGAATATGGCCCACGTAGGCTGTCACGCAGTAGGTCCCTGACCACTGCACCGCACAGGCATAGGCGGCCTTGTCGATCCATTCCAGGACGCGTCCGCCGCCGATGCCCTGGGCACCAGCGATGGTGAGATCGGTGGGCGCAGCCATAAAGCGCAGCGTGATGGAGGGGGACTTCCCGGTAGAAACCGGTTTCTTTTCTTCCGACAGAGTAGGTGACATGGATAACAAATTAGCAGGGAGAGTGGTTCACGTATGAAGAAGGCCGCTGATGCCGCCACCACCCGCGCCGCCGTCGAGGTCATCGCGGCCTGGATCCAGAATCCGGAGGAGGTGGAAAAACCAGGTCGCGCGGCACTTGCGCAGGCTACCCGCATGACCGCCCGCTTGCTGGAGGCCGACGCGCCGGGCCACTCGGTGGAAGTACGAGTCCCCCCATTCGTGGCAGTTCAGTGCATCGAAGGCCCGCGCCATACCCGGGGCACCCCTCCGAATGTGGTGGAAATGGATCCCCGTACCTGGTTGCAGCTGGCCACCGGGGTAGTGTCCTGGGAACAGGCGCTGGCCAGCCCTAACCTTGAGGCTTCCGGTTCCCGAGCCCACGAAATTGCGGAGTGGTTGCCCGTCATTCCGTTAGTTTTCACTGACCGAAACGGCTAGGATAAACGCCGTGGTAGCTGAACACGTCCAGAACAACATTAAACCTTTGTCCGAGGATCCAGCCCAGGATCCGGAGCCCCGCGAGGAATGTGGCGTTTTCGGCGTCTGGGCCCCAGGAGAAGAGGTTTCTAAGCTCACCTATTTCGGCCTCTTTGCCCTCCAGCACCGCGGTCAGGAAGCCGCGGGCATTGCGGTGGGTGATGATGACCGCATCGTTGTCTTCAAGGACATGGGCTTGGTGTCCAACGTCTTTGATGAATCCATTCTGAGCTCGCTGCACGGCAATGTGGCAGTGGGGCATACCCGTTATTCCACGGCGGGCGGCAAGGAATGGTCCAATGTGCAGCCGATGTTCGGGACGTCGCCCAGCGGCGTCGACATCGCACTCGGCCACAACGGCAATCTAGTGAACTACCTGGAACTGCGCGCGGAGGCCGTTAAACGCGGACTCATCAAGCCGCAGGAGGAATCCGTCTCCGATTCCATGTGCCTGTCCATGCTGCTGGCGGACGGCGTTTCGGAGGACACTTCCGTCTTTGATTCCGCCCTGAAACTCCTGCCCGACGTGAAAGGCGCATACTGCCTGACGTTCACCGACGGGCACACCTTGTATGCCGCGCGTGACCCGCACGGCGTGCGCCCGCTGGCCTTAGGGCGCCTCAGCACCGGCTGGGTCGTCGCCAGCGAAACCTGTGCGCTCGACATCGTGGGTGCGCAGTTCATCCGTGAGATCGAGCCAGGTGAGCTCGTCGCTATTGATGAGACCGGCATTCGCTCCGAGCGCTTTGCGGAGACTAAGCGCCACGGCTGCGTCTTCGAATATGTCTATTTGGCACGCCCTGACACGGACATCAAGGGCCGTTCGGTGAATGCGACGAGGGTGGAAATTGGGCGTCGTCTAGCGCGGCAGTACCCAGCGCCCGATGCCGACATGGTCATTCCCGTGCCCGAATCCGGAAACCCTGCCGCCGTGGGCTATGCACGTGAATCCGGCTTGACCTTCGCGCATGGCCTGGTCAAGAACTCCTACGTGGGGCGCACCTTCATCCAACCCACGCAGTCCCAGCGGCAGATGGGTATCCGCCTGAAGCTCAACCCGCTGCGCGAGGTCATTAATGGCAAGTCCATCGTCGTGGTGGATGATTCCATCGTGCGCGGTAACACGCAGCGTGCGCTCATCCGCATGCTGCGCGAGGCCGGTGCGGCTGAAGTGCACGTGCGCATCGCCTCCCCGCCGGTGAAGTGGCCGTGCTTCTACGGCATTGACTTTGCCTCCCCCGGAGAGCTCATCGCTAACGCTAACCCTTCCGATGACCCGGAGGAGGTAGCGCAGACCATCTGCACCGCCATTGGTGCGGATTCCCTAGGGTTTGTCTCCATCGATGAGATGGTGGCCGCCACGGAGCAACCGCGCAACGAGCTGTGCTGTGCCTGCTTCGACGGCAAGTACCCGCTTGGCCTTCCGGCCGGAAACCCCAATGCTGAGGCCGTGCGCACCCTGCAGGGCTCGACCCCGACTAACGAGTAAGGACCAAAGTCTCACATGAGTGAAAACACGTATGCAGCCGCTGGCGTCAACATCGAAGAGGGCGACCGCGCGGTTGAGCTGATTACCCCACACGCCAAGCGCGCTTCCCGCCCGGAGGTCATGGGCGGACTCGGTGGTTTCGCCGGTCTGTTTAAGCTGGGCGAGTACAAGGAACCGGTCCTGGCTGCTGGGTCCGACGGCGTGGGCACCAAGTTGGCCGTGGCCCAAGCGATGGATAAGCACGACACCATCGGTATTGACCTGGTAGCCATGTGCGTCGATGACCTCGTTGTGTGCGGCGCAGAACCACTCTTCCTGCAGGATTACATCGCCGTGGGCGAGGTTGTGCCGGAGAAAATCGCAGACATAGTCAAGGGCATTGCCGAAGGTTGTGTCCAGGCCGGTGCCGCACTGCTGGGCGGCGAGACCGCCGAGCACCCAGGTGTGATGGGCAAGGATGAGTACGATGTGTCCGCCACCGCCGTGGGCGTGGCTGAAGCCGATGAGCTGCTCGGTCCAGACAAGGTGAGCGACGGCGACGTGCTGATCGCCATGAAGTCCTCCGGCCTGCACTCCAACGGCTACTCCCTAGCGCGTTATGTCCTTCTGGAGCAGGCTGGGCTTCCTCTCGACGGCTACATGGAGGACCTTGGCCGCACCCTCGGCGAGGAGCTACTGGAGCCGACCCGCATCTACGCCAAGGACTGCCTGGCGCTGACCTCCGAGTGCGCAGTGTCGACCTTCTGCCACGTCACCGGTGGCGGCCTCGCTGGCAACTTGGAGCGCGTCATCCCAGAGGGGCTCACCGCTGAGGTCAGCCGCTCCACGTGGACTCCGGGTCAGATTTTTAAAACCATTTCCTCCGTGGGCAAGGTCGCTCTCGAAGAGATGGAGAAGACCTTCAACATGGGCGTGGGCATGATTGCCGTTGTGGCGCCCGAGGATCGTGAGCGCGCGCTGGCTATGATGGCCGCCCGCCACGTCGAGGCCTGGGAGCTGGGCACGGTACGTTCGGCGAATGAAGGCGAGCCACGCGTTCTGATGACCGGCGAACACCCGGGATACTAGAACTCGCTGACATAGCAGAGGCCGGTGGTCTCACCTCCCATGGACTGGGAGGGGGAGGCCACCGGCCTTGTGCATACGTGCTGAGGGCTGAGTCTGAGGAGCTTAACGCTCGTCGGAATCGTCCTCATCCCATTCGTCCGAATCCCAGTCATCCTCGTCATAATCGGCATATTCCGAGTACTGGTCAGCATCCTCGTCGCGGGAACGCTGTGACGCGAGCTCGCGCTGGAGAGAGTCCAGATCCATTTCGGGCGAATTGTACTTCAGCTGGCGTGCAACTTTGGTCTGCTTTGCCTTTGCGCGTCCGCGTCCCATGTGCATGACCCCCTTGAGGTGTGTAGGGCGGTCCAGGGATTCTTGGCCGCCCCATCGTCTTAGTCAGATATGTGTATGTTCCTGTAAGACACCATAGCGCGTGTGACGAAAAAATTCCGAACTACCCCCAGCAACGGGCTGAAAAAGTGCTATACCCCGCGCAGATGCAGCCATGTGCGGTTTGCCACTACCGCCCGCGCAGACGATCCACAGCAGCACGTCCCGCCTTAGGGCCCTCGTCCTGTGGGATGGACTCCGGTTCCACAGACGCGGCGACCGGGCCGATGGCCAGATCGCCCTGGCTCAGCGCCGAGCGCTTGACAAGCCCCAGCGCAATAGGACCGAAATCGCAATCTTCCACCACCGTGCCGAGGCGGCCCACACGACGGCCGCCCAGCGTGATGTCAGCACCGCTCTCCGGCGCCTCTGGAGCAGAGCCATCGAGGTAGAGGAGGACGAGCAACCGCGGTGAGCGCCCAAGGTTCTCCACGCGCGCCACGGTTTCCTGGCCGCGATAGCACCCCTTCTCCAAGTGGACGAAGGCTGGGCGCTCATCGCTGCGTCGAATCCAGTGCGGGACTTCGTGGGCGATGGCCTTGGCATCTAAGTCCGCGGCGAGTTCCGGCTCGCGGGCCTTGACGCGCTCGGCGGTAAAGGCCATGAGGCCTGCGAGCGTGCCGCCGTGGGACTCGAGTTCCGCCGCAGCGACCTCAAGCTCAGCGCGGGGAACAAGGAAATCCTGGCGTGGGCAGCCTGGCCAGGAGACGGTGCGTTCGGCCACGGCCGCGGAGGGCGCGGGCAGTGCAGTGCCGAGGACGGTGATGACCGCGAGGGCCGCTTCTTCCACAGTGACGTCGGACCAAAAGACCATCCTGGTGAGGAAGTCCTTGAGCGAATCGAACTGCTGTGAGGGGACATCAAGGTAGAACGTCTCACCGCTGAAGACGAGGTCCATGTGATGAAGCACATGGCCCTGCATGTCCAGATCGAGGGCGCCGGCGGCGAAGCCCGTTGTGACGTCATCAAGCTTCTGACTCAGCAGGTTATGCAGAAAACCGGGAGCATCCGGGCCGGACACGGAGATGACGCGGCGCTGGGAGCGGTCAATAATCGCGGATCCAGTCTCCACGGCGCGCTGCTCCACGAGTGGGTTGCCGTAGTGCCAGGGGACTCCGGCGGCGTCAACAAGCGTTGTGCCCTGAAGCTCAGCGGCTCCGGGCCGGGAAAGAAGCGGCGAAGAGTAACTCACGTCTTCCGATGGTAGGGCATAATCGGACTTATGAGCCTTCTGCCCCGAAAAGAGCCGGTCATCTACGTTGTCGAACCTTTTGGTGGGTCGGTGCGGCGCCATATGCCCAGTCTGCCGTTGGTTCACTGGGATGATGCTGCGGTAACCCGTGGTGATGGCATCTTTGAGTCGCTTCTCGTGCGTGATGGCAAGGCGGCGAACTTTCAGCGTCATGCCGAGCGTTTCGCGCAGTCGGCCCGTGCGCTGGACTTGCCAGAGCCGCCGATGCATAAGTGGGAGAAGGCCACACAGCTAGCCATCACGGACTTTTGTGGGCCGGTGACGGATGGACGGCCGGTTCCGGAGGCTAAGTGCACGTGGACGTACACGCGCGGCCGGGCGTCAACGGGCGTGCCTTCGGCCTGGGTAGTGGTGCAGGAAATCCCAGAGGACGTGCTGAAACAGCGCGAGACCGGTGTCAAGGTCATGAGCACGCCGCGGCTGTGGCAGGTGGCGGAGGAGCTGCCAGCCAAGACGTTGAACTATGCGGCCACCATGGCTACGCTGCGCTTGGCGCGCGAGCGTGGGTTTGATGACGTCATTTTCACGGACCCGGAGACTGGGCTGGTGTTGGAAGGGGCGACGTCGACAGTCGTGGCGGTCAAAGGTGCGAAACTGCGCACGCCGGCGGGCAAGGGAATCCTGCCTGGCACCACGCAGGCAGCGCTCTTTGAGTACGCCACGAAGCAGGGCTTTCGCTGCAAAGCGAAGGAATTGACCGTGGAGTACCTGCAGGGAGCGGACTCAGTGTGGCTGGTCTCCTCCGTGCGCACCGCGGTGCGGGTGACTCGCCTCGATGATGTGAAACTCAAGGCGCCAGGGAATGTGGAGGAGATCCGCGCGCTTATCGACGCCTCACTGGCCCGCTAACCACCCCGAAAGCAGATCCCTCCCGCCTTCACTCAGGTGCCTGAGCTTAGCCTGCGACGCGGGTGAGCTCGGCAGACATGAAGGGGCGCATCTCGCCATCGACGAGGCGCTCATCGACCCAGCCGAGGTTGTTGTTTGGCATGAGACCGTACATGCGCTTGCCCGGGCCCAGGTTAGTCGGGCCAGTTTCGGTGACCATGGTGGAAGCGGATTCGAGCTGCCAGGCGCGCTCATTGAAGAGGGAGCCGTAGAAGATCTCGTTGATTCCATTAGAAGAGGTATAGGTCATTTCGATCTCATCCTTGAGGGAGATGCGCCAGAAACCGGTCTCGCGGACGTCGGGTCCGGTGGGGTTGCCCTCGGTATCGATCTTCCAGGTGCGGGAGGTGTAGGTCAGGTAGTTCTCACCATCGTGGGCGATAATGAGCTGCTGGCCAAAGGTGTACTGTTCACCGTCGGTGCTGTGAGCCTGGCCCTCACCCTGCCACACGCCAACAAGGGGGAGGAGCCCCAAGAGACCATCGTGCAAGGATGGACCCTGCCGCAGGTTGGCGGTCTCATCCGGCAGCGGGTTCTCCGCCACGGTCACGGTGGGGATATTGCGCGAGGCGGCATCCTTCCATGCCTCCGCGGCCTGATTGACGGCCTCGTTGCCGTCAATCTTGGTGTTCTCCGGGTGGGCGCCGCGGCGGTCTTCGGGCTGGTTCTGGTTATTCGTCTGTTCGCTCATGCTGCCCCAGCGTAGTCGTGCCGCACCGACGCTCACCACTAGGCTCCAGTACTGTTGGGTGACATGCGCGTATTGCTCATTTCTAACCCGAATTCCACCAGCCAGAATGCAGCCCTCTTCCGAGAGGTGCTGCCCATCATTCGCGGTGTGGAAGGGCTTCGCCTGTTGACGCAGTTTACCCACTACCCAGGCCATGCAGAAGAGATGGTGGAGGGAATGACCAGGGAAGATTTCGATGTCATCCTGGCCTTCGGCGGGGATGGCACCGTCAACGAAATTGTTAACGGCCTCCTCGGGCCGGTGGATGGACGGGCCCACCCGTCGCCACAGGATATCCCAGCGTTGGCGGTGATTCCGACCGGTTCCGCCAACGTTTTTGTGCGCGCACTGGGGTTCCCCAATACTCCTGTGGAAGCCGCGCACGTCCTAGCGCGCATGCTCGACCGCGACATTCGCCGTGAGGTGTTCCTTGGAACGTGGAATGACCGCTGGTTTGCTGTGAACGCCGGGTTCGGTTTGGACGCGGACGTTCTTGCCCGCGTGGATCGCGCTCGTGAGAAGGGCTTTTCTGCAACCCCGCTGCGCTATCTTGCAGTGGCTTTCCAGGCTTATCAGCGCGCCCGCGTGCGTCCGCCGCGCATCAACGTGCGTGCAGTATCGCGTTCTGGACAAACCTTTGAGGCGGAGAACGTACCGCTCATGTTCACGTCGAACACTAACCCGTGGACCTTCTTGGGCCCACTTCCTGTGGTGACTAATCCGCGCAATTCCTTCGACCAAGGTCTTGGCCTGTTCGGAGTCTCTGACCTTCACGGTTTCGATGGGTTGGTGGGAGTTCTCCACCTCTTCGGTGTGGATCACCGTCACTGGCTGAACAAAATCACGGATGCCCGTACATTGCACTTTGAGGATGCCGCCGAAGTGGACTTGGACTGCCCAAAGCCGCACCGCTTCCAGGCCGATGGTGAATCCGAAGGTACCTTCACCAAGGTGCACATCGAATCAGTGCCGAATGCGCTGGAAGTTTTCGCTCCTATTGATCCGCGCCCAGCCTCACAGCGCACCATCCGGGAAGTGCTGCGGGACTTCATCCGCATCAAATAAAGCGCGTACCACGTACAGCGGTGGTGTGGACACCGGGGGATGGCACAATCCACGGCCCGTTAGTTTTGGCGCCAGCTGGGAGGCGTTGTTGGGGCGCTGCCCACTTCGTTGGCGGTGTCGTGGGCTTTTTGCGCCGCGTCCTCCACGGCTTTCTCCTCCGAGCCATCGATCTCGAGAGGGGAGAGCTGGGTTGCCTTCAACGTGATGTTGCGGCGCTGCACCTCAAAGGAAATTGATCCGCCGTGCAGCTTCACCGACGTTGCTTGTGACGGGAGCGGCAGTTGGCGAGTATCAAGCACTAGGCTGAAGGCTTTCTTGAGGCGTTCATCGTCAGTGCCATACACGCTCATTCGAAATTCCGGGCCGACGAGGCGCAGCGTGACAGCAGCCGTGGACTTGGTGGTATCACCGGGCAGTGTTCCGGTGAGTTCGGCCTCGGCGGATAAACCACCGGTGGGGGAGATGTTGTCGGGATTGGCAATGGATAAATCCGTGATGCCCAGCAAGCGGCCAAGTGCAACGCCATCGAGGCTGATGCTGCGCGTGTAGGTCGATACGGGTGAACCTTCTAAGTCACCGTTGAAGAGTTGTTCGGGGCGGATGGTGATATCACGCAGAGTGGTGGAGGCATTGACCATGCCGAGCTTGGGCACCTCGACGTCAGAGGAGTTGACCTCGATATAGGGAATCTCTGAAGTGACTGCCGCTGCGGTGAAGGGAACGCCGCCGATGTAGACATCGGGTGAGTTTTCGAGCTGTGAGCTGGCCTTTGCTTGTTGCGCCACGGTGTGTTCTGCATGCATGGCCACCGCAGAATCCGCCAGCCATGCGGCCAACACCACGCCTGCCACTGCGGCGAGGCGCACGGTGGTGCGGCTGAGATGGATGACGGTCACCCTTCTATTTCTACCGCACGTAGGCTGGGAAGCATGAATATTGAGAACAGCAGTCTGCCGCAGCACACAGACTTGGCTGAGCAGGTTGAACAACTTGCCCGTGCCGCTGCCGCCCAGGATGGCATTGATCCTCTGTCCGAGCAGTTTCTTCTCGGTCTGCGGGATACTCGTCTGGGTCACGAGCACCTACTCGCCACGGAAGGGGACGAGATTGTGGGTGTCGCCGCGCGCGATGGGGAGTCGGTGGAGCTCGTCGTTGCGCCGCAGCACCGTGGCCGTGGCGTGGGGCAAGCACTTGTCGCCGCCCTCCCGGACCATCCCCAGGTCTGGGCCCATGGCAACCTCCCGGCTGCGCAGGCACTTGCGAAGAAGTGTGGGATGGACGTTGTCAGACGCCTGCTCGTGATGAGTATTGATGGCGAGGCACTGCGCGCGGCCGCGGCGTGGCCCTCCCTGTCAACGGGGCTCACGATTCTGTCCTATACGGAATCCGTCGAGCGCTACGGCCGCGAGCACGTGGAGACAGAGTGGGTCCGCGCCAACAATGAGGCCTTTTCCTGGCATCCGGAGCAAGGCGGTTGGGATCTGGAACGACTGCACCGCGGCATGGAGGCCGAGTGGTTCGATCCGGACGACGTGCTTTTCCTGTGGGAGGAGGACGGCGCTGCCGCACCCAGCGAGCCAGCCACAATGGCCGGCTTCCACTGGCTGAAATGGCACACAGAGGACACTCCAGCTTTCGGTGAAGTCTATGTTGTCGGGCTTAGCCAGGACTACCGCGGGCGCCGATTGGGCGGCCCGTTGCTCACTGCCGGACTGCAGCGCATGCAGGATAAAGGCGCTGACAAGGTAATCCTGTATGTGGAGGCGGATAACCAGCCGGCGGTTAAGGCCTATGAACGTTTGGGCTTCTCTGTCGCGGAGGAACACTGCGTCTGGTCAGTAAGTGACTAGTCTCACGACCTTTTGGTACAAGTTAACCGATTGTTCACCTCTTGATCCCTGTGTGGTTAACCCGCTCGGGATAGCTTTACCTCTCGTGAGTTAATCGTGCTCGCCCCGGTGGGGCAGTGGACGGTTTCCTCGGACAATCATTCTCTTGTATCCGCACCGGAAAGGTTTCCCGTGATTCGCAACTTCAAGCGCACCGCCGCTATCTTCGGCCTTGTCGCCGCTACCTCCACCGCTCTCGTAGCCTGCAACGACTCCAACGACTCTGGTTCTGACAAAGCTGAGGGTGGCTCTGACGCCGCCGAGACCAAGGAAGTCTCCGGCGACCTCTCCGGCGAAGGCGCTTCTTCCCAGAAGTCCGCTATGTCCGTCTTTGAGAAGGCTTTCCTGGGTGAGTACCCGGATGCTAACTTCTCCTACACCTCCTCCGGTTCCGGCGCTGGTGTTAAGGCCTTCAACGGCGGCACCGTTGACTTCGCTGGCTCTGACTCCCCGCTGAAGGAGGACAAGGGCGAGATCGAGGCTGCCAAGGAGCGTTGTGGCGGCAACGATGCATGGCACCTGCCGACCACCATCGGCCCGGTCGCCATCGCCTACAACCTGGGTGACACCGAGGTCAACCTCTCCACCGACACCCTGGCCAAGATCTTCAAGGGTGAGATCACCAAGTGGAACGACGACGCCATCAAGGCTGAGAACGAGGGCACCGACCTGCCGGAGAAGGACATCACCGTCATCTTCCGTTCCGACGAGTCCGGTACCTCCGACAACTTCCAGAAGTTCCTGAAGTCCGCTACCGGCAACTGGGACTCCGAGGGCAAGCAGTTCCCTGACGCTGTCGGCGAGGGCGCTAACGGTTCCTCCGGTGTTGCTGACCAGGTTGCTTCCATTGACGGTGCCATCACCTACGTTGAGGCTGGCTACGCACACCAGAAGGAAGGCGACGGCGTCAAGATCGCCAAGATCGACTTCGGTAACGGCCCGGTTGAGCTCTCCTCCGAGTCCGTCGGCGTTGCCCTGGACCACCTGGCCTTCAAGGAGACCGGCTCCGAGCACAACATGGTCGTTGACTCCGAGAAGCTCTTCGCTTCCGACGACGAGGGTGCTTACCCGCTCATCCTGACCACCTACAACATCGTCTGCTCCGCTGGCTACGATGAGGAGACCTCCGCTCTGGTCAAGGCCTTCTTCAACACCGTTCTGGACAACCAGAACGAGGACCTGGAGAACGCCGGCTTCATCCCGGTCTCCGGCGACCACCTGGAGCGCCTGAAGGCTGCTGTTGACGCTATCCAGTAAGAGCGCTTAGCGCGTGATAGCTGCCGCTAGGCGCACTGCCTAGCACCGCTTTCGCCCCCAATCCGCCCGTTACGAGCGCTTTGGGGGCGCTGGCATGTCACATATTTTTAATTGCTTCCGTTGAAAAGGATTTCGTAGTCTCATGGCAGACAACAATCTCACTACGGCGTCGTCAGCCGAGGAGGACGTTATCGCAACGTCCCAGCCGGCAGTGTCGAAGAACGATGCCAACGTAGCAACCGAACCCGCTGTGAAGTCCGGCGTTAAGCGCCCGGGCGACCGCGTATTCGAGTTCCTCTCCACCGCTTCCGCGACGCTGATTACGGTGATGATCGCTGCCATCGCAGCCTTCCTGATCCTGCAGGCAGTGCCGTCCCTCGCCGTCAACGAGGGCGGCCTGTGGGGCTTCTTCACTTACGGTGAGCGCTGGGAGACCACCAACACCGACGCCATGAAGTTCGGTATCCCGACAATGTTCGGCTCCACCGTTCTCATCTCCGTGGTGGCGCTCATCATCGCGATGCCAGTCGCACTTGGTATCGCCATCTTCCTGTCCAACTACGCCCCGGCCAAGCTGGTCAAGCCGCTCGGCTTCCTGGTGGACATGCTCGCCGCTGTGCCGTCCATCGTGTACGGCCTCTGGGGCTGGCAGGTGCTCGGCCCGGCACTGTCCGGCCTGTACACCTGGCTTCACTCTTGGGCTGGTGGTTTCTTCCTGTTCAAGGTCTACGACAACTCCCCGAACTTTGCGACTGGCCGCAACATCCTGACCGGTGGCATCGTGCTGGCCGTGATGATCCTCCCGATCATTGCCGCCACCGCCCGCGAGGTCTTTGTTCAGACCCCTCCTGGTCAGATCGAATCTGCCCTGGCATTGGGTGCTACCCGTTGGGAAGTCATCCGAATGACTGTTCTGCCGTTCGGTATGTCCGGCTACATTGCCGGCTCCATGCTGGGTCTGGGCCGTGCGCTGGGTGAGACCATGGCTCTGTACATGGTCGTCTCCCCGCTGGTGGACTTCCGCTTCTCCCTGTTCGACGGTGGTACGACCTTCGCTACTGCCATCGCCCTGGCAGCCGCCGAGTTTGGTAATGAGATGCGCGCCGGTGCCTACATCGCCGCAGGCCTCATGCTGTTCCTGCTGACCTTCCTGGTCAACGCCATTGCCCGCTCCATCGTGAAGAGCAAGTAAGGAGGGACGAAGAATGACTACGACTACGACTACCAATTCCGTCCCGGCCTCCTCCGGCCCGACCTTCCTGGATATCTCCGCCGGCCGCAAGGCCACCAACAACGTCGCCACAGTGCTGGTGTGGGCGACGATGATCATCGCCATGATCCCGCTGCTGTGGGTTCTCTACGAGCTCATCGTCCGCGGCGCCGGTGCAGTCATCTCGCCGGAGTGGTGGACCAGCTCCCAGCGCGGCATTCTCGATACCGAGGCCGGCGGCGGTGCCGCCCACGCCATCATCGGTACCTTCGTGCAGACCATCATCGCCACCCTCATCTCCGTGCCGATTGGTATCTTCACCGCCATCTACCTGGTGGAGTACTCCAAGGGCGGCCTCCTGAGCCGTCTGACCACCTTCATGGTGGACATCCTCTCCGGTGTCCCGTCCATCGTTGCGGCGCTGTTTATCTTCGCCATGTGGATTACCATTTTTGGTTTCAAGCGCTCCGGCATGGCCGTGGCCCTGTCGCTGGTGCTGCTCATGATTCCGATTGTTGTCCGCAACACCGAGGAGATGCTCCGCGTGGTCCCGATGGACCTGCGTGAGGCTTCCTACGCTCTGGGCGTCCCCAAGTGGAAGACCATCGCCCGCATCGTTCTGCCGACTGCCCTGTCCGGCATCGTCACTGGCATCATGCTGGCCGTGGCCCGCATCATGGGTGAGTCCGCACCGGTCCTGGTGTTGGTCGGTTCCACGTCTTCCATCCACTGGGACCCGTTCAAGGGCGCACAGTCCTCCCTGCCGCTGATGATGCTGGATATGTACAAGTCCGGCGCACAGCCGGCCGTGCTGGACAAGCTGTGGGGTGCAGCGCTGACGCTGGTTATCCTCATCGCGATTCTCAACATTGGCGCGCGCATCATTTCGGCGAAGTTCTCCGTCAAGAAGTAACCGTAACCACTCTCTACTTACACACTAGGAGCATTACTCATGTCCAAGCTTGAGCTCAATGACGTGAACATCTACTACGGTGACTTCCACGCCGTACAGAACGTCAACATGCAGATCCCGGCGAAGGCCGTCACCGCGTTCATCGGTCCGTCCGGCTGCGGTAAGTCCACCGTGCTGCGCACCCTCAACCGCATGCACGAGGTCATTCCGGGTGCTTACGTGAAGGGCGAGATCCTTCTGGACGGCCAGGATATCTACGGTTCCAAGGTGGACCCGGTGTCTGTTCGCAACACCATCGGCATGGTCTTCCAGAAGGCTAACCCGTTCCCGACCATGTCCATTGAGGACAACGTCGTTGCCGGCTTGAAGCTCTCCGGCGAAAAGAACAAGAAGAAGCTGAAGGAAGTTGCTGAAAAGTCGCTGCGCGGCGCTAACCTCTGGGATGAGGTTAAGGACCGTCTGGACAAGCCAGGCGGCGGCCTTTCCGGTGGTCAGCAGCAGCGTCTGTGCATCGCTCGTGCGATTGCTGTGGAGCCGGAGGTTCTCCTCATGGACGAGCCGTGCTCCGCGCTCGACCCGATTTCTACCTTGGCCGTGGAGGACCTCATCCACGAGCTGAAGGAGAACTTCACCATCGTTATCGTGACCCACAACATGCAGCAGGCAGCTCGTGTGTCCGATAAGACTGGCTTCTTCTCCCTGGAGGCCACCGGCAAGCCGGGCCACCTCGTGGAGTTCGATGACACCACCAAGATCTTCGAGAACCCGTCCAAGAAGGACACCGAAGACTACATCTCCGGCCGCTTCGGCTAAGCCGCAGAGATTCTTTCCACCGCAACGGCCCCCTCCCGGACCTCAAAGGTCTAGGAGGGGGCCGTTGGGTCGTTGTGGCTTCGTTGTGGGCGGAACGCGCGATGCTGTGCGGCGTTTCCCAGGCTGAGCCGTGCGAACAACCTAGCGCTGTTAGCGGTGGAACTGGCGCTCGAGCTCAGCCATACGGGCCTCCATCTCTGCCTCGCGCTTTTCTTCATCACGCTTGTGCATGTAGCGCTCAGGATCCAAACCCGTGGCGAGGTAAATGATGCGGCCAGCAGCGGATGCGCAGTGGTCGGCGAAGCGCTCGTAGTAACGAGAAAGCTGCGACGTCTCGACTGCCTGGCGGACGGAGCCATTCCACTCACGCTGGGTCAACATGCGCAGCAGGTGGTGGTTGATGTCATCAACGGCGTCGTCGTCCTCGGTGAGATGCAGCGCGAGTTCCGGGTCGCGGGTGATAAGGAGCTCCTTGAGGCCCAAGGACATGTCCAGAACGAGGCGCGCGTACTCCTCGAAGAAACCCAAAATTTCCGTGGGAACGACGATCTCAGGGTGTCGGCGGCGTGCGCTCGTGGCAATGTGCTGGGCTAAGCGGCCCATGCGGTAGTAATCCTCCACGATGTAGATAGAGGAGATGACCTGGCGGAGATCTTTGGCCATGGGGTTCTCCAAGGCCAAGAGGGAGACCGCGCGGTCCTCGCAGCGTTCGCGCACTTCATCGAGGTCTTCGCGCAGTGAGAGGGCCTCCTCGGCTGGCTGGAGGGCGCCCTCAAGCAGGGCCTGGGAGGCTAGAGTCATCAATTTGTGGACAGTATCGCTCATGATGATCAGGTCATGGGCAAAGTTATCCAGCTGTTCACGGTAAGCGGCGCGCATGGCCTGTAGCCTAACTGATTTTTTGGTCTAGCGCTCGGTGAAGAACAATGCGGGGAGGGATGTGCAACTTTTGGTGACCCTCTATTAGCCGCCAGAGTGCATCAACTCTGCACCCTCGGGCACAGTCGCATCCTCCGGATCGTCGAGCCAGCCCTCAGGAAGGACTACCTTGGCGGGGGAGCCTTGGCGTCCACGGGCACCATCGGCGTCGTCGGCAAGCGCAGGGGAGTCGGACCACGGTGCGAGGAGTTCGCGCAGATCCTCAAGGGAATTAACGCGCGAAAGACCCGCCCGAACCTCGCCGCCGACAGGGAATCCACGCAGGTACCAGCCAATGTGCTTACGGATATCGCGGCTGGCCTGGCGCTCGCCCTCGTGCTGCGCCAAGAGCTCCGCGTGGCGGGTCATGATCCGGGTGACCTCGCCGAGCGTGGGCTCAGACGGGACTGGTTCGCCGCGCAGGTGTGCGGACAGCTCCGCGAACAGCCACGGCCTACCCAAACAGCCGCGCCCGACGACGACGCCGTCGCAGCCGGTCTGCGCCATCATGGCGTGGGCGTCGCTGGCCTTGAAGATATCGCCGTTGCCCAGCACCGGAATACCGGTATCGGCCAGGTGCTCCTTGAGGCGTGCAATCTCGTTCCAGTCAGCATGGCCGGAGTAGCGCTGTGCTGCGGTACGACCGTGGAGAGCGACTGCCGACGCCCCTTCCTCCACCGCAATGCGTCCCGCGTCAAGGTGTGTGTGGTGCTCATCGTCGATGCCTACGCGCATCTTCACCGTCACAGGGATATCGGTGCCCTCGGTAGCCTTAACCGCTGCTGCCACAATATTGCCGAAAAGGCGACGTTTATAAGGCAGGGCCGAGCCGCCACCGCGGCGTGTCACCTTAGGCACCGGGCAACCAAAGTTCATGTCAATGTGGTCCGCCAGATTTTCATCCACAATCATCTTCGCAGCCTTATAGGTGTACTCCGGATCCACGGTGTACAGCTGCAGGGAGCGCGGATTCTCCTGCGGATCGAAGGTGGTCATATGCATGGTTTTCGGGTTGCGCTCCACGAGCGCGCGGGCAGTAACCATTTCGCACACATAGAGTCCGGATACGGTTCCGGTTTTTTCGATCTCTTGCTCGCGGCACAGCACGCGAAAAGCCACGTTGGTCACGCCAGCCATGGGGGCGAGAACAACGGGGGAAGTGAGCTGAATTTTTCCGATCGCAAGAGTCACGCAGCTCATTGTGCGCGGTAGGAGGGTGGGGTGGCAAATTGGCGCGCGGCCACGATTGGTTCGGACACAGTGTGGGAATCGGGGATAGAGAGGGGATGCACAGTTTTGCGAAGAGTGCGGTAAACTCTCCACGCATTCGCTAATGTGGTGCATGTAACTAAGTGGATGGAGCCGTAACCTAGGCCCTTTCCGTACACAAAGGAGGATTTAATGTCTGAGAGAATCGCGTACGCACCGTTTGAGAAGCTTGTTATGAGCGCTGACGAGGCTGCACAGTTTGTCAACCACGGTGACCGTGTGGGTATCTCCGGCTTTACCGGTGCCGGCTACCCCAAGGCCCTGCCCACCGCTATTGCTGAGAAGGCTAAGGCTGCTCACGAGGCTGGCGAGGAATTTAAGATTGATGTATTCTCCGGCGCCTCCACCGCTCCGGATTGCGATGGTGTGCTGGCAGAGGCCAACGCCATCCGCTTCCGTTCCCCGTACAACTCCGATCCGGCTCTGCGTAACCGCTTTAACGACGGCTCGGCCCTCTACCAGGACATCCACCTGTCCCACTCGGGCCAGCAGGTCGAAGAGGGCTTCTACGGTGATTTCCAGGTAGCGATCATTGAGGCCGTGCGCATCGATGAAAACGGCAACATCGTTCCGTCCTCCGCCGTGGGTAACAACCTTGAGTACATCGATGCAGCTGACAAGATCATCATCGAGGTCAACGAGTGGCAGTCCGAGAACCTCGAGGGCATGCACGACATTTACAAGATTGAAAAGCTGCCGAACCGTCAGCCGATTCCGATCACCAAGCCGGCCGATCGCGTAGGCACCACCTACATTGAGATTCCGGAAGAGAAGGTCGTGGCCGTTGTCAAGACCGACGCCCCAGACCGCAACGCACCGTTTAAGGCTCCGGACGAGATCTCCGAGAAGATCGCTGCAAACTTCATCGAGTTCCTTGAGGGCGAGGTTGCCGCTGGTCGCCTCGAATATGACAAGTTCATCATGCAGTCCGGCGTGGGTAACGTGCCGAACGCCGTGATGGCCGGCCTGCTGGACTCCAAGTTTGAGAACATTCAGGCGTACACCGAGGTTATCCAGGACGGCATGCTCGACCTTATTGATGCTGGCAAGATGACCGTCGCTTCCGCTACCTCCTTCGCGCTGTCCCCGGAGTACGCAGACAAGATGAACGCTGAGGCTGAGCGCTACGCCAAGCACATCATCCTGCGCCCGCAGCAGGTGTCCAACCACCCGGAGGTTATCCGCCGCGTCGGCCTGATTTCCTCCAACGGCATGATTGAGGGCGACATCTACGGCAACATCAACTCCACCAACGTCTCCGGCTCCCGCATCATGAACGGTACCGGTGGCTCCGGTGACTTCACCCGTAACGCGTACATCTCCACCTTCGTCTCCCCGTCGGTAGCTAAGGATGGTGCAATTTCCGCCATCGTTCCGTTCGTGTCCCACACCGACCACACTGAGCATGACACCATGGTCATCATCACCGAGTACGGTGTTGCCGACTTGCGTGGCCTGGCCCCGAAGGAGCGTGTGGAGAAGGTCATCGCCGTGGCTCACCCGGACTACCGTCCGCTGCTGGAGGAGTACTTCGAGCGTGCGAAGGAAAACAAGTTCCAGCACACCCCGCACGACCTGAAGACCGCCTTTGAATTCCAGGTGAACTTCATGGAGAAGGGTGACATGCGCGGTTAATAAGCGCGCTCTACCGTGGCCTTCACTGCTGAAGTGGGGGCCATTTCCTTTTCTTCAAGCCCACCGACTACTATGGAAGGGCGTTGGGCCTTTAGCTCAGTTGGTAGAGCTACGGACTTTTAATCCGCAGGTCGCGGGTTCGAGCCCCGCAGGGCCCACGGTGGAGCCGCCTTCGGGCGGCTCTTTCCAGTTTTACCGGTTAGCTCTTGACCAGCTTCCGAATGGCGCGCATAGCCTCCTCAAGCTTCTCTGCGGCCACATGCTCATCTTCGGCGGCAGCTCCGGTCACACAGTGCTCAATATGGTCCTCAAGGAGCGCGAGGGAGACGTTCTCGAGGGCAGAGGTTACCGCTGAGATTTGGGTGATGATGTCAATGCAGTACTGGTCTTCATCAATCATGCGATGAATACCGCGAGTCTGGCCTTCGATGCGCTTGAGGCGGGCCAAATATCTAGCCTTCTGCTCACTATCGGAGTTATAGCCATGCACACCGGGCTCGTGGCACGAGCAGGTTTCGCGCTGTTCAGCCATGGTTTTCTGCCTCTCTGTCGGGGCGATTTGGTCAACTGAGGATATCTCCAGTATATTTTTACGAAGTTGCCTGAACGGCAACGGGCCCCCATCGTCTAGCGGCCTAGGACACCGCCCTTTCACGGCGGCGGCACGGGTTCGAATCCCGTTGGGGGTACCAACACCTCTGTGTTGGTAGATATGTGAATATTTGGCCCTGTGGCGCAGTTGGTTAGCGCGCCGCCCTGTCACGGCGGAGGTCGCGGGTTCAAGTCCCGTCAGGGTCGCCATCGGCACGCCCCGAAGCATCGTTGTGTATGACGAGCTTCGGGGCGTGAGTCGTTTTCTGTTGTTCGACGATCTGGGGTTGGGGAAGAGGATGGCGGAGGATCGACTAACTCCTTGCGGGCGGCTTAAGGGGTGGTTCCTCTATCGGGGAAGAGTTTTAGGTCTAGGGCGAATGACAGCGGTGTAACGACAATGGTTGGAAACCTTCGAAAGGTTCTATTGACGTGCTGATTTGGTGAGTTTCTTAACCCTTGTGTAGAGTACTTATTCGTGCCCAGCGCACAAGAGATAATTAAAAATGGCCCTGTGGCGCAGTTGGTTAGCGCGCCGCCCTGTCACGGCGGAGGTCGCGGGTTCAAGTCCCGTCAGGGTCGCCGAAGTCCTTGTGGCTTCTGGCCAGATAGCTCAGTCGGTAGAGCACACGCCTGAAAAGTGTGGGGTCGCCAGTTCGATCCTGGCTCTGGCCACAAGAGAAAACCCCTTCCAGAAATGGAGGGGGTTCTTTTGTTGTTTGATTGTCCCGTACTGCTTTTTGGTTTAATGGGGACTATGACTACTTCAGTTGCGCACCAAACCGATCAGTCCCGTTTCGTTATTACCGTCGATGGCGAAGAGGCAGGCTTCGCCGAGTACGCCGATACTGCGACAACACGCGAATTCCACCACACCGAAATCTATGAGGCCTTCCAAGGGCAGGGACTGTCCAAGCCTCTTATCAAGGCTGCTTTGGATGATGACTCCACCGCTGCTCGCCAGGTTGTCCCCACGTGCAGCGCAGTGGCCGGTTTCATTGCGAAGAACCCCGAATACCAGCCGCTCACCACTCGTGAGGGCAACCTCTAGATGTAGTAGTCCGGGTCCACCAGCTTGATGCACTCTTCCTTCTTGCGAGGGCGGTTGGTGGCAGGGATTCCCGTGGCGATGTGATTCGGCGGCACATCCTTCGTCACGACGGCGTTAGCGCCCACAGCCGAGCCTTCGCCCACCGTGATAGGGCCGAGTACCTTGGCGCCCGCACCAATCGTGACGTTGTCTTCAATGGTGGGGTGGCGCTTGGTTTGCGTGAGCACCTGGCCGCCCAGCGTCACACCGTGATAAAGCATGACGCCATCACCAATCTCAGCAGTCTCACCAATGACAATTCCCATGCCATGGTCGATGAAGAAGCGGCGACCAATGGTGGCGCCGGGGTGAATTTCAACGCCGGTAAAGAAGCGGTTTATTTGCGCTAAAATTCGGGCCGGGCTTCGCCATCCACGCTTCCACATTCGGTGCGAAATACGGTGTGACCAGATGGCATGAAGGCCGGAATAAACTACAGCATTTTCGACGTCGCCACGCGCCGCCGGGTCATGCTCGCGGGCATTGGCGAGGTCTTCGCGGATCATCCTCAAAATGTGCATGCGAACCATCCTATCTAGAAAGAAAAAGCGCCCCCCTAGCACAGAGGGCGCTTGTCATTGTTAACTATGAGAGGTCGCAGCGTGGTGGCACGTGTTGCGACCACTACCGATTAGGCCTCGCGGATGTCCTCGAAGAGGATGGTGGAGACGTAGCGCTCACCAAAGTCCGGAGCAACCACCACGATGGTCTTGCCCTTGAACTCGTCACGGGCAGCCAGCTTCAGGGCAGCGGAGACGTTGGCGCCGGAAGAAATGCCCACGAGAAGGCCTTCCTCGGTAGCGAGCTTGCGTGCGGTGGAGACGGATTCCTCGGTGGTTGCGGTGAGAACCTCGTTGAGAATCTCGCGGTCGAGAACCTCCGGCACGAAGTTGGCGCCGATACCCTGGATCTTGTGCGGACCAGCCTTGCCCTCGGACAGAACTGGGGAATCGGAGGGCTCGACAGCAACGAGGTACGTATCCGGGTTCTGGGAACGCAGGTAGCGGCCGACACCGGTGACGGTGCCGCCGGTGCCGACGCCGGCAACGAAGGCGTCGACCTTGCCTTCAGCGTCATCCCAGATCTCCGGGCCGGTGGTCGCCTCGTGGATCTTGGGGTTAGCCTCATTAGCGAACTGGGAGGCCAGGATGGCGTTCGGGGTTTCGGCAATAATTTCGTTTGCCTTTTCTACTGCACCCTTCATGCCAGCAGCGCCCGGAGTCAGGACAATTTCAGCGCCGTAGGCGCGGAGCAGCACCTTACGCTCGTTGGACATGGTTTCCGGCATGGTAAGGATGACCTTGTAGCCCTGTGCCGCACCGACGAGAGCCAGGCCGATACCGGTATTGCCGGAGGTAGCCTCTACGATGGTGCCGCCCGGCTTGAGCTCGCCGGATTCCACGGCAGCGTCGACAATCGCCTTGGCAATGCGGTCCTTCACAGAGTTTGCTGGGTTAAAAGACTCAACCTTGACCAGCACCTCAGCGCCAAGGCCCTCGGTCAGGCGGTTAAGGCGCACGAGCGGGGTACCGCCGATGGTCTCCAGAATGTTGTTGTAAACAGTCACGATGTGGACTCCCTCATAAATTTGTTCTGACGTACAGCAGACACCTTACACCCCGCTAGTAGACAAAGTGGTATATAAATTCTGAACAGAGCATTCGGGCATCGGGTGTGGGATTTGGATGCGGCGAGCTGCGTGGCGCGATTTAGAATTACCCCCGTCGGCCGGTTATACTTCACAAACAGTGTTCGCCTACCCCCGTTTACGGCGGGGGATTTGGGTGCACCTGCTGGTTACCCCCGAGTAAGAGAGAGTCTCATGGAGCCGCATCGACTCAAGGATGATGACGAGGCTGTACGCGCAGCGCTGTCGTCACTGAAGACTGCTACGGGTATTCCCGTCACTATGTACGGAACCCTGCTGCCGGATAATCGCTTGCAGATTACCCAGTGGGTAGGCCTGCGTACTCCGGCATTGCAAAACTTGGTTATCGACGCCAACGTGGGCGTCGGCGGGCGCGTAGTTAGCACCCGCCGGGCAGTCGGTGTTTCTGATTACACCCGTGCCACGACGATTAGCCATGAGAATGACCGCTACATTCAGGACGAAGGCCTGCACTCCATTGTGGCAGTGCCTGTGACTGTCCAGCGTGAGATCCGCGGCGTCCTCTATGTCGGCGTCCATTCCCCGGTGCGCTTGGGTGACAAAGTCATTGAAGAGGTCACCATGACCGCTCGCTGCCTCGAGCAGGATCTCGCTGTGAACTCTGCACTTCGCCGTGCTGATGGCGGCAAGGGTGGCGCTGCCCGCGGCCACGTCATGAACGGTGCCGAGTGGGAGCAGGTGCGTTCTACGCACTCTAAGCTGCGCATGCTGGCTAACCGCGTGTCTGATGAGGATTTGCGCAAAGAACTAGAGGCTCTGTGTGACCAGATGGTCTCCCCAGTACGCGTCAAGCAGTCCACTAAGCTGTCCGCCCGCGAGCTCGATGTTCTCTCGTGCGTGGCTCTTGGCCACACCAACGTGGAAGCGGCCGAAGAAATGGGCATTGGCGCCGAGACCGTGAAGTCCTATCTTCGCTCTGTCATGCGTAAACTCGGAGCTCATACCCGTTATGAAGCGGTGAATGCAGCCCGCCGTATCGGCGCGCTGCCCTGATCATAGGTAAGTTGGGTGGGCGTGAAAGACCAATTTATTGTCAATGGTGGGGCGCGCCTGCACGGCACCGTCAAGGTGGACGGTGCCAAGAACAGTGTGCTGAAGCTTATGGCTGCAGCGTTGTTGGCGGAAGGCACCACCACGCTGACCAACTGTCCTGAGATTCTCGATGTCCCCCTCATGCGCAAGGTCCTCGAGGGCCTTGGCTGCTCGGTGGAGATTGAGGGACACACGGTGCGCATTACGACTCCCGCCGAGCTCCATTCCAACGCGGACTTCGACGCCGTGCGTCAGTTCCGCGCATCTGTGTGTGTGCTCGGCCCCCTCACGTCGCGGTGTGGCCACGCCAAGGTGGCGCTTCCCGGCGGTGATGCCATCGGCTCTCGCCCCCTTGATATGCACCAATCCGGCTTGGAAAAGCTCGGCGCCCAAACCCGTATTGAACACGGCGCTGTTGTTGCTGAGGCCGAACACCTTCGTGGAGCCAGCATCAAGCTTGACTTCCCTTCGGTCGGTGCAACAGAGAACATCTTGACCGCGGCGGTCCTCGCTGAGGGTGAAACGCAACTGCACAACGCTGCCCGCGAGCCCGAAATTGTGGATCTCTGTCTCATGCTCAAGCAGATGGGTGCGGATATCGAAGGTGAAGGTACATCCACTATCACCATTAGGGGAGTGGAGAAGCTGCACCCCACCGAACATGAGGTTATCGGTGACCGCATCGTTGCCGGTACGTGGGCCTATGCAGCGGTGATGACGCAGGGTGACATTACTGTCGGCGGTATTGCACCGAAGCACCTCCACCTCCCCCTGGAGAAACTCAAGTCTGCCGGCGCTGATGTTGACGCCTACGTCAATGGTTTCCGCGTGCGCATGAACCGTCGGCCTTCTGCCGTGGACTATCAGACGTTGCCGTATCCAGGATTCCCCACGGATCTTCAGCCCATAGCCATTGGTCTGTCCGCGGTCGCGGAGGGTACTTCCATCATCACGGAGAATGTCTTTGAGTCTCGCTTTCGGTTCGTCGATGAGATGCTGCGTCTCGGTGCGGATGCACAGGTCGACGGCCACCATGTGGTGATCCGTGGTCAGGAGCGATTGTCTTCTACCCATGTGTGGAGTTCCGATATTCGCGCTGGAGCGGGTCTTGTACTGTCCGCTTTGTGCGCTGATGAGACAACTACGGTGCACGATGTCTTCCACATCGACCGCGGTTATCCCAACTTCGTCGAGAACCTCCAGGCTCTGGGCGCAACTATCGAGCGCACCCAAGAAGAAACGCTCTACTAAAAAGCAGTGCACTAAAGGGCATTGCTTGGCGACGTCTCCCCGGTCCAACCCCACGGTTGTACTGGGGATTTGTTGTTTGTTGGGGGTGTGCGTATATTAATTCGAGTCGCCGCGAGGTAGCCGGGAGGTTAACTGGTGGTAGATGCTGGACGGTTTGTTTGGCTGCCTGCTGGGTTGGTTTTGACTTGTGTGGGTTGGTTGGGTAGGCTTGTTCGGGCCGCTTGCGGGAGGTTAACGTTTGGTTAATTTTCTTGTGGTGTGCGGATGATGTGTGAGAACTCAATAGTGTGCCAATGTACTTTTTTGTGTTGGTTGGTTTTTATTGTTCTGGCTGTGTTGTGCTGTGTGTGCGGCATGGTTGGTGTATGCCGGATGGCGCTTTTTCAAGCGGCGTCATTGTAAATAACAGTAAGTTGTTTGGGCGTATTGTTTAAAAATCTTCTGACTAGGCCAGCCTCCTTTGTGCCCCGTCGGGTTGGGGGTTGGTTGTTGATTTTTTCTTTATGTAATTTTTGGATGTGCCAGTTCAGATGATGCTGCTTTTGGTGGTGTTGTTTGTGTTGGTTTGTCTTTTTGTTTAGGTTTGGGCTTTTCACGGCCTTTTTTGTGGAGAGTTTGATCCTGGCTCAGGACGAACGCTGGCGGCGTGCTTAACACATGCAAGTCGAACGGAAAGGCCTCTGCTTGCAGGGGTGCTCGAGTGGCGAACGGGTGAGTAACACGTGGGTGATCTGCCTTGTACTCTGGGATAAGCTTGGGAAACTGGGTCTAATACCGGATAGGAACTGCCTTTAGTGTGGTGGTTGGAAAGTTTTTTCGGTGCAAGATGAGCTCGCGGCCTATCAGCTTGTTGGTGGGGTAATGGCCTACCAAGGCGTCGACGGGTAGCCGGCCTGAGAGGGTGTACGGCCACATTGGGACTGAGATACGGCCCAGACTCCTACGGGAGGCAGCAGTGGGGAATATTGCACAATGGGCGGAAGCCTGATGCAGCGACGCCGCGTGGGGGATGACGGCCTTCGGGTTGTAAACTCCTTTCGACAGGGACGAAGCTTTTTGTGACGGTACCTGTATAAGAAGCACCGGCTAACTACGTGCCAGCAGCCGCGGTAATACGTAGGGTGCGAGCGTTGTCCGGAATTACTGGGCGTAAAGAGCTCGTAGGTGGTTTGTCGCGTCGTCTGTGAAATTCCGGGGCTTAACTCCGGGCGTGCAGGCGATACGGGCATAACTTGAGTGCTGTAGGGGAGACTGGAATTCCTGGTGTAGCGGTGAAATGCGCAGATATCAGGAGGAACACCGATGGCGAAGGCAGGTCTCTGGGCAGTTACTGACGCTGAGGAGCGAAAGCATGGGTAGCGAACAGGATTAGATACCCTGGTAGTCCATGCCGTAAACGGTGGGCGCTAGGTGTAGGGGGCTTCCACGTCTTCTGTGCCGTAGCTAACGCATTAAGCGCCCCGCCTGGGGAGTACGGCCGCAAGGCTAAAACTCAAAGGAATTGACGGGGGCCCGCACAAGCGGCGGAGCATGTGGATTAATTCGATGCAACGCGAAGAACCTTACCTGGGCTTGACATACACCAGATCGCTGCAGAGATGTAGTTTCCCTTGTGGTTGGTGTACAGGTGGTGCATGGTTGTCGTCAGCTCGTGTCGTGAGATGTTGGGTTAAGTCCCGCAACGAGCGCAACCCTTGTCTTATGTTGCCAGCATTTGGTTGGGGACTCATGAGAGACTGCCGGGGTTAACTCGGAGGAAGGTGGGGATGACGTCAAATCATCATGCCCCTTATGTCCAGGGCTTCACACATGCTACAATGGTCGGTACAACGCGCAGCGACACTGTGAGGTGGAGCGAATCGCTGAAAGCCGGTCTTAGTTCGGATTGGGGTCTGCAACTCGACCCCATGAAGTCGGAGTCGCTAGTAATCGTAGATCAGCAATGCTGCGGTGAATACGTTCCCGGGCCTTGTACACACCGCCCGTCACGTCATGAAAGTTGGTAACACCCGAAGCCAGTGGCTCAAACTTGTTAGGGAGCTGTCTAAGGTGGGATCGGCGATTGGGACGAAGTCGTAACAAGGTACCCGTACCGGAAGGTGCGGGTGGATCACCTCCTTTCTAAGGAGCATTATTTTTTAACACCAGTTGGTGTTGACACACTATGTTGTGTGTGGTGGTTGAGTAGACGATTGTTCTGCTGCCGCCTTTTTTAATCGGGTGGAGATACACCTTAACCAGAATGATTGTTAACCGGATGGTTGATTAACCAACACGTGATTCTTTTTGAAGTACTTGGTGCATTGTTGGGTGTCTGGGGCATTATCCCCTGGTTGTAACCCATGCTGGTAACACACTGTCGAAGCCTTGTTGCTTGGTGGTGGTTGTGGTGTGGGGTGTTGTGTGAGAACTGTATAGTGGACGCGAGCATTAAACTGCATGCTTGCCACTGCTTTTACTGACGTTTGTTGGTTGGTGGTGGGTGTGTGGTTTGTGTGATTTCTGTTCTTTTGTGTTTTGTGTAGTTCACGCCGGCCGCATAGTGATGATGGCGCTTTTTAGTGTTGTTGTTGTGTGTGGTTGGTTGTGTGTTCGTTATTTAGGGCGCATGGTGGATGCCTTGGCATGCTGAGCCGATGAAGGACGTGTAAGGCTGCGTTAAGCCTCGGGGAGTTGTCAATAAAGCGTTGATCCGAGGATGTCCGAATGGGGAAACCTGGCACCTGTTATGGGGTGTTACCCTTCAGTGAATTCATAGCTGTTGTGGGGGTTTACGCGGGGAAGTGAAACATCTCAGTACCCGTAGGAGGAGAAAATAATATTATGATTCTGCTAGTAGTGGCGAACGAACGTGGATGAGGCTAAACCGTATGCATGTGATACTTGGTAGGGGTTGTGTGTGCGGTGTTGTGGGGCCCGATTTTAAGCTAGCTACCACTGGTTTGCGTGGGTGTTGTTGTTAGGCGAAGTGGTGTGGAAACACCTGCCAAAGAGGGTGATAGTCCCGTAGTTGAAGACTTCAGCATCTGTGTGGTTGGGTGCCCGAGTAGCAGCGGGCTCGTGGAATCTGCTGTGAATCTGCCGGGACCACCCGGTAAGCCTAAATACTTAGTGTGACCGATAGTGTATGAGTACCGTGAGGGAATGGTGAAAAGTACCCCGGGAGGGGAGTGAAATAGTTCCTGAAACCATGTGCTTACAATCCGTCAGAGCACCTTTTTTTGTGTGTGATGGCGTGCCTTTTGAAGAATGAGCCTGCGAGTCAGCGGCATGTCGCGAGGTTAACCCGTGTGGGGTAGCCGTAGGGAAACCGAATCCTAATGGGGTGTTTTAGTGGCATGTCCTGGACCCGAAGCGGGGTGATCTACCCATGGCCAGTGTGAAGCAGCAGTAAGATGCTGTGGAGGCGCGAACCCACGTAGGTTGAAAACTGCGGGGATGAGCTGTGGGTAGGGGTGAAAGGCCAATCAAACTCCGTGATAGCTGGTTCTCCCCGAAATGCATTTAGGTGCAGCGTCGCATTAGCTTGGTGGAGGTAGAGCTACTGGTTGGTTGAGCGGGACTACAATCTTAGCAATGTCAGCCAAACTCCGAATGCCATCAATYGTGTTGTGCGGCAGTGAGACTGTGGGGGATAAGCTTCATAGTCGAGAGGGAAACAGCCCAGATCGCCGGTTAAGGCCCCTAAGGGTGTGCTAAGTGGAAAAGGATGTGGGATCGCGAAGACAGCCAGGAGGTTGGCTTAGAAGCAGCCATCCTTGAAAGAGTGCGTAATAGCTCACTGGTCGAGTGGTCCTGCGCCGACAATGTAGTGGGGCTCAAGCACACCGCCGAAACCGCGGCAATAACTTGTTATTGGGTAGGGGAGCGTCGTGCATGTKTKGAAGCGTTACCGTAAGGAGGCGTGGAGTGTGTGCGAGTGAGAATGCAGGCATGAGTAACGAATTGGAAGGTGAGAATCCTTCCCGCCGGATGACTAAGGGTTCCTGGGTCAAGTTCGTCTTCCCAGGGTGAGTCGGGACCTAAGGCGAGGCCGACAGGCGTAGTCGATGGATAACCAGTTGATATTCTGGTACCCGTATGTCCGCGCCCATGATAAAGCACTGATACTAACCACCGCGGATATGATTGATGTGTTCTTTGAACACGTTGGTTGTTGATGTCGTGGGGCCTGATGTGTGGTTCAAGTGATGGGGTGACACAGAGTAGTAGCCATGCCGCTTAGTGGATTGTTGGTGTAAGCGTGTGAGGTGGTGTGTAGGTAAATCCGCACACCGTATAGCCTGAGGCGTGATGCGTAGCCCGATTGGGGTGAAGTTGGTGATCTAGTACTGTCGAGAAAAGCCTCTAGCGATGTGGATGTATGGCCCGTACCCTAAACCGACACAGGTGGTCAGGTTGAAAATACTAAGGCGTTCGGGTGAACTGTGGTTAAGGAACTCGGCAAAATGCCCCCGTAACTTCGGAAGAAGGGGGACCACACGACTTAAACCAGTCTKTGCGCTGGTGGTGGGTTGTGGGGTCGCAGAGAATAGAGGGAAGCGACTGTTTATCAAAAACACAGGTCCATGCGAAGACGTTAAGTTGATGTATATGGACTGACGCCTGCCCGGTGCTGGAAGGTTAAGAGGACCGGTTAGTCAACTTTGTTGGCGAAGCTGAGAATTTAAGCCCCAGTAAACGGCGGTGGTAACTATAACCATCCTAAGGTAGCGAAATTCCTTGTCGGGTAAGTTCCGACCTGCACGAATGGCGTAACGACTTCTCTGCTGTCTCAACCACAGGCCCGGTGAAATTGCACTACGAGTAAAGATGCTCGTTACGCGCGGCAGGACGAAAAGACCCCGGGACCTTCACTATAGCTTGGTATTGGTGTTTGGTTCGGTTTGTGTAGGATAGGTGGGAGACTATGATACGCGTGCGCCAGCACGTGTGGAGTCGTTGTTGAAATACCACTCTGATCGGATTGAGCATCTAACCTTGGCCCATGATCTGGGTTGGGGACAGTGCCTGGTGGGTAGTTTAACTGGGGCGGTTGCCTCCCAAAATGTAACGGAGGCGCCCAAAGGTTCCCTCAGCCTGGTTGGCAATCAGGTAGCGAGTGTAAGTGCACAAGGGAGCTTGACTGTGAGACAGACATGTCGAACAGGGACGAAAGTCGGGACTAGTGATCCGGCACCTACTTGTGGATGTGGTGTCGCTCAACGGATAAAAGGTACCCCGGGGATAACAGGCTGATCTTCCCCAAGAGTCCATATCGACGGGATGGTTTGGCACCTCGATGTCGGCTCGTCGCATCCTGGGGCTGGAGTAGGTCCCAAGGGTTGGGCTGTTCGCCCATTAAAGCGGCACGCGAGCTGGGTTCAGAACGTCGTGAGACAGTTCGGTCTCTATCCGCCGCGCGCGTTGAAACTTGAAGAAGGCTGTCCCTAGTACGAGAGGACCGGGACGGACGTACCTCTAGTGTGCCAGTTGTTCCGCCAGGAGCATCGCTGGTTGGCTACGTACGGAAGGGATAACCGCTGAAAGCATCTAAGCGGGAAGCCTGTTTTAAGATGAGGTTTCATTTGAGGTCCCCTAAAGACGATGGGGTTGATAGGCCAGACCTGGACACACCGCAAGGTGCGAAGGCTACTGGTACTAATAGACCAAAACAAACACACCAAACCCTTAGGGTTTGGGGAATAAACACAAACAACATAAAGACAATCGTCACTGTTGCTCGCGTCCACTACACAGTATCTGACACAACACCAGCAACCAGGCATGAATTGCCTCGAGTGTTTGTCGGTGGCCTATAGCAGCAGGGAAACGCCCGGACCCATTCCGAACCCGGAAGCTAAGCCTGCCCGCGCTGATGGTACTGCAACCGGGAGGTTGTGGGAGAGTAAGAAACCGCCGACACCAAACAACAAACAAACAACTAAATACAACGAAAAGGGACCGTTGAAGCAACACCGCTTCAACGGTCTCTTCCGGTTTTCCACAAACCCACCGCACCCACGCCGGGACACTTCATCAACCCCGCCGATGTAAAAGTACAGACCCAAAAGGCGACACACCCAGCTGGCGAAACACCCACCCAACAGCCCCGGCACACCACCACCTGCAGGTCTGCACTTCCACGTCTGGACACATAGAATCCACACCAAAAGAGGAGGTGCTGATACGTCCAGAGCTTTGCTGGGAGAAGTGGCAAAGGGCGTCACATGGATACCCGCCAACCCAAAAGCTGGGCTAGCGGGCTATTTGTATAAAGGTAAAAGCTGGAGGTCGGGCTTTGGCTCCTTAACCCCTCTTGCATCCGCGGGTGTCATGCAAACCGCACTGAGGAATACCGAGGAACGACAGCGCGATAGATGAGAGCGTGACTGGGATGGCAATGATGCCGTAAATAGGCGAGTCGACGACGAGCTCATTGAGATCGGTGGTCGAGCCCTGGTTGGTGTTGTGCGCTGTGCTGTTTTCAGCGTTGGCGGTGGGGGCTGCTGTCACAAGCAGTGCGGTGGCGCCGATGAGAGCTAGGGGCTTTTTCATCGTGTCAGGTCCTTTCGGATGGGGAAGTATAGGGGATTCCTAGGCTATCGGACCGAAAAGTCAAAAGCAATGGGTCGCCAGCTAGCGCAACACTCACCGAAAACACCGGGATATCGCGACCTGTAGGTCGGTACTTCCACGTCTGGACACATAGATGATTCCGCAGCTGCGAGCAGAGGGGCCGCGACGATGATCGCCTGGGCGTGCTCGCCACTACTTAAGGTTGCATCGTCAGGATCATAAACAGGCACACCGTGAGTAGCGAGTAGATCATTGATTGGTTTCATGGGTACCAGTCTTTCCTTAGTGGTGGACGCGCATGCGCAATCACTAGAAAATATTTTCTATAAGTGCTTTATTAAACAGGATGCTGCATCGGTCGTCGCGTGCACGCTGACCCCAATCTGAGTGTCCCCGATACTGCCCAGGAGCAGCGAGCCCATATGACTACTTGTTCAAGCCGGTTAGAGTCCAAGCACTACCCGGATTATCCAGAGAAAAACTGAGAGCAACTGTCGTTGACTCCATGATTACAGAAGGCGGACTTGATGGAGAACACAGATCGAGAGCCTGTCGAGAGAACCTCACCCATTGTTCGCTGTCGCCCTTTCCTCTAAGAAAGAGGAAGTTTTCGTGATCGTCGAAGCCGTGTTCTGGCACAGGGGGATCATCAACCATAAGTGTTTCTTTGACTGTTTGATACGGAGTGTATGGGCACACGAGCGAAAACTCAGTCCACTCTGGTCCGTAGAGTTCCTCCAGTGTGATGGACTCAGTAACGGGGATTGCATGTCCCGATCGTCCTAGGGACGCGAGATGAGAAGCCAATGGGTCATTAAAACTACAAGAGGAGAGTGATAGGGAGACAATACTAGTGAACCCTATCCGTGCCATCATGCGTCTCATTAACATAACCTCCTTCTCGTGCCTATCCTAGGATAGGATATCGGGACCCACACCCACATCACGCGCGACCAGGCTAACTGCCTCGCCTGCAGCCACTCGCTCAATAGCAGCATCTTTAACATCCTTCGGAGTCCAACGCGTCACAACTACCTCCAAGTCGAAGTGGCGCATTCACCCCTTGACAGCACGCTTAATGAGTCGCCTTCCAGGTCTGGACATGTGCAACCCCACCACACACCGCACGACCACAACACCCGCCCACCCAGCAGGGCGCGCGCTTACCCCATAAGGCCACACGCCATTAGCAGTACCCACACATCCCCAACACTGCGCCCACACCCAATACCTAGCTCGCTACAACGTCAACGACCACTACGCCGCCAAAAACATCGCCGAACCCTGACGCGACTAGGAAAAACCGGTGCTGCCGGGGTACTTCCGGAGCGGTCATTCTGGAGTAGGCGGTTAATACAAATGCGAGTGGAACGTGAGGCGTACGGCGTGTTCGAATCGTTCGGTCGGGGTTCCGAAGGCGGGTTCGTAGTGCGGTTGTGACATGTGAGCTAAGTTTGTGAGGCTTAGCGGGGCCCGCCGGTTAGCCGGGGTATTCTCCCCAAAGTGGACTAGATCCCCAGAACTGATTTTGCGATGAGGAAGTAGATAATCAGGCCCGTCGCATCGCAGAACGTGGAAATAAACGGGTTAGAAAAGACTGCCGGATCCGCACCCACGGTCTTGGCAACGATGGGCATAAGACCGCCGACTGTTGCTGAAATAGAGCAGATGAGAAAGAGGGTCGAACCGATCACGATTCCGATGTCGAGTCCGTAGACCAGGGTGGCGAGCACCAGTCCTGCTGATCCGAGGACGGCGCCGAGTAACATGCCGACGCGTAACTCGCGCCACATGACGGCGATGAGGTCGCGCGTGCGGACGTCGCCAAGCGCCAGCGCACGGGTTACCGTCGTTGCTGCCTGGTTTCCCGTATTACCGCCGGTTCCTGTCAATAGCGGGATAAACAGGGACAACACGACGGCCTTCGCCAGAGTTCCCTCGAAAGAGTCGAGTACCTGCACCGTGAGCAACGCGGAAACCGCCAACACCAGTAGCCATACGATGCGCGAGCGCACCAGCTTGAGCAAAGGCGTGGAGAGATAGGGCTGCTGCAGAGCCTCAGTACCACCGGCGCGCGCGGAGTCCTCACTATCAGCCTCTTCAACGATGTCCGTGGCATCGTCCCACGTGAGCAGACCCACCAAGCGGTGCGAGTCATCGACGATGGGAAGCGCGAGGATATCCAGGGGCAGGAACCAACGCACGGTTTCCTCGGCGTCATCGCTGGCATGGGCGTAGATCGGATCCTGCATGATGGATTCGATCAGAACACCTGATTGCGCAACGAAGATCTCGCGCAAGCTGACGACACCGACCAATCGGCGGTCAGATCGCGTAACCGGAATGGTGTAGATGGTTTCCAACTCATCGGCGGTATCACGCAGGGTGCTCAACGCATCATCAACGGTCATAGACGGCAGAATCTCGGGGACTTCCGGCGACATTCGGCGGCCCACCGAACCTTTCGTGTACCCCAGAACCACACCCGTGACGTCCCGCTTGGACTTCGTCAGTGAGCGCAGGAGACGGTCAGCAATTTCTGCTGGGAGTTCGTCGAGGAGCGCTACTCGGTCCTCCGGGTCGAGTTCGTCGAAGAATTCGTAGACGTCTGTGTTGCCCAGCTCGTCGATGATGTCGGCCTGGTGCTTGGCGTCGAGTGCGTCGAAAACCGCAATGGATTGCGCTCGCGGCAGCAGGCGCAGCGCCAACGCGGCACGCACAGCATTTTGGCGCTCCACGATGGCAATAAGCTCCTGCCGAGGTACCTCAGCGAGAAGCTTCTGCAACTTTGGTGCTTTCTTCGGGTCGATGGCATCGTCCTGCTTCAGCCAGGCCTCGACGACTTCGCTGGCCTGCTCAGTTGTATCTGCCATTGCCCAGCGCCTTTCTTCTCGACGTCCAACCCCCTCAGACTACGCTAGAACTGTGACGGCGTTAGTATTGCTCACATGCTGTCGCTCTACCGTGATTTTCCCGACGATGAGATCCTTCAGGCAACTCTCACCAATGAGGCAGCGGAGTTCCTATTCATCGCCCCTACAGCCCCGCAGAGGTCAGAAAGCGAATCACCTTACTCCGAAGATAGGACGCACATTCAGCTATTGAGCATGGGCGGTCTCGCCCTCCGGTTCTTGCCGAATGGAGAACTGATTACTGGTGACATCGACGTGCGCTACCCACAGCTTTTTCAGACCTCCGGAGGAAAAACGATATGGGATCCGCGGGAGCTCGCTGATTTAGAACCTTTCACCGTGTACCGCGCGCGGGGAGCACGCCATTTCCATGAGAGAAGTCAGCAGCATTATGTCGATATTTGGGAGATTCTTCCTACTATCGCGGATCCTGCTATGGACGCCTTGGTGGCCAAGCTCGCGGCTCCGGTCATCCTTAACTCCGACCACGGGCCATTGGTGCTCGATCGTGCGTCGAACACGTTCGACGGGCGGGCCGAGGACCTCGGAGTGGATATCAGCATCGTGTATGAGGGGGAGGAGCTTCTCCTTGCGGACACAAAGAAGAACTTTAAAGCACAGCTGAAAATAATCAACAAGGTTGTGAACGCTGGTTTCCTTGATAAGGCGCGTCGCTTCGCCGCGAAGAAAGCCCTCGCTGCAGCCAACCGCTGGCGCACCGATGTGGCGCAGGCAGAGGGCATAGATGCTCCCATCCCAGAGCTGAGCGTGGAGGACGTCTACCGCGCAGTGACACCGGTTGCCGTCGAGGTCCCCCAACGCGGGCACATTATCGTCGAGTTCGATGACGGCTACCTCTTCGGCGGCCATCCCGTCACGGTGACGACGAGGAGAAACGGCACGCCCGTAGGATGTGAGCTGGACGCCTAGCGCTGCTCGCGCATCCGTGTCAGCACGTTCTGGGCGGAAATGAGACACATCGGCACGCCCACGCCGGGCACCGTAGTGCCTCCGGCATAGTACAGGTTAGAGAGCTTGCGCGACACGTTGCGTCCGCGGAAGAACGCCGACTGCCGCAGCGTGTGCGCAGGGCCCACGGCACCGCCAGACCAGGAATTGTACTGCTCGGCAAAGTCGCTGGGGCCGAGCGTGCGCTTGACGACGACCCTCCCCTCCAGATCCTCAATCCCCAACCAGGACCCCAGTTGCGCCACGGCAGCGTTAGCAATGGCACTTACTCGGGCAGATTCTTCAGGACCATAGGCATCGCCATGGCCATAGGATTCGTCCGCCGGGACGGGAACGAGGATAAAGAGGTTCTCATAGCCATCCGGAGCCACCGAGGAATCGGTGGCGGAGGTCTTCGACACATAGATCGACTGCGAGGCTCCCAGCGGCCGGGAGGCCTCCGGTCCGTGATAGACCGCACGGAAATCCGGAGTCCAGTCCTTGCTAAAGAGCAAGGTGTGGTGTGCAAGCTCCGGCAGCGCGCCCTTCACCCCGAGGAAAGCTAGCACCGTGCCCAACCCAGGATTTCGCCGCGCGAAGTAGCACTCGGGGTAGGTCCGCGCGGAAGTCGGGAGCAGAGCGTTCTCTGTGTGGTGCAGGTCAGCGGCCGAGATAACGGCATCGGCGGGGATGATGTGGCCGTCATCAAGCGTGACGCCCGTTGCGCGGCCATGGGCGCAGTTGATCGCCGTCACCGCTGTGCCCAGCCGGAACGTAGCGTCTGAAGCTTGCCGAGCAATGGCCGCCACCACGGCGGCGAAACCTCCCTGCGGGTAGCGCACGCCCTCCACCAAGTCGGTATGGCTCATGAGGGAATATAGCGCTGGTGCCGCCTTCGGCTCGGTGGAGAGAAACACTGCCGGATAGGTCAGAATCTGCCGCAGGCGGTAGTCCTGAAACCGCGCCGCCACTAGGCCATCGAGAGAACGCGTGAGCAGCAGCGCGAGCGTGCCCAGCCGGCTGAGAACATCCCGCGTGAGAAGCTCCGTCGGGCGGGAAAACGTGGTGTAGAGAAAATTGCGTAGCGCTATGGCGTACACCTCGGAGGCCTGCGCCAGATAGGTCCGCACCCGCTCGCCCGCACCCGGTTCAAGGGACTCAAACAACCGCGCGACCTCGTCCACGCCGCTTTCCACATCGAGGTGCTCCCCGTCCTCGTTGTACACGCGATAGGCAGGGGAGAGATCCACCAGGTCCAGCTCGCGTTCAGTACTCGTTCCGCAGGCCCGGAAGAACTCATCGAAAGCTTCCGGCATGAGGTACCACGATGGTCCCGTGTCGAAGCGGAAGCCGTCCACCTCCAGCTTCCCCGCGCGCCCACCGACGCTGCTCTGCTTATCGACGACCACCACGTCCCACCCCTCACGCAGCAACAACGCCGCACTGGCGAGGCCCGCAATGCCCGCGCCAATAACAACGGCCCTCACCTCAACGCTCCTGCTGCAGCTCGGCTCACCAAGATGGCCTTACGCGCAGCCGGAACCGACACGCGAGTCTCCATGATGTCAGCGGCGGGCGTGGCCTCGAGCAGGTCGGTGAGCTCGGTGAACAACGCCGTGGCTGCAGCCACGCCGATGCGTGAGCCGCGCGGCAACAACGCCGTGGCGGTGCGCGCCTCGGAGAGATCTGTGCGAATATCCGCGATAATTGCGGCCTTTGCCTCCTCATCCAAGCGTGTGGGATCCGGCAGGGAGGGGAAATACGACCGACCCAACTCTGCCGAGTCCTCGTGAAGATCTCGCAGGAAGTTAATCTTCTGAAAGGCAGCGCCTAAGCGCCGAGCGCCGTTGTCCACACCCTCCGGCCGCGGCCCACCCGAGAAGAAGGCATCCACGCACAGCAACCCAATGACCTCTGCGGAACCACAGATGTAATCCTCGAAGGACTCCTGCGTGTGCGTGCTCCGGGTCAGATCGCTGCGCATCGAGGAGAAAAACTGCGCCACATGGTCGTCCTTAAATCCACAGCGCCGAGCTGATAGTGCATACGCATGCACTATGGGATCGGTGTGGAAGCGCTGGGAAGGGGAGTGGCGGACGGTGGCCTCGTAGGCGTCGAGAAGCGCGGCGGCGTCGTGGGGATCAAGCCCCGCATCGACGATTTCATCGGCCGTGCGCACCATGGCGTACAGGTTACGGATATCCACTCTCACCTGGGGTGAAAGTAGCCGGGTGGCCAGGGAAAAGCTGGTGGAGTAGTGGCGCATCACCTGCGCCGCGGCGGCCACGGCGCTGCGGTCATAGCGTTCCAAAGCGGAAAGAGAAGCGCGCATGGCCCATATTTTAGACCACATGCGTCACACAACTCACCTTGAGCAAGATAGGGTAGTGACGTTACTTTCCCCATCTATAAGGAGAACACGTCCATGACCACCCCAACGATGACTGCTGCGGCCCGCGCCGTTGACCTGTTTAAGCAATACGGGCAGGGAGACACCGCAGTTACCGCGTTGGACCACGTCAACGTTGAGTTTGCGCGCAACGCCTTCACCGCCATCATGGGCCCGTCTGGTTCCGGTAAGTCCACTCTCATGCACACCATGGCGGGTCTGGACTCCGCGACGTCCGGCTCGGCTTTCATCGGTGACACCGACATGTCCCAGCTCAGCGATAAGGACATCACCGCACTGCGTCGCGACCGCCTCGGCTTCATTTTCCAGTCCTTCAACCTCGTGCCTACGTTGACCGCGGCAGAAAACATCACCCTGCCGACCGACATTGCGGGCAAGAAAGTTGACAAGGAGTGGTTCGATGAGGTCACCACGCGCCTTGGTTTGGCCAAGCGCCTGGAGCACCGCCCGGCGGAGCTCTCCGGTGGTCAGCAGCAACGTGTGGCCTGCGCCCGCGCGTTGGTGTCGCGCCCGGAAATCATCTTCGGTGATGAGCCCACCGGCAACCTCGACTCCAACTCTTCCGCCGAGGTGCTGGACATTCTGCGCACCGCCGTCGATAAGGACGGCCAGACCGTCGTCATCGTCACCCACGATGCCAAGGCCGCGTCGTATGCCGATCGCGTGGTGTTCTTGGCCGATGGCCGCCTCGTCAACGAACTACACAACCCGACTATGGAGTCCATCCACGCTGTGATGGCAGAAATCGAGGGCTAAAGCATGGCCACGAAGAACTCCATGCGCACGGTATCCGTGCGCAACATTCTGGCGCACAAGCTGCGCCTTGCCCTGACGCTGTTGGCAGTGGTGCTGGGTACCGCGTTCATTTCCGGTTCCTTCATGTTCACCAACGCGTTGTCCAATACCTTCGACTCCGCCGTGGACACCGCCTTTACCGGCGTGGATGCCGCGGTCAGCCAAAAGGAGGGCGGACCGGTTCTGGATAGCAAGATGCGAGAGGACATCGCACACGATCCGGAGGTCCGCGCAGTTAACGTGCAGAGCAGCCAGACCGTCGTTGTTGCCAACAAGGACGCCGAGGCTTTTCAGACCGGAGGCGGCACCTCGAGCGTGCAGCCGTATTATTCCGCGGATCAGTCTGTAGGCGAGCCCGCCGAGCTTGTCGACGGCTCCGAGCCCCACGGCACCGGTGAAGTCGTCATCAATGATTCCGCCGCCGAGAAGTTCGGTATCACTATCGGTGACACTATTCTCGTCGTCCACCCAGACCAGCGCGATGAGGTGAAGGTCGTCGGTGTGGTCAAGCCCGCTGTGGATCAAGGGGCCAGCCTGACACTGCACATGGACCACGAAGGATTCACCGAACGCTACGGTGATTCCTCCCAGCTTAAGGTCGCCGCCGCTGAGGGAGTGAGCGCCGAGGAACTCGTGGATCACCTCAATGAGACTTTCGACGTGGATGCGGAGGCCGGCGAAGAATTGGCCAAGGAAATCTCTGACCAGATTTCCTCTGCGCTGAAGTTCGTCAACTACTTCCTCATCGCCTTCGGCCTTATTGCGCTGCTCGTGGGCACGTTCATCATTGCGAATACGTTCTCTATGATCGTCGCCCAGCGCACGAAGGAATTTGCGCTGCTGCGCGCACTGGGCGCCTCCCGCGGCCAGATCACGCGTTCGGTCGTCACTGAGGCCATCATCGTGGGCATCGTGGGCTCTGCGGTCGGCGTTGTCGCTGGTGTGGGGCTTGTCGCGGCGATTAAGGCGGTGTTCACCGCGCAAGGTATGCCGATGGGTGGCGGCTTGGGCTTGAGCCTGAGTGCTGTCATCGTGCCGCTGATTCTGGGCACGGTAGTCACCGTAATTTCGGCATGGGCGCCGGCGCGTCGTGCAGGTGCCGTTGAACCTGTTGAAGCCATGCGCACCACTGAGTCCGCTGCGGGTTCCTCCTTGCTCGTGCGTACGGTTCTGGGTGCGCTGTTGCTCGTTGCCGGCATTGCCTTCGCGGTGTTGGGCGTGCTTATCGACGCCAAGACGGGCCTTCGCGCCGCCCTCGTCGGCCTCGGTTCCTTGAACCTTATTGTTGGTTTCTTCCTTGCTGGTCCGGCAATCTCCCTGCCGATCGTGCCCTCGATTGGGCGCGTCGTGGGCGCACCCTTCGGCGCCGTGGGCAAGTTGGCGGCGACGAACTCTGCGCGTAACCCGCGGCGCACCGCGGCAACCGCTTTTGCTCTCATGCTCGGCGTGGCGCTGGTGACGGCCATCGGCATGCTGGGCGCGACGATGAAGGCTTCCGTATCTGATGTCATCGACGAGGATGTGCGCGCCGACTTCCTGTTGACCGGCCCGACGACGGGCAATTTCCCCACGCCTAATGAAACCGTCGATCGCGCCCGCGATACTGAGGGCGCGGGCCAGGTCGTGGCACTGAGTTCCGCACCTATCATGGTGGATGGCCAAGCCTCAATGAACTATGGCCCGCAGGTGGCTTTCAGCCAGGTTATCGGTAGCAACGCCGACGACATCCTCAACCTCACCGTGGCGGAGGGCTCGCTGAAGCTGGGGGATGAATCCGGATTCATCGCCGATACTGATCTTGCAGCCGAGCAGGGATGGCAGGTGGGCCAGAGCTATGAGCTCACCGGCATGGACCCGAACCGTACCGCACAGGTGACACTCATCGGTACCTATGAGCCGTTCCAAATGCTTCCGCGCCTGGCTGTATCCGAATCCGCGGCAACCGAGGTGATCAACCCCGAGGGCCTCGACACGATGATGGTGGCGGTCAATGCCGCCGAGGGCTTCGACAAGGAGAAGCTGCGCTCCAACCTGGAGGAGTCCGTCAAGGACCTCGTCGTGGTGCAGGTGCGCACTGGTGAGGAGTATGCGGGCGAGGCAGCCGGCATGATCGATCAGATGCTCACCATTCTCTATGCGCTGCTGGCGCTGGCGGTGATCATCGCCATCTTGGGCATCGTCAACACCTTGACCTTGGGGGTTATTGAGCGCCGCCAGGAGATCGGCATGTTGCGTGCGGTGGGTACGCAACGCCGCCAGATTCGCACGATGATCACGGTGGAATCGGTGCAGATCGCCCTCTTCGGTGCCATCATGGGCATGCTCCTCGGCCTTGGCCTGGGCTGGGCATTTATCTCCGTCCTGGCAGATGACGGCCTAGACTCCGCCACGGTCCCATGGCCGATGCTCATCATCATGCTTGTCGGTTCGGCCTTCGTGGGCGTGCTCGCCGCCATCTGGCCGGCGCAGCGCGCGGCGAAAACCCCGCCTCTCGACGCCATCGCGGATTAAAGGCCGGGTACCCCGGCTAGGCCAGGAGGGAGCCTACCCAGGCTCCGCGCCAGGCCACCACGATGCCGAGGCCAACCGTCCAGAAGAGGTAACGAGCCAGGCGCCACCAGCGCTTGGCTTTTATCATTTCTCCGAGTTCCTTGGCCAGCGTGGACCAAGTTGATAAGCCGCCTGCTAATCCTGCCGCCAGCAGTGGGAGTAGATACTCAGGGGCTTGTGTATGCGCGGCATAGCCATAGGCCACGCCAGCGACCGCCGCGCCCGTAATATTTGCCGCAAACGTGCACGTGGGGGAAGGCAAAATGCGGGTCAGGGCGAAACGCCCGCAACCGCCCAGAAAACCACCAACAAGCACGGCGAGGGCAGAGATGATGATCATGCGGGCCTCCGGGAGACGTCGCCAAGCAGGTAGGCCCCCGTACAACCCACCACGGTGGCCAGCACGTACGCGCCCGCCTGTGCCGGGTCGAACCCAGAGGTGAGGAAGGCAAACGTGGCAAAACTGGTGAAACCACCGAGAACACCCGTGCCCCAAAAAGCCGACGGCTTGGTGTAGCCCATAACGGCGCTGCCCACGAGGTTGATGACAAGCAGCGGCAGTGCACCACCGCCGAGGATAGTGGAGAGGGCGAAACGAGCCAGCGCCCCGAGCGCCGCCCCGCAGCCCACAAGAATGGTTTGTGGCATGCGCACCATCCTAATTGGGATGCGAAACCTCTGCGAAGAAGGCAAGCTAAAGGTATATCCACGTCTCAAGGAGGAAACAATGGCACACGAGCGCGCCGGCCAACTAGCCCAGCCTTCCGATCTCATCGACATCGCGGAGCTGGTCACCGCCTACTACACCCGCACCCCCGACGCTGACAATCCCGACCAGCAGGTAGCCTTCGGCACCTCCGGCCACCGTGGCTCCGCTCTGGACACCGCGTTCAACGAGGCCCACATCCTGGCCATTACCCAGGCCATCGTGGACTACCGCACTGACCAGGGCACGACCGGCGCCATCTTCATCGGCCGTGATACTCATGCCCTGTCGGAGCCCGCTATGGTCTCCGCCCTCGAGGTCCTTCTGGCCAATGAGGTGGAGGTTCGCGTCGATGACCGCGGCCGCTACACCCCGACCCCGGCTGTCTCCCACGCCATCCTCACCAACCCGGGCACCGACGGCATCGTTATCACCCCGTCCCACAACCCACCGCGCGATGGTGGCTTCAAGTACAACCCACCCACGGGTGGTCCGGCTGACACCGATGCCACCGACTGGATTGCTGCCAAGGCCAACGAGTATCTGCGCGCCGGGCTGGAAGGCGTGAAGCGCGTGCCGGTATCGGGTGTGCTTGATGAACGCTGCGTGAAGCACAACTACCTGGACACTTACGTGGCGGACCTCGAGAACGTCGTGGACATGAAGGCCATAAAGGAGGCCGGCGTGCGCATCGGCGCGGACCCGATGGGTGGCGCGTCCGTGGACTACTGGGCGGCGATTGCGGAGCACTACGGGCTCGCCATGACCGTGGTGAACCCGGAGGTGGACGGCACTTTCCGCTTTATGACGCTGGATACTGATGGCAAGATCCGCATGGACTGCTCCTCGCCGAACGCGATGGCGTCGTTGGTGGACAACCGCGCGAAGTACGACCTGGCCACCGGTAATGACGCTGACGCGGACCGCCACGGCATCGTCACCCCGGATGCGGGCCTGATGAACCCGAACCACTACCTGGCGGTTGCCATCGAGTACCTGTTTAGCCACCGCCCGCAGTGGGGTAACGCCGGCGTGGGCAAGACGCTGGTGTCCTCTTCCATGATTGACCGCGTGGTGGCAAACTTGGGCCGCGAGCTCGTCGAGGTTCCGGTGGGCTTCAAGTGGTTTGTGCCGGGGCTTGTCGACGGCTCCCTCGGCTTCGGCGGCGAAGAGTCCGCCGGCGCCTCCTTCCTCCGCTTCGACGGTTCCGTGTGGTCGACGGACAAGGACGGCATCATCCTGGATCTGCTGGCCGCGGAAATCCTGGCCGTGACCGGCACGACCCCGTCCCAGCGCTACGCCGAGCTGGCGGAAGAATATGGCGCGCCGGCCTACGCGCGCACCGATGCCCCCGCCAACCGCGAGCAAAAGGCGATCTTGAAGAAGCTCTCCCCGGACCAGGTCACCGCGACGGAGCTGGCAGGCGAAGAAATCCTGGCCAAGCTCACCGAAGCCCCAGGCAACGGTGCCGCCATTGGTGGCCTCAAGGTGACCACCGAGAACGCTTGGTTTGCCGCCCGTCCATCCGGCACGGAGGACAAGTACAAGATCTACGCCGAGAGCTTCCGTGGCGAAGAACACCTCAAGCAGGTGCAGGAGGAGGCACAAGCGCTGGTGTCACAGGTCCTCGGCTCCTAGGTACGCGTCTATGCTGATGGGCTATGGCTTCTCTTCAGCTCGCGCGCGTGGCGGACATCATCAGCGCACTTGCTCGTTTCGGTATGGCGGCGGTGTGGATCATCGCCGGCGTGCAGAAGCTCAACGCCCAGATGGACATGGCCCAGGCCATTCAGGCTTATGAAATCTTCACGCCAGAATGGTCTGGATACCTGGCTGTGGCGATTGGCCCGCTCGAAGTCATGGGTGGGGTGCTGCTCCTGCTGGGGCTGTTCTTGAGGGAGGCGTCGGCAGTCGGCGCCGTCGTCCTCGTGCTTTTTATGGTCGGTATGGCCCAGGCGTGGGCGCGCGGGCTCGTCATTGATTGCGGATGCTTTGGCTACACTGCCAATAGCGGTTCCCAAGGGATGAACTACATGCTGACACTGCTTCGTGACATCGTGTTCCTTGCCCTCACCATGTGGACCATCCGCCGCCCCTATAGGCGGTTCGCTATTTATTCATAGTTAGGAATTAAAAGTACTGGTAGTTGGTTTGCTAGAGTGAATTCGTGGCACAAAAGAAGATAAGCGTGGCGCTGGTGCTCGACATCATCAGCGCGTTCGCGCGGTTTTACATGGCCTACGTCTGGATTAAGGCTGGCCTGTCAAAGTTTTCCGACCAGCTCGCGGTGACGCAGAGCATCGAGGCTTACGAGATCTTTACGCCGGAATGGTCGCACTACCTGTCGTATCTCATCGGGCCCCTCGAGGTATGCGGCGGATTGCTGCTGCTTCTCGGATTGTTCCTTCGCCCCGCGGCGTGGGTAGGCCAGGTCGTACTGACACTGTTCATGATTGGTATCGCCCAAGCTTGGTTACGTGGGCTGGGTATTGATTGTGGTTGCTTTGCTCCAAATCCCAATGACGATGCGCAAGTGATGAACTACATGATGACACTGTTGCGCGATCTCTTCTATTCTGTCTTAATGGTGTGGACAATTAAGCGTCCGTTTACCAAATTTGCACTGCATCCCTAGCCACGGTGTGTAGGCTTCCATCTGTTCCAAAAGTCATGAAGGCAAGGTTGTTCAATGAGCACAGTTAAAGACCCCAACTCCAAGGGCAATAGTGGATTCCTTTGGGGCCTCGCTGTTTTGCTGGTGATTGTCGCCGTGGTTATCGGCTACATCGTCTACCAGGGTCGCGGCGCACAGACCGACGCGCTGGGAGACTACGCTGCTGAAGATGTCAGCATGGACATGTCTCTCGCGGATAACGCTGTGACTCTCAAGTCCCCGGACGCGGCAAAGGATGCCGTCGAAGTTGAGCTCTACGAGGATTACTCCTGCCCTCACTGTGGCGACCTGGCGAAGGAAACCGATGGCCAGATGAAGGATGCTATTGATGAAGGCAAGCTCATCGTCCATGTTCGTACCCTGAACTTCATCGACGGAAGCCAGAACGGTCTTGAGAGCATCAAGTCCAACAAGGGACACTCGTCCAAGGCTGCCGCTGCGATGGAGCAGGTGGCAAAGTCTGGTGATGCGACGCTGTACTGGAATATGCGTAAGTACCTCTTGGAGAACCAGTCCAAGGTCTACAACAAGTGGGAGCTGAACGACTTTGCTGATGCGGCGAAAGCACTGGGTGCTGACCAGGACATCGTGAAGTCCATTCAGGAGGCCAAGGTGGGCGAGGGTAATGAGCTGGCCACCGCTAACTACAAGAAGCTTGATGCTGACACAGGCCAGATTTCTTCGCCGCGCATCATCAAGGATGGCAAGGACATTCCTGAGGATAAGAACACCTCCATCATGGAGTGGGTTGACCTCGTCGTCGAGTAATAAATAACGTCTCCCGAACACGCGATTTGGTTCGTTAATTGGGAGGCGATATATTGTTACGAGTTGCAACCGCGGAGGTTGCACCTCGTATGAGGGGCTATGGCGCAGCTGGTAGCGCACCACACTGGCAGTGTGGGGGTCACGGGTTCGAATCCCGTTAGCTCCACTTTTAAAACTAAATATCACTTTGGGGCTATGGCGCAGCTGGTAGCGCACCACACTGGCAGTGTGGGGGTCACGGGTTCGAATCCCGTTAGCTCCACCGTTGGCCGTCTCCTCCGCGGGGGCGGCCTTTTTCTATGCTGGGGTGCATGGATGTGTACACGAAGAAGGTTTCTCGTCCCGACCAAGCCGGTGCGGAGGCCGCGGGCCTGCGGTGGTTGGCGGCCGCGCGTGCAGATGTAGTGGTTGAGGTCGCGGGGGTTACGGAGACAAGCATTAGCACTCGACGAGTGATGGAGTCGCGGCCGAGTCTTAAGGCTGCGCGGTCGTTTGGTGCGGCACTACGCGAGGTCCACGAGGCGGGTGCTCCAGCATTTGGCGCGGCGCCCGAGGGTTGGGAGGGCGCGAATTTCATCGGGCGCGTGGAGCAGCCCTGTCAGCCATGTGAGAGTTGGGGAGAATTCTATGTTGAACAGCGGGTGCTGCCTTTCGTGGAAACGCTGCCGAAGGATCTTCAGGATGTCGTGCGTGTGGCAAGCGACGCGATTCGATCAATGGACTGGGAGGTAGCGCCGGCACGAATCCACGGTGACTTGTGGGCCGGCAATGTGCTCTTTACTGCGGAATCCGCGGTAATGATCGATCCAGCAGCGCATGGTGGGCACCCCTGGACGGATTTGGCCATGCTGGAGTTGTTCGGGGCGCCCCTCTATGAGGAGATCTTGCGTGGCTACGGCGTGCCGAAGGAGTACGAGCGGTGGGTGCCCATGCATCAGCTGCATCCGTTGGCTGTGCACGCGACCACGCACGGTCCTGCGTATTATCGGCCCCTCGGGAAGGCCGCGGAAGCCACAATCGACGCTTTGCGCTGAGTGCACGATCGCCGACGTGCCCGCTGGCGGTGTGGTTGGCGGGTTGTGTTGTGGGTGTTTAGCCCGTACTTGGTGGTGGGTCGGGTGGTGGTTCTTCTGCTGTTTGTTCGGCTCTTGCTTTTTCGGCGGTGAGTCTGGCAACGGCTTGTTGGTATTCGGGTGTGGCGGTGATCGGTAGTCCCCAGGGTGGGATGTAGCCGATGCCTCCGGGGATTCGGAAGACGTAGCCTCGTCCGGTGGGTCTTTCTGGGTCATCGTCGTTGATGCTGTTGTGGTAGGCGCACAGGAAGGTCAGGTTGTTGATGTTGGTGTAGCCGCCGGCTTGCCAGGGGATGATGTGGTGGACGTGGCAGTAGTCGGCGGGTTTGTTGCAGCCGGGTCTGGAGCAGGTTTGGGTTTCAGCTGCTAGGGTGAGGCGTTGTTTCCAGCTGGCACTGCGTTCTGCGCGGTAGGAGTTAATGGGCCCTTCCACGGGGTGGACGATGGTGGCATAGCCGATGGAGGCGAATTGATAGGACAGGAATTCTGCCCCGGTCATGCGCGCACCATTCGTCAGCTGTAACTCAATCTCGTCGCCGTCGCCGTTGATGATGCGATCGAATTCGTCCAATGTCACTACGACTTGGGCGTGGATGGCGGGTTTAGTGCCCACACTGCCGGTGACGATGACGGTGCGTGCAGCCTCGAGGAGGTTGTGTTTGTTGACGGATTCGAGGGTTCCGCGGATATCGGCAATGACGGAGGCGTCATCGGTGATCGTCATGGAGTTCGGTCCGGTGGCCCGGTAGGTAAACCGCACCCCGGGTTTGGGTGTGCGTTTGTTTCTTAGTTCTTTGAGTCTTTTGACTGCGATGTCGCGGATTTTGTGTGCTGGTGTGCCGGCGAGTTTGATGCGGAGGTTCCAGGCGTCGAGGTCTTTTTTGACTTTGGCGGTGTAGGACTCGATGAGTGTGAGGGTGGCTAGGCTGTGTTTCTGGGTTTGGGCGGCGGTGCGGGCTTTGCGTTGTTTGCCGCTAAAGCGGGTGGGGCCGAAGTAGGTGCGGTGCAGGTGGGCTAGTTCTGCGGCGTCACTGGCGTCGGCGCCGAGCGCGCGGAGCTCATCGGGTGAGCTGGATGCATTCTCCACGAGCGCAATCCCCGAATTGCGGTAGTGGAAGTAGGTTTCTAATACCCCCATGACCCGGAAGCCTAAAACAGGTCTAACGACCCCGCAACCGGAACGTGGTTATTGTGGGCCAGGGGGCATGATGCGCTTATGGGCGCCGCGGCGCCAGAGGGTCTCGATGCGCTCGCGGGCGTCGGCAGGAACGGCTTTGCCCTCGAGGTAGTCATCGATGTGGGTATAGGTGACGCCGAGGGCTTCTTCGTCCGAAAGCAGCGGGCGGTCATCCTCAAGGTCCGCAGTGGGGATCTTGGTCCACGTGGATTCAGGCGCACCGAGGTATTCAAGGAGCTGGGCGCCTTGGCGCTTGTTGAGCCCCTCCAAGGGGATGAGATCAGCGGCGCCGTCGCCCCACTTAGTAAAGAAGGCGGTGATGTTCTCTGCAGCGTGGTCGCTGCCAATGACCAAGGCGCCGACCTCGCCGGCTACCGCGTACTGAGCAGCCATGCGCAAGCGAGCTTTGAGGTTGCCGCGATTGAAATCACTAAGCGTAGAGGATTCGAGGGCAGAGGCCACGGCGCCATCGAGGGCTGACGTGGCGTCAGCGATATTGATGGTGAGGCGGTGGTCGGGCTGGATGAAATCGAGGGCCACCTGGGCATCATCCTCATCGGCCTGCACACCGTGAGGAAGACGAATGGCCCAGAAGTGTGTGCCCTCGACGCGGTCGACGGCCAGCTGAGCCAAACGGCCAGCCAGCGTGGAATCCTGGCCGCCGGAAATACCCAAGACATACCCCTTCGCGCCGGTGTCACGAAGGTAATCGGCGAGGAATGTGACGCGGCGCTCAACCTCCTCGGCTGGATCGATCAAGGGCTTAGTGCCCAGGGCTTTTATGATGCTGCGCTGGAGATCAGTGGATTCGTGTGACATGACGACCATGGTAGCCGCCTGCGACAATTGGCACCCGTGAAAAACGATACCTACGTGATGATCGTCGCCGGCGTCGCTGCGCTCGGCGGCCTTCTTTTTGGCTATGACACCGGCGTGATGTCGGGCGCGTTGCTCTTTGTGGGGCCAGAGTTTGGCATGTCTGCCCACGAAGAAGGATTAGTGACCTCAACCTTGCTGGTTGGCGCGGCTGCGGGCGCCCTGGCGGCCGGGCGCGTGGCAGACCGTCTGGGCAGGCGGCGTACGCTCATCGCTGGTGGCCTCATCTTCCTCGGCGGTTCGGTGTGGTGCGCACTGGCGGGGTCGACGGCGGTACTGGCTGTTGCGCGTGCCGTTCTGGGGCTGGCGGTAGGTGCAGTGTCCATCGTCTCACCCATGTACATCTCCGAAATTACCCCGGCGGCAGTACGCGGCCGGATGGTGTCGCTTAATACGCTCATGATCGTGGTGGGCCAACTGTTGGCCTATGGGGTGAACTCGGCCCTGGCAGCAAGCGGCAGCTGGCAATGGATGCTAGGGCTGGCGGCAGTGCCGGGAGCGGCACTGGCCATAGGTATGTTCTTCCTGCCCGACACTCCAGTTTGGCTCGCCGCGCAGGGCCGCCACGACGCTGCCGCTGAGGTGCGCGCACGGGTGGGGGCGACTGCGGAGGGGACGAGGGAGGCGTCGGAAAGCACAGGCGAATGGGCCGCACTCACAGCACACCGATGGATGCGCTGGGCGGTGGGCCTGGCCATGCTCATGGGGCTGACACAGCAGATTACGGGCGTAAATGCGATTGTGTACTTCGCGCCGACGATGATGAACCAGGTGGGCATCTCGACGACAAACGCTGTGTACACGTCCATGGTGATTGGCGCTGTGTCCGTCGTGGCATGCGTGGTGGGCATGCGCGTGGTGGACCGCGTAGGGCGACGCCGGCTGCTGCTGGTGGGGCTGGGCGGCAATGTGGCCGCACTTGTAGTGCTGGCGGTGGTCTATCACTACGCCAAGGAGTCAACTGCGATGGCGATGGTGTCGCTGGCCTGCATGGCGGCCTTCATTGCATGTCAGCAGGCGGCGGTGTCGCCCGCGACCTGGCTGCTGATTTCCGAGATCGTGCCGCCCCAGGTGCGCGGGCTGGGGATGGGAATCGCGGGCCTGGCTCTGTGGATGAGCAACTGGGCTGTGGCGCAGTTTTTCCTGCCAGTCGTGGAGTGGCTAGGAGGTTCACTGGCCTTTGGTGCCTTCGCGGTATTAGGGCTGGTGGCTCTGGGATATACACGAGCGCTGGTGCCGGAAACGATGGGCAAGACGCTAGGGGAGGTCTCCCGGGAACTACAGTCGCGGTACTCTCCTACGTGAGTGTTTTGGTAATGACGCGCTTGTGCGGTAACATTTTTCCTCGTGTCATTGCTGGGCGCTTCGCCCGGCTGTGCTTTGAATCAATCATTCGCATGAAGTTTGCGCATAACGAAAGGAGCGCCCGATGAAGGTTCGCAAGTCGCTTCGGTCGCTGAAGAAGAAGCCGGGCGCCCAGGTTATTCGCCGCCACGGTAAGGTCTTCGTGATCAACAAGAAGGATCCGCGCTTCAAGGCTCGCCAGGGCTAAGAATCGAAGGATTCCCATTCCGCCTCTTCCGCTACGTTCGGGGGAGGCGGATTTTTTATGCTCATTCACCTCGCCACACTAGGGTAAAGGGTCAGAAAGTGTGTCTGGGATCGGGGATTTTTAGGCCCTGACCTCTAAGTTAGCGTCAAATATACGCTTTAAGCGCGTATATCTGAGGTCCAGATGCGAAATGCGCGGTGTGGCAGCCAACCTGTGGTAGCACGCGGTGGTGCGGATGTGGTCAACAGTGACCGTGGGAAACTGTGCGGGGCCGAGCTGCGGCTCGTTTGTGGTGTTTGTCACAAAACGGGTGAACGTCTGGTAAACGCGCAGGAAATACCACCCGTGTAGTTACGGCGGTGGTGATGGTGGTGAGTGTGAGAGGTCAACATGTGGGGGCTAGGGGACTTACATCCTGGGAATATCATCGTTGTAACTACTATATGTAGTGTCAGTTGCGGGGTTTCGGCACAAAGTATAGTGTCGTTGATGTTGCTCAGGCAGCGGCCCTACACCGCGTAGCCAGAGCTAAAAGTCACTCAGCAGAATTCATTAGTCACTCCTCGTGCAGCGTTAAAGGAAACCGTCATATGAGCATCACTCTTTACACCAAGCCCGCGTGCGTTCAGTGCAACGCCACCAAGAAGGCCCTGGACCGTGCAGGTCTCGAATACTCCACCGTGGATATTTCCCTGGATGATGAGGCCCGCGACTACGTCATGGCCCTGGGCTATGTTCAGGCGCCGGTTGTCGAGGCCAATGGTGAGCACTGGTCCGGTTTCCGTCCTGACCGCATTAAGGCTCTGGGCTCCTTGGCGGCGACTGCCTAAAGATTCTCCATGTTGGTCGTGTATTTCTCTTCCGCTACGGAAAATACGCACCGCTTCGTTGAGAAGCTCGGTCTTCCCAGCGTTCGCATTCCCCTCCGCCTGACCGATGAGCCACTCATCGTCAACGAGCCCTACGTTCTGGTCTGCCCGACGTACGGGGGAGGGGCGTCGATAAGCAAGCAGAACACGAGGCCCGTGCCCAAGCAGGTCATCCGTTTCCTCAATAATGAACACAACCGCAGTTTTATTCGTGCGGTCGTGGCTGGAGGAAACAGCAACTTCGGCACTGACTTTGGCAAGGCCGGCGACGTCATCGCCGCCAAGTGTAAGGTGCCTTATGTGTACCGCTTCGAACTTCTTGGTACCGAGGAAGATGTCACAATTTGCCGCGAAGGCCTATTAGCCAACGCAGCAGCCCTGGGTCTCGCAGCCTAGGGCTTCTCCTTATATATTTCGTGTAGATTTTTCGTCTCTCCAATTTCGCCATAGTAAAGAAAGGCACGTGAACGTCGTGACCACGCAACTGGGTAAGACCGTCGCAGAACCTGTGAAGCCTGAAGAGCAGCTGGATTACCACGCGCTGAATGCACTGCTCAACCTGTATGACGAGAACGGTAAAATTCAGTTCGACAAGGACCGTGAGGCCGCGAACCAGTTCTTCCTCCAGCATGTCAACCAGAACACCGTCTACTTCCACGATCTGGAAGAAAAGATGCACTACTTGGTGGAGAACAAGTACTACGAGCCAGAACTGCTCGAGCAGTATGACTTCGAATTCATCAAATCCCTGTTCAAGCGCGCCTACTCGTACAAGTTCCGCTTTAAGTCTTTCCTGGGTGCCTACAAGTACTACACCTCCTACACGCTGAAGACCTTCGATGGCCGCCGCTACCTCGAGCGCTTCGAAGACCGCGTATCGATGACAGCTCTCTTCCTCGCAGATGGCGATACCGAGGTGGCTGAGCACCTCGTGGATGAGATCATGACCGGCCGTTTCCAGCCGGCCACCCCAACCTTCCTCAACGCAGGAAAGGCCCAGCGCGGCGAGCTCGTATCCTGCTTCCTGCTGCGCATCGAAGACAACATGGAGTCCATCGGCCGCTCCATCAACTCCGCCCTGCAGCTGTCTAAGCGCGGCGGTGGCGTGGCGCTCCTGCTGTCCAATATTAGGGAGTCGGGCGCCCCGATTAAGCACATTGAGAACCAGTCTTCCGGCGTTATCCCCGTCATGAAGCTGCTCGAGGATTCCTTCTCCTACGCCAACCAGCTTGGCGCACGCCAGGGAGCAGGCGCGGTCTACCTCAACGCTCACCATCCGGACATCATGAGCTTCCTCGACACCAAGCGTGAAAACGCCGATGAGAAGATCCGTATTAAAACCCTGTCCCTCGGTATCGTCATCCCGGACATCACCTTCGAGCTGGCCCGTAAGAATGACGACATGTACCTGTTCAGCCCGTACGATGTCGAGCGCGTCTATGGCAAGGCTTTCGGTGACATCTCCGTAACTGAGCACTACGAGGAGATGGTGGAAGACCCGCGCATTCGCAAGAAGAAGATCAACGCGCGTCACTTTTTCCAGACCATCGCGGAGCTGCAATTTGAGTCCGGCTACCCGTACATCATGTTCGAGGACACCGTAAACCGCGCGAACCCGGTCAAGACCGGCCGCATCAACATGTCCAACCTGTGCTCCGAGATCCTTCAGGTCAATGCTCCTTCTGAGCTCAACGACGATCTGACCTACAAGACCCTCGGCAGCGACATCTCCTGCAACCTGGGCTCCCTCAACATTGCGACCACCATGGATTCTCCGGACTTTGGTCTGACGGTTGAAACCGCCATCCGTGGTCTGACCGCCGTGGCGGACAAAACCTCCATCAACTCCGTGCCGTCGGTACGCAAGGGCAACGATGATTCCCACGCCATCGGTCTGGGCCAGATGAATCTGCACGGCTACCTTGGCCGCGAGCACATCGAGTACGGTTCCGAGGAAGGCCTAGACTTCACCAACGCCTATTTTGCTGCCGTCCTTTACGCCGCTCTGCGTGCTTCCAACAAGCTGGCCCGCGAACGTGGCGAGTACTTCACCGAGTTCCCGCAGTCCGAATACGCCAGCGGCGAGTTCTTTGACCGCTATGATCCGGCAGACTTCGCTCCGCGCACGGAGAAGGTGAAGGAGCTCTTCGCCACGTCGTCCATCCATACCCCATCAGCGGAGGAGTGGGCGCAGTTGAAGGAGGACGTCGCCAAGCACGGCATCTACAACCGCAACCTGCAGGCCGTGCCGCCGACCGGCTCCATTTCCTACATCAACAACTCCACCTCGTCCATCCACCCAATCGCCTCCAAGATTGAGATTCGCAAGGAAGGCAAGATCGGCCGCGTCTACTACCCGGCGCCGCATATGGACAACGAGAACTTGGAGTACTTCAAGGACTCTTATGAGATCGGCCACGAGAAAATCATCGACACCTACGCCATTGCCACCAAATATGTGGATCAAGGCCTGTCGCTGACTCTGTTCTTCAAGGACACTGCCACCACGCGTGATATTAACCGCGCGCAGATTTATGCATGGCGCAACGGTATTAAGACCCTGTACTACATCCGCCTGCGTCAGATGGCGCTGGAAGGCACCGAGATCGAGGGTTGCGTATCCTGCATGCTCTAGGCCTCTTTCGCACGTGCCGCCGTGAGGATGGCACGTGCGATTTTTTCTGCCTCGACGGCGTCGCTGCGGTGGATAGCCTCCGCTAGATCCAAATGGAGGCGCGCTGTTCCGGCGGTGGGGTTGCGCTTGTGTGAACCAAAAACTGAGCGCCCGCGCACCATGGAGAGAAGGAATGGGCTCAGCGCTGCGAACATTTCGTTTCCTGAGGAGTGCAGAACCATGGTGTGAAAACGCAGGTCCGTGGCTAGTTGCTCACCCACGCGGCGCGCGGGTGTCTCCTCGAAAGAGTGAAGGCGCTGTGCCAACGACAGGATTTCCTCTTTATCTTCAGGGGATCCGTGCTGCGCTGCGAGTGCTGCGGCGGTGGGCTCGATAGCGAGGCGCAGCTCATTGAGGGAGTTGCGCTGTCCATCCCGTGATTTTTCCGAGTTCAATCGCCACGTGATGATGGAGGGATCGTACACGGCCCACTCGCTAATCGGCAGCACGGTAATACCCACGCGCCGTGAGGACGCAACCATGCCGAGTTGCTCGAGTGCGCGCATCGCTTCGCGGGCAACGGTGCGCGAAATGTCGAAACGCAGACAAATATCGTTGAGGGTGAACCGTTCGCCGGCAGGGAGGGTGCCGCTGACGATGTCTGACCCCATGGTGTCCAACACGGCGCTGAGTAGGGGAGTGTGCGACTCTTGTGTGGCTGTCACGATGTCGGAACCTTCCTGCGCGTGGGGAAAATGAACTCGAAACGTATAAAAAATCAGTATAAATTAACCGGCCTGACGTGCATGTTCCGTGGGGAGTTGCGACACTTACCGGAACGGTGGCCGAATGGGTACCATGGCCACAGAACACAGTAGAAGTAGAAAGACGAGGTAACGCGCGTGTCTCAAGAGTATGACGACTACATCGCCAGCCACGAGGCGCCGGTGAAGGCAGTTAACTGGAACACCGTCCCGGATGAGAAGGATTCCGAGGTGTGGGACCGCCTCACTGGTAATTTCTGGCTCCCCGAAAAGGTTCCGGTGTCTAACGATCTCCCCAGTTGGAAGACGCTGACGGAGAAGGAGCAGGAAACCACCATGCGTGTCTTTACCGGCCTGACACTCCTGGACACCATCCAGGGTACGGTGGGCGCGGTGTCGCTGCTTCCCGACGCCACCACGCCACACGAAGAGGCTGTCCTCACCAATATCGCCTTCATGGAGTCTGTGCACGCGAAGTCCTACTCCAACATCTTCATGACGTTGGCGTCCACCCCAATGATTAATGACGCCTTCCGTTGGTCCGAGGAAAACGAGAATCTTCAGCGCAAGGCCAAGATCGTCATGTCCTACTACCGCGGTGGCGATCCACTGAAGAAGAAGGTGGCTTCCACGCTGCTGGAGTCCTTCCTCTTCTACTCCGGCTTCTTCCTGCCGATGCACTTCTCCTCCCGCGCGAAGCTGACGAATACTGCGGACATCATCCGCCTCATCATTCGTGATGAGGCCGTGCATGGTTACTACATCGGCTACAAGTTCCAGCAAGGCTACAAGCAGCTGTCGGAGGAGCGCCAGGAGGAGATGAAGGGCTACGCCTTCGACCTGCTCTACGACCTCTACGAGAATGAGATCGACTACACCGAGGACCTCTACGACGAGCTGGGGTGGACCGAAGACGTGAAGCGCTTCCTGCGTTACAACGCCAACAAGGCACTCAACAACTTGGGCTTCGAGGGACTCTTCCCAGCGGATGAAACCCGCGTTTCCCCGGCCATCCTGTCTTCCCTGTCTCCGAACGCTGACGAGAATCACGACTTCTTCTCCGGTTCTGGTTCTTCCTATGTCATTGGTAAGGCCGAGGAGACCACTGATGAGGACTGGGACTTCTAGGTAACTCCAGTCGCTTCGGGAAGAAACGCCACTTCCGCAACAGGCTGGCATGACACGCACCTCCCGTCAGGATCATCCGAAAGGTTGATTCTTTCAGGGGGTGCGTTTTTCCCGTTTTAGTCAGCGCCTGCCCCCGGTGCTGTGTTCTGGATCACCGGCTGGCGAGGGGGTCGAGAGGGTGTCGGTGCAGGGGCTGCCCGCGTGCAGGCAGTTCGTGGAACTTTCCGGCTCCAAACGGGGTTAGCAAGCTTGGCAGAAGTTAGGGGAGCGCTGGAAATTTATCCGCGAGGTGCCCTAATATAAGGCGAGTAAACCTAGGTGTTTGATCACGTAGTGCGCAACGCGAGTCCTCGCGTGCGCACGTTCGCGATGAAGCACTTGTTCTTCAGGAGGATTTTATGACCGCTGTGGCGCCACGGCTCGACGATTACGTCGCGCCCACACGTCCAGAGCCGACTGGTAACGCAAAGACTGGTTCCAAGGCTTGGACGCTACTGACCACCACCGACCACAAGCAGCTGGGCATCATGTACATGATCATGGCCTTCAGCTTCTTCTTCCTCGGTGGCTTCATGGCACTGCTGCTCCGTGCTGAGCTCTTCACCCCGGGTCTGCAGCTTCTGTCCAACGAGCAGTTCAACCAGCTGTTCACCATGCACGGCACCGTGATGCTGCTGCTCTTCGCAACGCCAGTTGTGTGGGCTTTCGGTAACTACGTGCTGCCCCTGCAGATTGGCGCACCGGATGTGGCCTTCCCGCGACTGAACGCCTTCGGCTTCTGGATTACCCTGACCGGTGGTGTCGTCATGTTGCTCGGTTTCGTCACCCCGGGTGGCGCCGCTGACTTCGGCTGGACCATGTACATGCCGCTGGCTGACTCCGTTCACACCCCGGGCATCGGCGCTGACATGTGGATCGTCGGCGTTGGCGCTACCGGTGTCGGCACCATTGCTTCGGCTGTCAACATGATCACCACCGTGCTCACCCTTCGTGCACCGGGCATGACCATGTTCCGTCTGCCGGTCTTCACCTGGTGTGTCTTCACTGCATCCGTCATCGTGCTGATGATCTTCCCGCTGCTGACCGCAGCCGCCCTGGGTGTTCTGTATGACCGCAAGCTTGGCGGCCACATCTATGACTCCGCGAACGGCGGCGCTATCCTGTGGCAGCACCTGTTCTGGTTCTTCGGCCACCCGGAGGTCTACGTCCTCGCAATCCCGTTCTTCGGCGTTATTTCTGAGGTCATCCCGGTGTTCTCCCGTAAGCCGGTCTTCGGCTACATCGGCCTGGTCTTCGCCGTTCTGGCCATTGGTGCACTCTCCATGGCTGTGTGGGCTCACCACATGTTCGTGACCGGCGCCATCCTGCTGCCGTTCTTCTCCTTCATGACCTTCCTTATTGCGGTTCCGACGGGTGTGAAGTTCTTCAACTGGGTCGGCACCATGTGGAAGGGCCACATCACCTGGGATACCCCGATGATCTTCGCCATGGGCTTCCTGGCAACCTTCCTCTTCGGCGGTATGACCGGTGTCATGCTGGCCTCCCCGGCACTGGACTTCCACCTGGCTGAGTCCTACTTCCTCATTGCCCACTTCCACTACACCCTGTTCGGTACCGTGGTGTTCTCCGCCTTCGCTGGTCTGTACTTCTGGTTCCCGAAGATGACCGGCCGCATGCTGGATGAGCGCCTGGGCAAGATTCACTTCTGGCTGACATTCATCGGCTTCCACGGCACCTTCCTGATTCAGCACTGGGTGGGCAACATGGGTATGCCGCGCCGTTACGCCGACTACTTGGAGTCTGATGGCTTCACGGTCTTCAACCAGATTTCCACCATCTTCTCCTTCGTCCTGGGTGCTTCGGTTATCCCGCTCATCTGGAACGTGTTCAAGTCCTGGCGCTACGGTGAGATCGTCACCGTGGACGATCCGTGGGGCTACGGTAACTCCCTCGAGTGGGCTACCTCCTGCCCGCCGCCGCGCCACAACTTCGTCTCCCTGCCGCGCATCCGCTCCGAGCGTCCGGCCTTCGAGCTGCACTACCCGCACATGGTCAAGCGCATCCGCGAGGAAGCCCACTACGGCCACTAAACTAGCGGGCCTCCCGCGCCGCCCCGGTGCTCTCTGCACCTCGGTAGCGTAGAGAGAAACGCATACTCCTGAAAACGCCGCCTCCCCATCGTTGTGATGGGGAGGCGGCGTTTCTCGTTGAACTGCCTTCTGGCTACGAGCACGACGCATCATAGGTTATCGGTGGCCAACCTGAACGTGCGATAATGGGCAGCGTGGATAACCAGATTGATCACCCCAACCAGACAGCTTTCGCCGTCGTGACAACCTCCGGTCCCGACAAGCCCGGTGTGTCCGCGGCCTTCTTTCGAGTGCTGAGCTCGTACAACGTTGAGCTTGTCGACGTCGAACAGGCCATTTTCTCCGGCCGCATCTCCCTGTCCGCGTATATCCGAGTCGATAACGCACGAATCGAGGCAATGGAGAAGGGGCTGCGCAATACGCTGAGTATCTACGCACAGTCGCTGACCGTGGAGCTGCGCGCCGATGAAGTCACCTCCCGCCCGCGGTCCACTCACGTTGTTGTGGTACTGGGCCGACAGCTCAACGCCAGCCACATCTCCGCCATTGCGCAGGAGCTGGCTAACTTTAACGTCAACATCGATCGTATCCGCGGGCTGTCCACGTACCCTCTCAATGGGTTGGAGCTGTACATCACCATTGACGGTTCCTCGGATCCCGTTCGTGCGGTCCTTGCACGCTTGGCCACCGAGCAGGGCGTAGATATCGCGATCGAGCGCTCTGGTCTGCAACGCCGCTCCAAGCGCCTCATTTGCTTCGATTGCGACTCCACCTTGATCACGGGCGAGGTTATCGAGATGCTTGCCGCTCATGCGGGCAAGGAAGCTGAGGTCGCGGCCGTGACCGAGCGCGCGATGCGCGGCGAGTTGGACTTCGAGGAATCCCTCCGCGAACGAGTGGCTGCGCTGGCTGGGTTGCCGGAGTCGGTCATCGCGCAGACCGCGGCTGATATTGAGCTCACGCCAGGCGTGCGCACCACTATCCGCACCCTCAAGCGAATGGGCTACCGCGTTGCGGTGGTATCCGGTGGCTTTATCCAGGTTCTGGAGGATCTGGCGAAGGAACTCGAACTAGACTACCTGCGCGCTAACACTCTTGAAATTGAGGACGGCAAGCTCACTGGCCGCGTCATTGGTGACGTTGTTGACCGCAAGGCTAAGGAGAACTTTCTCCGCGAGTTCGCCGCCGATTCCGGCCTCAGCATGCGCCAGACGGTCGCGGTTGGCGATGGAGCTAATGACATCGACATGATTTCCGCCGCTGGTCTGGGCATTGCTTTTAACGCTAAGCCGGCGCTGCGGGAGGTCGCCGACGCCGCCGTCAACCACCCCTACATGGATGAGATCCTGCAGATTCTTGGTATCCCCATGGAGGAGGTTGTCGTTGACTAACCTTCGCGAGGCTCACCGCCGCCTTGTCGAGGCCTGTAGCGAGCGTAGCTGGCGCGATGATCCTGAGGACCCGGATAAGCCGGAGACCATTCAGGCGATGCAGATTGCGCTTCACCTGCCAAAGCAGGATCCGCCAAGCCGCACGGAGGTGCTGGAGGCGGCGGGAAGGGCCGTCGTCAAGCTCTGCCTTGATGAGCGCGCCGGCCAGGACGGTGCCTTCGCGGAGGCCCTGGGGCAGTGGTACGGGCACCGGATTCGCAAAGTCGCGCGCCGCGCTCGCAACAAGGCCTGGCGTGACGTGCAGACCCTGCCCGGTGTAACGGTGGATGACCGGGCGCGGGCCTTCGTCCCCTCGGCAGTGTCGGAGGTTGATCCGCTCGTGGCGAAGCTCCAGATTGGGCACACGGATCTGCCGATGGATGAACCAGGGCCCGCGCTTGCCGACGTCCCCCTTATCCTCATCGACGCCTCCCTCAAGATGAGTGCGGGCAAGGCCGCAGCCCAGGTTGGCCATGGATCGATGCTGCTGGCCGCGGCGATGAGCCTGGACGACGTCGAGCAGTGGGCTCAGCGCGATTTCCCTTTGTCCGTGCGTGAGGTGAGCTCGGAGGACTTTGCCGAAGCCTGTAGCCGCGAGGGTGCTGTTGTTGTGCGCGACGCCGGCTTTACCGAGGTTGCCCCAGATTCGGCCACGGTGTGTGCACTGCGCCAGCCTTAACTAGCGGGACTCGACAAGCCGCTTGAGCGCGCCCTGCACGATCTCCGGATCAGTGGTGCGCCACATCTGCGGCATAGAATCGCGCAGGTAGGAGCCGTAGCGTTTGGTTTCCAAGCGGTTGTCTAGAACTGCTACCACGCCGCGGTCATCAACTGAACGCAGCAGACGTCCCGCGCCCTGCGCCATGAGGAGGGCCGCATGCGTGGCGGAAACCTCCATGAACCCGTTGCGTCCGGCCGCCTTCGCCGCCTCGGTGCGAGCCTGCATGAGCGGATTGTCCGGGCGGGGGAAAGGGATGCGGTCAATGAGAACCAGGGAGCAGGAGGGGCCGGGCACGTCGACGCCCTGCCATAAACTTAACGTGCCGAAGAGACACGAGTTCTCGTTCTTCGTGAACTTGTCCACCAAGGCGCCGATGGAATCCTCGCCTTGAAGAAAGATGTCGAAGGGAATCCGCGGCTTGAGCGCCTCCGCCGCCTGCTGGGCAGCGCGGCGCGAGGAAAAGAGACCCAACGTGCGGCCGCCGGCAGCCATGATGAGCTCGCGGATCTCCTCGAGAGTTTCCGGGGATAGACCATCGCGGCCCGGCTGTGGCAGGTGGCTCGCGGTATAGAGGATGCCGCTGCGGGCGGGATTAAAGGGGTAGCCCACATCGAGGGAATCCCACGTTCCCTTCGGCAGCCCCCACTGCGCTGCCATGGCATCAAAGCGCCCGCCCAAAGCCAGGGTGGCTGAGGTTAGTACTACGGTCTGCTCGCCAAAGAGCTTCTCATGGAGCATGCCCGCGATGGACAGCGGAGCGACGGCGAGGGTATCGGTGAGCGTGCGCTCATCGCGCTCCAGCCACACCACGTCGGCGTGGGCAGCTGGGTCCCCGGTGGCGAAGACATCAAGTATGCGGGCAATGGCCTCGACGAGGGTGCTCAAGTGATTGGCTAGGTTTTGGCGCTCAGCAAACTTTTCCGGATCGGAGGTTTGCTCGCCTTCCGGGGTACGGGCAATAGTGTCGCGGCAGGAGGACAACGTGTCCGCCAAGGCCATGAGCTGCTGCTTGGCGTTCTCCGGAAGGTCTGTCCAGCGCCCAGGGAGGAATTCACCGAGCAGTTGGGTGAGCTCAGCGGCCTGTTCAGTGAGGCGCTGGTCCTTCCCATTGGCACCCAGCGATTTGGCGCGGGTAGCGGCCATCTTGAGCGCACGGCCTGTGATTTCTGCAGTGGAGACCGACGTGATGCGGCCATCGAGCTCATGCGCCTCGTCGATGATGACGACGTCATGCTCAGGCAGGATGTTCACGTCTGCGACGGCGTCGATAGCCAGAAGGGCGTGGTTGGTCACGACAACGTCGACATCGGCAGCCCGGCGCCGCGCCAGTTCCGCGAAGCAGTCTTCGCCGTGGGGGCAGCGCGTCGCGCCCAAGCACTCGGCGGAGGTCACTGAGACTTGGCGCCACGCCAAGTCCGGCACGCCCGGTTCGAGATCCTCGCGGTCACCAGTTTCGGTGTCTTCGGCCCACTCGTAGACGCGCTGGACGTGGCGGCCGAGGGCGGAGGGGGAGTCGGCGTCGAGCAAGGTGTCCTCACTCTCCAACTCGGAGGCGCGAGATACCTTGTTGAGGCAGACGTAGTTGGAGCGGCCCTTCATGATGGCGAAGGTAGGTTTCTTCGCCAGATGCGGTTCGAGGGCCTCGGCTAGGCGCGGAAGATCGCGTTCCACGAGCTGACGCTGCAGGGCCAGCGTTGCGGTGGAGACGATGACGGTGCTGCCGGTTTCCTGCGCATGGCGGAAGGCGGGAACCAGGTAAGCCAAGGACTTACCTGTACCGGTACCTGCCTGCACCGCGAGGTGGCGCTCCTTCTCCAACGCGGAGGCCACCGCAGTGGCCATACGCACTTGGCCCTCGCGGCGCGCACCACCTAGGGCGGCGACGGCGGCGTCGAGAAGTTCAACCGTTGCTGAGTGCTCGTCCATTTGCCCCAGTGTAGTGCTACTCGCACGCCATGCTGCGACGGCGGGTGCCTAGGAGTCGAACCCGATGAAGCGGGTGGGCACCGCCGGCTCGTCACGGGTCAACGCCAGGCCCTCCCACGGCAGAGTGGTGATGGCCTGAGCCAGGTACTCGCGGGATTCATGGAGGGTAGGCAGGCCTTCCACAATCTCGCCGTCGCGCATGAGAGGAACAGTCATCTCGCGGGTGCTCAGGGTGCCGGTGTCCGGATCCTGGGCGTCGAAAGGCAGCACGAGCTCCTCGACGGCCACGCCGGACGAGCGGTACGTGCGCAGCGCGCGCTTGGAACCACCGCGAGACTTTTTGGAGGAAGAACGCTTGGCCACCGGATGGCCATCGACCTCGACGACCTTGTAAACCATGCCTGCGGTTGGAGCGCCGGAACCAGTGACCACGGAGGTGCCCACGCCGTAGACATCGACCGGGTCGCCGCGGAGACCAGCGATGGCAAACTCATCGAGATCGGAGGAGACCACGATCTTGGTGTTGTGGTTTCCCAGGTCATCGAGCTGCGCGCGTACGCGACGGGTAACCGCAGCCAAGTCACCGGAGTCGATGCGGACACCGCCGAGTTCTGGGCCCGCAACCTTCACGGCGGTTTCCACCCCCTTGGTGATGTCATAGGTATCGACGAGCAGCGTGGTGTCCACACCGAGGGTCTCGATCTGGCCGCGGAAGGCAGCCTCTTCATTGGGGGTGCCATCCTCGTTGACGTGGGCCAGCGTCCAGGAGTGCGCAGCAGTACCCGATACTGGGATGTCATAGCGGTAGCCCGCCTCCAGGTTAGAGGTGGCCTCGAAGCCCGCCAGGTAGGCAGCGCGCGCGGCAGTCACTGCGGCATACTCGTGCGCGCGGCGCGAACCCATTTCAATGATCGGGCGGCCATCAGCCGCTACGACCATGCGAGATGCCGCGGAGGCCACTGCGGAATCAGAGTTCATGATGGAGAGGAGGACCGTCTCCAGGATGAGGCACTCACCGAAGGTACCGCGCACCGTCAACAGCGGGGAGTAAGGGAAATAGATTTCGCCTTCGCGATAACCATCAATCTGACCGGAGAAACGATAATTGGCCAGGTAGTCCTTGGTCTGCTCATCGAGGAAATCCATCTCTGCCAGCTGCTGGGCTGTGAAGCGGAAGTCTCGCACCGCGCGCAGCACGCGCTCGGTTCCAGCGACGACGCCATAGCGCCGCTCGTTGGGCAGGCGGCGAGCAAAGACCTCGCAGGCAACTGTGCGGTGTGCAGAGCCATCACGGAGCGCTGCCTGCAGCATGGTGAACTCGTATTTGTCGGTGAGGAGGGCCGTGGAACGGTCAGAAGGAGCGCTTCCGGTCTCCACAACGTGTTCTGAGGTATTAGTCACATCAAAGATGCTACTCAGTGTGCCGCGAAAATTCAGTAAAACTATTCTTCGAGCTGGATGACTACGTAGACTTCGCCGTCACTGTAGGCCACGCCGACGGCGGCGGTGCTCATGCGGCGATCCCGAAGCGCAGCAAGGTGGGAGGGGGACTGGCGGAAGGCCTCGACAAATTCATAACCGCTGGCCTGGTCGAGCGGAAGGTGGTGCTGCACCATCTGAACATTCTCATCCGCAGGTTTCTGGCTGTGTGTCACCGCGTTGCATTCGGCCTTTTCGCGAGCAGCGGTCTGGCGTTCGATCCACGGCAGCAGGGGCCCTTGATTGTCTTCCTTGCGCCACTCATTGAGGGCCTCGATGAGGTCAGTTTGAATATCCTGGAGCTGACGCTGCACGTAAACCTCGGGAAGTTCATAGTCGCACGCTGCTGGTGCCGGTTCGGGGGCCGGAGTGTCCTTCGAGCTGCCATCCTGTGAGGGACTAGTCAGGCTGATGATCGCGGTAACAAGGGTGCCACCGAAGACGACGGCAGTCAGGACACGCTTCAGGAGCAGCACGAGGTCATCTTTGGCCGGGCCGCGTCCGGCGAGGAGATCCGTCACGATGGTGGGGAGGAGAAAAGTGTTCATCGAAGTGCAGCCATCTGGAAGTGAAGTCACATATTGAGTCCCCGCTAGTATAGCGGCTCACAACGCCGGATTTTTTGGCTAGGGTGGAGGGCATGAATGCGCACCAAGAAACCTCCGCGGGCGTGGTCATGAGTTCGCCCATGGCCACCCCGGAACTGGATGAGGCTATTGAGGTCGACGTTGCCACGAGCGAAAACCTGCCGTGGATGTGCATCGTCTGGGATGATCCCGTCAACCTCATGAGCTACGTTTCCTATGTCTTTCAGACGGTCCTGGGCTATGACAAAAAGCGGGCTAACGAACTCATGATGCAGGTCCACACCGAAGGTAAAGCCGCCGTGTCTAGCGGTGAGCGCGATAAGGTTGAGGCCGATGTGAAGAAGCTCCAGGTCGCCGGCCTGTGGGCCACGATGCAGCAGGCGGGCTAAGGAGAAGAAACAGTATGCAGGCGTGGAAGAAGAAAAAGTCTCTCATGCGCGGTGCTAAGTTCACCGCTGTTTTCGAGCCAATGGAGCGCGAGGTCATTGGGGATCTCACCGCGACGGTCTCCGAAGCCATCATCGCCCGCGCCCAGTCCGCGCCGAAGGATGAATTGGCGGACCTTGTAGATATGCCCACCGGTCACACGGAGGCCCCGGAGGATCCTTCGCTGGCTCGCCTCTTCCCGGATTTCCAGAAGCCCGGCGATGAGGAATTCGATGGTGATAATTCCCTGCTGCGCTCGCTGCACGAGAATGATATTGCCCGCGCCAAGCTGGAAAACCTCCAAATCATCAACGAGGCGCTAGGCCCCACCGGTGGCGTGGAGGTCACCGTCAGTGAGGAGGAGGCCCACGCCTTCCTCGCCGGACTCAATGATTTGCGTCTTTTCGTTGCGGCGGGGGATCTTGATGACCATTCCCAGGGCGCAGACCGCGACACCCTCGTCGAGTGGCTGGCCTTCTGCCAGGACTCTTTGCTCAACGTCATTCTGGATTAAGCCCATGCGGAGTTTGCCCGAGATCGGATTTTCTGTCGGCCACGCCACGCGCGAGGATACTGGGGTTACCGTCATCTATTGTGGCGAGCACGGCGCAGTGGCCAGCGTTGACGTGCGCGGCGGCGGCCCCGGCACGCGCGAGACAGACTTGTTGGAGCCGCACAATACCGTCGAGCGTATCCACGCCCTAGTGTTGGCCGGCGGCTCGGCTTTTGGCTTGGCAGCCGCGGACGGAGTCATGCGCGAGCTTGCGGAGGCCGGGGTCGGTTTTCCCGTCTTTGGCGAGGACAAGCCGGGCCCACGCGTGCCTATCGTGCCCGGTGCGGTCATCTTCGATCTGTTGGCTGGCCCGCAGCGCCCTACCGCGGAGGATGGTGCAGCGGCCTTGCGCAGCGCATTGAGCGGTCATGATGCCTCTACAGGCAGCGTGGGTGCAGGAGTGGGGGCGTGCGCAGGCAAGGTGCGCGGGGGAGTGGGCATAGCGCTTATCGACGTCTCCCCCTACACCCTTGCCGCCGTCATCGTGGCCAACCCCGTGGGCAACGTCATCGATGGTGAGACCGGCCGTCTGTTCGGAGCTCCGGAGAAAACCCCCGTGGACGTGGAGCGCTTCGCCGCCGCACAGAGCCTGGCGGAGGCCCACCTCAACACGACCATCGGGGCTGTGCTCACAGATGCACCCATCACCAAGGCTCAGGCCAAGCGTTTAGCCTTGGCCGGCCACGATGGTATTGCGCGTGCGGTGCGCCCGGCGCACTCGCCACTGGATGGTGATGCGATCTTCGCGGCGTCGTCAAGCGCGGCGGGAACCGCCTCCGACGTAGACTCTGAGGTTCTCGCTACCTTGAGCGCCGCGGCGGCAGATGCTGTCGAGGCCGCAATCGTGGATGCCGTGGTGAGCGCCTCCCCGGGGCTGGGCTTAGAGGCGTACTCATCGCTGTTGGCTTGCTAAAGTTGAGGCATTATGACGAGCAATGGACCGTTCGGCCAGAAGAATTCCCATCAGACCAACCCCTTCCAACCCATCCCGGGAAGCCCCGGGGTGAGCCACCAGCGCACCGTGAATTCGGGTGATTCGAAGAATTACACGCGCACCGGGCGGCTCAAGACGGCCGCCACTCTGACCGTGGGGTTCCTAGTCGTTGAGTGGGTTATCCACATCATCAACTTCCTCGTTTTCCGCAACGGGCTGGGTCAATACGGTATTCACCCGCTGGACTTCAACGGCATTTGGGGAATCTTCACCGCACCGCTGTTGCACGCGAACTTTGAGCACCTCATTGGAAACTCCCTACCAGGTGCGGTGTTTTGCTTCCTGATCGGTCTGTCCGGCCGCAAGGCGTGGTGGGAGGTCACCATCATCGTCGTGCTCATTGCGGGCGTCGGCACGTGGCTTCTGGGCGGGCCGGGTACCTCCCACATTGGTGCCTCGGGCATGGTCTATGGCTGGTTGTCTTACCTCATCGTCCGCGGCATCTTTAACCGGTCGCTGACGCAATTCCTTGTCGGTCTTGGTTTGGGCTTTGCCTACTCCGGTCTCATTTGGGGTGTGCTGCCTATTTATGAGGGCGTGAGCTGGCAAGGACACCTCTTCGGTGCGATCGGTGGCATCGTGGCGGGCATGGTGATTACCTCCGATGACCCGATCAAGAAGGTTACGCCGACGCCTAGGGCAGGGATGCGCTAATGCCTGATGCATCGTCCCCCATCGGCATCTTCGATTCGGGGGTGGGCGGGTTGACCGTGGCGCGCACCATCATTGAGCAGCTGCCGGACGAGTCCATCATGTACATCGGTGATACCGCCCATGCGCCGTATGGCCCGCGGCCGATTGCCCAGGTCCGTGAGTTGTCCACGGCCATTGCGGATGAGCTTGTGGAGCGCGGCTGCAAAATGCTCGTCATTGCCTGCAACACCGCCACTGCCGCCTTTCTTCACGACGCCCGCGAGCGCTACAGCATCCCCGTCGTTGAGGTTATCCGCCCGGCCGTGCGCCGAGCCATCGCCACGACACGCAACGGCAAGATTGGTGTCATCGGTACTGAGGGCACCATCAACTCCGGTGCCTATCAGGACCTGTTCGCGGTCAACCCCCATGTTGAATCGTTTTCCGTGGCCTGCCCGGACTTCGTGAATTTTGTGGAGCGCGGTATTACGGCCGGCCGCCAAATTCTGGGGGTGGCGGAGGGCTACCTCGCGCCTTTGCAATCCGCGGGGGTGGACACGCTCGTGTTGGGCTGCACGCATTACCCGCTGCTCACCGGGGTTATCCAGCTGGCCATCGGTGACAACGTTACGCTCGTGTCCTCCGCGGAGGAGACAGCGAAGGATGTCATGCGCATTCTCACCACAACAGACATGCTGGCGCCTCAGGGGCATACACCGACGCGCAGCTTTGAATGCACCGGTGACCATGAGTCGTTCTCCCAGCTGGCTACCCGCTTCTTGGGACCCCAGATTTAGCGGGACTCAACAGGTACAATCGACGCAAATCCAGCAATCCGCTTTGTTTCGTGGGACTATTGAACGCATGAAGTTGACCATCCTAGGCTGTTCCGGCTCGGTGCCGACTATCGGTAACCCCGCCTCCGGCTACCTCGTGTCTTTCGACTCTGCCCCGTCCATCGTTATGGATCTGGGCCCTGGCACCCTTGCTCGCCTGCAGGAACATCAAGATCCGTGTGATGCTCACGTGGCGTTGACCCACCTGCATGCAGACCACTGCCTGGACTTCCCTTCGCTGATGGTGTGGCGCCGCTTCCATCCCACGGCGCCGGCAGCTTCTCGCAATTTCTGCCTCGGTCCGAAGCGTACGGAATCCCATTTGGGCCGGTTGTCCTCGGATGACCCCGAGGGCGTGGATGACATGAGTGATACCTTCGCGTTCAGTCCCTGGGTGGACCGCGAGCGCCAGCTTGTCGACGATGTCTTTATCACCCCGTTCCGCACCGTCCACCCGGTAGAGACGTACGCACTGCGCATGGAGCACGCGAAAAGTGGGGCCACCTTGTGTTACTCCGCGGACTCGGCCTATACGCCCGCGCTTGTCGATGCCTCCCGCGGCGCCGACATTTTCCTTTGTGAAGCCGCATGGGGCGAAACCTCGGAGGACAAAGCACCGGACATGCATATGTCCGGCGCCGAAGCCGGCCGTCTCGCCCGCGAGGCCGGAGTTAAGAAGCTCGTGCTCATTCACCTGCAGCCGTGGGGCGACGCCGCCGCTACCTATGCGGCCGCGGCCCGCGAGTTTGACGGTGAGATCGTCCTCGGTGCGTCCGGGATGGAGTTTGAGCTCTAAGGCCTGACGGTAGGGTAGGGGGCATGACTGATTTCACTCGTGCTGATGGTCGCGCGCTCGACCAACTCCGTAGCGTCCGCATTACCCGCAACTTCACCACCAACCCGGCTGGGTCGGTCCTCGTGGAGTTCGGCAACACCCGCGTCATGTGTACCGCCTCCGTCGAATTCGGAGTGCCCCGCTTCAAGAAGGATTCCGGCGAGGGATGGCTCACTGCCGAGTACTCCATGCTGCCGTCGTCCACGCATGAGCGCATGCCGCGTGAATCCATGAAGGGCAAGGTCAAGGGCCGTACCCACGAGATTTCTCGTCTGGTGGGGCGCTCCTTGCGTGCTGCCGTTGACCTGTCTGAGTTGGGCGAAAACACCATCCAGCTGGATTGCGACGTACTCCAGGCTGATGGCGGTACCCGCACCGCATCCATTACGGGCGCCTACGTGGCTTTGGCTGATGCGATTGCATACCTCAAAGAAGAGGGCGTTGTACCAGGCGAGCCCCTGCTTGACCCGATCGCGGCAGTCTCTGTGGGCATCATCGATGGGCACGTCTGCCTGGACTTGCCTTATGAGGAGGACTCCCGTGCCGAGGTGGATCTCAACGTGGTCATGCAGGAAGGCGGCGACTTCGTGGAAATCCAGGGCACCGGTGAGCACGGCCTCTTCGGCCGCCAAGAGCTCAACGACATGCTCGACGTAGCCCAGGCTGGCTGCGCGCAGCTGATTGAGGCCCAGAAGGCGGCCCTGGGATGGTAAAGCTTCTCGTTGCCTCCAATAACACCAAGAAGCTTAAAGAGCTGGAAAAGATTCTGGCAGAGGCGGGCATCGCGGGTATCGAGCTTCTTCCGCTGTCCGCGGTGGAGGCCTACCCGGAGCCCGTTGAGGATGGCCGTACTTTTGCCGACAACGCTCTGATCAAGGCTCGCGCCGGGGTGGAGCACACCGGCCTGGCTACGATTGCTGATGACTCCGGCCTCGCCGTCGAGGAACTCAACGGTATGCCGGGTGTTCTTTCGGCGCGCTGGTCTGGCGGCCACGGTGATGATGAGGCGAATAACCGCCTTTTGTTGGGGCAGATGGCCCACGTTCCGGCTGAGCGCCGCGCAGCAGCATTCGTCTCGGTGTGTGCACTTGTGACCCCAGACGGTCAGGAGCACGTGGTGGAAGGCCGCTGGCCTGGTTGCCTTCTCACTGCGCCGCAGGGCGAGAATGGCTTCGGCTACGACCCTCTCTTCCAGCCCGAAGGCGAGGAGCGCTCCGCAGCCGACATGTCCCCGGAAGAAAAGAACGCTGTGTCGCACCGCGGCCGTGCTTTGGCCCAGCTGCGCGAACCGCTCGCTGCTCTGGCTAGCCGGTCCTAGGCATTCGCCGAGCCACGGCAGCATCTGACCGGGGGAGTCGGGTTCCTTAGCCCAAGCAACAAGGCCTGTGTTGAAGTACATAGCTTCAGCGCAGGCCTTAACGTTGTGCGCCCGGTGAGACTTGAACTCACACGTCATAAGACACTAGAACCTAAATCTAGCGCGTCTGCCAATTCCGCCACGGGCGCAAACACAATTGCCACAGAGCACAGTGTGCTCGAAGCAACGCTGAATAGCATACAGGGCGGCAGGCCATCGACGGAAATCCACTTTTCAGATCGAGGTGGGTAGGCTGATACGCGTGAGCACCAACCAAGCCCCGCGAAAGAAGATGAAGGCCCGATGGTGGCATATCGTCCTCATCGTGTTTTTCGTCGTGCTCTTTTTGTTCCTCGCGTATTGGCAGTGGACGCGCTTTAAATCTGGATCGGGTACCTTCCAGAACCTAGGCTATGCCTTCCAGTGGCCGCTCTTTGCTGTGTTTGTGGTCTATGCCTATCGCACCGCGATGCGTTATGAGAACGAACGCATTGATGCGGAGAATGAGGCCCTCGAAATGGGGCAGGAGCCTGCCCAATATGAAGCCACGCCCAAGGACGCCGCGCAGGAACAGCAGGTGACTAAGATCGACGAGGATTTTCTGCCGCCCCGGCCGCAGGTGGACGTCGAGACTTTTAATGCCATGAATAAACAGCGCCGCCGTCGCGGCACCGAAGAGGAGAATCTATGAGCAACCCAGCGACCAATGCCGTGCATCCAGACCGCAAGGAGCGTATCCGCGGTCCGCTGAAGTTCTTTTCCATCGCCGCTACGATTACGGGTATTTTCCTGCTCATTCTCGTGGTGCGTATGATCTTGCAGTACGGCGTGGGCATGGAGATGCCATCCTGGGCCACTCTCATTGCCCAGGCTCACGGCGTCGCCTACATGGTCTACCTCGTGTCCATCCTCATTCTTGGACCGCGTGCACTGTGGCCGGTGGGCAAGCTCATCACTACTGCCCTGGCCGGCGTGGTGCCTTTCCTGTCCTTCTGGATGGAGCACAAGCGCCGCAGTGAAGTAACCGAGCAGTTCCAGCTCTAAGATCCATGACGAGCCGCAAACTCAGCACCATGCTCATTGCTATCGTGGTGCTTCTTTCTTTAGTCTGCGCTGGCTTGGGCGTTTATGCTGTTCGCCAGCCACATGACGTCTATACGGCCCCAGTAGAGTCCACCAACTCGCAGGTCGTTACGGCCGTGGAACGCCAGGAACAGGTTGTCTTGCTTAGCCTCGGAATCCAAGGTTTGGCGGAAAAGTCCTCCGCTGGGGAGGTCTTTGGTGTGCGAGTTCCATGGACTGACCGTACCCAATTTGTCCAGTACTCCTACAAAGCCAAGCTTGGCATCGAAGGCAAGGATGTCCGCGTCACCGAGACGAGCGAGCATGCTTATACCGTTGACATCCCTGAGTTCATTTTCATCGGTCACAGCGATGAAGAGTTCAAGACTGCGGTGGAGGACAATGGTGTGCTGAGCTGGACCACGCAGCCGCTGGATGCCGCGTCCACGGTGTCTGATGTGTTGAGCGCCGATAAGAAGCGCAAGGATATCAACGACAATCGGGAGCTACTCCAAGACCAGGCCCGAGCCTTCTACGAGGGCATTATCCGGGGCGTGGACCCAGAGGCCCACGTCACCATGACATTCAAATAGCCCCACGTCTCCCCGTGGAGTGACCTCCTCACCGTCGAATGACCCGCTTGTCGTCGAATGACCTGCTTGTCGTCGAATGACCTGCTTGTCGTCGAATGAACTATGTTCATTCGACCTCGGTGAACTTGCGGTCCCAGTAGGCGCGCACCGGGTTGGCGTCGGCAAGCAGGATGTCGAAGCGGTCATTGGCAATTTCGATGATTTCGCTCAGGACGACACGCTGCTCCAACTCATCAGAGTTGGCAAGGCGGCGTACACCTTCGTCGATGACTCGGTCTGCGGAATCGTTGGTGTCCAGGTAGGCAACGAAGGGCATGTCGAAGCGTTCGCGGTAGGCCTGGGAGACGTCGATAAGCTGCTGCGTCTGCACGTCATCGAGGTCATCAAGGGCTAGTGAGCCGCGGTCGGCGGAGATGGTTGCTGCGGTGTCGGCATCGGCCAAGAGCAGTTCATCCATTGCGGGGTAGTCGTGGATAAGGGTGCGGCGCTGCTCGCGCGACGCGGTGAGCACGGCGACCTGAATGGCTTCCCGCAACTGGCTGACATCGGCGAAGGGACGGGATTCCCACGCTGCTTCGAGCGGCCAGGTCTCATTGTTAAAGAGCGGGCGTAGCGCACCGACAAAGTCCTCGCGCTCCATCGCGTTGAGTTCCTTGAGTGAGACACCGGCGCCGTCGATGCGGCTGATGTCGTCACCAGACTGCGTGCCGATGTGGAAGAACAGTAGGTTGAGCAGAATGGCGGTGATTGCACCGATGGACATGCCGGAGGAGACGAAGATGCGCGCCCACTCCGGGAAGGCCTCAGCCACGTCGGGCTTAAAGGTGACGAGCATAGCCAGCCCCAGTGCAGTGGTGACGATGGCGGCGTTGCGTCCGTCAGCAATGTCTTCCTTCGCAATGGTCTGCAGGCCGGCCCACGCGACGTTGGCGAAGAGTGCCAGGGAAGCACCGCCTAGAACGGGGGAGGGGATAGCGGCGACGATGGCCGCAGCCTTGGGGAGCAGGCCCAGCACAATCATGAAGCCTGCGGCCGAGGCGGCAACCCAGCGTGACTTCACGCCGGTGAGGCGCACGAGGCCGACGTTTTGCGCGAAGCAGGTGTAGGGGAAGGAGTTCATCACACCGCCGAGGGTGGTGGAGAGGCCGTCGGCGCGAATCGCACGGACAACATCGTCACGTTTGATTCGCTTTTTCACAATCTCACCGGTGGCAAAAACATCACCGGTGGTCTCCACCATCGTGATGATCATGACGATGATGAGGGAAAGAATGGCAATGATGTCGAACTTCGGCATACCGAAGTAGAAGGGCGTGGTCACGCCGATGGCATCGGCCTCACGAACGCCGTCGAAGGACGTGTCACCCAACGCGAGGGCCACGCCGGTACCGATCACCAGCCCCAGCAGTACTGACAGCGTTCCCAGGAAGCCACGGAAGAAGCGTTGGACGATAATGATGATGGCGAGCGTGCCGAAGCCATACAGAAGATCGCGTGAGGCAGGAACCCCCTCGGCGTAATTGATGAAGTCATTGGCTGAGACCGCAAGCAGGGACGTACCCATCACGAGCAGCACGGTGCCGGTGACGATCGGCGGAAAGTATTTGAGGACGCGTCCGAAAACCGGTGCGGCGAGGAATGTGAAGATACCGGCGGCAATAATCGCGCCGTAAATGGTGGGCAGAGGCTGCTCACCCGCGCTCATGCCGATGGCGATGATGGGGCTCACCGCGGTGGTGGTCACGCCCTGGATGATGGGCAAGCGAACGCCAATGTGCTTGCCGACGCCCACCGCTTGGATCAACGTCGCCAGACCACAGGTCAACAGGTCCGCGTTGATGAGGTGAATGGTCGTCGCTTCATCCAGGCCGAGGGAGCCGGCGATGAGCAGCGGCACAATGACAGCGCCGGCGTAGAAGGCTAGGACGTGCTGGAGGCCGAGCGCGGCCAGCTTGGGAGCCGGTGGAACGGCATCCACGGGATGCACTGGAACAGTGGTTGGGCTGGCGGTGGCGGCGGTGTCGGACACGCTAGGGATCTCCTTGGGGGAGGGCGAGATGAAGATACTGCGCATAACAATAGAGCGCGGCACAGACACGCACCAAGATCGAGCCAGAAACGTGTGTTAAACGCCACGTCAGGGGGTGATTTACCCCCGGTGCAAATAGTACGGTCGTTTCTTTTGACAGCGATGACCAGTGGGGTGCTCGAAACGACAAGCGTTAGTGATCTGGAACATAAAAAGCGAGATATGAGCTATCCCGGCTTTGCCCCTACTATGGGCTACAGAGAGGGGTTCGGTGACGAACGTGTTGATCGATTTACCCGTGAGCTGGCGTCACCCGTAGCCCTTCTGCGACAGATTTCAACACGTCGTGTGAACTACGAAGGGAGTCATTATAGTGACCACCGCAACTGAGCAATCCGTGCAGTTTGAGGGTTGGAAGGGCTTTGAAGAAGGCCCGTGGACCGAGGGAATCGATGTCCGCGACTTCATCCAGCGCAACTACACCCCGTACGACGGAGATGCTTCCTTCCTCGCCGGTCCGACCGAGAAGACCAAGCGCGTCTGGGACCATCTGGAGGAAAATTACCTGTCCGTTGAGCGTCAGAAGCGCATCTTCGACGTGGACACCCATACCCCGACGGACATCGATGCCTTCCCAGCTGGCTACATCTGTGAGGATGACAACGTCATCGTCGGTCTGCAGACTGATAGCCCGCTCAAGCGCGCCATGATGCCGTACGGCGGCTGGCGCATGGTCAAGCAGGCCATTTTCGAGGCTGGCAAGGAAGTCGACCCGGATGTGGAGAAGATCTTCACCCGCTACCGCAAGACTCACAACGACGCCGTCTTCGATATTTACACCCCACGCATCCGCGCTGCTCGTTCCTCCCACATCATCACTGGTCTGCCGGATGCTTATGGCCGCGGCCGCATTATTGGTGACTACCGCCGTGTGGCCCTCTACGGTGTGGACTACCTCATCGCTGAGAAGGAAGCATCCAAGCATGCAGTGGGCGATGTTGGATTCTCCGAGCACTGGGCTCGCTACCGTGAGGAGCACTCCGAGCAGATCAAGGCCCTGAAGAAGCTCAAGAAGATGGCTGAGTCCTATGGCTTTGACATCTCCAAGCCGGCGAAGACCGCTCACGAGGCAGTGCAGTGGACCTACTTTGGCTACCTGGCTTCCATCAAGTCCCAGGACGGCGCCGCGATGTCCATCGGCCGCCTCTCCGCCTTCTTCGACGTTTACTTCGAGCGTGACCTTGCCGCTGGCATCATTACTGAGGAAGATGCCCAGGAGATCATCGACCAGCTGGTGCTCAAGCTGCGCATCGTGCGCTTCCTGCGTACCGAGGACTACGACCAGATCTTCTCCGGCGACCCATACTGGGCAACCTGGACCGATGCTGGCTTCGGCAGCGATGGCCGCCACATGGTCACCAAGACCTCCTTCCGTCTCCTGCAGACTTTGGTCAACCTTGGCCCGTCCCCGGAGCCGAACATCACCATCTTCTGGGATCCGCAGCTTCCGGAGGGCTACAAGGAATTCTGTGCCCACATTTCCATTGAGACCTCGTCCATCCAGTACGAGTCTGATAAGCAGATTCGTGAGCAGTGGGGCGACGACGCGGCGATTGCGTGCTGCGTGTCCCCGATGGCCGTCGGTAAGCAAATGCAGTTCTTCGGCGCTCGCGTGAACGCCGCCAAGGCCCTGCTCTACGCCATCAACGGTGGCCGCGATGAGGTCAGCGGCAAGCAGGTTGTAGATGGCTACGAGGCTATCCAGGGTGATGGCCCGCTCGACTTCGATGAGGTCTGGCAGAAGTACGAGGAGATGCTGGACTGGGTTGTCGGAACCTACGTCGAGGCCCTCAACATCATCCACTACTGCCACGACAAGTACGCCTACGAGGCTGTCGAGATGGCGCTGCACGATTCTGACATCGTGCGCTCCATGGGCTGCGGTATCGCCGGTCTGTCCATCGTGGCTGACTCCCTCTCCGCCATCAAGTACGCCAAGGTATACCCGGTCCGTGATGAGACCGGACTTATCGTGGACTACAAGACGGAAGGTGACTTCCCGTTCTACGGAAACGACGATGACCGCGCTGATGACATCGCCGCCACCATCGTCCACACGGTGATGGCAAAGATTAAGGCCATCCCGATGTACCGCAACGCCATCCCGACCCAGTCCGTGCTGACCATTACCTCCAACGTGGTCTACGGCAAGGCCACCGGTTCCTTCCCGTCTGGCCACCAGGCAGGTACTCCGTTCGCCCCGGGCGCAAACCCGGAGAACGGTGCAGACAACCACGGCATGGTTGCGTCCATGCTGTCCGTGGGCAAGCTGGACTACAAGGATGCGCTCGACGGCATCTCGCTGACGAACACCATCACCCCGTCCGGTCTGGGCCGCACGCCTGAGGAGCGCATCACCAACCTGGTGGGTGTCCTCGACGCCGGCTTCATCATGGATTCCAAGTAAACCTTTTTCACACCACTTCCCAAAGGAGAACACATCATGGCTACCCCAACTTTCGACGAGCGCCTCGCCACCATGAAGGCCAACCGCAGCGCCAACAACATGGACTCGGGCCTCTACCACGCCAACATCAACGTGCTGGACAAGTCCACCCTGGAGGACGCCGTTGAGCACCCGGAGAAGTACCCGAACCTCACCGTTCGCGTATCCGGCTACGCAGTCAACTTCGTCAAGCTGACTCGCGAGCAGCAGCTCGACGTCATCTCCCGTACCTTCCACCAGGGCTCCTAAATGGCAGATGGCATTACCGGCGTCGTCCACCTTTCCCCTGAAGAGGGAGACAAGGTGCGCGGCGCCGCCGCCGGTTTGGGCACAGATAATAACCTCGACGACATCACCCGCCCAGAGTTGATGCAGGCACGCCGCTCTGGCGACATCGCCCTCGTCCACTCCTGGGAGTTGGTGACCGCCGTTGACGGCCCTGGAACCCGCATGACCATGTTCATGTCGGGCTGCCCGCTGCGCTGCCAGTACTGCCACAACCCGGACACGATGGAGATGAAGGTCGGCACCCTGGAGCGCATCGACGATGTGGTGAAGCGCATTAAGCGTTATAAGCCTGTCTTCAATGCCTCCGGCGGCGGACTGACTTTGTCGGGTGGCGAGGCGCTGTTCCAAATCGCTTTCACCCGGCGCCTGCTCAAAGAGGTCCATGACGCCGGTATTCACACGACGATTGACACGTCGGGATACCTAGGCTCACGTGTGCGCGATGAGGACATGGACAACATCGATCTGGTGCTTTTGGATGTGAAGGCGGGTGACGAGGAGACCTATAAAGAGGTCACTCGCCGCGAGCTGCAGCCGACCATCGACTTCGGTGACCGCCTCAATGCCATTGGCAAGCCAGTGTGGATCCGTTTCGTGGTGGTGCCCGACTTGACTGATTCCCCGGAGAACGTGGCCAACGTGGTCAAGATTGTCTCCCGGTGGAAGAGCAACGTCGAGCGCGTCGAGGTCCTGCCTTTCCACAACATGGGCGCGGACAAGTGGCGCGAGCTGGGTTACCCATACACACTCGAGGACACCAAGCCGCCGAAACCGGAAGACGTCGAGAAGATCCGCGATGCATTCCGCGAGGAGGGTTTCGTGGTCTACTAGAAGCATGAAACGCTTCGGCCACACCATCAAGGAACACACCCTCATCGTCCCATGGGACTACACGGACCCCACTGCGGGTTCCTTCGAGCTCTATGCTCGCGAGATTGTCCCGCCGGGCGGTGAGCATTACCCGGCACTGCTCTATAACCAGGGAGGGCCGGGTTTCCCGTCTCCGCGGCCAACGGGTGCCACCGGGCTCATCGGGAAGGGCCTTGAGCGCTACCGCTGGATCCTCATGGACCAGCGCGGTACTGGACGCAGCCACCGGATTGATGAGTTGAGTCCTGCTGAGGACCGCACCGCCACACGCTTGGCCCAACTGCGCCAGGACAACATCGTGCGTGATGCTGAACGTCTCCGCGAGCACCTCGGGGAGGAGCGCTGGGATCTCTTCGGCCAGTCCTTCGGAGGCTTCATCATCACGGCCTATGCTTCGATGTTCCCGGAGTCTATCGGCCGGGCCTTCCTCACCGGTGGCCTTCCCACCCTCACCAAGGGCGCGGACGAGCTCTACCGCACGACGTTTTCTAAGCTCAAGGTGCGCCACGACCGTTTTACTGCGCAGTTCCCGTGGGCGCAGGAGCGCATCGAGGAGATCATCCATCACCTGGATAACTCCGAGGAGTTCTTGCCCACGGGCGAGCGTCTGTCCTCCCGCCGTTTCCGCACCATCGGCATTGAGCTGGGCCGTGGTGCCGGGTTCGATGCGCTGGGCTACCTGCTGGAGGATCCTTTCCGGACCGTGGGCGGGGAGAAGCGCCTGCGTTCGGACTTTCTTCTGGACGTGGGGCAGAGGGTGAGCTTCCAGGCCGGGCCGTTGTACGCGGCGATTCATGAGTCCATCTACGGCGGCGTCGGTGGCCAGTCCGTCACAGGGTGGGCGGCGCATCGCATGCGTGAGGAATTCCCCGAGTTCGCCGAGGACGGCACCTACCTCACCGGTGAGCATGTCTTTCCCTGGCAGTTCGATGAGGACCCAGCGCTGCGCCCATTCAAACAGGCGGCCGGGGAGCTCGCTGCCCACGAGTGGACGAGCCCACCGTATGACGCCGCTGTGCTTTCCGACGCCCCTCTCATCGCCGCTGCCGCCATCTACCTCGACGATATCTTCGTCCCCTTCGAGGATTCTCTCGCTACGGGTCACACTTTTCGTGACCTCCGCCCGATGGTGACCAACCGCTTCCAGCACAACGGAATCAGCGAAGATGGCGCGGGAATTCTCGGCGAGTTGTTTCGCTTGGCGGACGAGCGCTAGAGCATGCTCGGGGCGGAGCGTATTACTACTTGGCAACGATTCTTGGGGAGTGATCCGCATGGCCTCGTGGCGGGCATCACGCTGTGGCAAAATAGTTGCGGAAAGTGAAGTGATCCTAGAAAGGCTAGTTCATGGGACCTTTGATTGTCATTGGCGTGATCCTGTTGATCATCGCTGCCACCGTCTTTGACGGCTTTTTTATCGTTCGTACGAAGGAAGCCGCCATCATCGAGCGTATGGGTAAGTTTGTCAACGTTGCCCACGCTGGTCTGCACCTCAAAGTGCCGTATGTTGACCGCGTCCGCGCAAAGATCAGCCTGCAAATCCGCCAGCTTGACGTCATGGTGGAGACCAAGACGAAGGATAACGTCTTCGTCCAGATTCCGGTCGCCGTCCAATACGAGGTTGTTCAGGGCGCTGAACGCCAGGCCTTCTACACGTTGTCCAACCATGAACAGCAGATTGTGGCCTATGTCCAGGACAACGTCCGTTCCTCCGTTGCGAACATGAACCTGGATGACTCCTTCTCGTCCAAGGACACCATCGCGCGCAACGTGGCGATGTCCCTGCGGGATAACATGGCCGCCTACGGCTGGAACTTCGTCAATACCCTGGTCACCGATATCCGCCCGGATGCCCGCGTGCGCGAGTCCATGAACTCTATTAACGCCGCGCAACGTGAACGTGAGGCTGCCGTGGCTCAGGCGGAGGCTGAGAAGATCCGCGTAGTCAAGGAAGCCGAAGGTGCGGCCGAGGCCAAGAAGCTGCAGGGTCGCGGTGTGGCTGACCAACGTAAGGAGATCGTCGAGGGTATTGCTCAGCAGTATGAGCTGCTGCGTGCCGCTGGTGTCGAGGAGAACCCGGAGACACTCATGCTGGTCTCTCAGTACCTTGACGCCATGGTGGACGTGGCTGACCGCGCCCACACGAACGTGCTCTACATGCCGTCAAACCCTGCTGGTATGCAGGATCTCTTCAGCGGCATGCGCGATACGCTGTTGTCCACCAACGCCATTAACTCCGCCCCGAAGCCTACCGTTCCGGCGGGCGAGGCTAAGCACAGCCGTGAAGAAACCGCGGCAGCACGTCGTCGCCGCGAGGAGAAGGAGCGCCGTGAGCGCGATGAGCGCGCTAGCCGCGACGCCGAGATGATGGAGCAGGCCAAGCGTGCACAGCAGCAGGCTCAAGAGAAGGTAAGGGGCGCTCAGCAGGGCTTTGGCCAGTTGCCGGGCTTCCCGCCTCCGCCGCAGGGCACTGCGCAGCCGCAGAGCGCACGCGATTACTTTGATCAACTGCGCAACCAGCTCAACAAGGGCAACTAAGCCGCCTAGACACCACGAAGAGGGCCTTCCCAGGAATTGGGAAGGCCCTCTTCTTATGCCTTACATGACGCGTATTCAGCTGTTAGCTACTTGGTGTAGCCGATGTTTTCCACCTCGATGATGGCGAAGGAGTTCGCTCCAAAGTTGGCGATGTCCGGGTGGGTGGCCACCATGGCGGGGCCGTTGTAGATCGGAATGATGCCGTACTGGGCCAAAGCTTCCTTTTCCAGCTTGTTGGATTCCTTGATCTGCTCATCCGGGTCAGCAATCTGGGACAGCGCATCGATCTTCTTGTCCAATTCCGGGGTACCGGTACCGGAGCGGTTCAGCTGGGAGCCGGAGCGATAGACCTGGCCAAAGTAGGCCACACCGAAGGGGTCGCCCGAGGAGAAGCCCATGGGCAGGATGTCGAAGTCATACTTCGAGGTGATCTCGGAGAAGTCGGAGGACGGGCGCTCCTCTACCTTCAGGTCCACGCCGATATCCTTCATCATCTTCTGGGTAGCGGTAGCTATAGCCTTGGAGATGGAGGAGTCACCGATCAGGGTATAGCGCATGGACAGCTTCGTGCCGTCCTTCTCGCGGATGCCGTCGCTGCCTTCCTTCCAGCCTGCTTCATCGAGGAGGGACTTGGCCTTGTCGGCGTCGAACTTGATGACGGCTCCCACATTATCCTCGTAGCCCTTCTGGGTTTGGTACAGGTTGAAGGAACCGGGGAGGTCTTCGGTGTAGCCGTTGAGGCCGTTGAAACGGATACCGGACAACGTCGAGCGGTCGATACCGGACATGATGGCCTCGCGGACCTTGATATCAGAGAGGATCTCGTTCTTGGCATTGAGCGTGAAGAGAGACTTAGACGGCGCCATGGCCGTGCGGATCTCAATGTCTTGCATGTCCTTGACCGCAGCCAAGCGCTCCTTGTTGCCCACACCGGTAGCGTCGATCTCGCCGGCCTTGAACGCGTTAATGGAGGCCTGATCTTCCATCTGGCGGTAGGTCACCTTCTCCAGGAAAGGCTTGTCCCCCCACCACTTCTCGTTCGGGACGAAGGTCGCGGTACCGCTCTGGAAGTCCACATTGTCCACTTTGAAGGGTCCTGCACCCCACTCGGGGTGAACCTTGCCCAGGTAGGCTTCGTTGAACTTCTCCGTGGAATCCACCTGCGGTGGGAGCAGGATGTTGAAGAGGCCCTGCCACCAGGGGTAAGTCTGCTTGAAGGTGATGACGGCCTGCTTGTCGTTCTCGCCCGGCTCCACGGACTCGATGAGCTCGTAGCCATCGGTGGAGGAGACGTTAGCCTCCTTGTTCTCACCGTTGTTGAACTTCCAGGTGTTTTCGAAGGCCTTCCAGTCAATGGGGGTGCCGTCGTTGTACTGAGCCTTCTCGTGGATGGTGAAGGTGACGACGGTCTTACCGTCCTTCTCCTCGTCCTTAACATCCGTGATGTAGTCATTGTTGACGTGGAATTCACCCGCGCCGTCGAAGAGGCCGATCTGCGGGTTGTAGTACTTCCAGACGTCACTGGTGTAGCGGGTTCCGTCGGCCTGGAAGGGGTTTTGCTGCTGGGAGATCTCGTCGATAGCTAGGCGTAGCTCGCCGCCTTCTTTGAGCTCGGAGCGGTCCTTGGGGTTGTAGGAACCGTCCAGCTTGACGTCGAGCTTTTCGCCGGAGGCGGAGTTGCTGGAGTCCTTGGAGCTATCGGAGCCACCATCGGAGGCGCAGCCGGTGAGGATGAGGGCGGAGGCGGTGACCGCCGCGAGAGTTGCCTTGCGGAGCTTCATGTTCATATCAATGACCTTTCAAGAGGAAACATGGAGACGGGGAGTATTTAGTTGTAAGTCTTTAGGCCGAGGTTTCAGCGGGTTCGGCGGGTTGATAGATCTCGCGCACCCGGTCACGTTCCACGGCTGGGTCCGGCACCGGAATGGCCGAAAGCAGCGCGCGGGTGTAAGCGTGTTGCGGGTTATCGAAGACCTCATCGGTGGGGCCGTATTCCACGAAGTCGCCCTTGTACATCACCGCGACCTTGTCGGAGAGGTGGCGTACGACGGATAGGTCGTGGGCAACGAACACCAGGGAGATGCCCAGGCGGTTCTTCAGGTCATGCAGCAGGTTGATGATGCCGGCCTGAATGGACACATCGAGTGCGGAGACAGGTTCGTCGAGCACCACGATGGAGGGATTGGTGGCTAGGGCACGGGCAAGTCCGATGCGCTGGCGCTGGCCGCCGGAGAAGGCGCCGGGGAAACGGTCCACTTGGTGTGCTTCGAGGCCCACGAGTTGCATGAGCTCACCCACGCGCTGGCCGACGTCCCCCTCATAGCCCAGCGACTCCAGTGGCTCGGCGATGATCTCCCGGATGGTCATGCGAGGATTGAGCGAGCTCATCGGATCCTGGAACACGATCTGTATGTCTTTGCGCAGCTTGCGCCGTGCGGAGGAGCTTAGGCCCGACGTGTTGGTGCCGTTGACCACGATGGTGGAGCCCTCCGGTGGGTTGAGATCCATGATTTCCAGGAGGGTGGTGGTCTTGCCGGAGCCAGACTCGCCCACGATGGCGAAGCACTCGCCTTGGTGAACATCGAAGCTGACGTTCTTCACCGCATGGACGGTGCCCACGCGGCGTTTGAGGATGGCACCTTTGATGAGGGGGAAGTCCTTGACCAAGTTCTTCACCTCGAGGGTGATGGGGCGCTGGTCGTACGGAGTATCCCCCAATGCATCGGCGGAAATCTTCGGCAGCGGGTACATGCGCTCGCCGCCGATGGTGCCGCCTTCTATCTCGTCGGAACGAAGGCAGGCGGCGTGGTGGCCGGGGGCGTCGTCAAGCGCGCGCAGCTCGGGTTCCTGAGTGCGGCACTCTGGCTGGGCCACCGGGCAGCGGTCGGCGAAGGGGCACTCCGCAGCGACCTCGATAAGGCGCGGCGGGGTGCCGGCGATGGGCGTGAGCGGCTCATCGGTGGCCTTGTCCACGCGCGGGGTGGAGCCGAGAAGGCCTACGGTGTAGGGCATTTTGGGGCGGTTGAAAATGGTATCGACATCGCCCAGCTCCACCGGGCGGCCGGCGTACATGACGAGGACGTCGTCGGCAGTGCCGGCCACCACTCCCATGTCGTGGGTAATCATGATGACAGCAGCACCGGTTTCGCGCTGCGCCACCTTGAGTACCTCGAGGATCTGGGCCTGGATGGTGACGTCGAGGGCTGTGGTGGGCTCGTCGGCGATGATGACGCGCGGGTTGTTGGCCATGGCGATGGCGATGACCACGCGCTGGCGCATGCCGCCGGAGAATTCGTGTGGGAAGGACTTCACACGTTTTTCAGCCTCTGGGATGCCCACGAGCTTGAGCAAACGGATGGCTTCCTTTTCTGCCTCGCGCTTCGACACATCGCGGTGGGTTTGGATGGCCTCGATGAGCTGGTCGCCGATGGAGAACACCGGGGTGAGGGAAGACAGTGGGTCTTGGAAGATCATAGAGATGTCTTTGCCGCGGATTTGTGACATCTCCTTGTCCGACTTGCCGATGAGCTCGGTGCCTGCATAGACCACGGAGCCTTCCACCTTGGCGTAGCCCGGAAGCAGGCCCATGACGGCAAGGGAGGTGACGGACTTACCGGAGCCGGATTCACCCACGATGGCCAAGGTGCGTCCTGGCATGAGGTCGAAGTCGACGCCACGCACTGCGTGAACGGAGCCGGCTTCCGACGGGAAGGTGACGGAGAGGTTGCGGACGGACAGGACCGGTTCGGCGGCTGGGAAGGATTCGCCGCTGCTTCCGATCGGGACGGCGTTTGCGGTGTGTGACGGGGTCATGCTCGGCCTCCGGAGTTCGAGTTGGGGTCAATGGCATCGCGCAGACCGTCGGCGATGAACGCCATGGAGACGGTGAGCAGAGTGAGGATGCCGGCAGGGAAGTAGAAGAGCCAGGGCGAAGCCTCGACGGCATTGGCGCCACCGGCAAGGAGGGTGCCTAGGGAGACGTCGGGAAGCTTGACGCCCAAGCCCAGGAAGGACAGTGCGGTTTCTGACATGATGGTGGACACCACGCCCAAGGCTGCCTGGATGATGAGCAGCGAGCCGATGTTGGGCACGACGTGGCGGAAAATGGTGCGGAAGCGAGAAACGCCCATGTAATCCGCAGCACGCACATAATCGTTTTCGCGCACGCTGAGCGCCATGGCCCAGATAACACGCGCCGGGTACATCCAGCCGAAGACGATGAGGACGACAATGAGCAGCTTCCAGTCACCACCGGAGTCGGAGACAACCAAGGCGATCAACAGGAAGGTCGGGATGGCCAGCAAGAAGTGGATAACGGCCAAGATGACCTTTTCCACTGCGCCGCCATACATTGCCGCCGCTGCACCGATGAAGGCGGAGAGCAGGGTGGACACCAGCGACACAATGAGCGCGATGATCAGTGAGCGGCCAAGTCCGTGCACGGTCTGGGCAAACAGGTCATTTCCGGAGTCCGTGGTACCGAACCAGTGCTCGGAAGATGGACCTGTGGACAAATTGAAGAAGTCCGGATCGTCGAATGCCCAGGGCGTCAGGTAGCTGCCGAAGATTGACAGCAGGGCGAGCAGCACGAAGATAACGAGACCGACAGCTGCCGCCTTGTTGCGGAAAAAGCGGCGCGTGTACAGCGTGAGCTTTGAGGTTCCGCTGAAGTCTTTGCTGGTGTATTGCTTGCGCTGCGCATCGTCGACGTCGACGCCGGCACCAAGTGCCGATTGGGCGCTGGGTTCGGTGGACGGCGAATAGTCTGCGGTGGCGGCATGCGGACGCACGCCCAGGTTGTCCGCGGCGGTATCGATTGCCAAGTCGTTGCGGTGGTAACGCTGCGGTTGGCGCGCCTCGGAGCGCGGGGAGGTGGATTTCTTCTCTGGAGTCATTTAACTCACCCTTACTCGCGGGTCGAGGGCTACAACGACGAGGTCAGCCAGGATTGCGGAGAAGGCAATCATGACGGCGCCGAAAGCGGCGACGGCGGTGGTGCCGTTGACGTCATTGCGGTTGATGGTTTCGATGAAGTATTGGCCCATGCCCTTCCACGCGAAGATGGTTTCCGTCATGATGGCGCCGGTGAAGATACCGGGAACGGAGAAGGCCACGGAGGTTGCTACCGGGATGATGGAGGTGCGCAGGGCGTGTTTGCGAATAGCCTGGGAACGGGTAAGACCTTTGGCGCGGGCGGTGCGCACGTAGTCAGCATTCAAGTTATCCAAGAGCAGGGTGCGTTGCATCATGTGATAGCCGGCGTAGCTGATGATGATGAGTGAGATGGACGGCAGAATGAGGTGCTGCGCCATATCCAGCAGCCTGGGGAAGAAGCCTTCCACGCCCAAGCTCGATGCGCCGGTGACATACACAACGCGGTGACCGGTGACGCGGTTAATCCAGAGGCCTCCGGCGACGACCAGAATCGAGGCCACGACGACGTGGGTGTTCATCGTGATGATAGAGACACCCTGCCAGAAGCGGTCTGCTGCTTTGTACTGGCGGGAGGCGGTGTAAACGCCGAGACCGACTCCGATGATGACGGACAGAACCGTAGCGACAAGCAGAAGCTGGGCGGAGACCAGAGCGCGGTGGCCAATCTGCGCGCTGACCGGGTCACCAAGCGGAGATGTTCCCCAGTCCCAATGGAAGAGGATGCCGGAGAGCCAGCCCCACCAGCGTTCCAAAAGTGGGGTTTCGGGGTTAAGCCCGAGGGGAGTGAGGATGCGACTTATCTCTTCCTGGCCGAGCGGAGGGTTGCGGCCAATGTAGTTTGATCTGGGGTCGAGAAAGGTTGCGGCTAGGAGGTACGCGATGTTAGTCGCGAGGAAGATGACAACCAGCCAGCTGGCGGTCTTCTTGATGATGTACTTGAACATCACGGTTCCTTCGCAGGGAGTTGATTCGGCAAGCGTGTCTCAATGAGAGCAGTAGCGCACGCGCATTACTAATGTGACCTAGACCTCAGCCTAGGTGCTGTGTCACATATTAAAAGAAATGTGAGGCGTGGAAGAAATAACGATTAATTTTCTTTCATGAGGGGGTGACTGCCTAGCTCTGGACGCTGCATTTATTAGATATGGAAAGATCTATAGATGCTCGCGCGCGGAGGCTCGATTCACACGCCATGCACGTGGTTTGTGGGGCAACTGAGGGGGTTCTGTGTATGAGCTGTAGGTGAATAATATGCGGGGTGGGATGGGGGTAACCCCCTTTAGCAGGCAAGCAGCTGCCGGCGCAGCGCCTCCTGCTCGGCGTCGGTCACCCAGATGTCGTAGGCTGCCTTCACCTCAACGATGCGCTGCGCATACTGGCAGCGAAAAGCTTTGTTGGGTGGCAGCCACGTGGCGGCGTCACCGGCGCCTTTCTGCTGGTTGAGGGGGCCATCGACGGCAAGGAGGTTGCGGGGATCGTTGGCAAAGTTTCGGCGCTGCTCGGGTGACCATTGTTGGGCGCCTTTCTGCCAGGCGTCGGCAAGCGCGACAACGTGGTCAATCTGCACCGCACTCGACGTGTCAGCCCCGCGCTGGAAGTCGATGGTCTGGCCAGAGTAGGGATCCTGGAGGGTCCCCGATAACGCCACGCAGTCATGCGTGCCGTCCTTGATCACGAGGTTGTCCAAGTCGCGGCGCAGAATGTCATTGCGGGTATCGCAGCCATTGTGGCCAAACTCTACGGTGACATCATCGGACCAGGCCTGTCCGAATTCCTCGCGCTCATAACCGGTCATCGGCGCACGGCCCTTGACCTCGAGGGAGTCCAACGTGGCAAGCGCCGCAGCTACCTCAGCTGCGGCTTCCGTCTGCTCATCCTGTACGTTCGCGGACGCAGAGGGGCTCTCCTGAGCTGTGTTCGGGGCAGCGTCTGGCTGGGAGCTGGAGGTAGGAAACATGAGGCCAACAAGCACCAAGGCAGCAACGAGAACGTTGAGGAGAGCTGCGAGGATGAAAGGGGTGCGAGAGGCCATAACGCATCGATCGTAATGGGTAGAATCTGATGTCGGTATGAGTATCGACATGTTCTTTGATGAGTACCTCTCCGAGCGTGGTTTGTCCCGCTCGGCCGAGGTCGTTCCGGACCACGCCTGCCAGGTCTTTTGCGGCCTGCCTGAGCCCCAGACCCAGCCTTCCCTCGATGCGGCCGTGCAGCTCGTTGCGCGTGCCCTGGGGGAGTAGCGCCGGTGACCCATCCCATGAACACCGCACCCCTTGTCGCGTGTTTAGACGTGGAGCCTTGCGCGCTGTCCTTCTCCGGGCAGGGCTATGCGTGGCTGCCCACCCTCCGTGAGGCCCTAGCCACAGGTGTGCGGCCGCAGCTTGCCCGATACCTGGATGCGGCCGAGGAGCTTCTCGCCCCGCTTGTCGGCGCGCTCCTGCCTACCACCCCCCACGGTTTCTCGCCGCTGGAGTGGGCGGATGCCCAGCCTGCGTTCAGGCTATCCGCGCCAGCTGTGTCCACGCCGGGCATTGTGACGGCCCAGCTCTCGGTCCTCGAGTCCGTGCGCGCACAGGGGCTCAACACTGACGTCGCCGTGGCGAGCATCGGGCACTCCCAAGGCGTTGTGGCTGCCGCCGTCGCCGCTGGCCGGGTAAGCCCAGTTGAGGCCTTGGCCTTGGCCCGCCTCATTGGCGCTGCTATGACCAGGACTGCCCGAATCCACGGACTCGTCCGCACCGACCAGGGCTCACCCATGGTGGCGGTGTCGGGTGCCTCGGAGGAACAACTTCGGGCAGCCGGCGCCCACATCGGCCTTATCAACGGCCACGAGCGCTTCGTCATCGTGGGAACACCAGCCGAGCTTGCTCGCGTGCGCCGAACTATCGACGGCGAACATGTGAGTCTGACGGACCTGGACGTTGACGCCGCCTTCCATCATCCGGCGATGGGGGAGGCCGTGGAACAGGTGGAGCGCTGGGCAGCGCGCATCGGCCTCGAGTCTGAACTCGTGAGTGAGCTGGCCCGCGCGGTGCTCACGGACACCGTGGACTGGCCTGCCCGTGTCACTGAGGCTGTCGCCGCCGGCGCGTGCTGGATTCTGGAGATGGGTCCCGCTCGCGGCGTTGAGCCTTTAACACGAGGCATCGTCGCTGGCCGGGGAGTGGGCACGGTGGCCGCAGCTACCACAGAGGGGCAAGCGCAGCTGTTTGAGCCCGGCCACGCGCCCGCGCTGCCTGCCGCCTGGTCTGATTGTGCACCACGTCTGGTGGAAGGGCGCCTCACCACGCGCTTCACCGACGTGACGGGCTATTCCCCGGTCATGTTGCCCGGCATGACGCCCACCACTGTAGATCCGACCATCGTTGCCGCGGCCGCCAACGCAGGACACTGGGCAGAGCTCGCCGGCGGCGGCCAACACACCGATGAGATCCTGGCGCAGAACCTGGATAACCTCGCAGAGATGCTCGCGCCGGGCGTGAATGCACAGTTCAACGCCCTGTATCTGTCTGCTGCGCAGTGGCGCCGCCAGATTGAGGGGCAGCGTGCCATCCCCCGCGCCCGAGCCGCAGGTGCGCCGCTCAACGGCGTGGTCATTTCCGCTGGTATCCCGCCGCACGAGGAGGCCCTTGCGCTGGTAGAGCGCCTGCAAGCAGAAAACTTCCCGTGGATAGCCTTTAAACCTGGCACCGTCGAGCAGGTCAAGCAGGTGCTCGCGATTGCGCGCGAGGTGTCCACCACACTCATCCTTCAGCTCGAAGGCGGTAGCGCCGGCGGACACCACTCCACCGAGGAACTCGATGAGTTGCTTGTGGCCGCGTACGCCGACATTCGCCAGCAGCCTAACGTGCTGCTCGCCGTCGGCGGTGGCATCGGAACCCCGGCGCGCGGCGCGGAGTACCTCACCGGCGAGTGGTCACGGCGCTTTGGCCTGCCCGCAGCACCTGTTGATGCCATCATGGTTGGCACCGCCGCTATGGCCACCGCGGAGTCCACCGCGTCGGAGTCAGTCAAGCAGGCTCTCGCCGCCGCCACGGACAAGGACGTCACGTCCGGACGGTCAGATCTGGATGCGAGCATTCATGAGCTGGACAATTCCTTCGCCCGCGCGGGCAGGCTGCTCGATGAGGTCGCCGGCGACGAGGCGCACGTTGCTGCCCGTCGTGAGGAGATCATCGCTGCGCTGGCGGCGACGTGCAAACCCTACTTCGGCGACCTCGCCGCGATGTCGTACTCCCAGTGGCTGCACCGCTATGTGGAGCTGTCTTTCCTCGACGGGTGGGTCGACGAGTCATGGTTTAATCGCTTTAAGGACATGGTCGCGCGCAGCGAAGCTCGTCTGCACGAGGCCGATCACGGTGAGATAGAACTTCAGGTGAGCGTGGATCGTTCTCACCCCACAGACGCCATCGCTTCGCTCATAAAGCTCTACGGGGACGCCGCGCTTCATCCCACCGATGCCGCCTGGTTCATCACCCTGCTCGATGGTCCGGGGAAACCGCCGAGCTTTGTGCCGGTTATCGATTCCTCCGTGCGCCGCCGCTTCCGCCTCGACTCCTTGTGGCAGGCCCACGACGAGCACTATGACGCCGACCAGGTCTGCATCATCCCCGGCCCAGCCGCTGTTGCGGGTATTGAGCGCGCCAACGAGCCGGTGGTTGAGCTGTTGGCTCGCTTCGAGCAGGCCGCCGCAGACCGCCTTCCCCAGGAAGTACCGGACGCACGCGAGTCTGCACCGAGCGCTGAGACTCTCATCCGCCGCGCACCTACCCTGAACTGGGCTGGCCGCGAAAAAGTAAATCCGCTGCTCCTTGACCTACCCGGCGTGACTCTTCGCCCGAGCGGTGCAACTGTTCCCATCGGTGAGGGCTCTGCGGACTTCTGGTACACCGTGCCCGTGGGCGCTGGCTCGACGCAGGAGGGTGACGCTGTGCTGCGCGTGCGCATCATGGCACCGAGTATTCCGGGCGCCTCGCCTTCCGTGAGCACCGAGGATGCCGCTTCTGCTATGCGTGAGCTTGCCCGTGCAGCGGCCGGTGGCACACTGCCGGAAGTCAAGGACGGTCGTGCCTCGGTGGAGGCCCGCCTCGATGCAGCGGACATGGCTGACTACGTCTCCGTGACGAGCTCGGATAGTGCTGGTATGGCGGCCGCGGAGTCAGCCGCGCCAGACGTCCTCGTAGGAATGGCCTGGCCAGCGATCTTCGCTGTCATCGCGGATGCCCGCATCACTAACGATGCGAAGGCTGAGCCAGTAGTCGAGGGTCTGCTCAACCTGGTCCACCTCGAACACTCACTGATGCTTGGTAAGGATGCCACCGAGCGTCTTGCGGCCACGGCCGCACCGGGTTCCACGCCGCTGGAGGTGACCATCACCGCCGACCTGGTCGCGGTAAGTGATACGCCCTCGGGTCGAGTCATCGACGTTGCGGTGAGCGTGGGGGACATAGCAACGCTACGCGAGCGCTTCCTGATTGCTGGGCGCACTGGGACCGCGAGTATGGACGAGTTCCGTGATTCAGGCGCAGCGTCGGAAGGGATACGCGAAACCCCACGGTCCTTCCTTCACCAACGCACCGTGACCGCGCCGGAATCTCTGCGCCCCTTCGCCGCGGTGACGGGGGACCATAACCCTATTCACCTCTCCGCGAATGCCGCGGCGTTGGCAGGCCTGAAGGACGGCCCTATCGTGCACGGCATGTGGACCTCGGCCCTAGCTCAGGCGGCCGCGGCCTGTGATGGCACACAGGTCCTGGAGTGGTCTGCATCGATGCTGGCCCCAGTCCTGCCCGGCAGTGAGGTGGAGTTTGGGGTGGAACGGGTGGGCGTCGACAAGCGCGGCGATCACGGCGAAATCCGCGCTGTCACCGCAACGTGCAATGGTGTGGTGGTGCTCGAGGCCCGCGCCACAATGAGCACTCCGCGCACGTTTTATGCCTTCCCCGGCCAGGGCATCCAATCCCCGGGGATGGGCATGGCGGACTACGGACAGTCACTGGCTGCGCGCGCGGTGTGGGACCGTGCGGATGCGTACACGAGAGAACACCTTGGCTTTTCCATCCTGGCGATCGTGCGCATCAACCCGGACAACGTTGTGGTGGGTGGCACTACCTATCACCATCCGAATGGTGTGCTGTTCCTGACCCAGTTCACCCAGGTCGCCATGGCTACGTTGGGCTGCGCCCAGATCGCCGCCCTGAAGGAAGCAGGGGTCCTCGACACCACGGCATCCTTCGGCGGACATTCCGTGGGCGAGTACAACGCCCTGGCCGCGTATGCGGAGGTCCTCTCCCTTGAGGCGGTTCTGGAGATTGTCTATGTCCGTGGGCTGACCATGCACCGTTTCGTCGAACGCGATGCTGACGGCGAGTCCCGCTACGGCCTGGGAGCGCTCCGACCGCACAAGATGGGGATGCGTGCGGATGAGGTTGCGGACTACGTTGCCGAGACAAGCGAGGTCACCGGGGAGTTCCTCGAGGTGGTCAACTACAACGTCCAGGGGCGCCAGTACGCGATTGCGGGGACCATCGACGGCCTCGAGGCCATCGATGAGAATGCCGAGTACTGGGCTCCTGGCCAGCGCGCCTTCGTGCCCATTCCAGGCGTTGACGTGCCCTTCCATTCCTCCCTTTTGCGTGGTGGGGTAGAGGACTTCCGCTCGCATTTAGAGGAGCTCATTCCACGGGACATTGACCTCTCGGTGCTGGTGGGCCGTTACGTGCCGAACCTCGTGGCCAGGCCCTTTTCTCTGGATCGTGAGTTCGTAGAGGCCATAGCGGACGTGGTGGAATCTGAGCGGATCACGGCACTTGTTGAGGATTTCGCAAGGGCTGCAGCGAACCCGAAGGAGCTCGGGCGCACGCTCCTCATTGAGCTTCTGGCCTGGCAATTCGCCTCCCCAGTGCGGTGGATTGAAACCCAAGACCTTCTGCTTACCCCACGCGGTTCCATGACAGAAGCAGGCGTAGCGGGACTGGGCATCGAGCGTTTCATCGAGGTTGGCGTGGGTGCCGCACCGACCGTAGCTAACATGATGGGCCACACACTAGGCCTGTCTGACTACGCGGGCAGTGAGGTTGAGGTGCTCAACACTGAGCGCGACCACGCCCGCGTCTTCGCCGAGGACGCGCAGCCCGCGCCGGAGCGCACTGCTGAAGAAGCTGTGGAAGACCTCACGGAACACGTGGCAGACCCCACGCCGGAACCGGCGGTGGCCGCTGTCCCCGACGAGCCGCACACAGAGGTGCCAGACCGCGCGCTGAACCCGCAGGTTGCCGTGGAGATGCTCATCGCCCTGTGGACCAAGGTCCGTCCCGACCAGATGGAGGCTAGCGACACGATCGAGGCCCTCGTGGAGGGCGTGTCCTCCCGCCGCAACCAGCTGCTGCTGGACTTGGGCGTGGAATTCGGGATCGGCGCCATCGAGGGCGCGGCGGATAGACCACTGCGTGAGCTTGCGGAGACAGTGGCGCAGCGCGCGCCTCGCTATGACTCTTTTGGTCCCGTACTCGCCGCGCAGGTGGGGCAGGCGGTGCGCCGCCTGACGGGCCCGGCGGGGAAGAAGCCGGGGTACATCGCCGAGCGCGTTCACACCGAGTGGGGCCTAGGCCCTGGCTGGGCTGACCGCGTCGTAGCGGAGCTCGTGCTGGCCAGCCGCGAGGGTGCCTCCCTGCGTGGCGGGGACCTGGCCACCCTGCCGCGCGCGGAGGTGTCGACTGTGCGTGAGCTCGACGAGCTTATCGACGCCTCCCTGACCGCCGTCACCACCCGCGCCGGGGTGACAGTGACGAAGCGCGCGCGGGCCACCGCGGAAGCGAACGTGGACCCGGTGGCGCTGACGGAGTATGCGCAGCGGTTGGAAACCGCACTCGAGGATTCTGCGCGCTCGCTGCTCGACGCCCTGGGGTGTGGCGCTCGCGACGACGCGGCCGCGTCGATGAAGAATACGACGGACACCGACAACCGTGCCGGCCTTATCGAAGCGGAGCTGGGACCCGACTGGGAACAGCGCGTGGCCCCTGCCTTTGACGCTACGAAGGCAGTGCTTTTCGACGACTACTGGGCCTACGCCCGCGAAGACCTTGTCCAGGCTGCCGCAGCTGGAGTCGAGGAACCACGCCTCGATGTTCTCGGCGCCGGTGCGGAGGTCGAGCGTATGGCAGCTTATCTGGGCTATCGACGCCAGGCCGCGGACGCCGCGGTGCCAGGCGAGTTCCTGCTCCACTCCGGTCAGGTGGCTGTGGTGACGGGAGGTTCGCCGGGCTCGATTGGTGCGGAGATTATCTCCGAGCTCCTCGTCGAGGGCGCCACTGTCATTGCGACGACCTCGCAACTCACCCCGCAGCGCGTTGAATTCTTTAAAGACCTCTACCGCAAGCGTGGAGTCGGCACGGCCGTGCTGTGGGTGGTCCCAACCAACCTCAACTCTTTTGCAGATATCGATGCGTTTGTGGAGTGGATCGGTGCGGAGGAGACTGCCACGGTGAATGGCGAGACCGTGGTGCGCAAACCGGCCTTCATACCCGACCTACTCTTTCCCTTTGCGGCACCGCCCGTCAGCGGAACCGTGGCCGATGCGGGGCCGGCGGCTGAGGCCCAGATGCGCCTGCTGCTGTGGTCCGTGGAGCGGCTCATCGCGGGGCTGTCCGCGGTGGGCGCGGATACCCACCTGGGGCATCGCCTCCACGTGGTGCTGCCCGGCTCACCCAACCACGGGCGCTTCGGCGGCGACGGCGCGTATGGCGAGGCCAAGGCCGCTTTCCACGCCCTGGTCAACCGTTGGCATGCCGAGCAAGATTCATGGGGCGCTCGAACCTCGCTGGTCCACGCGCTCATCGGCTGGGTTCGCGGAACCGGGCTGATGGCGGGCAACGATTCTCTTGTGTCCCAGGTCGAGGCCCGCGGCGTGGCCACATTTTCCGCGAAGGAGATGGCCATCCGCCTTGTCGATGGCGCCGCCAACGAATCGGTGCTCATCGAGGCCGCCACTGCGCCACAAACCATGGACTTTAGTGGCGGACTGTTGGGTGCCGACCTTAATCTGGCCGAGGTGGCACGTGAGGCACACGGTGCCTCCACAGCCCCCGAGTCCGGGACCGAACTGCCCACACCACGCACCGTGACGGCTCTACCGCACGTGCTGAAGCCACTGGAATGGACCCACCCCGACTTCAGCGAGGTCACCCAATCCCTGGAAGACATGGTGGTCATTGTCGGCGCCGGCGAACTGGGGCCGCTGGGCTCATCGCGCACCCGCTATGAGGTCGAAGTCGGCGGTGAACTTAGCGCTGCCGGCGTGCTGGAGTTGGCGTGGACCTGTGGACTTGTGACGTGGGATGAAAAGACAGCGGCGTGGATCACGCCAGAGGGCGAGTCCATCGCGGAGGAAGAAGTTTATGAGCGCTTCCACGACGAGGTCCTCGCCGGCATCGGTGTGCGGCGCTTCCACGACAGTTTCGGACCTCACCTGCCCATGGTGGACAACCTCGCCCCAGAGCTGACCACCATTTACCTGGAGAAACCGCTGACCTTCACCGTTGAGGATGAAGCCACCGCACGCTCCTTCGTGGACAGCTGCGAGCGAGCCACGCTTCAGCGCGTGGAATCCACTCCGGGCGGTGAGACCGAATGGCAGGTCACCCGGCCAGCGGGCTCCGCCGTGCGCGTGCCACGCCGCGTGGCCATGACACGCGTAGTGGGTGGACAGATCCCGGAAGGATTCGACCCCGGGGTCTACGGCATCCCAGCCGACATGCTGGACAATCTCGACCGCCTTGCCGTGTGGAACCTCGTGTGCACGGTGGACGCCTTCCTCTCTGCAGGGTTTAGCCCAGCCGAGTTGCTGTCCCACGTTCACCCGGCGCGGGTGAGCTCCACACAGGGCACCGGCATGGCAGGGCAAGAGGCGTTGCGGTCGCTGTACGTCGATAAGCTCTTGGCCCACCCGCGGCAGAATGACATCCTTCAGGAGGCACTGCCCAACGTCATTGCCGCGCATGTCATGCAGTCGTACGTCGGTGGCTACGGCCAGATGGTCCACCCCGTCGCCGCCTGCGCCACGGCAGCGGTGTCGGTGGAAGAAGCCTGCGATAAGCTGCGCCTGCACAAGGCCGACTTCGTTGTCGCCGGTGGCATCGACGCGCTCTCGGTGGAGGGCATTACAGGTTTCGGCGACATGGCCGCCACCGCCGATAGCACGCACTTGGCCGCACAGGGCATTGAGAACCGTTACTTCTCCCGCCCGAATGACCGCCGCCGCGGCGGATTTGTTGAATCGGAGGGCGGCGGAACGCTGCTGCTCGCGCGTGGAACCCTCGCCGCGGACCTAGGCTTGCCGGTCCTCGGCGTGGTGGGCTTTGCCGAATCTTTTGCCGACGGTGCGCACAACTCCATTCCCGCGCCGGGCATCGGTGCGCTCTCGGCGGCGCGCGGCGCTTCCGAGTCCCGCCTCGCCCGTGGTCTCAAGGACCTGGGGGTGTCTCCGGATGACATCGCCGTGGTGTCCAAGCACGACACGTCCACGACAGCCAACGACCCTAACGAGTCCGACCTGCACGAACGAATCGCCTCTGCCCTCGGGCGCAGTGCAGGCAACCCGCTGTACGTGGTGTCCCAGAAGTCACTGACCGGCCACGCCAAAGGTGGGGCCGCGGCCTTCCAGATCGTGGGCCTGAGCCAGGTGCTGCGCCAGGGCATCATCCCGCCGAATCGCTCCCTGGATTGCGTTGATCCGCAACTGCGCCGCCACGAGCACCTCGTGTGGCTGCGCAGGCCACTGGATCTGCGGCGAACTCCGCCCAAGGCAGGGCTCGTGACCTCTTTGGGCTTCGGGCACGTCTCAGCACTCATCGCGCTCGTCCACCCGGAGGCCTTCGTGGCGGCAGTGGCCAGCGAGCGCGGCGACGATGCCGCACAAGCGTGGCATAAGGCCGCCGAGGCGCGTGAACGCGCCGGGCTGCGCCGCCTAGAGGAGGCCATGCGCGGCGGAGCAGCACTGTACGAGCGGCCGATCGAACGCAACCTCGGAGGCGGCGATGCCAACGCAGTAACAGAGCGAGAAGCCGCCGTACTACTCAGCGAGTCGGCGCGCCTGCGCAGCGGCATCCTAGAGCCGGACGCAGCACCACACGACACATCCGAGCGGGGGTAAAACACCGAAGAATAACCCCAGCTCGAACCCTCTGAAACGATAAAGAACCAGGTCAAGCGGGTTGAACCCAGAGTGTGTGCTGGGGCACCATGCAAGGGTGAAAATCAACACAAAGTTTGCACGTGGTGTCAGTGCGGTCGCCCTCGCCGCCACGATCGGGGGATGCTCCGCCACCGGAGGCGCGCCCCGCCCGAGCGAGGAGGGCGAGCTGGCCGGTGGTGTCGACACCGAGCGCCTCGTCGTCGCCATGATCTCCCATGGCGCGCCGGGCGATACCTACTGGGACCTCGTACGCAAGGGCGCGGAGGATGCCGCGCGCAAGGACAACATCGAACTGCGCTATTCCTCCGACCCGGAAGCCCCTAACCAGGCCAACCTGGTGCAATCCGCCATCGATTCCGGGGTGGACGGCATCGCCGTGACCATGCCGAACGCGGGCGCTATCGGCCCCGTGGCCAAGAAGGCTGCTGATGCCGGCATCCCCACCGTCGGCCTTAACGCCGGCATGGACGACTACGAGAAATACGGCATGAGCGCCTTCTTCGGCCAAGAAGAGAAGGTTGCAGGCACCAAGGCGGGCGAGCGCCTCAAGGCCGATGGCGCGAAGCATGCCCTCTGCGTTATCCACGAGCAGGGCAACTCGTCCCAGGAGGCGCGGTGCGCCGGCGTTAAGGAGGGCATGGACGGCGGCAAGGTGGAGATTCTCTACGTCAACGGCAAGGATCTCACCGCCGCGCAGTCCACCATCAACGCCAAGCTGGCACAGGATAGGTCCATCGACTGGGTGATGGCTCTGCAGGCCTCCGTGGCCATGCGTTCGACAGATGCCGTGGCCGAGGCAGGCTCTGACGCACAGGTCTCGACGTTCGACACCAACGCCGAGCTTGTCGACGCCATCGCCGACGGCACCGTCCAATGGGCCGTCGACCAGCAGCCCTATATGCAGGGCTACCTCGCCGTTGATGCGCTATGGCTGGCCCACCGTAACGGCTCCACACTAGGCGGCGGCCGCCCGGTGTACACCGGGCCGTCCTTCGTCGATTCCACCAATGTGGACATCATCTCTGAGTCGGCGAAGGAGGGCCTGCGATGAGTGGGGAGGCGTCGATAAGCACAGGCGATGCGCGCCTGACCCGCCGCAGCGCATTCTCGCGCCTGATTCGCCGTCCAGAGCTGGCGAGCCTACTGGGCGCGGTGCTCATCTTCGTCCTCTTCATGGTCGTTGCCCCCGCCTTCCGCTCGGTGGAGGCCTTCTCCACGGTGCTGTATGCCAGCTCCACGCTGGGCATCGTGGCACTGGCGGTGGGCCTGCTCATGATAGGCAACGAGTTCGACCTGTCCTCCGGCGTGGCCGTGACTTCGGCCGCACTCGTGGCCACGATGCTCAATTACAATTTCCACCTCAATTCCTGGGTGGGCGTGGGCCTCTCGCTGCTTACCGCGCTGACGATTGGCGCGCTCAACGGTGTGCTAGTTACCCGGACGAAGATTGATTCCTTCCTCATCACCTTGGCGGCCTTCCTCATGCTGCAGGGCCTCAACCTGGCCATCACAAAGCTGGTGACGGGGCAGGTGGCCACCCCTACCATCGCGGATATGGAGGGATTTCCTTCCGCACGCGTCGTCTTCGCTGGCACGATTCACCTGGGCTCGTTGAGTATTCGCGCCACCGTCATCTGGTGGTTAGTGTTTGTCACCATTGCTTCGTGGGTTCTGTACAAGACGCGCTGGGGCAACTGGATTTTCGCTGTTGGCGGCGATGACGAGGCCGCTCGCGCCGTCGGCGTGCCCGTGCGCCGCGTCAAGGTGGCGCTGTTCATGTTTGTCGGTTTTGCCGCCTGGTTCGTGGGCATGCACACCCTGTTTGCCTTCGACTCCATCCAAGCGGGCCAGGGTATCGGTAACGAGTTTCTCTACATCATCGCTGCAGTGATCGGCGGCTGCTCCATGACTGGTGGGCGCGGTACCGCGGTGGGCACGGCCATTGGCGCGCTCATTTTCGGCATGACCAACCAAGGCATCGTGTATGCGGGCTGGAACCCCGACTGGTTCAAGTTCTTCCTCGGTGCCATGCTGCTTTTCGCCGTGCTGACGAACACGTCGGTGGCCAACTTCACGAGGAAGCGATAAACCATGATTGAGCTCCACGATATTTCCCAAACCTTCGGCAACTTCCACGCCTTGCGGGATATCAACTTGGCCGTGAAGGAGGGGACTGTGACCTGCGTGCTGGGAGATAACGGTGCGGGAAAATCTACGCTCATCAAGATTCTGGCTGGCCTGACCCCACCGACCGGTGGCACCATCACCGTTGATGGCGATGAGGTGCGGTTTGCCAGCCCCCGCGATTCCCTCGACGCGGGCATCGCCACGGTGTACCAGGACCTGGCGCTCGTGCCGTCCTTGTCGGTGTGGCGCAACTTCTTCCTGGGGCAGGAGCTTACAGGCGCGTTGGGTCGTCTCCGCGAGTCGGAGATGAAGCGAATTACGCACGACCAGCTCTCAGATATGGGCATTGTGCTTGGCGACGTCGACGTGGAACTCTCCGCACTCTCCGGTGGCCAGCGCCAAGTTGTCGCCATCGCACGCGCGATCTACTTCGGCGCTCGTTACATCATCCTCGATGAGCCCACCGCCGCCCTCGGCGTGAAGCAATCCGGCATGGTGCTGCGCTTCATCGACGCCGCTCGCGAGCGCGGCATGGGCGTTGTGTTTATTACCCACAATCCGCAGCATGCTTACCTGGTGGGCGACCACTTCGTCGTACTCACGGTGGGAGAGATGTCCTTGAACGCGCCGAAAGAGGCGGTTAGCCTGCCGGAACTGACTCAGTGGATGGCCGGCGGCGATGAGCTTGAGGAGCTCAAGCAACAGTTGGCGCGCTAGGCTGTTCTGCATGAGCATGAGCGGAATGAGTGTGGGTACCGACCTCGTGCACATCCCGTCCTTTGCTGAGCAGCTTGCGCTGCCTGGTACGCGCTTTGCCCGGGTCTTTAGCGCTGCCGAGCTGCGCGGGGCGCAGACTCGAGGACTTGAGGGTGCTGCCCGCGCCCAGTACATGGCTGGGCGCTGGGCTGCTAAGGAGGCCTTCATCAAGGCGTGGTCGCAGGCGCTCTACGGGCGCCCGCCAGTCATGAATGAGGAGGCTGTTGTCTGGTCAGACATTGAGGTCCGCCCTGACGCGTGGGGTCGGGTGGCCCTCGAGCTGCGGGGGAGTATCGCTGCTGCGGCGCAGGAGTCCTTGGGGGATTACACCACAGCGCTGTCCATCAGCCATGACGGTGACTATGCCACCGCCACGGTTCTTCTTCTCACCGCGGGGTGTGGCTAGTCCAGCGCTTTGAGAACGCGGGCGACGTGGCCGGTGGCCTTGACGTTGTACATGGCCTGGGCGATGGTGCCATCCTCGTCCACGAGGAAGGTGGAGCGAATAACGCCTTGGACGACCTTGCCGTAGTTCTTCTTTTCACCGAACGCGCCATAAGCCGTCATGACCTCCTTTTCGGGGTCCGACAGCAGCGGGAAGTTTAGCTCGTGATCCTCACGGAACTTCGCCAAGGCCTCCGGCTTGTCGGGAGAAATGCCCACGACGGCGATGTCCATACCGTTGAGCTGCTCGAGGCTATCCCGGAAATCGCACGCTTCCTTGGTGCATCCAGGGGTGTTGGCGCGCGGGTAGAAGTAGACCACGACGCGTTTGCCTGCATAATCGCTCAGGCTCACGGTAGTGCCGGCATCATCGCTCAAGGAAAAGGCCGGGGCTTTATCTCCTACGTACAGTCGTTGTGCTTCAGTCATGGTCTCCACCATACCGTGCTCCACTGCGTGCTCTCCGGCACAGTTCTTGCGCCCTCACTGTGCGGGTAGACATGCGGCAGCGGTGAAGGTCAATGTAGAATATCGACGTTAGAACTTCAGCGGCCAGATTCTGGCCGCAACAGATCACACAATCACAGTCAAAATCTCAGGAGATTTACGTGGCACGCAACATTGATGATATCCAGCGCGACATCGAGCGCACCCGCCGTCAGCTGGCTAGCACTCTGGATGAGCTGGCTGACCGCAGCAAGCCGCAGAACTTTGTGGACGACGCCAAGGGTGCCGCCACTCAGAAGCTGCAGGACCGCAACGTGCAGATGGCGCTCGCCGGTGTCGGCGCTGCTGTCGTAGGTCTTATCGCTTTCTCCGTCTTCCGCTCCAAGCGTCGCAAGTCCGATATCAAGGAGCTGCAGCGCCTGCTGGCTGAGCGCCGCTAAGCACTCTCCCCATATTCGCTGCGCTGACTGCGCACGCATGAGAACCCTGCCCTGGACGTTGTCCAGGTCGGGGTTTTATTACGCTCCGCATAGCAGGGAAAAGTGTTGCCCACCCTATGTAGACTTTGGGTAGCCTAACCTGAATGTGTAGGATGAACTCGTCCTGATTGGAGTGCGCTCCCCGCGTGGGTACCGCACACGACGATGAAAGTACGAGGAACAACAGTGGTTCACAGCCCTACTCACCACCAAACGGCACGACCGCGTGTCGTAGGAACCTTTGCTCTAGTGGCGGCACTTGCCAGTACTGTGACAGGCTGCGCTGCCGGGACAACGGCCGAGGATGCCACCCAAGACGCATCTACTGATAGCACTGCAGCCGTGACTTTCACGGACCTAGCCGGCCGCCACGTGGAGCTGGACCATGAGCCAGAGCGTGTCATCCTCGGAGAGGGGCGCGGAGTGTTTGCCACCGGCGTCCTTAACGCTAAAGATCCGCTCGACAAAGTTGTAGCCATCGGCTCGGACCTCAAGCAGAACGTGCCCGATTACTACCGCGAGTTGGAAAAGGTCGTCCCCAAGGTCAACGAGCTGCCCGAAATTGGCGGCTTTACCAAGGGCGACGTCAGCGTAGAGGAGCTGATTAGCCTCGATCCAGACCTCATCGTGCTTTCCAAAGACCAGTATGAGGCTTCTCAGACCGCTGGGCTCACCGACAAGTTGGATCAAGCCGGACTCACCTACGCCGTCACTGATTTCCGTGCCAAGCCGCTGGAGAACACTGTCCCCACTATGGAAATCTTCGCTGATATTTTTGGCCACGAGGATCGTGCCGATGAATTCATCGCAGACTGGCAGAAGAACGTTGACCTGGTAAAAGAACGTGCAGCTAAGGCAAAAGACACGCCGTCTACCTTCGTGTGGCGAGCGGCGGGTGTGTCAGATTGCTGCGGCTCGTGGAATGACTCCAACATCTCCCAGCTGGTCAACGTCGCCGGTGGTGAGAATGTGGCTGACGGCCTCATCGACGGCGAATCCGGCGCCCTTACCCCTGAAAAGGTCATCGATGCTGATCCGGACATGATCATCGCTACCGGCGGCGACTGGTCCTCCAAGGTCGATAGCTCCAAGGGCCACACCGGCTTCGCGGCCGCGGGGTATGGCATCAGCTCAAAGGATGCCCACGATAGCGCCGCCACGCTTGCCGAAGTCCAGCCCGGCTTCCCCGACCTCACCGCCGTCAAGGAACACAACCTCCACGGCCTGTGGCACCAGTTCTACAACTCGCCCTTTAACTACCTGGCGCTGCTCCAGATAGCCGCGTGGCTCCACCCGGAGGACTACGCAGACATCGACGTCCAGAAAGAGTGGGCCGATGCCCAGGAGAAGTACTCGCCCGTCCCCGGCGACGGAACCTTCTTCAGCACCAACTAGTCATGAGTATTTCTACAACCACCGCACATCCGGTTCGCGCTGAGAGCACCACCGATCCCGTGGCCGCCGCCGCGGCCCTCGCCCGCGAGCACTCCCGCGTGACCCGCCGCCGCATCGCCATCGTCGCCGGCCTAGTCCTCGTGGCGCTCGCCGCCTTCGTTGTCAGTGTCATCGTCGGCGCCATCAACCTCACCCCGGGTGAGGTGCTGCGCGGCATGGTGGACCCAGGGGGCGTCGACAAGCAAACGCGTACCGTCCTGTGGAGCCTGCGCCTGCCCATGGCCGTCATGGCGCTGCTTATCGGTGCCAGCCTGTCGCTCGCCGGCGCGCAGATGCAGACCATCCTGGACAACCCCCTGGCAGAGCCCTTTACCCTCGGCATCTCCGCCGCCGCGGCCTTCGGCGGGGCCAGCGCCATCGTGCTGCGCTGGCAGCTCTTGGCCCAGCCGCAGTTCAACCTCGCCCTCATCGCGTGGCTGTCCGCTGCGGTGGCCACGGCCGTCATCGTCGTCGCCGCCGTTATCCGCGGTGCGAAGTCCGAAACGATGGTGCTGCTCGGCATCGGCCTCGTCTTCTTCTTCCAGGCCATGCTGGCGCTCATCCAGTACCGTTCCTCCAGCGAGGCGCTCCAGCAAATCGTCTTCTGGTCCATGGGCTCGCTCACCCGCGCCAGCTGGCAGGCCAACGCCGTGTTAGCGGGTGTGCTCGTGGTGGCGCTGCCCATCCTGGGCGCGCTGTCGTGGCGGCTGACGGCGCTGCGGCTTGGCGACGCCCGCGCCACCGCCCTCGGCATCAACACTTCCCGCCTGCGGGTCATCGTGCTCGTCGTAGTATCACTCGTCGCGGCCACCACCGTGGCCTTCGCCGGCATCATCGGTTTCATCGGCCTCGTTGGCCCGCACATCGCGCGCATGCTGGTGGGCGAGGATCAGCGCTACTTCGTGCCGGCCTCCATGGCTGCAGGCGCGGCGGTGATGTGCGCTGCCCACGCGCTCAGCCTCGTGATTAAGCCTGGGCTGGCCATCCCCATCGGCATCGTCACCTCGCTTCTGGGCGTGCCGTTCTTCATCGCCATCGTCATGACTCGCAGGAGGGCATTGTGGACGTAGAACTAACCATTTCTGATTTGTCAGCCGGGTACGGCTCGTGCATGGTGGTGGATAGATTGAGCCTGCCCACGCTGCGTGGCGGGCAGGTGGTGGGATTGCTGGGGCCGAATGCATCCGGCAAGACCACGACCATCACGACGCTTGCCGGGGTACACCGCGCACGAGGCGGCACGATAGATTTCCGTGTCGACGGCCAGACTCCGCGCGGACAGCGCCGCCGCCAGCTCATCGGCTATGTACCCCAGGACCTGCCGCACAGTGCGGCGTTGCGGGCGTTTGAAGCCGTACTTATTGCGGCCCGCCGGGAACTATGTGAGGACCCGGTCACCCGCACTGCCGAGGTACTGCACTCCCTGGGGCTCGATGCGATTGCGCAGCGCTACCTCAACGAGCTTTCTGGCGGCCAGCGCCAGCTAGTCGCTGTGGCACAGATGCTGGTGGGGCACCCGGGACTCATGCTTCTCGACGAACCCACGTCCGCCCTCGACCTCCACCGCCAACTCTTCGTCTTGGAACAGGTACGGAAAAAGACACAGGAGGAAGGCAGTGTGGCGCTGGTGGCGATTCACGACATCAACCTGGCAGCCCGGATGTGCGACCAGCTCGTCGTGATGAAGGACGGGCAGGTACATGCTCACGGTGCCCCAGCGGACGTGCTGAGCCGTGAGCTATTGCGCGAGGTGTATCGCGTGGAAGCTGACATCGTTGAACACCGCGGATATCCCGTGGTAGCGCTGGAGGCCGTTAGTTAGACTTAGGCGGCGTGAGTCGCAATTCGCCTGAGAACCTACTGTTGTATTTGGCTCCGGAGGACGAAGAATCTGTGCGGGCAGTCTTTTCTGTGCTAGCTGAGAGGGGATTTCCCCTCCAGCACCAGCGCCCGCACATCACGGTTACCTTCGCGCCCACGATGGACACGGCTGTGGTGGACCAAGCCCGCGACGTGTTGCCGCCGCTTGTTCCTGCAGTGTTTCGCCGCGTAGGGACCGTTGTTTTCGGCACCAAGAGTAAACAGACGGTGGCATGGATGCTGGAAACCACCGATGAACTGGAGGCCGCTGCCCGCCAGTTAAGTGCCGCAAACTCGGACGGACGAGGGGCTCGCTGGACGCCCCATCTGACGATGGGGCTACGCCTTCCACGCGTCATGGTGCCTGAATATGTGCGGGCTCTCGATGACATATCTGGGCCAGAGCACAAGGAGTTCCTCGCCACGACTGCCGCTTGGTGGCGGCCGAAGGTAGAGCAGCTCGAGGTGTTTTAACGATCGAGCGGGTGTTGGATGTGGGGTGGGGACGCGGAGCCAAACCCAAATACCACCGAAAGCACATCTAGAACACGATTCCCCAGAAACGAAAGAAGCCTCAAGACACCGAAAGGGAATCGACGTCTCGAGGCTCCTTATTTGTGCGCCATCAGGGACTTGAACCCCGAACCCACTGATTAAGAGTCAGTTGCTCTGCCAATTGAGCTAATGGCGCAGTCATTGTCATGGCGGGCTTCTGATTTCCTCAGCGCCTGCCGTGCAACGAGATGTAACTTTAACACCCTGTGTGGAAAAAGGTAAAATCGCCTGGTTGTTGCGCATTTCAAGAGTGTTGCTGCGTGCATCTTTTGTTCCGCTGTACCGCGGCCAATGACGGATGGATAACGAAACGGTTAAAGGCGGCGGGGTCAACTAGTTTGGAGTCGAGTGCGCGGACTAGTCTGAGGATGTTGTCTTAATAAACGTTGTATCTATCTAGGGGTTTGTGTGCGTTCTCTATTCCCTGCTGCACGTCCCGCAGTGTTTCTTTCTGGTCTTGCCCTGGCCGGGTCGGTGATGGCTGCGTGCACCATCGGAGAGCCTGAAGGTCACGATGAGGCAAAGAACCTCTCGGAGGAACAAGTGCAGGCGAGTGCGGAGGCTTCGGCGGCCGCGAAGGCGAAGGAGCTGAGGTTCTCCATCAAGGACGGGGCGGAGGACGTGGATCCTTCCGAACCGATTGAGGTGACATCCACCGCGGGGCTCTCAAAGGTCACCATGACCAACGAGGCCGGCAAGGTTGTCAAGGATGAGCTGTCCTCCGACGCTATGACGTGGAAGAACACAGAGGTGCTGGGGTACAACCACACCTACACCGTTAAGGCCACGGACAAAGACGGCAACAATAAGACCATCACGTTCACCACTCCGCAGGCAGCAGCCGTCTCTGAGGTGGCGATGACGCCCATCCCGGATTCTGTTGTGGGTGTGGGTCAGGTCATCGGCGTGCGTTTTGGTAACTACGTCACCGACCGGAAGGCGGCGGAAGACGCTATCACCGTCAAGACGGAACCCGCGGTGGAGGGTGCTTTCTACTGGGTGAATAACCAGGAGGTGCGGTGGCGTCCCGAGAAATACTGGGAGCCAGGGACGGCCGTGACTGTTGACGTCGACCTCTACGGCCGAAACCTCGGCGGCGGGGTCTATGGAGGCGAGGACGCCTCAACGAATTTCACCATTGGGGACCGCGTCATCACGCTGGTGGACAACAACTCCAAGATGATGTCGGTGTTTAAGAATGGAGAGGTTCTGCGGCGCATTCCGATTTCTATGGGTACGGACGGCCAATGGGATACGCCGAATGGTGTCTACGTCATTGGTGACGAGTATCCATCCTTGACTATGGATTCCACCACCTTTGGGCTGGCTCTCGATGCTGGTGGCTACAAGACGGACGTCCAGTGGGCGACTCAGATGTCCTATTCGGGCATCTACGTTCACGCGGCTCCCTGGGCGGTTGGTGCGATGGGAAGCTACAACCAGTCGCATGGTTGCATCAATGTGACGACTGCGGATGCAGAATGGTTCCAGAGCACGGTGAAGCGCGGTGACGTGGTCAGGGTGTCCAACACCGGCGGCGGCGTGTTGAGCCCGCTCGATGGACTGGGTGACTGGAACATGGACTGGGAGACATGGTCCGCGGGGAATGCTACTGCAAACCAGTAAGTAACCGAGAGGGGCGGGAACTACGAAGGGCGCCCACGACGCCGAGACACGGTCTTGTCAAAGGGAATCCAGAAGCGCAGGGCCGCGTCCGTGTTCTTGGAAATGCCAATGCGTGGACCACGTACCCATTCGGGTTCCGTGGTGCGTTCGGCCAAGTGCACTCGTGTGCCGTTGTCTTCCAAGCTGAACCCAAGGGCCTTGCCTAGGTTTCCTGGCCCGCGGGCGAGGTTGTGGAAGTCTGTGTTGCCTCGGCGCTCATGGGCCACATCCATTCCGTCAATAACTTCGCCGCTACGCAGCAGACATCCTTCGCCGCGGCCTTCGGGCGCGCAGACAATGTTGCCGTTGCGGTGAATCCCGTATGACATGTAGACGTAAAGGCGCCCCGGTGGCCCAAACATTGCGGCGTTGCGTGGGGTACGGCCGTTGAAAGTGTGTGAGGCCTCATCGTGGGATCCGAGGTAGGCTTCGACCTCGGTTATCCGAATGGAAACCCCGTTGTGGGTAAGTACCGCGCCCAGCAGTTGGGGAGCCACGACATCGGCGGAGGCGGTGAAATCAATCATTGCTGCAGTTTAACGGGCGGGATCGCCGACGTGCCCGCTGGCCGTGGTGTGGTTGGCGGGTTTCGGCGTAGGGTGCGTGTGTCTGCCTGCGGCGGGTTTAGCTTGCGCCTGGTGGTGGTTGTTCTGCTGCTTTTTCGGCGTTGAGTCTGGCTATGGCTTGTTGGTATTCGGGTGTGGCGGTGATCGGTAGTCCCCAGGGTGGGATGTAGCCGATGCCGGTGTTGAGTCTGAAGACGTAGCCACGGCCGGTGGGCCGCGATGGGTCATCATCGTTAATACCGTTGTGGTAGGCGCAGAGGAAGGTCAGATTCTTGATGTTGGTGTAGCCGCCGGCTTGCCAGGGGATGATGTGGTGAACCTGGCAGTAATCAGCGGGTTTGTTGCAGCCGGGCCTGGAGCAGGTTTGGGTTTCAGCTGCCAGGGTGAGGCGTTGTTTCCAGCTGGCACTGCGTTCTGCGCGGTAGGAGTTAATAGGCCCTTCCACGGGGTGGATGATGGTGGCATACCCGATGGAGGCGAATTTATAGGACAGGAATTCTGCCCCGGTCATGCGCGCACCGTTGGTGAGGTGGAGTTCGATTTCATCACCGTCGCCATTAATAATGCGATCGAATTCATCCAATGTCACTACGACTTGGGCATGCACGGCGGGTTTAGTGCCCACACCGCCGGTGACGATGACGGTACGTGCAGCCTCGAGGAGGTTGTGTTTGTTGACGGATTCGAGGGTGCCGCGGATATCAGCGATAACTTGTGCGTCATCGGTAATCGTCATGGAGTTGGGTCCGGTGGAGCGGTAGGTGAACCGGACTCCGGGTTTGGCTTCGCGTTTGTTGCGTAGTTCTTTGAGTCTTTTGACTGCTACTTCGCGGATCCGATGTGCTGGTGTGCCGGCGAGTTTAACACGGAGGTTCCAGGCATCGAGGTCTTTTTTGACTTTGGCGGTGTAGGACTCGATGAGTGTGAGGGTGGCTAGGCTGTGTTTCTGGGTTTGGGCTGCTGTGCGTGCTTTGCGTTGTTTGCCGGTGAAGCGGGTGGGGCCGAAGTAGGTGCGGTGCAGGTGGGCAAGCTCTGCGGCGTCAGACGCGTCGGCGCCGAGCGCGCGGAGTTCGTCGGGTGAGCTGGATGCATTCTCCACGAGCGCAATCCCCGAATTGCGGTAGTGGAAGTAGGTTTCTAATACCCCCATGACCCGGAAGCCTAAAACAGGTCTAACGAACCCGCAACCGGAACGGGAAACGCCGCGCGATGAGCACCGCGCGGCGTTAGAAAATTTGGGGTGGCTGACGGGGCTCGAACCCGCGACACCCAGGATCACAACCTGGTGCTCTACCAGCTGAACTACAGCCACCATCGTTGCCCGAAAGCAACGAGATACAGGTTAACTCACACCGCGGATTTTACAAAAACGCCTGGTAGTCTGCCGTAGTGGCGGTCTTGAGTTCCTCGGCTTCTTCGCTGGAGGGGCCTTCGTCGGTGCGGAAGACGCTACGGCGGTAAAAATCTAACTCGCGGATGGATTCAATGATGTCCTGCAGTGCGCGGTGCGCCATGCCCTTATCTGGCTGGTTGTAGTAAGCGCGTGGGTGCCAGCGACGTGCCAGCTCCTTGATCGTCGACACATCAATCATTCGGTAATGCAGCGCTTTATCCAGTCGCGGCATGTAGGCGCGGATGAAGGTGCGGTCGGTGGCGATGGAATTTCCGGCCAGGGGAGCGGGGTGGTTGGGGTCGCAGTGCTTCTCGACGAGCCCCAGCACCGCCTCCTCTGCTTCCTCAATAGTCACCGTGGACTCGCGGATTTCCTTGTCCAACCCGGAGTTGGCGTGCATCTCGGTGACGAAGTCATCCATCTGGCCAAGCTGTTCTTCGGTGGCGTGGACAACGAGATCGAGGCCTTCGTCCAGGATGGTGAGCTCGGCATCGGTGACGACGGCGGCGACCTCCACGATGACGTGACGCTCGGGATCCAAGCCCGTCATCTCCAGGTCTATCCAGACGAGGCGGTCGTTTTTAGCGGGGATTTCACTCATGATCCCCACCATAGTTTCTCTACTGATTCTGCTTCTTCTCACGGGGTATAGGGCAGATTCGGGGGTGGCTGAGGGGGTATGTGGGGCTGTAGCGTCAGAGTTTTACCGGACGAGTGCGGCACGTCACCTTAATCGATGTGAGCTGGTCTTTTGTTGCGTCTGGAGGGCTGCGGGCGGAGGGCTGCGTGAAGTTTTTCATGATTCTACTCACGAAAGGCTCAGGTCATGAGACATGATTAATTCAGCCCGAATAGTGACGGCACTCACATATACCGAAGGACGGTTTCCTCCGATGTCAGGCTTCCTCGACACACTCAACACAATAATTTGGTCGCCAGCGCTGGTTTTCCTGTGCCTAGGCGCAGGAATCTATTTCACCCTTGCCACCAAGTTCCTGCAGATTCGCTGCATCCCCGACATGATTAAGCAGCTGAAGGACGGTGAAAGCTCCGAGTCCGGCGTCTCCTCGTTCCAGTCGCTGATGATTTCGCTGGCCGGCCGAGTCGGTGTGGGTAACATTTCTGGTGTTGCTACCGCCATCGCATTCGGCGGCCCGGGCGCCGTGTTCTGGATGTGGGCTGTGGCACTGTTGGGTTCGGCGACGTCCTTCGTCGAATGTACGCTCGCCCAGGTTTACAAGGAAAAAGACCAGGACACCGGTGAGTACCGTGGTGGCCCGGCCTACTACATCGAGAAGGCTTATAAGCACACGAAGGCTGGTCCTTTCATGGTGGTTTACGGCATTGTCTTCGCCATCGCCATGATTCTGGCCACCAGTTACTTCCTACCTGGCATTCAGGCCAATGGTGTGGCTGCGGCTGTCGAAAACGCCTGGGGCATCAAAGTGGGTTGGTCCGCCATCGTCTTGGCCGGCGTTCTTGCCCTCATCATCATCGGTGGTGTGAAGCGTATTGCTAACTTCGCTTCCTTGGTCGTCCCGTTCATGGCGGGTGCCTACATCCTGTTCGCCATCATCATTCTTTTCGTGAACTTCAACCAGATCCCAGAGGTCTTCGGGATGATCTTCAAGTCTGCCTTCGGTGCGGAGCAGGCCTTCTCCGGCCTGCTGGGCTCCGCCATTATGTGGGGTGTTAAGCGCGGTATCTACTCCAACGAGGCAGGTCAGGGTACCGGCCCGCAGTCCGCGGCAGCCGCTGAGGTGTCCCACCCGGCGAAGCAGGGCTTTGTCCAGGCCTTCGCCGTCTACATCGACACCATCTTCGTGTGCTCGGCTACCGCGTTCATCATTATCTCCACGGACATGTACAAGGTCTTCGAGAACGAGTCCGAAGATGGTCCGACGCGCTACGCGGGTGCTATTCCGGATGACGTGGCTGTTGGCCCGGGCTATGTTCAGCACGGCCTCGACACGTTGCTCAACGGCTTCGGCCCAAGCTTCATTGCCATTGCTATCGCTTTCTTCGCCTTCACCACCGTGCTGGCGTACTACTACATGGCGGAGGTCAACCTGACCTACTTCAACCGTTGGATCAAGAACAAGACCGCTCGCCGTGCCTTGGTCTGGCTGCTGCGTGTACTGCTTGTTGTTTCCGTCGTCATCGGTGCGACCACCACCCCGGGTGCCGCCTGGGCGCTCGGTGACATTGGTGTGGGCGCGACCGCATGGCTCAACATCATCGCCATCCTCTTCCTCCAGGTCCCAGCGCTCAAGTGCCTCAAGGACTACACGGCTCAGAAGAAGGCTGGCACGGATCCGCAGTTTGACCCAGAGGCGCTCGGTATCAAGAATGCTGAGTTCTGGGTAGAGCGCAAGCTTGCCCGCGAGGAAGCCGCGCAGAAGGCCATCGCGCAGGATTCCCCGCTTCAGGGTCAGTAATTCCCGTCACAGGCGTAAGACGCCCGCTCTCACCCAGTGAGAGTGGGCGTTTAGGCCATCTTGGAATAGAAGCTGCCGATGAGGGGTGCGGCAATCGGGGTGGGCACAATGTTGCCCAGCGTGTTCATCGCCTTCGAGAGCGGGCCAGGAACCACCCGGCGCTGGTTTCGGGCCATCGCCTCCAGAGTTTCCTTAGAGCAGGACTCGTAGGTGGTCCACAGAAAGTCTGGTACGACTTTGTCAACGATGGACTGCTCTTCCTCCGGAATCACGGCGTCGCGCACCGGGCCAGGTGCAAGCAGCGTGCAACTTACGCCCGAGCCCTTGAGCTCATAGTGCAGAGCCTCGGTAAAAGCGTTAACGCCGGCCTTGGTGAAGACGTAGGTGGCGTTATTGGGGATCGAGACATTGCCCGCGGCGGAACCGACGTTGCAGATGGCGCCGCTGCGCCGCGGCAGCATCTGATCCAACGCGGCACGCGTCAGGCGATGGACAGCCTTCGCATTGAGATCGAACTGGCGCGTCTCATAGTCCCAGTCCTGGTCCATAAACTTGCCAAAGCTAGCAATGCCAGCGGAATTTACAATGATGGAGATCTCTTTGCTGTTCATGAATTCGATGACCCGGGAGACGTCGACAGTCGCGGAAAGATCCGCGGCGAGTGCGATGGCGTCGACGTCGTGGCGCGCACGCAACTCCGCAGCGAGAGACTCCAAGACTTCCTCACGGCGGGCGACGAGAATGACGTTGTACCCGCGCGCGGCCAGGTCCTTGGCCATCGCGGCACCGATGCCCTGGCTAGCGCCAGTCAGAAGCGCATAGGAGGTGCGGGTAGGGGCAGGCAATCCGGGGGAGTGAGCCATGGTGAAACGGCATCCTTTCTCTAAGGTCAAGGTTTCCACCCAGCGTAGAGGAAAAATCAGGGGTTTCCCCGATGCCGTTCTTATACTCGTTCAGCATAATGGAAAAGGAAAGGAGAACATCATGAACAACCAGCGCTTGACCCGTTCCACTACCGACTCGATGATCGGAGGCGTCTGCGGCGGCATCGCCGAAACCTACGACCTCGACCCGACCTTGGTTCGCATTGTCTTCGTAGCGGCCACCCTTCTCGGCTTTTCTGGTGTCCTGCTCTACCTGATTTTGTGGGTTGTCATTCCCGTGCAGTAATTACTGCAGCGGCCCCATCTCCATAAAGCTCTTCCACAGCCCCCATTCCTCTTGGAGGCGCGGAAGGGCGGAGGGTGGGGTAGCGGTGCCGTCGATAAGCGTGGCGTCCATCATGCGTACGCCGTTATCGAAGAAGAGTGCCGCATGCCCAGCCGCACCATAGCGCAGCAGCGGGACGAGGTTGAGACCATCGAAGGAAAGCGCGGCATTGGGGCGCACATCGAGCCCCGCAATGGCCGCCAACGTCGGTGCGAGGTCCAATGGAGAAACCAGCTCATGGCTCTCGCCGTCCTCAGCCACGCCTGGCCACAGCAGTGACATCGGGGCTGTGCCGTCCTCCCCGGGCTGCAATGAGCACACAGCCACGACTCCATGGAGCTGCTCGAGCGCGTCGGCTTCAGGTTGCTCGAGAAGCCTAAACACCCCCGTGTCACCCTCGACGTCCTGGCGAATCTCGTATTCTGCCTGCTCGAAAACGTCGGTGATGCGCGTTGTCGCACCGCGTTGCGGATACTGCCCGGTGAGCACTCCACGGCGTGACTGGGCATAGCTTTCCGACGGCGCCCAGGCATTCAAAAAGCGCCGTCCCCTCAGTGCAGAATCTGGGGCATGGTCAAAAGTAGCGAGGGTGATATCCATACCTTCAGCATATGCTTGCGTGTGCCCAAAACAGCCCAAAAGCCACTTTCCACCGCCCGCTAGAACGGTAAAAAGTGGCTCTGACCTGCGTGCCCCCAGCAGGACTCGAACCCGCGACACATGGGGTAGAAACCCACTGCTCTAATCCGCTGAGCTATGGAGGCCTACCGAAACATCATAGCTTAGCTATTCACTTGCTCGAAAAACTAGCTAGCCGGTGGCAGTCCGACGATAGCTCCATCGGTGGGAAGCTCGGCCGGGGAATGGCTGGCGGTGTCCAAGAGGATATCGATGAGTGTCTGTGCAGCCGGGGTTAGTGCGCGGTCCGCGCGGTAAATGAGCAGTGCCTCCATTGAGGGCAGAGGTTCCTCGATACGGTGAAAATGTACGCCCCGCTGGCCCAGCGCCTGGGCCGTGTGCGGCATCAGGCTGATGCCATAATCGCCCGCAACCAACGGAAGGCCAGTCTGCAGCGTGGAAATCTCCTGCACAATCGCCGGCTTGCAGTCCGGGGACGTAGCCCACAGCTGATCCAGCAGCTCCGGCAGCCCGCTGAGCTCCGGCCAGCGCGGCGGCAGCAACCATGTTTCGGTGGTCAGGGAGGACAAGCGGACGGGATCCGGAAGGTGGGACAAGCGCTGCGGAAGGGCGACGCGGAATTCCATATCTGCCGCGCGACTAATAGCAAGCTGGTCGCCATAGCGGTTCTGGAAGTGCTGCGGATTGGTGCTCGGGATGATGCCGATCTCCACGGAACCATCCAATACACGCTTGAGCGTGGCGGTTGGTTCTAAGTCACTTAAGGAAACGTTTACCTGCGGTGCGCGCTGGCGCATGCGGCGCAAAACAGTTGGCATAAACAGCCAGTTGAATTCAGGTGCCGAGCACAGAGTGACCGAGCCAGCGCTGCCAGCGGCGATTTCGGCTAAGCGGGTGGTAGCTGTGGCCAGCAACGAATCGATTGAGGTGGCGACCCCATAGAGAAATTCGCCAGCCTCTGTTGTCTTAACGCCGCCACGCCCCCGGGAAAGTAATTTGACGTTGAGATCCTCTTCAAGCTTGCGCACAGTCAGGCTTAGAGAGGGCTGTGTAAGCCGCAGTGTTTCCGCAGCCTGCGTGAACGAACCGTGGTCCACGATGGTGCGAAAATGGTGAAGCTGACGAGAGTCCATGAGTGCATCCTACCCTATTGCTGAATCTTTGCTGCCTTTTAGGTAAGAGAACATGTCTGGCGGTAGACTGCCGACTATGCACGAAGAGAAAGATAACTCCAGCTCACAGGCCTTGCAGAAGCCTGTTCAGGCGAGCTCTACAGTAGCCTCGCGAGCACGATCTTCCCGCCTTCTGCATCTTTCTTTTGTCGTTTTTGCGGGCCTTGTGGGGGGAATTATTTCCCTCTTCTTCCTTGCGGATTCGCTCGCGGCCCTCGGCATCCCTGACCCAGGACGCGTGACCACCTTTGGTTTGCCATTCTTCCGGGCCGCCGCATGGATGCTCATGGCGCTCTCGATTGGCTCCTTCATGGCCAGCGCCTTCTTCATCTATCCGGCCGTGCCGGACAACGATAACGAGCAGCTTCATAAGGCGGGGCTGAGCGTTGACGGTCATATCGCTGCCCGGACTGGCGCATGGGCGGCTGTCGGCACCGCGGTGGTCGCGCTGCTTGAGGTGCCCCTTGTCATGTCGGATTTAACCGGCACTCCCATCGCCAAGGTTCTCAATCCGGAGCTTATGGGGATGGCTGTGGGACAGATCGCGGCGTCGCAAGTCTGGCTCGTCACGGCCGCGCTGGCCGCTCTGGTGGCCATTGTGGGATTTGTTGCGCGCACGTGGGCTGGTCAGGTGGGGGCGTTCTTCCTCTCGGTGTTGCTGACTGTTCCGCTCGGCATGGAGGGCCACTCTGCGGCGGGCGGTGATCATGACTATGGAACGAACTCCCTGCTCATTCACCTTTTCTTCATCATGCTGTGGGTGGGTGGGCTCATGGGGCTCATCGCGCATGGCCGTCGCCTTGGCCCGAATATGGGCGTCGCCGTGCGCCGCTACTCCTCGGTGGCGCTCTTTTCTATCATCGCGCTTGCAGTCACGGGCGTGATCAATGCGCTCATTCGTGTTGAGTTCAGTGACCTTGTCACTACGCGCTACGGCTTGCTCGTGCTGAGCAAGGCTGTGCTTACGGTGGTGCTTGCTGCCGTCGGATTTGTTCACCGCCGGGTGACGATTCCGCAGCTTGAGAGCGCACCGCGCCTCTTTGTTCGGGTCTCCATCGTGGAGGTTTTCATCATGGCTGCCACCGTCGGCGTGGCTATTTCCATGGGGCGCACACCACCGCCGCCGCCGCGCGATCCGAATCTGAACTCCATGCAGATTCTGGTGGGCTACGAGCTTGTCGACGCCCCCACCGCCACCAACGTGTGGACCATGTTCCGCTTTGATCTCATGTTCGGCTCGCTCGGGCTCGTGCTGGCCGGCTTCTACCTGTATGCCCTGTGGCGCCTGAAGCGTCGTGGGTTGACGTGGCCCGGCGGTCGCACTGCCTGGTTCCTGCTGGGCTCGCTGGGCATGACGGTCATTATGAGTAACGGTATTGGCCTCTACATGCCGGCACTGTATTCCATGCACATGCTCGTGCACATGATTCTGTCCATGGCCATCCCCCTGTGCCTAGTGCTGGGCGCGCCGGTGACTTTGGTGATGGAGGCTTTTGAGCCAGGGGAGCCGGGTAAGCCCACGCTTCACGACGCCTCCGTGGCCCTCACCAAGTCCCGTACCCTACGTTTCCTCACGCACCCAGCGGTCAACGTTCTGCAGTTCCTCGCCTTCCTCTACATGCTTTACCTCTTCCCGAGCTTCTATGAACTTGCCATCTCAGAGCATGCCGGGCACGTCATCATGAACTGGGTTTTCTTGATTTCCGGTTACATCTATTACTGGGAGGTCATCGGGCCGGACCCGTTGCCGTGGCGCGCGCCCACGAAGGTGCGCTTGGGTATCCTCTTCTTCTCGATGCCGCTGCACCTTTTCGCTGGCGTCTACCTCATGCAGATGCAGTCCATTCTGGGGCTTGACTTCTACGAATCCCTCAACTTGCCGTGGAACCCGGACTTCATTAAGGATCAACGCACCGGCGGTGGTATTTCCTGGGGCTTTGGCCAGTTCCCGCTCGTCGTGGTGTTTGGCACGTTGTTTACTGAATGGTTGCGCGAGGACCGCGCCCAGGCCCGCCGCTATGACGCCAAGGCGGATGTTGACGGCGATGCCGACCTTGAGAGCTACAACGCCATGCTGAAGCAGATCAGCGAGGGCGATGATTCAGGTTTTCGTCCGCAGTAGATTCCGTACGAACGAGCGGGGGCCTGTGGATTTTCACCTGGGCAAACACCGGAGTTGTTGACTTATTCAACAAGTTATCCACAGGCGGACGGGCGGGGCATTGCGCGGCATGTGTGCGGTGGCAAAGATGCGAATCAAGGGAGGTGAAACGCCTCCTCGCACACAGAGTTACCACAGCATGTAAGGACACCCGCAATGTCGCAATATCCCATTTCTCTTACCGGACGCCTCACTAGTGATCCGCACCTGACCAAAATCAGCGAGACTATGTATAAGACTCGCTTCCGCATCGCCTCCTCCCGCAGCGTTCCGGAGGTTACCGATGAAGGCAAGACCATATGGCGCGAACTCGACCTCAACTTCATCGACGCCGAGGTCTGGGGCCAGTGCGCCATTAACGTCAAGAAATCTCTGCGAAGGGGCATGCCCATCTTTGTTATGGGGTCCATCGTCACAGACCAGTGGACTGACCAACATGGCGGGCGGCGCTCCAAAACCTACATTAAGGCTGCGCACGTTGGCCTTGACCTCAATCGCTACTTCGTCACCTCCGTGAAGGTTGGTACCGCATTCGGTGAGGATGGCGAAGAACAGCTGTGGCTGGGGGAGAACCCACCGGTGCCGGATGTGGATAACACGGCGTCGGAAAGCACTGCGGCATCAGAACAGCCCATGGAGCCCGCACCGGATGAGCCGATGCCCACCGCGCTGCAACCCGGTGAGGACTCACCACTCGACACGGCCGCTGACCGCCACCACGCGCTGAACACGGCCGAAGAGATTCCCGAGCCGGAGGAAGTCATGGCCTAAACAAGGGCGGAACACCGCCGTCGCCCATGTGATGTAGTCTTTGTACTGTTATTTACCAATCCTGACAGAAGCAAAGGGTGAAACATGGGCGAGTTCATCTACACGATGAAAAACGTGCGCAAGGCCATTGGTGACAAGGTCATTTTGGACAACGTCACCATGGCCTTCTACCCAGGAGCCAAGATTGGCGTCGTGGGCCCCAACGGTGCAGGTAAGTCCTCGATCCTGAAGATTATGGCCGGCCTCGATCAGCCCTCCAATGGTGAGGCTTTCATCGACCCGGGTAAGACCGTCGGCATCCTCCTTCAGGAGCCGCCGCTCAACGAGGAGAAGACGGTCCGTGAGAATGTCGAGGAAGGCCTCGGTGAGATCTTCGAGAAGAAGCAGCGCTTCGAGCAGATCGCGGAAGAAATGGCCACCAACTACTCCGATGAGCTCATGGAAGAGATGGGCAAGCTGCAGGAGGGGCTTGACCACGCCGACGCGTGGGAGGTTGACTCCAAGATTGAGCAGGCCATGGAGGCCCTACGCTGCCCGCCGTCTGATGACCCGGTGACCAATCTCTCCGGTGGTGAGCGCCGCCGCGTGGCGTTGGCGAAGCTGCTGCTGAGCGAGCCGGACCTGCTGCTTCTCGACGAGCCCACGAACCACCTCGACGCCGAGTCCGTCCAGTGGCTGGAGAAGCACCTCGAGTCCTACCCGGGTGCCGTCCTGGCCGTGACGCACGACCGCTACTTCCTCGACCACGTCGCGGGCTGGATCTGTGAGGTTGACCGCGGCAAGCTCTACCCGTACGAGGGCAACTACTCCACCTACCTCGAGAAGAAGGCAGAGCGCCTCGAGGTTGCTGGCGCCAAGGACAAGAAGTTGCAGAAGCGCCTGAAGGACGAACTCGCATGGGTTCGCTCCGGTGCGAAGGCCCGCCAGGCCAAGAACAAGGCTCGTCTCCAGCGCTACGAGGAAATGGCAGCTGAGGCCGAGCAGTACAAGAAGCTCGACTTTGAAGAAATCCAGATTCCGACCCCGCCGCGTCTGGGCAACAAGGTCGTTGAGGTCAAGGACCTGGTTAAGGGCTTTGACGGCCGCGTGCTTATCAAGGACCTCTCCTTCACCTTGCCGCGCAACGGCATCGTCGGCGTAATTGGCCCGAACGGTGTGGGTAAGTCCACCCTGTTCAAGACCATCGTCGGACTTGAGCAGCCGGATTCCGGCTCCGTCGACGTCGGTGAGACCGTCAAGCTCTCCTACGTGGACCAGGGCCGTGAAAACATTGATCCTGAGTCCACCGTGTGGGAGGTTGTCTCCGGCGGCTTGGACTACATCCACGTTGGCCAGAACGAGATGCCGTCCCGCGCCTACCTCTCCGCCTTCGGATTTAAGGGCCCAGACCAGCAGAAGCCATCCAAGGTGCTGTCCGGTGGTGAGCGCAACCGCCTGAACCTGGCGCTGACGCTGAAGGAGGGCGGCAACCTGATCCTCCTCGATGAGCCGACGAACGACCTTGACGTCGAAACCCTCGGCTCCCTGGAAAACGCCCTGGAGAAGTTCCCGGGCTGTGCGGTGGTCATTTCCCACGACCGCTGGTTCCTGGACCGCACCTGTACCCATATCCTGGCCTGGGAAGGCAACGTTGCCGAGGGCCAGTGGTTCTGGTTCGAGGGTAACTTCGGTGATTATGAGAAGAACAAGGTTGAACGCCTCGGTGAAGAGGCGGCCCGTCCGTCTCGCGTTACCCACCGCAAGCTAAGCCGCTAACTGCTCGAGGGGATGGTGTCATCCCCATTACCAACGCTGAGGTCAACCTCAGGAAGGATCCTGGAATGTCTGCTCAACATGTTGTGTCGGAGGAAACCACGGATAATGTCCACGCGCTCACCGTTGGTGTGCGCTGGTCAGATTTTGACATGTATGGCCACATGATGAACGCCAACTTCATTGAGCTGGCGCAGGAGGCGCGCTTGGCATTTGCCATGCACAACTTCTACTCGCGCGGCGTCAACATGGTGGCCTTCGTCCGCCACATCGAGGCCGACTATGTTCGCCCCCTCAAGTGGGATGGTCGCCACGGCACCGTGACCGTGGAGACCACCGTGGTGCGCCTCGGCAAAACATCCTTCACCACCCGCCAGAAGGTGAAGGACTCGCAGGGCGAGGTTGCCTGCGTCATTGACTGCGTACAGGTCACCATGGACCCGGAGACCCAGAAGCCGCGCGAGGTCACTGAGGAGGAGCGCGCCATTATCCTCGAGCACGCGCTCGTGGAACTCGACGAGAACGCCTAGGCCATGGACGGCGAAACGCTCGAACTGCGGGGCAGTGGGGTAGGGCTGCGGGCCCTCCTTGTCCGCGCGACGGGGCTTGATGCCTCAGCGTCGGTGCGTCTGCGTCAGCATGACAGTACCCATGTCGAGGTGTTTGTGACCACCCCGTTTGAGGTCGTGGCCTCCCGCCGCGTCGAAGGCGCGGTGGGCAGGGACGGTGCGGTGGTCTCAGCGCAGGTGCTTCTCGACGCCCTCCATACCGCCCCCGACCCCGAACTCACCGGTTCCCCCGTGGTGCTGAAGCTGGGACCTGCCCGCGACCCCTCATGGCCGGGCGCCCTGCCGCCGGCCGAGGGCTTTCGGGAAATCGACTCGCTGCCCGTCGGTGTCGTCCGCGAACTCGCGGACCAAGGACAGCAGCTGGCCCGGCAGTTCTCCGGCCCCATGGGTCCGCCAAGCAGCCTGCTGAACCAGACCGTCATCACGGTTGAGAGCACTCCGGGCGAGGAATCGGAGGTGGCTGCGCAGCAGGTAGAAATCCCCATGCGCATGATTTTCGCCTGCACCAATCTTGGGCTTATCCCTGGCTTCGCCGCTCCCATGGACGTGCCGCGCCACCTGCGCGTGGCCGGCAAGGGACGTTGGGTGCGCGTCGATGCGCCGTTCGGCAGCGTCTACCACTCGACGCGCTTGTCCTTGTTCTAGCGCTGTAGCGCTGCACCTGGAGCGTTACAGCAGCACCGCGCCCGCCAAGGCCGCGCCCACCGCGACGGTCCACGGCGGCGCCTTGAAAAACAATGCCGCCCCCGCGGCCACTGCAATAAGCCCGGAGGCCCAGCCGGTGACACCGTGGGTAATGATCGGATCCCACAGTGCAGCGACCAGCAGTCCAATGACGGCCGCGCTGATGGCGGCGAATGCCCCGCGTAGCCACTCCAGGTGGTTCCAGCGGGCCCACAAGTGCAGCGCCGCCAGCGTCAGCAAAGCTCCCGGCAGGAAGATCAGCACCGTGCCGAGGATCGCGCCGCCGAGACCGCCGTCGACCGCGCCGAGGTAGGAAGCGAAGGTGAACAGCGGGCCCGGCACACCCTGTGCCACTGAGTAGCCGGCCAAGAACTCCTGTTGGCTTAGCCACCCCGCGCCCACGAACTGATCCTCAAGAAGCGGCAACACCACGTGCCCGCCACCGAAGACTAATGCGCCGGATTGGTAGAAGGCGTTGGCGCGGGTAAGGAGGTAGGAATCGCTGACCTGTGCCGCCGCAGCCAATCCACCCAGGAGGAGGAAGAACGCCGCTAGGCAGCCCCACGCCAGGCCGGCTGGCACGCTGCGCAGGCCACTGTCAATATCGGGGGCAGTGGTGACCGCCAAGAACCGGCGCAGTACCGTTGCGCCAAGCACGCCGGCGACGGCCAGCACTGCGAGCTGCCAGGCCGATCCGGCCACGAGTAGCACCCCAGAACTGATGAGGGCGAGGGCCCAGGCGGTGGGCGTCGATAAGAGCTTCTTGGCCATCCCCACAATCGCATGCACCACCACGCCCGCCGCCGCGGCGAGCAGTCCATCGAGCCACCCCACACCGCTGCTCGGCACCACGATGAGGCCAAACAGCGTGAGGATGAGTGCCGACGGGAAGGTAAACAGGAACCAGGAATACGCCATGCCGGCCAGGCCCGCGCGGCCATAGCCCAGCGCCATACCCACCTTGGAACTTGCCGGGCCGGGCAGGAATTGAGACATCGCTACCAAGTCCGCGTAGGAGGAGTCACTCAGCCAACCCCGGCGGCTGACAAACTCCGTGCGGAAGTATCCTAGGTGAGCCGCAGGCCCCCCGAAAGCGGTCCATCCCAGCGGGAGAAAGGAACGGCGAACATCGCGCATAGTGCTCATTGGCAGCATCCTAACGCCTAATGGGGGAGGCCGCGACGTGAAAAATGAATCACGCCCTCACACCGTAGTGTTCTGCGTTACGCTGACGGTGGACCCATTAATTTTTTGTCTCCAAAGGAGTCTGCCTCATGCGTATTGCAGCACCTAAAGAAATCATGAACAACGAGAACCGCGTGGCTCTTACTCCCAGCGCTGTCCAGACGTTGGTGAAGGACGGCCATGAGGTCCTCGTGGAGACTGGTGCCGGCGTCGGCGCGTCCTTCCCGGATGAGCTCTACGAGGAGGCCGGCGCTACCATCGTGGCCACCGCTGAGGAGGCGTGGGCTGCGGACATGGTGGTCAAGGTTAAGGAGCCGCTCGAGCCTGAGTACGGCTTCTTGCGTGATGACCTCCTCCTTTTCACCTACCTGCACTTGGCTGCGGACCGCCCGCTGACGGAGGCCCTCATGAAGGCCGGCACCACCTCAGTGGCCTACGAGACCGTCACCGATGCCCGCGGCACCCTGCCGCTTCTGACCCCGATGTCCCAGGTGGCTGGCCGTCTGGCCGTGATTGAAGGTACCCACCACCTGCTGTCCACTCAGGGCGGCCGCGGTGTGCTGGCTCCCGGTGTGCCGGGCACCCAGCCGGCGCGCGTCGTGGTTATCGGTGGTGGCCAGGTCGGCGCGTCCGCTGTGGCCATGGCTCACGGCCTGCGCGCGGAGGTCACCGTGCTCGACCTCGACCCGCACGTGCTGCAGCGCTTCGATGACCAGTACCAGGGCACTGTGCGCACCATCGTCTCCGATCCGGCTGCGCTGGAGGCCGAGCTCCTTGAGGCCGACCTCGTTATCGGTGCTGTCCTCGTACCGGGTGCTGCGGCACCGAAGCTGGTGCGCGAGGATGTGGTCAAGCGCATGAAGAAGGGCGCCGTGCTTGTCGACGTTGCCATTGACCAAGGCGGCTGCTTCGAGAACTCCCACAAGACCTCACACGACGAGCCCACCTTTAAGGTCCACGACACCCTCTTCTACTGCGTGGCTAACATGCCGGGCGCGGTGGCCAACACCTCCACCCGTGCGCTGGGCTCGGCTACCTTGCCGTACATGCGCGCACTGGCAGCCGGCGGCTACGAGGGCGCTATTGAGCGCTTCCCGGGCTTGGCCAACGGCCTCATGACCCGCAACGGCGGACTGGTCCACCAGCCGGTCAAGGATGCCCTCGGCCTTTAAGGGGCGCGGTTGATGAGCATCGCCGCCACCCGCTCCATGTGATCCCAGATCATGGAGCGGTAGGCCGGCGGGATGGTCGCCTCATCAATCTGTGCCAGGGAATTTCCCATGAGCTCCAGCCAGCGATCATGGGCAGCCATGTCGATGGGGTAGGGCGCGTGGCGCATGCGCAGGCGCGGGTGCCCGCGGTTCTCAGAAAAGAGCTGCGGTCCGCCCCAGTACTGCACGAGGAACCACAGCAGCCGCTGCTCAGCACCTTCCCAATCCTGGTCGGGGTACATGGGGCCGATGACGTCATCAGTGCGCACTTGGGCGTAGAAGCCTCCGACAAGCTTCTCAAAGGTCTCCATCCCGCCGATGGCCTCGTACACACTGCTGGGTTGCATAGTTAATTGTCCTTTCGCGTCAGGCCGTGTCCTGAACCCGATTCTTCCATGTCGAAGATAGCCATCCCGCGCGGGTAGGGGGTAGCGATACCCTCAGCATGCATGGCGGTGAGGATTTTCGCCTGCATGGCACGCTGAACATCCCATTGCTTGCCAGGGAGAGTCTTGACGGATACACGGTAGGACATGTGGTCGACCTCAAGGCCCGACATGCCGTTGACGGTAGGCTCGGCCAGGATGTCAGGCTGGATGGTGGGGTCGTGGGAGGCGTCGGCAGCAGCGGCGTTGATGACGTTATACGCCTTGTCCGGATCGTTGCTGAGCGCCACCGGAACCTGGATGCGGGCGACTGAGTAACGGTCGGAGTGGTTGGCCACCTGCAGGATCTCACCGTTACGCACGTACCACAGGGCGCCGTCGATGTCGCGGACGGTGGTGATGCGCAGGGAGATGGATTCCACATCACCAAAAACGCCGTTGCCCAAGTCGATGGTGTCGCCGATGCCGTACTGGTCCTCCATGAGCATGAAGATGCCAGACAGGAAGTCCTTGACCAGAGCTTGGGCGCCAAAGCCGAGGGCCACACCGACAACACCGGCGGAGGCTACGAGTGGGGCGACGTTAACGCCGAGCTTGTCCAAGATGGCTAGCGCAGCCCAGACCCACACGAAGATGGACACGGCGGATCGGCCCACTCCTGACAGGGTTTGGATGCGGGACACGCGCCGAGCCTCGTTGGTGGCGGCTAGGGCCTTGTCGGTTTTCACCGGCTTGCGTTGTGACAGGGGCGAGCTCAGCTTTCCCTTCTTGATGCTGTTGTCCGCCAGTTTGGTGATGAGGCGGCGCAGTAGCCAGTTGCCAATGACGGCGACAAGGAGGATGAGCATTATGCCGATGGGCTTATCGACGAGCCAGGAGCGCATATCCTCGCTCTGCCACCATTGGGTGATGGTATCAACGGCTTCGCCGGACTTGTCGGTTGCGACTCCCACGGCCGCGCTAAGAGTAGTCACGATGTCCTTTCCTTCGTTCACGATTGATGTCTTCCGATACTAGAGAAGACGTGGGCGGCATTCATACGTGCTGAATATAAAAAGGCTGTTACTCTCGCAACTGAACAGCTTGGTCTAGACTGATGTGACATGACTGACAACCGCACTCTTGGCTTTTCTTCACGTTCCATCCATGCCGGTTACCAGCCGGATCCCCACATGGGATCCATCAACGTACCGATCTATGCCTCCACTACCTTCCAACAGGATGGTCTCGCGCAGCTGCGCGGCGGCTACGAGTATGGCCGCGTAGCCAACCCCACCGTGCACTCCCTGGAGAAGACCCTCGCGGCACTGGAGAACGCCGCCTATGCCCGCTGTTTTGCCACGGGCATGGCGGCGGTCGATACCCTCATTCGCATCATCGTGCGCCCGGGCGACCACGTGATTCTGGGCAATGATGCCTACGGTGGCATGTATCGCCTGCTTCACCATGATTACGGCGAGTGGGGCGTGGAGCTGTCCATCGTTAATACCGCGGACACCGCGGCTGTTGAGGCGGCGATTAAGGAGAACACGAAGCTTATTTGGCTCGAGACTCCGACCAATCCCGCAACCACGGTCACCGACATCGCCGAGGTGGCACGGGCGGTCAAAGCGCTGTCCGACGCCCACATCGTCGTCGACAACACCTTCGCCACGCCCTACCTGCAGAACCCGCTGGAGCTGGGAGCGGACCATGTGCTGCACTCCACCACGAAGTACCTAGGCGGCCACTCGGATGTCCTGGGCGGCGCGGTAGTAACCAACTCCGAAGAGATGGATGAGCGCCTGCTCTACTTCCAGGGCAATGTTGGCGCGGTGTCCTCGCCTTTCGACGCCTACCTTACCGCCCGCGGCATCAAGACCCTCGAAGTACGGATGGACCGCCACTGCGCCAACGCGCAGGCGGTGGCCGAGTTCCTAGACTCTCGCCCCGAGGTCAAGAAAGTCCTCTACCCGGGCCTACCCTCGCACCCGGGCCACGAACTGGCCAAGAAGCAGATGCGTGGCTCCGGCGGAATGATGTCCGTGCGCTTTCACAGTGAGGAGCATGCCCGCCAGGTGTGTCTCAACACCAAGCTCATCTCACTTGCCGAGTCCCTCGGCGGCGTAGAGTCCCTCATCGAGCACCCACAGAACATGACGCACATCTCCGCTGAGGGCTCCGAGCTGGTCCCGCCGGCAGACCTCGTGCGCATCTCGGTGGGAATCGAGTCCATCGATGACCTGCTCGCCGACCTCGAGCAGGCTCTCGACGCCCTAGCCTAAAACCCTCGCGGCGCTGGTGTCATAGCGCGGGCTAGAGGGTGGCAAGGAGGGAGCCGGCGGTGCGGTCGGTCTCCTGGAGCATGAGCGGGTCCGTGCCCGGCATGGGGGAGATGGTGGTATCCGGCCACTGCGCGTACGTGGGGATGCCGACGATGTGCAGGCGGGGATCCTCGGTGCCGTCGGGGTTGACCACGCGGCGGTTCCACGTCGTTTCCGGGGAGCCCGTGGCCTGGCCGTGGTCAACGAAGGCCCGCACGCGGCCGTTGAGGGAGACAGCCAGCGGATCGGCGGCGCGGCGGACGTCAGGGGAGTGCATCCAGGCGTCGATAAGCCAGGCCGAGGAGGCTTCTCCATGCTGCGTACGCAGCGTGAACTTCTCGCCCACCTCGAGCTGGGGGCGCTCGCCGAGGAAGGTGGCGAGGCCGGCGTCGACAAGCGCGAGCAGCTGGCGCGTGCGGAACAGCGGCGGGCCAGAGCCCACCATCTGGCCGAACGCCATGAACTCCTTGTACGTGCTTGTACGGGACTCCCACGTCATGCGGCCCTCTGAGCCAGCGATGGACGCGGGCTTGCGGGCGGCGGAAATAGCCCACAGCGCGGACTTGAGCGGAGAATCGGCAGCTGCAACGGCTTCGACGATATCGCGAGCCAGCCCCTCGGCGATGTATTCGGTGAGGTCACCGCCCTTAAAATCAGCGAGCGGGTGCGTCCAGTGCGCCAGATCCAGCGGCTGGGTGGAGGAACCCTCGAGCGCTGTTGTGAGCTGGTCCGCCATGCTGCGCAAGTCCGCGGCGTCGACGGTGGTGGCGTCGATAGTTGCGATGATGTCGGTGAGCGGGCGCTGTAGCGCCTCAGGATTGACGCGTGCCTGAGTCTCGTAGTACTCGGCGTAGGCATCGCGCAGGATGTGCGGCAGCAGCTGGGTGGAAAAGTCCACCCCATCCCCGACTTCCGTGACGGCTCGGCGGAAGCGCACCAGCGCCGCCTTCGGTGGCAACGCGTGGTACTCCGACTTCGGGATATACGGGTAGCCGCGGCCCGAGCTCACGATGAAGTGCGGCTCATCACCACTCGGCTCATAGCGCAGCCCAGAGCGCGTGGAGGGATCTTCCACAAATTCGCCGCCGCGGTCGATGGTGAGTAGTGCCATGACGTCGAAGAAGCCCATGCCCAGGCCGCGGACGAGGATCTTCTCGCCGGCCGGAATCTCATTGACCGGCTGCTCGACGGGATTATCCGGGCGCACCCAGTGCAGACCCGACTGTGCAGCGTCCGCTAGGACGCGCTCGGACTCGTTGAGTGCGGGAACCTGCCAACCGTAGGCGAGGACGGTGGCGTCGGAGGTGATGGTGGAGTCGTCGGAAAGCACAATGGTGTCCTGGTCCTCCCCAGAGTCGATGGACACCGCGCGGGCGCGGTGCTGGACTACCTCAACGCTGTCTGGGAGCTGTGCGAGCGCAACCTCATACACCCACTCCAGGTAGGCGCCGTACAGCGCACGCGAGGGGTTGGACTCCGGACGGGTCTGCTCGAGCTCCTCGGCAAAGGAAGTGGCCAGGTCCTCGCGGGGAGGGAAGGCATCATACAGCTTGAGCTTCGCCGGAGACAGGTCGGGGCGCTCGCCGCGCAGGAGCTGAATCCACTCGTAGAGAATGGGCCCCTCCAGCACCGGGGCAGTGGTGGTGGAGCCGGGCTCGGTAAAGAGGGTGACCGCGCCGGCAAGCGTGTTCATGCACAGCGTGCGGGTCTGCTCGGTATCCCAGATGCGGCCTGCGCCCAGCGGGGCGTCATCGATGATGTGCAGCGTCAGTCCTGACGCAAGGGGAGTGGCGCGCAGGTGTGCTGCCAGGCGCTCAACCAGCGAGATGCCGCGTGGGCCGGCACCGACGATGGCGATGGAGGGCATAATAATCAAACCTCAATTTTTAGACTGTGCTGTCTAGTGGAATAATACCGGTCGGTATGCGTTGTGTTAAATCCGAACGCACGTCAACGATCTATCTTGAAAGCTCTTACCGTGAAAACTCTACGCGCACTAGCCGCCACCGTGGCCGCAGGTTTAGCTGCTTCGCTCGGCGCCTGCTCAGCCACGGACCGGCCAGCGGGAGAGGAGAACATCCTCACCTATCTCGAGCCGCAATTTTTCCGAACGCTCTATCCGCCCGCGGCTGGCTTTTACCCCAACGGCGGCGTGGTCAACCAACTGACTGACCGCCTCCTTTACCAGGACCCGGAGACCCTGGAGCTCTCGCCGTGGATCGCCACGGACATGCCCAAGGTCAACGAAGATGCGACTGAGTACACTTTCGACATCCGCACGGACGTCACCTACTCGGACGGCTCTCCGCTCACCGCGGAGAACGTCGTGGCCAACTTCGACCTCTTCGGTCGCGGCGACAAGTCCCGCACGCTGACCAGCTCCGAGCAGATTGCTAACTATGACCGCGGCGAGGTCGTGGACGAGGACACCGTGAAGTTCTACTTCACCAAACCTTCCCCGGGCTTCCTCCAAGCTACGTCGGCCTATAACGCCGGCCTAGTGTCCGATTCAACACTCGAGCTCGACAACGAAGGCTTCGGCCCCGGCAATGCGGTCAACGTCATTGGTTCCGGGCCTTTCGTGGTGGAATCGGAGTCCATTGGCACCGACCTCATCCTGAAAGCCCGCGACGATTATGACTGGGCGCCGCCAGCAGTTGAGCACCAGGGCCGCGCGGCTATCGACGGCATCCACTACATCCTCGCCGCCGAAGAGTCCGTGCGCACCGGCGCAATTGTTTCCGGCCAGGCCGATATTGCCCGCCAGATTTCCGCCCCGCAGGAATCGCTGCTTGAAGAGCAGGGCATTAACATTGTTTCGCGCGGTACGAACTCGATGAACAACCAGTTCGCCTTCCGCTTCGACCACCCGCTGCTCAGAGATAAGCGCGTACGCGAGGCGATTATCCACGGTGTCGACCGCGAGGAAATCCTCCGCGTGCTCTTCTCCGATTCTTACCCGCTGGCCACCTCGACCGTGGCGCAGACCGGTCTGGCTTATAAGGATCAGTCCGCGGCTTACACCTTTGATCCGGAGGAATCGCGCAGGCTTCTCGACGAAGCCGGATGGGAGCCGGGCCCGGACGGCATCCGTGTCAAGGACGGTAAGCGCCTGAGCCTGCGCACCAACACAGCCTTGCCGCAGCCGCGTTCCAAGGAGGTCATGACCATGGTCCAGGATCAGCTGCGCGGTATTGGCATTGACATTCAGGTCAACGCCGGTGACCAGGCCACGCAGAACGCAGACTCCAAGGACATCACCAAGGTGCAGATGTACCACTCGATGGTCGGCCGCGCGGACTACGACGTCATCACCTCCTTCTATGGCATCAATAATCGCGATGCCTTCCTCAATCAGGATGACGAGGGCAACCCCATCGACGCCCACCTGCAGCAGCTTCTCGACGCCGTCCTCGACACCCCCGATACTCAAGGCCGAGTCAAGGCCACGGAGAAGGTTCAGGACTACATCACCGAGCAGGCCTACGCCCTGCCGCTTTTTGAGGAACCCGTGGTCTACGCCGTGCGCCCGGAGGTGTCGGGCTTTAGCCCGGAGTCGGTGGCGCGACCGTGGTTCTACGAGGTCAGCATCGACGCCGAGCCGCAGGGCGCGGCAAAGAATGAGGAGGAGGAATAAATGACTACTCGCCAGATTCTCAGCCGCATCGGGCAAGCGCTCATCGTGCTGCTTATTACCTACACTGTGGCCTTCTTCCTCCTTTCGGCGCTGCCGTCGGATGCAGTGCAGTCGCGCTTCGGCGATCCCGCCCTGGGGTTGTCCCAGGCGGAGATTGACGCTATCCGGGAGGAGATGGGCGTCGACAAGCCGCTCATGGTGCAGTACTTCACCGCCCTCGGTGGCTTCCTCACCGGTAATTTTGGTAACTCCACGCAGTCGGGTGCGCCGGTGGCTACGCTCATTGCCGACGCCCTCCCCCACACCCTCATCCTCGCCGCCTGCGCCATTGGCCTGGCCATCATCGTGGCCGTGCTCGTGGCCTTTCTGGCAACGCTTCCGGGCTTGGGAGGTATCGCGACCTTCTTCCGCGGCCTGCCCTCCCTCATGGTCTCGCTGCCGGGATTTTGGATCGGTATCCTGCTCATCCAGGTTTTTTCCTTCCAGCTCGGCTGGGTGCGCATCATTGAGCCTGGCAGCGTGGAGGGCCTCATCCTGCCCACGCTCACGCTGGCCGTGCCGATGACTGCTCCGCTCATCCAGGTGCTGATCCGCTCTATTGATGAGACGCAGTCGCGCCCCTTTGTCCAAGCGGTGCGGGCGCGTGGTGCCTCGGAGTCGTGGATCTTCTGGCGCACGATCCTGCGTAACTCGTTGCTGCCGACATTGACCATGGCGGGCCTGCTCTTCGGTGAGCTCGTCGGCGGGGCCGTGGTGACGGAGACCGTCTTTGGCCGCACCGGGTTGGGCTACATGACAGCTCAGGCCGTGGCTAACCGCGATACCCCGGTTCTTTTGGCCGTGGTACTTATTGCCGCGACCTCCTACATCATCATCAACCTCGTCGTGGACCTCCTCTACCCGGTGCTCGACCCGCGCCTGCGCCCCAGCTCCACCAATCGCCCGGCCGCCCGCGCCTTCCGTACGACCAGCACCGCAGACCCGACCGCCAGCTCTGAAGAAAGGACCGTGCGCTCATGACCCTGATGCACACCAAAGCCCGCCGTGCTCATCGCCGCGGCGCTACGAGCCACGGCAACCCCTGGCTCGCGCCGGGCTCGATTATTGCCATCATCATCCTCGCCGTGGCGTTTCTCGGCGCGCTCGTGCCGGGATTGTTTACCTCCGCCGACCCGTACGCCGGCACCGACGTCGCCCTGCTCGCGCCGGGCGAGAATGGCCATCTCATGGGCACCGACGCCGTGGGACGTGACCTCTATGCCCGCGTGGTCTACGGCGCCCGCCAGTCTCTGCTGGGCGCGCTCATTGCCGTGGCTGTGGGACTCGTCGTCGGTACCCTCATCGGCCTTTTGGCCGGCTCCCTGCGGGGAGTCGTCGACACCATCCTTATGCGCGTCGTCGACGTTCTGCTCTCCATCCCCGGCATTTTGCTCTCGCTGTCCATCATCATTGTGCTGGGCTTCGGATCGGTTCAAGCGGCGGTAGCCGTGGGTGCGACCTCCGTGGCCACCTTTGCTCGTCTGGCCCGCTCACAGGTCATCACCGTGGCCAACGCCGAGTACATCGAGGCCGCCTACGGCGCGGGTGCTACCCGCACCACGGTGCTGCTTCGCCATATCCTGCCCAACTCGCTGACCCCGGTCATCGCCCTAGCCACCCTGCAGTTCGGCACCGCCATCCTGCAACTGTCCATCCTGGGCTTCCTGGGCTACGGCGCTCCGCCGCCCACCCCAGAGTGGGGCCTCATCATTGCCGAGGGCCGCGACTTTATGGCCACCGCCTGGTGGCTCATCATCCTGCCCGGCATCGCACTGGTGGCCGTGGTGATGTCCGCCAACCGCTTGTCCCAAAACTTCCCTGTGGAGGCCTAGAATGTCTGATCCCAAGAACTCAGCACAGCCCCTGCTCACCGTGCAGGACCTCAACGTCTCCTACACCACCGCGAAGGGCGATGTTCCCGCCGTCCAGGGCGTCAACGTGGAGGTCCACCCGGGGCAAATGACCGCTATCGTTGGTGAGTCCGGCTCCGGCAAGACCACCTCCGCCATGGCCGCCATCGGCCTGCTCCCGTCGAACGCCACCATCGACGCGGGCACCATCACCTTCGACGGCCGCGACATCACCTCGCTGAGCCGCCGCGAGTGGCGGGAGCTGCGTGGTCGACGCATCGGGCTCATCCCGCAGGACCCGAACAACTCCCTCAACCCACTGAAGACCATCGGTGCCTCGGTGGAAGAGGGGCTCACCATCCACCACGTGGGCAGCGCCGCCGAGCGCAAGGCCCGCGCATTGGAGCTGCTTGAGCGCGTCGGCATCGACGACCCTGAACGCCGCTACCAGCAGTACCCGCATGAGCTCTCCGGCGGCATGAAGCAGCGCGTGCTCATCGCCGCTGCAGTGGCGTTGGAACCGGACCTCATCATCGCTGATGAACCGACCTCCGCCCTCGACGTCACCGTGCAGAAAATCATCCTCGACCTCCTCGATGACATGCGCGCCGAGCTCGGCATGGGCATCCTCTTCATCACCCACGACCTCGCGGTGGCCGGTGACCGCGCCGACCGCGTTGTCGTTATGGAGGCCGGTCAGCTGCGCGAAGAGGGTCTTGCCGCCACGGTGCTTACCAACCCACACCACGACTACACCAAGCGCCTGCTTGCCGACGCCCCCTCCCTCACCCTCGCAGACGTAGGCACGGTCAGCGCCCGCGCCGCCCTCGGCGACCGCGAGGCGCTCGTGCGCGTCGAAGGCCTCACCCAGCGTTTTGGTGATTTCACTGCCGTTGATGACATCTCCTTCACCGTTGCCAAGGGGTCGACCCACGCGCTGGTGGGCGAGTCCGGCTCCGGCAAGACCACGACCGGGCGCAGCATCGCCATGTTCAACACCCCGACCGAAGGGTCCATCACCGTCGGTGGCCGCGAGATCGTGGGCCTGCGTGGAAAACAGCTGCGCGCCGAGCGCAACAACATCCAACTCGTGTACCAGAACCCTTACGGTTCTTTGGACCCGAAGCAGTCGATTGGGCAGACGGTGGCGGAGCCTTTGCGGAACTTGAAGGGGGCGCGTGCAAGCGCAGCAAAGGCTAAGGCTCAGGAGTTCTTGGAACTCGTCGCGCTTAACCCTGACTTCTACGACCGCCGCCCGAGCGAGCTCTCCGGCGGCCAGCGCCAGCGCGTGGCTATTGCCCGCGCCATGATCGTGGAACCAGAACTGGTCATCCTCGACGAGGCTGTCTCCGCCCTCGACGTCACCGTGCAGGCACAGATCCTGCGCCTCCTCGGAAAGCTACAGGAAGAACTCGGCCTGACCTACATTTTCATCTCCCATGACCTGGCCGTGGTCAACCAGATTTCCGACACCGTCTCCGTTCTCTCCCACGGCAAGCAAGTCGAATCCGGGCCCACTGCGGAGGTCTTCAGCAACCCGCAGTCGCCCTTTACCCGCCAGCTCATCGAGGCTATCCCCGGCTCGCGCTACCGCGCCGGCGACCTCAACCTGGGCCTGTAGCCTGGGTGCAAAAAGAAAGGATTACTCATGGCAGACATCATTGACCTGTTGGCCGACGCCGGCGACGTGTCCCAACTGCGCGAGCGCCGCCCGGAAGCCAAAGACAACGCGCAGGCCTCCTTCGCCGCGCTCCTCGAACCAGCGGAGTCCGGCACCTTCAGCTACGCAGAGCGCTACGCCATCGCTACCTTCGTGGCAGGCGTTTACCAGGTACCGCGTGCACAGTCTTTCTACTCCGACTTGCTCGAGGAGGAATCCGAGGAGCTTGCCGCCGAGGTTGCCCGCGCGGTCGAGCGCGGTATCACCACTGGCCCGTACTCCGGTGGAGGCTTCACGCTTTTCAATGGCTCCCCGCGCCTAGCCGCCGCTCTCGACTTCGCCCACCTATTGTCCTTCCACCCCAAGGACGCCTCCCCAGCAGCGATCGGCCACCTGCAGGCGGCTGGCTGGTCCAATGATGACATTGTGACGCTGGGCCAGCTCGTGAGCTTTCTGTCCTTCCAGTTGCGCGTGGCCCACGGCCTGGCCGTTCTGGCCGGCACCGCGCAGCCCGCAGCCGTGACTGAGGCGCCGCGCCCCACCCAGACCCCAGAGTGGGAACCGGGGGAGGGGACGTTGGCGCCGGACGTCGTCAAGCCGCAGCGCTTCGTGGCCCACTCCCTGGGGTGGAAACCGTGGGTGCCACCGCAGCCGAAGGAGGAGTTCACGGACGCGCAGCGCGACGCCCTCATCAAGCCCGAGCGCATCGACATGGAGTACTTCCGCCTGCTGGCTCGCGACCCGGCTGCGCTCAAGGCGCGCACGAAGACTGACCTGGATATCTTCTACAACACCGACGGCGGCCTCGGCCGCGCTGAGCGCGAGCTTGCCGCCACCGTGGTCTCCCGCTTCAACGGCTGCGAGTACTGCGCCTCGGTGCACCAGCAGCGCTCTAAGGAGGAAGGCGGTGACGCTGCGGCGATCGACCGCCTGCTTGAGGAAGGCGTAGACGCTGACCTGGGCACGGAACAGTGGTCCGCCATCCGTGACGCCGCCCTGGCCCTGACTTCCTCGCCTTTCACTTTCGCTGCCTCCCACGTGGAAGGTCTCCGTGAGGCGGGTTTCGATACCCTGGCGATTATTGACGTCATCAACTCCTCCGCGTTTTTCAACTGGGCCAACCGCCTTATGCTGACGCTGGGCGAGCCCGATGTGCCGAAGCGTTTCCGTTAACTGAAGGAGAAAAATAATGTTGAAGACTGCTGTCGTCACCGGGGCTACCGGTGGCATGGGTGCGGAAATTATCAAGGACCTTGCGCGTGATCACCGCGTCTTTGCCTTGGGCCGTAGCGCTGCGGACCTGCCGGAGGCAGAGAACATCGTGCCGGTGAGCATCGATTTGCTGGCGCTTCTCGACGAGGCAGCGCTTCCCGGAGAGCTCGCCGACCTGGACCGCGTCGATGTGCTCGTTCACGCCGCCGCGCGGGCCGAGAAGCAGTCGGTGGAGAGCGCTCGCCCGGAGGATTGGCGCGGACAGATGGACCTCAACGTCCACGTTCCGGCGGAGCTGACCCGCCTGCTTCTGCCTGCACTGCGTGCAGCGGAAGGCCTTGCGGTGTTCATCAACTCCGGTGCCGGCATCCACTCTTATGGCGACAACGTCATCTATGCTGCGACGAAGCACGCTCTGTACGCACTTGCTGATGGTCTCCGTCTCGGCGAACTTGGTATCCGCGTGTCCACCGTCGCGCCGGGGCCGACGGATACCCCGATGTTGCAGGGCTTGCAGGATTACAACCCGGAGCATGTCATCGCCCCGGTGGAGGTGGCGAAGGCCATCCGTGCCACCGTCGATGCTGGCCCAACGACTCAGCTCACCGAGATTCGCGTGCGCCCGCGCATCGAGCTGAACCAGCGGAAGTAGCTTTCGCTCTCGAGATGCGAAAACTGCGGGGCGCTGTACAGTTGTGAGGCGTGTCAAACTCTCAACGCCGCCGCCCCGCCTATTTGGTGATCGCGGATTCGCTGCGGAGCAAGATTGAATCCGGTGAGCTGCAGCCCGGTGACCGTTTCCCCACGGAGAGGGAGCTGGTCCAAGAATATAAGGTTGCGCGCATGACCGTGCGCCACGCATTGGACATCGTGCAGATTGAAGGACTTATCGATCGCAAACGCGGGCGCGCTGGTGGCACGTTTGTGCGCGCCACTCCGCCGGCACTGAGCCTGACGAGCGGGCGCAGCGCCCTCGACCAATTGCGTGAGCATGGCCTCGATGTGGAAGTTCGGGTGCTGTCGCTGACGTTCATTGATGCGCCCGGACACCTTGCTTCCACCTTTGACATTGAGGAGGGTGATTCCGTGTGGGAGTGCCGCACGGTGCAGGTTTCGGCGGGCTCGCCCATCATGGCCTCCACGCTCCTTATCCCACAGGCCTTGGCACCGAGCCTCACGGAAGAGGACGTCCAGAAGCCGCTGACCGAGCTGTTAACAGACCTCGGTCTGGCACCAGTGTTTAAACGCGATTCCCTCGTGGCTGCCACCGCCCGCACGGAGGAGCAGAAAGCCCTGGCCGTTGGGCGCAACCAGCCGGTCTTGCGCATAACCCGAACCATCAAGGCAGAGGGTGGCGTCGTTGCCGCTCAGCTGGAAGAGACCCTGCGCCCTGATGCAGCCACGGTGGAGGTCGTTATTGGCGAGGATCCCACACCGACCCTCGATTAGACAGTATGAGTCTGCGCACCAGCATGGGCTGCCATACGATCATGCCCGCTGGCAATGTGGATGCGCACGATGGGCAACCCGCTAACCACTATCCGGTTGGCGGGTTTCGCTCTTTAAGAGCTTAGGAATCACGCTGTCGTTGCCTCTCGGCGGTAGCGATTGGAGCATGGTCGGGGATCACCAAGGTGTCCCGTCAACTTTGCTCTAGTTGGGGGTAAATTCTTTTAAGGATCGCCGATATTCCCGTCAACGCTGTGTGGTTGACGGGTTCTTCTATCGGGTGCGCCTTTGGTGCAGGCGATGGAAGCGATTTCTGCGCTTGCAGTGTGGTGGCTGGTCAGCTGCCGTCGGGAGGTGGTTGTTCTGGTGGCTGAGCTGGTGTCGTATCGCTTTGTCTGGATGGTGGGCCGGGGGCTTGTGTTGTGGCCGGTGTCTTTGCGGCAGCTTTTTCGGCGTTGAGTCTAGCTACTGCCTCTTGGTATTCCGGCATTGCGGTGATCGGTGCACCCCAGGGCGGGATGAAGGACACTCCGGTATTAAGCCGGTACATGTAGCCGCGCCCGGTAGGTCTTTGTGGGTCATCGTCGTTAATGCCGTTGTGGTAGGCGCACAGGAAGGTCAGATTCTTGATGTTGGTGTAGCCGCCGGCCTGCCAGGGGATGATGTGGTGAACCTGGCAGTAATCAGCGGGTTTGTTACAGCCGGGCCTGGAGCAGGTTTGGGTTTCAGCACAGAGGGTGAGGCGTTGTTTCCAGCTGGCACTGCGTTCGGTGCGGTAGGAGTTAATGGGTCCTTCCACGGGGTGGACGATGGTGGCATACCCGATGGAGGCGAATTTATAGGACAGGAATTCTGCCCCGGTCATGCGCGCACCATTCGTCAGCTGTAACTCAATCTCGTCACCGTCGCCGTTGATGATGCGATCGAATTCGTCCAATGTCACTACGACTTGGGCATGCACGGCGGGTTTAGTGCCCACACCGCCGGTGACGATGACGGTGCGTGCAGCGTCGAGGAGGTTGTGTTTGTTGACGGATTCGAGGGTGCCGCGGATATCGGCGATGACGGTGGCGTCATCGGTGATCGTCATGGAGTTCGGGCCGGTGGAGCGGTAGGTGAACCTGACACCGGGTTTGGGTGTGCGTTTGCGGCGCAGTTCTTTGAGGCGTGTGGTGGCTACTTCGCGGATTTTGTGTGCGGGTGTGCCGGCGAGTTTGATGCGGAGGTTCCAGGCGTCGAGGTCTTTTTTGACTTTGGCGGTGTAGGACTCAATCAGGGAGAGGGTGGCTAGGCTGTGTTTCTGGGTTTGGGCGGCGGTGCGGGCTTTGCGTTGTTTGCCGCTAAAGCGGGTGGGGCCGAAGTAGGTGCGGTGCAGGTGGGCTAGTTCTGCGGCGTCAGACGCGTCGGCGCCGAGCGCGCGGAGCTCGTCGGGTGAGCTGGATGCATTCTCCACGAGCGCAATCCCCGAATTGCGAAGGTGGATGTAGGTCTCAATATCCCCCATGGACACAGAGACTAAAACAGCACCCGCAACCCCGCAACCGGAGGAAGAAAGTTCCTGGTTGCGGGGTGAACATGCTTAGCCGCGGTCGACGGCGCGGTTGCGCAGGGCGCGGGCGGTGCGGTCGCGCTGCTCCATCACGGCGCGGCGCAGGCCGCCCGGTAGGTCGCGGGAGAGGAACTCATCGGCGCGGTCGAGGGTCTCCTGGCTGACATCCCAGCGCGGGAACAGCCCAGTCACCGTGGTCAGGGCAATCTCGTTGGACTGTGCGGACCAGATCTTCTCCGCTACATCGAAGAATTCCGCGCTCGGCAGGAGTTCGTCGGAGCCGACAAAGGTCAGGCCGGCTAGTTTCGATTCCAAGTCGCGGTTACCCAACTCACCAGCGACGATTTCGTCCCATACCGCGCGCTTGTTGTCCTCGGTGTTCACCGCAGCCAGCGCCTTGAGCGAAGCCTGGTAGCCCGTCGCGGTGTTATCGCGCTGAAGCTCCTCGGCTACAGCTGTCATGGCGGCGCCGGCGTGCTCGGGGCCGGTGACGTCGGCAAGCGAGCCATCGGCGATGAGCGCGGTGAGTGCCTTCCAGCGCAGGCCCGCATCCGAAGAGGTCTTAAGGAGCTCCTGGAAGAAGGCGCGGGAGGCGTCGTGAAGCTTAATGCCGGCGAGCGCCTGGGTGAAGACGATGGAACTCTCCGCATCGTCAGTGTGGGCGCCTGCCAGGAGAGCGCGAGCAAGCTGCGTGTCCTCCTTCGCCCACTCCGGATCGGCATAGGTGGACTGGGCGGTGGCGGCCTGGGAGAGGATGCGCTCCAGGACCGCGAGCTCAGTCTCAGCCTCCGCACCGCGGGCAACGAGCGCCACGAAGTCGCGGGCGCGCATGGATCCCGCACGGGTCATTTCCCATGCGGTGGACCAGCACAGGGTGCGGGCCATAGGATCTTCGAACTTCTCAACATTCTCCAGTAGGAACTGCAGGGAACCCGCATCCAGATCGATGAGGCAGTAGGTCAGGTCATCGTCGTTGGGAAAAACGAAGGGGACGTCGCAAAGCGCGCGGCCCACAAGCTCCGGAATCTCGGTGGCGGCGCCGTCGATATCCATCTCGATGCGGTCGGTACGCACCACCTTCTCACCCTGGAGGGCGTAGACGCCAATAGCGACGCGGTGTGTGCGCAGAGTATCGCCCGACTGGGTGAGGTGGGCTTGGGTGATGGCCCCGGACTCGTCCGTCTCCAACGCCACGCTGAGCGTGTTCACTCCCGTGGTCTTGAGCCACTGCTGCGCCCAGAAGGACAGATCGCGCCCAGAGGCCTCCTCCAGATGGCGTAGCAAATCCCCAAAGGTGGCATTCGACCACTGGTGCTCCTGGAAGTGGCGGCGAACCCCGGCGAAGAAGTTCTCGCGGCCCACATAGGCCTGCAGCTGCTTAAGTACCGACGCACCCTTGGCGTAAGTGATGCCGTCGAAGTTCTGCTCCACGGTCTCAATATCAGATGCATCCGTGGAAATCGGGTGCGTGGTGGGCAGCTGGTCCTGCTGGTAGGCCCGGGCCTTCTCGACGTTGGCGAAGGTTACCCACGCGGTATCGTACTGGGTCTCCTCCGCCTGGGAAATGGCGGCGGACCAGGTGGCGAAGGACTCGTTAAGCCACAGGTCATCCCACCACTGCATGGTCACCAGGTCACCGAACCACATGTGGGCCAGCTCGTGGAGGATGGTGTCCGCGCGGCGCTCGTACTTGTAGTGCGAAGCCTTGGACGTAAACACGTACTCATCGCGGATAGTCACGCAGCCGGCGTTTTCCATGGCGCCAGCGTTAAACTCCGGCACGAAAATTTGGTCATACTTGCCAAAGGGGTAGGCAAAGCCGAAATTGCGGTGGTAGAAATCAAAGCCCTGCTTGGTTTCTGTGAAGATGCGCTCGGCGTCGAGGGAGTCCAGCAGCGACGGGCGGCAGTAAATCCCCAGCGGTACTTCAACGGTTTGTGCGGGCGAGCCCTCCGGGTGCTCCGCTAGCGTGCCGGTCCACGTGTCCGTCACGCCGACGTAAGGGCCCGCGCACAGTGCAATCAGGTAGGTAGAAAGCGGGTAGTCCACCGTAGCGAACACGGTGTTGCCCTCACGCGTGATGGGGGAGTTGGTGATCACCGTCCAGTGCTCCGGGATGTCGAAGGACAATGAGTAGGTGGCCTTCAGATCCGGCTGGTCAAAGCAGGCAAAGACGCGCTTGGCATCGGCAGTTTCAAACTGGGTGTAAAGGTAAGTCTCACCGTCGACCGGGTCGACGAAGCGGTGCAGGCCCTCGCCGGTGCGGGAGTAGCGAATTTTCGCCACGACCTTGAGCTCATAGTCCGCGACCTGCAAGCCCGATAGCGGGACACCGTAGGTCGGGTCATAAGCGTTGGTGGGCAGGGGAGCACCGTTGAGGCGAACCTCGAGGAGCTCATCACCGCGCAGGTCAATAAACGTCGAGCCCGCCTTCGTAGCGCGGAACTTAACAACGGTGGTGGAGGTGAAAAACTCCTCTTCGGTGAGGTCGAGGGCAACGTCGTAGTGCTCTACCTCCAGCATGGCCGAGCGTTGCTGGGCTTCCTCGCGGGTGAGGTTGATCGAGGTCATAAAGGTTACTCCCGTTTGTCGATGGTTTAAGTCTCTGCACCAGCGTAGTCACGCGCCTAGAGTGGGGTGCCACAGACCGTACAAGCAAAGGAGATTTACTATGGCTCAATCCGTCACGTTCTGGTTCGACTGCTCCTGTCCCTTCGCGTGGCTGACCTCGCGTTGGATTAAGGAAGTGGAGAAGGTTCGCGATATTGAGGTGACCTTTGAGCCGATGTCCTTGTCTGTGCTCAACAAGGGCCGTGACCTCGATCCGGAGTACATGAAGATGATGGAGGCGAACTGGGGCCCGGCGCGCGTGGCGGCCAAGATTGCCGTGGAAGCCCCGGAGAAGCTTGACGCCTTCTACACCGCGATGGGCACCCGCATCCACACCGAAGGCCAGGGTGGCAAGAAGGGTTACGGCGCCTACGACGACATCATCAAGCAGGCGCTTGGCGACGCCTCCCTCCCCGCCGACTTCGCCTCCGTAGCCAACACCGAGGAGATGGATGAGAAGCTTAGCGAGTTCCACAACCGTGGCATCTCCGAGGTCGGCGATGAAGTGGGTACCCCAGTGGTGAAGTTCGGTGACACCGCTTTCTTCGGCCCAGTCATCACCCGTGTTCCCACCGGCGAGGAAGCCGGCGAGCTTTTCGACGCCTCCGTGCGCCTCGCCCAGTTCCCGTACTTCTTCGAGCTCAAGCGCTCCCGCACCGAAGCTCCTCAGGTTTAACGTGTGCGGTTGCGCATTGCCGCCGCGATGACGCAGCCGAGGACGATGGGGGTGAGCACGAAAGCAGGAAGTCCCGCGATGTTGATGATGGGCAGATAGCTCTGCGCCTGGTATTCCTCCCACTCGGCGGCTACCCACGTAGCCCATGAAGCGCCTGCGAGGAGTGCCAGCACACCAGCGGTGATCCCAGCCGCACGGTGTGGCTTCTGGGCTATCCACCAAGCGCCCACCCCGAGGTGAGCCACGGTCATCACGACCGCCATGACCAGGGCCCGGAGGAAGCCGCGTTCCGTGAAGAAACCTGCGGCGAACAAACCGGCGCCGACAAGGATTGCGCCGACGTAAAGGACACAAACACGAGTGTTCATGGACATAGTGGGGTCCTTCCTTGGGAGTAGACGTGCCCCACCATATCAATTTTGAGTTATTGCTAAAACGGGTCGGCGGGTGTGTTCGCCGACCGGTAGGATGTGGGCCATGCGCGTTTATTTAGGAGCAGACCACGCAGGGTTCGAGACGAAGAACGTCATTGCCGAACACCTGAAGAAGCAGGGCCACGACGTCATTGACTGCGGAGCCCACGAGTATGACGCCGAGGATGACTACCCGGCATTCTGCATCGAGGCCGCCCTGCGGACCGTCAACGATCCGGGATCTCTCGGCATCGTGCTCGGCGGCTCCGGAAACGGCGAGCAGATCGCCGCGAACAAGGTGAAGGGCGCGCGCTGTGCCCTGGCCTGGTCCCCCGAGACCGCCCGTCTAGCCCGCGAGCACAATAATGCTCAGCTCATCGGCATTGGTGGCCGCATGCACTCCGAGGAGGAGGCGCTGGCGATTGTGGATGCCTTCCTGGATCAGGAGTGGTCCCGCGCCGAGCGCCACCAGCGCCGCATCGACATTCTTGCCGAGTACGAGCGCACCAACATTCCGCCGGAGCTGCCGGAGGCTTAGTAGTTCATTTCCTTGGGGTGGCTGCCGCCGCGGCCCTCTTCCCCGAGGTCGAGATCGGTGATGGCAGCCATCTCGGATTCATCAAGCTCGAAGCCGAAAACGTCGAAGTTTTGCGCAATGCGATCCGGGTTTTCGGACTTCGGGAACACGATGACGTCATTTTGCAGGTGCCAGCGGATAATCACCTGAGCGGGGGAGACGCCGTACTTCTCGGCGGGATCGGTGATTTCCGGCAGCTCAAATAGGTCGGTCTTGCCCTGGCCCAGCGGGCCCCACGCCTCGATCTTCACCTTGTGAGCGCGGAAGGCGTCGAGCTCGCGCCAACGCTGCAGGTAGGGGTGCAGCTCCACCTGGTTAACCACGGGGGTTTCATCTGTTTGGGTTTCCAGCTTTTCTAGGTGCTCAAGTTCGAAGTTGGAAACACCAATGGACTTAGTCTTGCCAGCCTTCTTCAACTCGATGAGCTGCTTCCACGCCTCCACGTAGGTGTCATTTTCTGGGCACGGCCAGTGGATGAGGTAGAGATCCACGTAGTCGAGGCCGAGCTTCTCTAGAGATTCGTCGAGGGCTGCTGCCGCATCGGTCTGGCGGTCATTCCATAGCTTCGTGGTGATGAACAGCTCCTCGCGCGGGATGCCGGAGTTGGCAATCGCGCGGCCTACACCTTCCTCGTTGCCGTAGATGGCGGCGGTATCGATGTGCCGGTAGCCCACCTTCAGTGCCTCCGCAACCAGCTCTTCGGTCTTCTCGGGGTCAACCTTGAAGACACCGTAGCCGAGCTGGGGGATAGCGTTGCCGTCGTTGAGTTCGATATTGGGTACAGTCATGCGGCCCACTCTACGCAGGGCTTGGTCATCCGTGCAGAAGTAGAGAATCAGAGGTAATAGGCAAAAGTGTGTCTAATTCGCAGGACGGGACCCGATAGATACTGGAAGGGTGGTGGGCTTTGTGATGCGCACCACCTATATAGGGGTGCGCATCAATATTTTTTAATGTTTTGCAGTGAGAGCTAGATCGCCCGGCTACTATTGCAAATTAGTATCAAGTAAACGTTGCTTGATGCGTTCGACGATAAGGAGAGAACTATCTTGAGGTCTAAAGCGTTAACGGTCGCACTTTTGTCGGCGGTGACTTTTTCTGTAAGTGCTATCTGTGCTGCCGAATTTCCTGCCTTGGCGTCAGCGGGTGATGTAGCTTCCGTAACTCCCGAAAGCTATCGTTATGTCCCAAAGGGGGAGCAAAGCGGCACTGATGGACGGTATGCGGAAGTGCCTTCCGGTGACAGTTTTGGAAATTACAGCGCGTTAGGGGAGACGCCGGGCCCTGGGGGCATTGTGGGTTCCCGGGCATTTATCTACGTCAACGGAACCGGCTTACATGCAAATTACGCGCAGGTAGGGTGGCGTGGCTATTTTGATCCAAAATCTCCTTGGCCCCCGAACGTCTGCAATGGTTCTTTTGACATTCAGTGGACGGATGCGCAAGGGCATCACCAAGAACGTCATGGAAACTCGCCAAACTGCACCATTCCCCCACAGTTTAATATTCCGGGCCACTATATTTCGTTCGATTTGAACAATGACACCTTTAAGGCGAACACGGATGTTTGTGGTAGGTACACCATAAACGGGGAAACTTCTCCCTGGGCGTGTATTGAGATGAAACCATAGGAGGGAAAATGAGCTTCGGCATAATTGAGCTATTGCCACTAATTATTCTATTGGTAATAGTAGGAATCGTGTTCTTTTTCTTTCAACGCCGTAAAGGGGGCAAGAACTAGAAGCGTAGCTTCGGCTCCCTTTTTTGAGAAGCGTTGGGGAGTTTCTTCGTTTTAGCACCACCTCCATTGACACACCGGATGGAGTAAATTCACACCACGCGGTCATCCAGACGGGCGACCAGTCGCATGCGAATGAAATCGATTAAAGCCGCACCGGCTACCTAGACTAGGTGATCGGTGCGGCTTTTTCTTGGAGGGAATGACACTTGGAGGGAATGACGGGAATCGAACCCGCGTCTTCAGCTTGGAAGGCTGAGGTATTAGCCACTATACGACATTCCCACAACCCCGAAACCTCTGCGCGCTAGGCGCATGAATCGGCGTGCGGTCTACTTTAGCGCACACCCGCCAGTATGCGAAAACGGGAACTAGAGCTGGGGCTGAGACGTTAACGTGGGTGAGACTACAACTCTATTTTGTGATGGAAGTGATGCACACGTGAGCCCCTTGTTGCTCCTAATCATCGTCGCCGGTGGCGGTGCCTGGTTCCTGTCCTCGCGAAACGGAAAGAAACAGCAGGAGCTGCGAGAATCCCAGCGCTTTGAGGACGCCATAGCGGATGCGCGCCGCTGGACTGAGCGCCTCGGCGGCCAGGTGATGAACGTAAGCGGAACGGATACTGCCTCTCAGCAAGCTATGGCGGATGCATCGGAGCGCTTTACTGCCGCAAACTCCGCGATTTCTCAGGCCACTACCGCAAAACAGGCGCATCTGGCACGCGAATCCGCGCTGGAAGGCCTGTACTATGTGGCGGCCGCGCGCGAAATCATGGGCATGGATCCGGGCCCCGAGCTGCCACCGCTGGAAGGCCAGCGCCAGGCAGGCAAGGTGACGGAGACTCGGACGGTGGAGGCAAATGGGGAGACGCTGACGGCGTCGCCAAGCGCCTCGGCGCAGACTCCGAACTACTACCCAGGCGGTGTCGTTGCTGGACGCCCGGTTCCGGCCGGCTGGTACTCGCGCCCGTGGTGGGCTGACGCGCTGACCACCGGCGTGTGGATGGTGGGCTACTCCATGATGTTCAACGCCATGTTCGCCGGTATGGCAGGCGTGGGCTACTCCGCAGCGGCGGCCGAAAGTGGCGACTGGGGCGGCGTCGATGCCGGCGGCGCGGATGCCGGCGGAGACATGGCGGACGCTGGCAGCGACATGGGGGATGCCGGCGGCGACGACGGTGGTCTCTTTGATGGTCTCTTCGGTGGTGACGGCGGAGATGGTGGTATGTTTGACTTTGACTTCGATTTCTAGCTCAAGAAAACTAGCGCTGAACTGCTGGAACGAGGTTAAACCGGGGCCTATGTTGGGATAGGTTATTGCCTATCGGTACACTAGCCTCCAGTATGAAGCGCAGCTACGCGCGGCAGGGCCCTGCATCACAGGGCCGTGGCGAACGTAGAGGCCGACCATACGGGGCGTGGCGCAGCTTGGTAGCGCACCTGCTTTGGGAGCAGGGGGTCGCAGGTTCAAATCCTGTCGCCCCGACGTATGGGGGCCTGGACATACATCCAGGCCCCTTAACTACATTTTTAGACGATTCACAATCAGGAGAGTTTCTCGTGAAGACCACCGTAGACAAGCTGAGCGATACCCGCGTCAAGCTCACCGTCAACGTTCCGTTCGCTGAGCTGGACAAGGAAATTGCACAGGCCTACGCGGCGATCGCGCAGCAGGTTTCCATCCCTGGTTTCCGTAAGGGCAAGGCGCCGCGCCAGCTTATCGACGCCCGCTTCGGCCGCGGCCCCATCCTCGAGCAGGTTGTCAACGACATGCTGCCCTCCCGCTACGAGCAGGCCGTTGAGGAAAATGAACTCAAGGTTATCGGTCAGCCGGAAATTGACATCGCCAAGCTGGAGGACAACGACTTCGTCGAGTTCACCGCTGAGGTAGACGTTCGTCCGGAGTTTGAGGTTCCGGACTTCTCCAAGATTGCTGTAAAGGTTCCGGCCCTCGAGATCTCCGATGAGGACGTCGACAAGGCGCTCGAGGATCTTGCTGAGCGCTTCGGTGAGCTCAAGGACACCAAGCGCAAGATGAAGACCGGTGACTTCGCTGTCATCGACATCACCACCGAGGTTGACGGCACCAAGCTGGAGGAAGCATCCCACGAGGGCATGACCTACCGCATCGGTGATGACAACCTCATCAAGGGCCTCGACACCGCTCTGCGCGGCATGAAGACCGACGAGGACAACGAGTTCACCACCACCATCCAGTCCGGTGAGCACGAGGGCGACGAGGCCACCGTCAAGGTCCACGTCCAGCAGACCAAGGAGCGCAAGCTGCCGGAGCTCGATGACGAGTTTGCTCAGATGGCGTCCGAGTTCGACACCATGGACGAGCTGCGCGAGAACACCAAGACTCGCGTCGAGGAGACCAAGAAGTCCGAGCAGGCTGCCAACATTCGCGATGAGGTCCTGAAGGCCGCTCTCGATGAGGTGTCCTTCGAGCTGCCGACCTCCATCGTTGATGAGCAGGTCCACGCTCAGCTGCACCAGGTCATGGGCCAGATGGCTCACGACGAGAAGGCTCTGGCACAGCTGCTCGAGGCGCAGGGCACCACCCGTGAGGAGTTCGACGCTGAGGCCCGCAAGTCCGCTGAAGAGTCCGTGCGTACCCAGCTCTTCCTCGACTCCCTGGCTGAGGTTGAGGAGCCGGAGGTGTCCCAGCAGGAGCTGACCGACCACATCTTGTTCACCGCCCAGTCCTACGGCATGGATCCGAACCAGTTCATCCAGCAGCTGCAGTCCAGCAACCAGCTGGGCAACCTGTTCTCCGATGTTCGCCGCGGCAAGGCCCTGGCTATGGCTATCTGCCGCGCCGAGGTCACCGATGAAGAGGGCAACAAGGTTGACGTTGACCAGTACTTCGGTGAAATCGAAGAAGAGGACGCTGCAGAAGCTTCCGAGGAGAAGTAATCTCCCGCTTGTAACGCGCTGCTGCCACATGTGTGGTGGCGAGCGCGCATGAAACCCCGGATTCAGGTAACTCAAGGATGAGCCTGAATCCGGGGTTTGTGTCATTGTGAACGCCCTCTAGGAGTCTTTGAGTACTTCGTAGAGGGCGTGATGTGTGTTGGCTGGGGATACCGCTAGCCGTTCTTGGCTCTAAAGGCCTCGTCGGTCAACTGCAGGAAGCGCATAACGTAATCCTTGACAAAGTCTGCGGTACGTTGATTGAGATGTCCGGACTCTTCGAAAAGGGTGGGGGATTGGCCCAGAAATACTTCGGGCTGACCAGGGAGCGGCATATCGAAGTAGGACAGGGCGAGGCGAAGGTTCTTCTGTGAACTGTAGCCGCCCATGCGGCCTACAGAGTGGCTAATGATACCTGCGGGAAGGTTCTTCCACGCCACATCTGAGTTGGGCTTAGAGCCGATGTCCACTGCGTTTTTGAGACAGGCAGGGATAGTGCGGTTGTTCTCTGGCGTAATGAAGAGGATCCCGCTCGAGTTCTTGATGGTCTCGCGAAAGGTGGTGTACTCAGCCGGAGTGGGCTTGTCCGTGACGGCGGGGTCATCGTAGTCGAAGTCATAGAGCGGCAAGTCACGGATTTCCACGATGTTTGCCTCGTAGCCTTCAGGGATCATCGTGAGCACCTCGTGTGCAATCTTGCGTGCAAATGACTCTCGGCGCAGGCTGCCGACGATAACGCTGATACGTGGGGTGGTCATGGTAAACCTTCTTTCTTAGTTGGGTGTAGGGAGACGTGGTCAAGGGAGAAAAGGCTTGCAGCCAAAGGCCGGTGGTGGGCCGGCAGCGTGGGCGGCGGTGAGGAAGCCATCTACTTTGTCTCCTTCTTCATGGCGGAAGTACAGTTCGATGAGTCCTAGAAGCCCCCCGAGGACGGCCTCTCGTGCGGCGGATGTATTCAACAGCCGCATGGCTGCGGGTTGGTTTCCTTCGCGGATGGCTTCAAAAAGCGCGATGGTCTCAAGCCAGCTTCCTTGGTCTGGTCGCGGAAAAGGTTTAGAAATCCCAGTCATCATCACTCGTTTCTTCAGCAGTACCAATGACATAGGAGGAACCAGATCCGGAGAAGAAGTCATGGTTCTCATCTGCTCCGGGGGCTAGGGCCGCGAGGATTTCTGGGTTCACTTCCGTTTCTTCGGGCGGGAAATAATCCGGGTAGCCCAAATTCATGAGTGCCTTATTGGCGTTATAGCGAACGAACACGGCTACATCATCCATGAGTCCCAAAGGCTCATATAGCTCGCCGGAATAGTCCAGCTCTAGTGCATAAAGCTCTTCGAGCAAAGAAATGGTGAAATCATGCATCTCCTTCTGCCGTAGCGGGGTCGTGGATTCCAGACCGCGCTGATATTTGTAACCCGAGTAGTAGCCGTGCACTGCCTTGTCACGCAGAATGAGGCGAATCATGTCTGCCGTATTTGTCAGGGTGGCGTGGACAGAAAAGTGCAAGGGAAGATAGAAACCCGCGTAGAGAAGCAGCGAGGAAAGCAGCGTCGATGACACCTTGCGTTTGAGTGGATCCGGCCCAAAATAGTGCGCGAGCACTTTCTTGGCGCGTGCCTGGAGAAGGTCGTTATTCACCGCCCAGCGGTATGCTTCATCAATTTCCTTTGTACTGCTCAGGGTAGAAAACACTGAAGAGTATGAACGGGCATGGACTGACTGCATGAAGGCGATATTGGTATACACGGCCTCCTCGTGTTCGGTGCGGGCATCTTGAATCTGACAGATTTCACCCACGGTGGCCTGGACAGTATCCAGGGTGGTGAGTCCCGTGAACACCCGCATGGTGAGGTTGCGTTCCTCGGGTGTCATCTTCTGCCACGCCGGGAGATCATTAGAAAGCGGGACCTTCTCTGGCAACCAAAAGTTGGCGGTGAGACGGTTCCACACTTCAAGATCCTTGTCATCGCTCACGCGGTTCCAATTGATGGCGCGGATGCGGGCTGAAGGATCATGCCGGTAGCTCGGCGGAGTAACTGAAATGCTAGTTAGTTCAGCACTATTCGATGTTGAAGACATAGCTTCTTTCTTTCTGAGTGAATGGTTGTGGACAAGGGGGAGGACCGTGCTCCTACAAAGCACAGGAGACGCAGCCTTCGACCTCGGTTCCTTGGAGCGCGGATTGGCGTAAACGGATGTAGTAGAGGGTCTTGATTCCGGCTTTCCAGGCATAGATTTGTGCCTTGTTGATGTCCCGCGTGGTGGTATCAGCGGTAAAGAACAAGGTCAGGGAAAGCCCTTGGTCCACGTGTTGGGTGGCCATGGCGTAGGTGTCGATGATTTTTTCGTATCCCACGGCGTAGGAGTCATCGAAATACTCCAGGTTGTCGTTGGTCATTTCCGGCGCGGGGTAGTACACGCGCCCCAAGCGGCCCTCCTTGCGTATTTCAATTTTGGAGGCAATTGGGTGGATGGACGCGGTGGAGTCATTGATGTAGGAAATTGATCCAGTGGGTGGAACTGCCTGCAAGTAGGCGTTGTAGATGCCGTCGCGCATCACTTGATTCTTGAGCCGTAGCCAATCCTCGCGTTGAGGAATCTGCACGCCTGCTTCATGGAAGAGCTGTTTTACGTGTTCAGTGGCTGGCGCCCAGTCTTGGTCGATGTATTTGTCAAAGTAGGCGCCAGTGGCATAGGTGGATTCTTCAAAGCCTGTGAATCGTTGACCTTTTTCAACCGCGAGTGCATGGGATGCGCGGAGCGCATGGTAGGTCACCGTGAGGAAATAGATATTTGTAAAGTCCAGTGCCTCGGCGCAGCCATAAGGAATACGCTGTGAAGCAAGAAAGCCGTGGAGATTCATTTGGCCCAGACCAATGGCATGCATGGAAGCATTTCCGTGAGCGATGGAGGGAACAGCTTCGATATTCGTCAGGTCTGACACCTTCGTGAGGGCACGCACTGCGGTTTCGACGGTCTCCCCGAAGTCCGGCGATTCAAAAGCCTTCGCAATGTTAAGCGAACCTAGATTGCAGGAAATATCCTGGCCAACGGTGGTGTAGTCACCCGAAGCTCCGTAGGTCGATGGCGTGTTGACCTGGAGGATTTCGCTACACAGGTTGGACATATTGATATGTCCTTTGAGGGGATTAGCGCGGTTGACCGTATCTTCAAAGAGGATGTAGGGGTATCCGGATTCAAACTGAAGCTCAGCCAGCGTGGTGAAAAACTCGCGGGCCTTAATGGTCGTGTGAGAGATTCGCGGATTGGCAACCAGCTCGTCGTAGTACTCGGTGATGGACATGTCAGACATGGCTACGCCGTACTCGCGAGCGATGTCATACGGGCTAAAAAGATGCATATCCTTGTTCTCTTTGGCCAGCCGGAAGGTTATATCTGGAATAACAACCCCCAGCGAAAGAGTCTTGATGCGGACTTTCTCATCGGCATTTTCCCGCTTGGTATCCAGGAAGCGAAGAATATCTGGATGGTGCGCATGCAGGTAGACGGCTCCAGCGCCCTGCCGGGCGCCCAATTGGTTGGCATAGCTGAAGCTATCTTCGAGAATCTTCATGACTGGGACTACGCCGGAAGCCTGGTTCTCAATCTTTTTGATCGGGGCTCCGGATTCGCGCAGATTGCTCAGCAACAGGGCCACTCCACCACCGCGCTTTGATAGTTGCAGTGCAGAGTTCACGCAGCGGCCAATGCTCTCCAAATTGTCTTCGATTCGCAGGAGGAAGCAGGAGACCATTTCGCCGCGCTGGGCTTTGCCTGCGTTGAGAAAAGTAGGGGTGGCGGGCTGGAAGCGTCCGGTCATGATGTCATCCACCAGCTTTTCTGCGAGCTCTTCGTCGCCCTGCGCAAGGTATAAAGCTGTGGTGGCGACGCGTTCTTCGTAGCCTTCTAGGAATCGGGAGCCATCAAAGGTTTTCAGTGCATATGAAGTGAAGAACTTAAATGCGCCGAGGAAGGTGCGGAACTGGTGCTTAGCTCGATGAGCTCTGTCATACATGGCGCACAGAAAGGCGTCATCATAAAGCTCAAGGAAATCCCGCTCGTAGTACTCATTATCAACCAACCATTCCAAGCGTTGCTTGGTGGAATCGAACTGATGCATGCGGGGAGCGACATGGTGCGTGACATAGTCTTGTGCTGCCTGAATGTCCTTGTCAAACTGGATTTTTCCAGAAGCGTCGAACAAGTTCAGCTGCGCGTTGAGTGCGTGGTAGCTCTTGCGCTTGCCGACACCGCCGGCATTGTCTGCTGAAGCGGTGCGGGGCGTAGCGCCATTAGTCTGTGTGGGGGTGGCATCGAGAGGCCACATTGTGTTTTCCAATCTGTGTGATGCGGATGTGTTCTTCATCTTGTGGGGGATTAATGGGGTGTCATCGTTAGCTGCTTTTGCTGCTCCCAAAACTTTTGAAGGCCCTGCTTTACGGCGGCAATGTCTCTCTGGGTGCCGAGAAGCTCGAAGTGATACAGCTCCGGTACGTGGCACTTGGCGGAAATGATGCGTCCGGCGACGCAGTAAGCACTTCCGAAGTTGGTATTCCCTGAGGTAATAACGCCCCGGATAAAGGAGCGGTTGATTGGGTCATTGAGGAAGTCGATGACCTGTTTGGGGACTGCGCGTTTGAGCGAGCCGCCGCCGTAGGTGGGAACGATGAGTACGTACGGGTGTGATACCTGGATCATCCCGGTTTTCTTGGGGCGCAGTGGAATGCGCACCGCGGGTCTATCTAAGCGTTCGACGAATCTTTTCGTGTTTTCTGAAACGCTGGAAAAGTACACCAAATCTGGTGAGTCTGACATGGCAATCCTGCTCATCCTGGCCTTAGCCATAAGTGGGATAGGTGATATTCGAAAAGACTAACTACGCAATGCCGTAGTTGCAACTACGGTCTAACGTAGTTTTGAAAAGGGCAGGTGAGAGCAGGATTAATGCAAAGGGGAAGGTCTAAAGGTTGTGGTGTGCTACAAACACTGCGTCGGTAGCTGGGCGTCCAAGTACTACCCACTGAGTGCTGCCGGCCACCTGTATTTCGAGAGAATCTGAAAAGGGCGCTCCCTCGCGCGTGCTAAGAACAGCCCCAGTGACAATGCCGCGCTCTTCAAGGAACTTCAGCAGTTGTGGGTCGGAATCAGAAATGCGTTCCACGGTCACCTGCGATTGTGCACCGCTGTCGGTGAGGCGATGCGCACTGGGGATTGTGATCTGTCCGTCAACCGTAGGGATAGGATCGCCGTGCGGATCCCTAGTGGGGTAATCAAGGAACTTATCCACACGTTCTATGAGCATGTCAGACACCGCGTGTTCGAGATTTTCGGCTTCATCATGGACTTCGTCCCAGGTGTAGCCCAATGCTTGAACCAAAAAAGACTCAAGCAATCGGTGACGGCGCACCATGACCAATGCGTACTGCCTGCCAAGTTCGGTTAACTCCACAGAGCCATAGGGCGTGTGTGACACGAGCCCTTGCTTCGCCATTTTGCGCACTGCATCGGAAACCGAGGAGAGCTTGAGTCCCAGCTGTTTCGCTATAAGTGTGGCGGTAACGGGCTCGGATGACCATTCCTTTAGCCCCCAGATAGCTTTCAAATAGTTCTGGGTACTGGTGGACAGCTCAGAAACAGACATGAGTAAATGTTAACCCAGCTTCCGTATGTGCCTTTGGCGCTGTGCCCCAACGCTCATAGCGAACAGAGGCCATGTTTGAGAGGAATGCCGGTAAGGTGGGGCCAGTTAAAGCATTCTTCACTTGAAGGAGAACCACTAATGTCTGAGAAGATTTCAATGAACTCGTCGTCTACGGGTATGAATCTGAGCGATAGCGTGTACGAGCGGCTGTTGCGCGAGCGCATTATCTTCCTGGGAACCCAGGTCGATGATGAGATTGCGAACAAGCTTTGCGCCCAGATCCTCCTGCTGTCTGCCGAGGACCCCACTCGCGACATTTCGCTTTATATCAATTCGCCGGGTGGCTCTGTCACTGCGGGCATGGCCATCTACGACACGATGAAGTACTCGCCGTGCGATGTGGCTACGTATGGCATGGGCCTGGCTGCCTCCATGGGTCAGTTCCTTCTCTCCGGCGGCACCAAGGGCAAGCGCTACGCTCTGCCGCACGCGCGCATCATGATGCACCAGCCTTCCGCTGGTGTCGGTGGTACCGCAGCTGACATCGCCATCCAGGCTGAGCAGTTCGCGCAGACCAAGCGTGAGATGGCTGAGCTCATCGCTGAGCACACCGGCCAGACCTTCGAGCAGATCACCAAGGACTCTGACCGTGACCGCTGGTTCACCGCCCAGCAGGCCAAGGAGTATGGAATCGTCGACCACGTCATCGAGTCCGTCAACGGTCCTATCAGCAACTAGGGAACAAGGAGCCTTATTACAATGTCTAACCTTCAGATGCCTTCTTCCCGCTACGTTCTGCCGGAGTTTATTGAGCAGAACGCGCAGGGATCCAAGACCACCAACCCGTACTCCAAGTTGTTTGAGGAGCGCATCATCTTCCTGGGCACCCAGGTTGATGACACCTCCGCCAACGACATCATGGCGCAGCTGCTGGTTCTGGAGTCTCAGGACCCGGACCGCGACATCACGATGTACATCAATTCCCCGGGTGGTTCTTTCACCGCCCTCATGGCCATCTATGACACCATGCGCTACGTTCGCCCGGACGTGCAGACCGTGTGCCTGGGCCAGGCGGCCTCGGCTGCGGCAGTGTTGCTGGCCGCTGGTGCTCCGGGCAAGCGTGCTGCCCTTCCGAACTCTCGCGTGCTGATTCACCAGCCGCGCACGCAGGGCACCCAAGGCCAGGTCTCGGACCTTGAGATCGAGGCTAACGAGATCGAGCGTATGCGCCGTCTTATGGAGCAGACCTTGGCTGAGCACACCGGTAAGACCGCAGAGCAGGTCCGCCTCGATACCGACCGTGACAAGATCCTCACCGCCCAGGAGGCAGTGGAGTACGGTCTTATCGACACCGTCTTTGATTACCGCAAGCTCAACGCCTAATCCCCAGCGCTAAGCCCCGCCTTCCGGAGGATTCCGGGGGCGGGGCTTCGTCGTGCAGGGAGGCTTAGTCCTCGTAGGGCGGCAGGATAGCCTCGGGAGATTCGGGGAGGATTTGGCCGCCGTCGATGATGAGCGTTTGACCAGTGATGTAGCCGGCCTCGCGGGAGGCGAGGAAGGCCGCGGCGTTACCGATGTCGCGCGGGGAGCCCAGACGGTGCATGGGGACCGAGCGCGACATCTGGTCGAGGTAGTCCTGGCCTTGGTCCTCAAGGCCTTCGGTGAGGATATTGCCGGGTAGCACGCCGTTGATGGTGATGCCATCGCGGGCCACCTCGAGGGCGGCCGAGCGCATAAAGCCTTGCTGCGCGGCCTTTGAGGCGCCGTAGTGAGCCCAGCCAGGGTAGCCGGTGTGGGAGCCGGTAATGGAGGTCGTGATGACGATGCGCCCGTATCCGGCCTTCTTCATGTACGGCAGCGCCTCCTGTACCACGGTGAAGGTGCCGTGCGTGTTGATGGCGAACATGGCATCCCACTGTTCATCCGTCATATCCTCGAGCGGGCAGTTGGGGAAGACACCGGCGTTAGAACAGACGATGTCGATGCGGCCATAGCGCTTGACGACGTCCCGGTAGAGGGCGCGGATGGAGTCGCGCGAGGTGACGTCGGCAAGCAGGGCGTCCGCACCCAAGTCCTCAGCAGTTTTCTGTGCGGCCTCGAGGTTGAGGTCCGCGATGACAACGGTGGCGCCCGCCTCACGCAGCGCGCTGACAATCCCCCGGCCAATGCCGGCCGCGCCGCCGGTGACGATGGCTACCTGATCCTGAAGGTCAAACATGGTGCTGCTCCTATGAGGTGGGTACGGAATCTACCTCCCAGTCTAGGCAGCGACAGGCTGGGGTGCAGTTGCTGTAGCGGAGCCCGTGTAGGCGCGCACGCCGATGAGCGAGACTGCCGCGAGGAGCGCTGTGACGCCGGCCAAGGTGTACAGCCCGGTTGGGGTCCAGCCGCTTTCGAGCAGGTAGCCGGCCAGGATGGGTGCGAGGGTAGCGCCCACACGGGCGATGCCGATGGCAGCACCGGTTCCAGTGGTGCGCAGCGCCGAAGGATAAGCCTCCGGGGCGACAGTGTAGAGGCCGGAAATGCAGGCATTGAGGGTCAGGCCTACGCCCACGCCGAGGGCAAACATGAGGGAAGGAGCGGAGGAGGAATAAATGAATCCCACGAGGACGCCGGAGGAGACGACACAGAAGGCGATGAGGAGGGGACGGGCGTCGATGCGCGTGGTGAACAGACCATAGACAACTGCGCCGATAGCACCGCCGAAGGAGAGCATGATGCCGCCCAAGATGCCCTGCTGTGCGGTGAGCCCCTCAGCCGTGAGCAGCTTCGGAGTCCATTGCGAGGTGAAGTTGAACGCAAACATGATAAGGCTAAACGCCAACCACAGCTTGATGGACGTGCGCAGGAACTGCGGCGACACCAGCTCCTTGTAGGAAGTTGTGTGCTCAGTGCGTGGGCGCACGCTGACGTCGCCCCGAAGACCGAGGGCAGCGGCGATGCTACGCACCTTGTCCATGCGGCCGCGAGCGGCGAGGAAATCCGCGGATTCCGGAACCGCAGCGATGGTGAGAACCAGCGCAAGGACAGTGAGCGCTGCACCGACCCAGAAGATGGGCTGCCAGGTATCGAAGGAGGAAGCGATAACACCGCAGAAGGAAGCACCCAGTCCATAGCCGGAGGCATAAATAGCCACGGCGAGGCCGCGGAATCGAGTGTTGGAGTATTCGCTCACCAACACGGTGACGCAGACGAGTACGCCGCCGACGCCAATACCGGTGATGAGGCGGAAAAGGATGAGCAGGCCAAAGGTAGGCGCGAGGGCGGTGAGGACGAGACCTGCGAGATCAATGATGAGGGAGACGGTGATGAGCTTGGTGCGGCCAAGGCGGTCAGCAAGCGGAGCGAGAAACAGGGAGCCCAGGCCGATGCCGATGAGTGCGGAGGAGAGAAGCCAGCCCAGCGCGGAATCAGACAGCGCAAAGTCTTGCGCGACAGACCCTGCGCCGAAGGCCATCGCCACCATGTCGTAGCCGTCGAGGGCATTGAGGTAGAGCGCGATGGCAATGATGAACCATTGGCGTGCGCTCATGGGGGAGTGGTCGATAAGTTCGCGGATGTCCATGTACAACTTTCTGGTGTTGGGGAGTCCCGAAGTAAGTTAATGAACCGCTCTGTCTATGTCTATTAACTGGTGCTTTAAATTCAATGGCGCGCCGTCTCGCTAGGAATGACGCCGGGGTCCGAGTGGTTTACTAGAGTGGAACAAAGGCTGCGGGGAGGATGGAGTAGAATCGCCACCCGCACACACCCCAGAGAAAAAGAGTTGAAAGGCCTTCATGGCACGTATGCAAGAAAGCGCTGACCTGCTCAAGTGTTCCTTCTGCGGAAAGAGCCAGAAGCAAGTGAAGAAGCTTATCGCCGGCGGCGGCGTCTACATTTGTGACGAATGCATCGAGCTCTGTAACGAGATTATTGAGGAAGAGCTCGGTGCAGCTCAGGCCGAGGCAGATAGTGAGAAGGAGATGCGCCTGCCGCGTCCCTCAGAAATTTCTGCCTTCTTGGACAAGTACGTCATTGGTCAGGATCAGGCCAAGCGAGTGCTGTCCGTGGCGGTGTACAACCACTACAAGCGCATCAAGGCGGAGGAAGCTGCGGGCTTGGACAGTCGCCGTAAGAAGGCGCAGGATGAAGACGTCGAGATTGCCAAGTCCAACATCCTCATGCTGGGCCCGACTGGCTCCGGTAAGACCTACCTGGCGCAGACCCTGGCACGGCTTCTCGACGTCCCCTTCGCCATCGCCGATGCCACGAGCCTGACCGAGGCTGGCTATGTCGGCGAGGATGTTGAGAACATCCTCCTCAAGCTGCTCCAAGCAGCAGACTTCGACGTGGAGCGCGCCCAGCACGGCATCATTTACGTCGATGAGGTGGACAAGATTTCCCGCAAGTCGGAGAATCCATCCATCACACGCGACGTATCCGGTGAGGGCGTGCAGCAGGCTCTTCTGAAGATCCTGGAGGGCACCGTAGCGGCCATCCCGCCGCAGGGCGGCCGCAAGCACCCGAACCAGGAGTTCATCCAGCTGGATACCTCCAATATCCTGTTCATCGTTGCCGGCGCTTTTGCAGGGCTGGACAAGGTGATTTCTGAACGCGTGGGTAAGAAGGGCGTGGGCTTTGGGGCCAAGCTGGAAACCAAGGATGAGAAGGAGTCCGTGGACTTCTTCTCCCAGGTGCGCCCGGAAGATTTGGTCAAGTTTGGTCTCATCCCGGAGTTCATCGGCCGCCTTCCCGTGGTGGCCACGGTGGATAACCTGGACCGCGAGTCCCTAGTCAAGGTACTCGTGGAGCCCAAGAACTCCCTGGTCAAGCAGTACCAGCGCCTGTTCAGCATGGATGGCGCGGACCTGCACTTCGAGGACGAGGCGTTGGAGGCCATCGCTGAGCTTGCGCTGGAGCGCAAGACCGGTGCGCGTGGCCTGCGCGCCATCATGGAGGAGCTGCTAGTTCCGGTCATGTATGACTTGCCTGACCGCGAGGACATCTCCAGCGTTCACATCACCGAGGCTTGTGTGAAGGGCGAGGGAGAGCCGGAGTTCGTCTACTCGGATGAGGCGAAAGAATCCGCTTAGGCGCTCATCTGCCACAGGGCATCTTATACAAGGCATCTTCAGCCGTGAAGATGCCTTTTATCCTCTCTAGAGGGCGTTTTCACGCCTGAAAGTGCCCTTTGGCGGATGCCATCTAAGCGATGCCGACTCCCTTTGCGTAAAGAGACCAGAGTAGTAGGGCTCTATGTGCGCAAGGTTGGGTGGCTGCCTGGTGTTTTAGGACAAGCTGAGCGCAGAGGATCTCTTTACTGTGGTCCTGATGGGGTGCTAGTCCTCATAAAGCCCAGCGGAGACGTTGAGGTTATCGTCCGCCTCGGTTGAGTAGATGTCCTGCGGGGTGGCCTCGGTTCCGACTTCGGCCTCGCTTTGGGTGAGGTAGGACTGGTGGCCCGAGTCGGGGATGTTGGCGGTGAGAAAGGCCAAGACAGCGTCGACCGCCATGCGGTGCATGCCCTCGGTGTTGGTGGGGCTTTGCATGTCGATGTCCAGTAGGTTGTTCATCATCGAGTGATTGGTCACACGATACATCGTCAACGCGGCGATCAAAGTGAAGATGTCATTGGCGGTAATCCCCGGGCGGAAGGCGCCTGAATCTTGGCCCAAGAGGAGGAGTTTGTCCAGGTGGAGGGAAATCTCGGAGACATCAATAACCGCCTGCGAGGAGTCCAGCACACTATGTGAGGACTCCATGGTCATCATTTTGATGGCTTCGGGGTTCGCTACGTGTTGGGTAAACATCCACTCCACGAGCGTGCGCACGCCTTCCACGGGGACTGCAGAGTCAACGGCGAGGCTGCCCTCCGGCGGGTTGAGGCGCTTGGCGGCGGCGGCGAGGGCCTGCTGGTAGAGGCCCTTCTTGTCGCCGAAGTGGTAGTGGATCATGCGCTTGGACATGCCAGACAGCTTCGATACGGACTCTAGCTTGGTCTCGGCAAAGCCGTGCTCCGAAAACTCCGCGATCGCAACATCGATAACGCGCTCGACAGAGCCGGAGTTGACCGATGAGGTTTCAGTGGTCATGAAAGTCCCGTCCTTGTGCGCATAGGAAATGGTGGCTGGTTTTGCCAGCTCCTTACCACTATGCCGAAAAACTATGTAGGCGGAGTTCAAGTACAGCGATCTTGGGTATTTCGGGGGTGAAATCACACCCCATGGCGGAGGCAAACGGGACTAGGGTGGGAAGGTGAGTACCCCGTCGAAAGGATGTCACACATGACTGCATTGCAACCCGTGAAGATCACCGTGACCGGCGCCGCCGGCAACATTGCTTACTCCCTCCTGTGGCGTATCGCCGCTGGTGATGTCTACGGCAAGGACACCCCGGTGGAGCTGGCCCTGCTGGAGATCCCGCAGGCCATCGGAGCGGCTGAGGGCGTGGCTATGGAGCTCAATGACTCCGCCTTCCCGCTGCTGCGCGGCATCACCGTCACCGATGATCCGAACGTGGCCTTCAAGGACACTAAGGCCGCCTTCCTCGTCGGCTCCCGCCCGCGCAGCAAGGGCATGGAGCGTGCTGACCTGCTGGAGGCCAACGGCGCTATCTTTACGGTGCAGGGCAAAGCACTGAATGACGTTGCCGCGCGCGATGTCCGCGTCCTCGTTGTAGGCAACCCGGCCAACACCAACGCCTACATCGCTGCCCAAAGCGCTCCGGACCTGGACCCGAGCCAGTTCACCGCCCTGATGCGTTTGGACCACAATCGTACCCAGAGCCAGGTTTCCCTCAAGACCGGCACGCCCACCGCGGATCTGACCAAGGTTGCCGTGTGGGGCAACCACTCCGCCTCCCAGTTCCCGGATCTGACCTTCTCCAACGCTGAGGTGGATGAGGACTGGTACAAGGAAGAGATGATTCCGAAGGTGGCCAAGCGCGGCGCCGAGATCATCGCAGTGCGCGGCAAGTCTTCGGCAGCTTCCGCCGCGTCTGCTGCGGTGGACCACATGCACGACTGGATCCACGGCACTGAAGATTGGCGTACGGCGGCCGTCGTCTCCGATGGCTCCTATGGCGTGGACGAGGGCCTCGTCGCCGGATTCCCCACGGTGGCTCGTGATGGCAAGTGGGAAATCGTTCAGGGCCTCGAGCTCAACGATTTCCAGAAGGAACGCATTGAGGCCTCCGTGCAGGAGCTGCGTGAGGAGCGCGAAGCTGTCGCGCACCTGCTCAAGGACTAAGCGTCTAGCACGAGATTATCGATGAGCCGCACCGGCCCCACCTGCGCTGCCACCAGCGCCAGGGCGGGCCGGTGTTGTGCATCAACCGGCTCCAGGGTGGCGGGGTCCACCACGGTGAGGTAGTCCACGGTGACGCCGGGGGAGGAGGCGAGCTGGGCGCGCGCAGCCTCCAGCGAGGTGCCATCTCGCAGCGCGAAGAGTGACTGTGACAATGCGACGGCTTGTTCGCGCTCAGTAGAGCTCAGGCGGGCATTGCGGCTGGACTCGGCCACGCCGTCTGCTGCACGGACGATCGGGGCACTGACGATGTCCACCGGAAGATCGAGATCGGAGACCACGCGGCGCAGGATCGCCACCTGCTGGGCATCCTTCTGGCCAAAGTAAGCGTGGTCAGGACGCACCAGGCTCAAGAGCTTGGTAACGACTGTTGCCACGCCGTCGAAGTGCCCTGGGCGCGACGCACCTTCCAGAACCGAGCCCATCTCACCCGTGCGCACCCATACACGCGGAGTTCCGCCGGGATACATCTCCTCCACGCTGGGAGCAAAAACGGCATCGGCACCTAGGGAGTCAAGGAACGCGGCATCGGCGTCAAAGTCACGCGGATAGGCGTGGTAGTCCTCGCAGTCACCAAGGTCAGTGAACTGAAGGGGGTTGACAAAGACCGAGCACACAACGTGGTCATTGTCCTCTCGGGCGCGACGTACCAGGGAGCCGTGGCCCTCGTGGAGGGCGCCCATCGTCGGCACGAAGCCTACCGAGCCCGACAAGGAAGAACGGAAGGCGCGGAGTTCGGCTTTTGTACGAAGAATCTTCATGAAGATAAAGCCTAGTCCTCGAAGGATTCCTCGGAGTTAGGGAAGGAGCGGGCGCTGACATCGTCTACATACTCCTTCGCGCCGGACAGTAGCGCACCACGCAGATCTGCGTAGCGGCGCACAAAGCGCGGAGCCTTGGAACCACCTAGGCCGAAGGCGTCGGTCCACACGAGAATTTGGCCGTCGGTTTGCGCCCCGGCACCAATGCCGATGGTGGGGATGGGAAGTTCCCGAGTGACCTCCTCCGCGAGGGCGGCGGGGACCATCTCGAGAACGATGGCGAAGGCGCCGGCATCGGCAAGCGCGCGGGCATCAGCTGAAAGCTTCTCCGCGCCCGCGCCGCGGCCTTGGACCACGAAGCCGCCCAGTGCGTGGACCTGCTGGGGCGTGAAGCCGATGTGGGCGCAGACAGGAATGCCGGCGTCGACAAGCGCGGCGACAATCGGGGCACGCTCCGCACCGCCCTCCAACTTCACTGCCTGCGTGCCCGTCTCCTTCATGATGCGCACCGCGGACTCTAAGGCTTGGGAAGGGCCGGCCTCGTAGGAGCCGAAGGGCAGGTCCACCACAACGAAAGCGCGGGACGTGGCCGTGACCACCGCGCGGGCCAGCGGAATGATCTCATCGAGGGTCAATGACAGCGTGGTCTCCCGGCCCAGCACCACGTTGGCCAGGGAATCGCCCACGAGCAGGAGATCTATGCCGGCTTCATCAAAAATCCCGGCGGTCATGCAGTCATAACTAGTCATGCAAGCAAAGGCCTGGGACTCTTCCTTGGCGCGGGCAAAATGGCGGGTTCGAAGACGTGAAATGTGCGACATGTCTTTACTCTAGCCAGGGGTCGGGTGCCAGTTGACGCACAGGGTAGAGTTGGCCAGGTGACTGATCAGAATAAAGAGCAACTCGTTGGCACCAACCGCGCGGACCAGCTTCCCAAGTCCTGGGAGCCGCAGGCAGTAGAGAAGGACCTCTACGAAGGCTGGGTAAGCGCTGGTTATTTCACCCCGGACGCGTCCTCGGAGGCGGAGCCGTATTCCATCGTGCTGCCGCCGCCGAACGTCACCGGCCAGCTGCACATGGGCCACGCCCTGGACCACACTCTGATCGACTCCATCATCCGTCGCAAGCGCATGCAGGGCTACGCCACCCTGTGGCTGCCGGGTGCTGACCACGCCGGCATTGCTACCCAGACCAAGGTTGAGTCCCGCCTGCGCGAGCAGGAAGGTAAGAAGCGCTGGGATTATGAGCGTGAGGAATTCATCCAGAAGGTCTGGGAATGGAAGGAAGAGTTCGGCGGAACTATCCAGAACCAGATGCGCGCCATCGGTGACTCCGTGGACTGGTCCCGCGAGCGATTCACGCTGGATGATGGCCTCTCCCGCGCCGTCCAGACCATCTTCAAGACTCTCTATGACGAAGGCATGATTTATCAGGCTAACCGCCTGGTGAACTGGTCCCCGGTGCTGGAGACCGCTGTGTCCGATATTGAGGTGGTGTACAAGGACGTCGAGGGCGAGCTCGTGTCCATTCGCTATGGCTCGCTTGACGACGCCGAACCGCACCTCATCGTGGCGACCACCCGTGTGGAGACCATGTTGGGTGACGTGGCCATCGCCGTTCACCCGGACGACGAACGCTACGCCCACCTCGTTGGCACCGAGCTACCGCACCCCTTCCGCGATGACCTGAGCCTGAAGATCATTGCCGATGATTACGTGGACATGGAATTCGGTACCGGTGCGGTGAAGATCACCCCGGCGCACGACCCGAATGACTACGCCATGGGTCAGCGCCACAACCTGGACATGCCCACCATCATGGACACCACCGGCCACATCGCCAACACCGGCACGCAGTTCGATGGCCTGACGCGCGAGGAAGCTCGCGTTGAAATCCGCGAGGCGCTGCGCGAGCAGGGCCGCATTGTCAAGGAAATTCGCCCCTACGTTCACTCCGTGGGCCACTCGGAGCGCTCCGGCGAGCCGATTGAGCCGCGCTTGAGCCTGCAGTGGTTCGTGGACGTCAAGAAGATGGCGACGATGTCCGGCGATGCCGTCCGCGAGGGCGATACCACCATCCACCCGAAGGCACTGGAGCCGCGCTACTTCGAGTGGGTCGATGACATGCACGATTGGTGCATCTCCCGCCAGCTGTGGTGGGGCCACCGCATCCCGATCTGGTACGGGCCGGAGGGCGAGGACGGCCAGCGAGATATCGTCTGCCTCGGCCCCGACGAGGAGGCCCCGGAGGGCTACGAGCAGGACCCGGACGTGCTGGACACGTGGTTCTCCTCTGCACTGTGGCCTTTCTCCACCATGGGCTGGCCGGAGAAGACCGCCGACCTGGAGAAGTTCTTCCCCACGAACGTGCTGGTCACCGCCTATGACATCCTGTTCTTCTGGGTGGCGCGCATGATGATGTTCGGTACCTTCGCCGGTGCTCACACCCCGGAGCTGCTGGGTGAAGGCAAGGACGGCCGCCCACAGGTTCCGTTTAAGGACATCTACCTCCACGGCTTGGTCCGCGATGAGCAGGGCCGCAAGATGTCGAAGTCCCTGGGCAACGGCATTGACCCGATGGATTGGGTGCGCGATTATGGCGCGGACGCCCTGCGCTTTACCCTGGCCCGCGGCGCTAACCCGGGCGTGGACCTGCCGCTGGCCGTGGATGCTGCTGCCGCCGGCCGTAATTTCGCCACCAAGCTCTTCAACGCCACCAAGTTCGCGCTCATGAACGGCGCGGGCGTGGCAGAGCTTCCGGCACGCGAGGAGCTTTCCGACGCCGACCGCTGGATCCTCGACCGCGCCGAAGAAGTCCGCGCCAAGGTGGACGCCTACCTCGATGATTACCAGTTTGCCAAGGCCAACGAGCTGCTCTACCACTACGTGTGGGATGAGCTGTGTGACTGGTACCTGGAGATTGCTAAGACCCAGATCCCGCGTGACTTCGACGCGGCTACCGCGGAGGAGCAGGCCACCGGCCGAACCACCCAGATTGTCCTGGGCCGCGTGCTCGACCTAGTTCTGCGCTTGCTGCACCCGACCATGCCGTTTGTCACCGAGGTTCTGTGGAAGGCGCTCACCGGTGGGGAGACCATCGTCACCGCCCAGTGGCCGACGCAGGAGCACACCAACGGTGGCGCGGAGAAGGATGAGGTGGCCGCGCGCCGCATCGAGGATGCCGATAAGCTCATCACCGAGCTGCGCCGCTTCCGCTCCGACCAGGGCGTGAAGCCTTCCCAGAAGGTCCCGGGCCGCCTCGACTTCGCAGCGGCTGACTTGCAGAACCAGGAGGAACTCATCCGCAACCTGGCCAACACCACCGAGCCGGGCGAGGACTTCACCGCCTCTGCCTCCATCGAGGTACGCCTGTCCCAGGCCACCGTCGAGGTCACCCTGGATACGTCCGGTGCCGTGGACGTGGAAGCCGAGCGCAAGCGCTTGGAGAAGGACTTGGCCAAGGCTCAGAAGGAGCTGGATCAGACCGGCAAGAAGCTGGGCAACGAGGCCTTCCTGTCCAAGGCCCCGGAGGCCGTGGTGGAGAAGATCCGCACCCGCCAGCAGGTGGCCCAGGAAGAAGTTGAGCGCATCACCGCACGTCTGGAGGGACTCAAGTAGTGGCGGAGGAGCAAGACCGCGAGGAGTTTGAGATCGTCGATGCCCTCGCGGAGGGCACCGATGGCGGGCCGGTCGAAATCACCGACTCCGGCCTGACCCTCAACCTCGGTGGCGAGGAGGACTACGAGGAGGCCGCCCCGGAGCAGGCCTCCCCGGAAGAACTCGCCGAGCTGGCCCAGGTCGCCGCGGAGCTCAACGCGCGTGCACCGGAGACCATCATTGCGCCGAGCCTTGAGCGCATCGAGATGCTCATGGACCTCCTGGGTCACCCAGAGCGCTCTTTCCACGTCATCCAGGTCGCCGGCACCAACGGCAAGTCCTCGACGGCGCGCATGATTGATTCGCTGCTGCGTGCCTTCCATCGCCGCGTGGGCCTGGTCACCAGCCCACACCTACAGCTGGTGACCGAGCGCATCGGCATTGATGGCCACCCCATTCACCCGCGCGATTTCGTGCGCATCTGGCGCGAAATCAAGCCTTATGTGGAGATGGTGGATTCCCGCTCGGACATTCCCATGTCCACCTTCGAGGTGCTCGTGGGCATTTCCTACGCCGCGTTCGCTGATGCGCCTATCGACGTCGCCGTGGTCGAGGTCGGCCTCGGCGGCACGTGGGATGCCACGAACGTGGTCAACGCCGAAGTTGCCGTAGTCATGCCAGTGGGCTTGGACCACACTGACTACCTGGGCGACACCATCACGGAGATTGCCGGTGAGAAGGCCGGCATCATCAAGGCCCGTGAGCACGATGCGGACGACGTCCTCACGCCGGGGGAGAACATCGCCATCATCGCCGAACAAGAACCCGAGGCTATGCGTGTGCTGTTGCAGCGCACCGTCGACGTTGGCGCGGGCGTGGCCCGCGCGGGCTCCGAGTTCGCCGCGCTGGAATCCCGCATCGCCGTGGGCGGCCAGCAGCTCACCATCCAGGGATTGGGTGGCCTCTATGAGGACATTTTCCTGCCCCTACACGGCGAGCACCAGGCCAAGAACGCGGCCGTGGCACTGGCGGCGGTGGAGGCGTTCTTCGGGGCGTCATCAGGCAACCCCATCGACATCGCGTCCGTGCGCACCGGCTTTGCCAAGGCCATGTCGCCTGGCCGCCTGGAGCGTGTGCGCACGAGCCCGACGACCTTCCTCGATGCCTGCCACAACCCGCATGGAGCCAAGGCTCTGGCCGCGGCACTCGACCGCGACTTCGACTTTGCCCGCCTCATTGGCGTGGTGTCCATCTTCACGGACAAGGATGCTGCCGGCATTCTCACCGCCCTAGAATCCGTGCTCACGGAGGTCGTCATCACACAGAATGCCTCGCCGCGCGCCCGCGATGCCTATGAGCTAGCGGAGCTCGCTCGCGATATCTTTGGCGAGGAACGCGTCTTCGTTGATCCCGATCTGCCCGGTGCCTATGCCCAGGCTGTGGAATTGGCCGAGGATGCTGAGGTCCAGTCTGGATCCGGCATCATCATCACCGGCTCCGTCGTTACCGCCGGCGATGCCCGCGCACTCTTTGGAAAGGAGCCCGCATGAGCCCCCGCAAACCCGTCCCCGAGAATGAGATCGGCCCACTCGGCCTTGGCCAAGCCCCCACGAAGGACCCGCTCAAGCAATTCGGCGGCATGGTCGTAGCCAGCTCCCTCACGTTGGAGCTGCTCACACTCGTCCTCGCTCTGCCCATGCTGTACAAGCTTTATGATGGCACCCTGTGGACCCCGTTCAACTACGGCGTGGTCATCGGATTCATGGTGCTTCTGCTGGCGTCCTTCCCGTTCATGAACAAGCCGTGGATTGTCGGCGCTCAGATTGTCCTCCACATCATCGGCATCGTGCTGGGCTTTATGATCCACTGGTCGCTGGCGACCATCTTCATCATCTTTGCCCTTCTCTGGGCGCTGGCGGCCTATATGCGCTCCGTTATTGTGGCGCGCATGGAGCGCGGTTACCTCACCACGCAGCACCTCAACGAGAAGTAGGGGACTAAGCGGTGTATATCCGGCCGGAGCTGCGCGCGGGTGCGGCAGTTATGTCATTGTTCGATCCGACGAATCCGCTCATCCGCCGCGCTGGCCGCGTCGTTCCGGCGCTGTGGCCTGCGCCGTACATCTACGGTGTGCGGACTCGCCGTGTGAAGAATCATGACATCCACGCCACCATCTACGAGCCGGATAATCCCCGCGCCGTGGTGCTGTGGATTCATGGCGGCGGCTTACTCATGGGCCATCCCCGCCAGGATGTTAAGCACCTCAAGGACACCGCCGCGCAGCTGGGAGTGACGGTGGTCGCGCCGCATTATCGCTTCGCCCCGGAACATCCGTACCCCGCCGCGCTTGACGACGTCCACTCGGCCCACCGCTGGCTCCTCACCCATGCCGACGAGCTTGGGGTGCGCCCCGACCGCATCGTCATTGGCGGTCAAAGTGCTGGCGGTGGTCTCGCTGCTGCCCTGTGCCAGCGGCTGTATGACGAGGGCGGGATCCAGCCAGTGGGGCAGTGGCTTTTCTGCCCGATGCTCGATGACCGCGCCGCGTCCGATGAGCGAAACGTCATCTGGGATGCGGATTCCAATGCGCAGGCCTGGCGCTATTACGTCCAGGATGACCCGAACGCGCCCTATGCTGTGCCCGGCCGCCGTGCAGACCTTACTGGATTGCCGCCTGCCTGGCTCTACGCCGGGCACAGCGAGCTCTTTTATGGCGAGATCCTGGACTATGCTGAGCGCCTCGAGGCAGCTGGCGTGCCCACGCAGTGCGAGGTCGTCGAAGGTGGCGTTCACGCTTTTGAACTCTGGGCCCCGCATACAGCCGCAGCAAAGCGCCTGCTCATGAGCTCGCGTATGTGGCTAGACTCCACACTGAACGCGCTAGACTAGCGGGCATGCGCTACCTTCTCTACGGTCTCTCTGCACTTCTTTGTCTCGCCGCTGTCGTGGCCAAGATTGTCAATGGCGGCTATGCACTTCCGCTCGCCTTGCTCGTTCCCGCCTTCATTTTCCTAGTCGTGGGAATGCTGAAACACCAGAGTGAGCAGCGCCCAGTCCAGTTTGAGGACCTTGAGGGCTGGCACCGCGAGGAGCTCCAGGGCTTGCTCGATAACGGCCAGTTCGGTACCGCCGTGCGCCAGGTTCAGATGTGGTTTCGCGGCACCAGCCATGAGCGCGCCGAAGAAATCGTGCGACGCCTCACTTAATAGCCCTCTGCGCGGACGCGAGCACGGCTTACCTGTACTATGTGCCGTATGACTGAACGTACACTCATTCTCATCAAGCCGGACGGCGTGAAGAACGGCCACGTGGGCGAGATCATCTCCCGCATTGAGCGCAAGGGCCTGAAGCTCGTCGCCATGGATCTGCGCGTCGCCGACGAGGAGACCGCCAAGAAGCACTACGCCGAGCACGAGGACAAGCCGTTCTTCGGCGAGCTCGTTGACTTCATCACCTCCGCACCGCTGGTTGCTGGCATCGTCGAGGGCGAGTCCGCTATCGCCGCATGGCGCCAGCTCGCCGGTGGCACCCACCCAGTTGAGAAGGCCACCCCGGGCACCATCCGCGGTGACTTCGCCCTGACCGTCGGCGAGAACGTCGTCCACGGTTCCGACTCCCCGGAGTCTGCTGAGCGCGAGATCTCCATCTGGTTCCCGAACCTCTAAAGAAGTTTACCGCGCCTAGCGCGCACCAAAGCCCGAGCATTTGAACTGCTCGGGCTTTTGTCATTTCTGCTACTGAACCCCGACCTGCGTGCTCGAGCGCAGATCCGATCGGGTACCGGTTAGTCGAACGACAGCAGAGTGCGCAAGGCCGCAAAAGCGTCTTTGTGCACCTGGTGGGTGACGGTACGGCCGCATTGCTGCTTGGATAGCAGGCCGGCCTCCCGCAGACGTGCTAAGTGGTGGGAGACCGTGGGCTGGCTCAGCGCAGTGAGCTCGGTGAGCTCCGTGACACTCATTGGACCACAGCCTTCCTCGCACAGAATAGACAGCAGACGAAGGCGGGCTGGGTCTGCGAGGACTTTGAATTGCTGCGAAAAATGCATCGCCTCGGCGTCGCTAAGCGGGCCCATGCTTAAGGAGCAGCACTCAGTGCCGGGGACACTGGTCTCGGGCGTGGAAGAGGAAGCCATGTGATCAGTATAGGAGCTATCTTCACCCCCAGCGTCGTATTGACGACTATCAATACGTTCTGTACATTGAATGTTCGTATCACGTTCTATTCAAGTTAGAAGGAGGGAAGGCATGGCCGCTCCGCAGCGCCCGAAGTTGTCTTTTCTTGACCGATTTTTACCCGTGTGGATTATTCTGGCGATGGCCGCCGGACTGCTCATTGGCCACTTCATTCCCGGAATTGGCCAAGCCCTAGGGGCCGTTGAAGTGGACGGGATTTCCATCCCGATCGCCATTGGCCTCCTCGTCATGATGTATCCGCCCTTGGCCAAGGTCCGCTACGAGAAGACCAAGGAAATTGCCACGGATGGCCGCCTCATGGCGGTATCGCTTGTCCTCAACTGGCTGGTGGGGCCGGCGTTAATGTTTACCCTGGCGTGGCTGTTCTTGGCAGACCAGCCGGAGCTGCGTACCGGCCTCATCATTGTGGGCCTTGCGCGCTGTATTGCCATGGTGCTTGTGTGGTCGGACCTCTCGTGCGCTGACCGCGAAGCAACGGCTGTGCTTGTCGCCCTCAACTCCATCTTCCAGGTCGCCATGTTCGGTGTTCTGGGCTGGTTCTACCTTCGCGTCCTCCCCGGCTGGTTGGGACTGGATGTTACAAGTGTTGACTTTTCCTTCTGGGCCATTGTTAAGTCCGTGCTCGTCTTCTTGGGCATCCCGCTCCTGTTGGGTGTGCTGTCTCGCGTATGGGGCGAAAAGGTAAAAGGACGGGAATGGTTTGAGAACCGCTTCCTCCCGGCCGTATCACCACTGGCCATGATTGGTCTGCTGTACACAATTGTGTTGCTATTTTCCCTGCAGGGCGAGCACATTGTGGAGCAGCCAGTAGCGGTAGTACGCGTGGCCGTGCCGCTGGTTATCTACTTCGTGGGCATGTTTGTATTGTCGCTGGGCGTGGCCAAGGCCGTTGGTATGAACTATGCGCAGTCTGCCAGCGTGGCGTTTACTGCAGCAGGAAATAACTTTGAACTTGCCATTGCAGTATCCATCGGCACCTTTGGTGCGATGTCTGCTCAAGCCCTTGCGGGAACGATTGGCCCTCTCGTTGAGATCCCAGTCCTCGTTGGTCTGGTCTATTTCATGCTGTGGATTGGTCCGAAACTCTTCCCGGGAGATGACACTCTTCCGCGCTAGCGCGTGCGTGCGGCGTCGATGCTGCGCACGCCAGCTTCGGTCAGAGTGATGTTAAAGGTCCGCTCACCACTCCACTGGATGAGACCAGGCAGCTTCACCACGCCGGCCTTCTCGAGCTCGCGCAGCTCCTCTTCGAGCCCCTCCTCGTAGCCGAGCAGCCGCCCCAGCTCAGAGATGGAGGTCGTATTGCCAGTGACCGCGCCGGCGGCTACGAGTCCGCTCAGCACCTCTGGGTGGGCCTGAACTGCTGCGACGCTCTCTTGAGTGACGCCCTCGAGGCTTTCTTGTTCGGTGATGGCCTTGATGCGGCGCCTGCCCACTCGGTAGGAGGTGGTACCGAAAGCGCGGCCGCCGATGATGAACGCGGGGATGGAGAGGGCAGTAAGCCCGGCGGCGCTCAGGATGGGGTTGAGCGAGATATCGCCGACAATCCCGGTGGACCTAATTCCCTCAACGATGAGAGGGGAGAAGAGAGCAAGGACGGGCAGAAAGTAGGCGAGAACGGGGTAATCGCCCGCCCGGTACTCTTCTTGCGCAGCTTGGACGAACTTCGGCTTGCTGCGAATGATGCGGATGGCGCCGTAGGCCATGGCGATCCACAGCACCGCATAGACCGGCACCGCGTAGGGGTAGGGGAAGTCAACAGCGCGAAGACCGGACGCGATGCCCGCCGGTACGGCAACGGTGATGATATCCCGCATCGCAATCTCGTTGCGGGCACGGGCCTGAGCCACCGTGCGCGGCGCTGACTCACGCCGTACTGGGGTAGCGGGTGCGTTCCTATGTTCCAGCTCGGACATAGCGGCGATACTAACATGTGGCTTACACTGAAACCTGTGCCAGAATGGAAGGCACAGATACTCATATAACTGAATACGGAAGCAAAGAGTTTTATAAAGTCTCACCACCGTGTGGCGGCAACCTGCGCCCGGGGTGAGCAGACGTCGGGAGATTAGCCGTTCATGGCATCCAAGAAAAAAGAAGAAGTACGCAGTGAATCGACTCTGGCAGCAGCGGTAGCGGGGATTGACCGTGACGCACTTGCGCCCAAAACCCGCCTGTACGCCTTAGCTAAGCAACTGGGCGTGGCCTCCAAGGAGTTGGTGGCGCAGTTTGCGGATATGGGTATGAAGAAGTCGGCGCAGTCCTCGGCAACGCCAGAGGAGATTGGGCAACTTATAGACGCTCTCGCCCCCACCACCCACTCCGAGGCTCAGGCCGCTGACGAGAAGATCGAGGACAAGGCCAACGAAGAGGCCGCAGCCGCAGAGGCCTCAGCCGAGGCATCGGCTGAGGAAAAGTCGACTAAGACTGCCCCGAAGAAGCGGGCCAAGCGCGCGGCGAAGCGCGTTGCCAAGGCCGACAAGACGGAGAATGCAGCGAAAGAAGCTGAGACCGCAAAGCCCCAGAAGGATAAGCCTCAAAAGGATAAGCCGCAGAAGCAGGAGCCCGCGAAGGAGGAGTTGTTCAGCCAGCCGGAGGACTCCGCGGATAACGTTGCGGAACAGCCACAGCAGCCCGAGCAGCCCGAGCAGCTGAGCGAGGACGAGGAAAAGCTGCGCGAACGCGTGCGCAAGAACGTTGACAATGAAATCTCCCAGATCGTGGACAAGGTTGACGCTGAGATGCTGCACGAGGCACTCGCCGAATCCGGCGATGATTTCGACGAGGATGACCTCACTCCGCTGATTACGCCGATGCCGGAGGAGGAACCGGAGGTCTACGAGTACGCACCAGTCTTCATGGCGCCGAAGGCCGCCCCGACGCCGAAGCGTCAGAAGCCAGAGGTACTGGATAGCGCCGATGGTTCTGACGAAGACGCAGCATCGTCGCCGCAGCAGCGCGGTCGCCGTCGCGGCAGCCGCGGCACCTCACGTGGGCGCGGTGCTGAGGGCCGTGGGGCCGAGATTATCGACGAACCCAAGGCCATCAAGGGCTCGACCCGCATCGAAGCGCAGCGTCGCCGCCGCGCAGAGCTGCGCGAGAAGGGTCGCGAGCGCCAGCACATCGTGTCCCAGGCGGAGTTTTTGGCTCGCCGGGAGTCGGTGGAGCGCACGATGGTGGTGCGCGATAAGCAGCGCACCGACGGTGCCGGAATTATTACTCAGGTCGGTGTGCTCGAGGATGACCTCCTTGTCGAGCACTTCGTCACGACCGAGTCGCACCCATCCCAGATTGGCAACATCTACCTGGGCCGCGTTCAGAACGTCTTGCCCTCGATGGAGGCTGCCTTTGTTGATATCGGACAGGGGCGAAATGGCGTGCTGTATGCGGGGGACGTCGACTGGCGCGCGCTCGGCATTGGTGGGCGCGGGCGCAAGATTGAGAACGCCCTGAAGTCGGGGGATCAGATTCTGGTCCAGGTGGCTAAGGATCCGATCGGCCACAAAGGTGCGCGCCTGACAACCCAGATTTCCCTGGCCGGCCGCTTCCTGGTCTATGTCCCGGGTGGGCGCAGCGCGGGTATTTCCCGTAAGCTTCCGGCACCGGAGCGCAAGCGCCTCAAGGGCATTCTGGAGCGCGTCATTCCGGGCGATGGCGGCGCCATTATCCGCACCGCCGCGGAAAACGTCCCGGAAGAGGACATTGCTACCGACGTCAACCGCCTGCACTCCCTGTGGGAGGACATTAGTGCTCGCGCCGCTCACGAAAAGGCCACCAAGGGTGCTAAGCCGGTGACGATGTATGAGGAGCCGGATCTGCTCATCAAAGTTGTGCGAGACCTTTTCAATGAGGACTTCAGCACGCTCGTTGTTGATGGCAAGCGCTCCTACAACACAGTGCGCGCCTACGTCGATTCCATGGCGCATGACCTGGCGGATCGCGTGGTGCGCTACGACTCCCGCGAGCACGATGGAGAGGATGCCTTCAGCACGTACCGTATCGACGAGCAGCTGCACAAGGCTCTCAGCCGCAAGGTGTGGCTGCCGTCTGGCGGCACGCTCATCATCGAGCGCACTGAGGCCATGACCGTCATCGACGTCAACACTGGTAAGTTCACCGGATCCGGCGGCAACCTTGAGGAGACCGTTACCCGCAACAACCTCGAAGCAGCCGAAGAGATCGTGCGCCAGATGCGCCTGCGCGATATGGGCGGCATGATCGTTGTGGACTTCATCGATATGGTCTTGCCGGAAAACCAGGACCTCGTCCTGCGCCGCCTCAAGGAAGCCCTGGGACGCGACCGCACCCGCCACCAGGTCTCCGAGGTGACCTCGCTAGGCCTAGTGCAGATGACCCGCAAGCGCGTGGGCACCGGCCTCATCGAAACTTTCTCAACTGAGTGTGAGGCCTGCAACGGTCGCGGAATCATCATCCATGAGTACCCAGTGGATGAGGAACCGGAGGAGGAGAACTCCAAGCCGCAGCGCCGCGGCCGCAAGGAGCGCCGTGCACCGCACCGCGATCCGAAGCAGCACCCGGCCGCCGTGCGGATGCATCGACATGATGATGACGAGGTAGAAAACACTGCCGTTCGCGGCACAGACGACATCGAATCATTCGAGGATGCGCGTGGCAGCAAGGACTCGGCACTCGAGGAGCTTGTGGCCAACGTGGTCGTCGTCGACTCAGACGACGACGCTGTCGACCACGTCGGCGGCGACGAGGTCGAAGCCGGCACACCGGACAGCGCGTCCATTGGCTATGCCGTGGCGGAGAGCATGGCGCCGAAGAAGTCGAAGCGATCCCGCAAGCCGCGCCGGGCAACGCGCACGTCGCGTAAGTCCGAGGAGAAGTCCGAGGCGCAAAGCTCTCAGAACTCTGAGGGCTCTCAGCGCGTGGACGAGCAGAAGGCTGATCACTCCGCGTCCACACAGGACACGTCGCACGAAGAGCAGCCACAGCAGCGCTCGCGCAAGACCTACGAGGAAGCCGTCGAGGAATTCGAAAAGTCGCCACGTCGCAAGCGCCGCACGCGTGGTAACTCGCGCTCGGACGTGCGCCCGAAGCGCGAGGACTTCGAGCAGGAGCCAGAGGCAACGACGAAGTCGGAGGCGCAGGCAAACAACACTGCCGCGGTCAAGGAATCTGAAAAGACTGACAGTGCATCCGCGCGTAACACCCGCGGTCGCGGTCGTCGCCGCGCGGTGCGCCGCACGATGAGCGCCCAGCAGCCGACTATCGTGGCGGAGACTCCACAGTCCTCGACGACCCAGAAGCGGGAGGAGACCCCCGCACGGAAGAAGGAGGCTGGGGCCAAGGGGGCGTCGGCAAGCCGCAGGGGTGGGCGTGGTAGGCGCCGTGTCACCCGCCGCAGCTCGCGCTAGAAAAGGCGTTTTGCCTTTTCGCCCCCTCACGGGGTAGTCTTTGACAGTCGCTGTTTAGACCACGAATGCGCTGGACGGGACGAACGCGGTTCACGCGCGTCTCTCGCGGCTTCTGGTCTGAACGCAAATGTCCAATGTCCATTCGTCAGGGGCGTCACCCAGCCGCTGGCGAGCCGAGTTTAGATAAGGGGTAGCCCTCTATGTACGCGATCGTCAAGACCGGCGGCAAGCAGTACAAGGTTGCTGAAGGTGACCTCGTCAAGGTCGAGAAGATCGAGGGTGAGCCGGGTTCCTCCGTTGCTCTCACCCCGGTTCTGCTCGTCGATGGCGCAACCGTCAAGTCGAAGGCAGCTGACCTGGAGAAGGTCTCTGTCTCCGCTGAAATTGTCGAGCAGGGCAAGGGCCCGAAGATCGACATCCTCAAGTACAAGAACAAGACTGGTTACAAGAAGCGTCAGGGCCACCGTCAGCCGGTGACCACGCTGAAGATTACCGGTATCAAGTAAGCCTTAACCGGGCTGTAATTCATCCCTGAAGGAGGGGAAACCACATGGCACACAAGAAGGGTGCTTCCAGCTCCAGCAACGGTCGCGATTCCGAGTCCAAGCGCCTCGGCGTCAAGCGCTTCGGTGGTCAGCAGGTTAAGGCCGGCGAGATCATCGTGCGTCAGCGCGGCACCAAGTTCCACCCGGGTGAGAACGTTGGTCGCGGCGGCGACGATACCCTGTTCGCCCTCGCTGCCGGCTCCGTCGAGTTCGGCACCAAGCGCGGCCGCCGCATGGTCAACATCGTGCCGGCCGAAGAGGTAGCCGCAGAGGCCACCGCTTAAGAGCTTGTAGTCTTAGGTCCCGAGCATCCCGATATGTGGAGCTCGGGATTTTGGCGTTTTCTGTCGCTCGACGGAGGAGGCTGACTAGGTTGGCATGGTTGGAACCATTACACTAGCGGGCATGGCACGATTCATTGACCGAGTGGTATTGCACCTGCAGGCAGGCGACGGCGGCCACGGCTGCGCGTCCGTCCACCGCGAGAAGTTCAAGCCGCTCGGAGGCCCCGATGGCGGCAACGGCGGTCATGGCGGAGACATTCTCCTCGAGGTCTCTCCCCAGATCCACACCCTCATGGATTTTCACTACCGCCCGCACATCAAGTCGGAGCGCGGCGGCAACGGCGCCGGTGACATGCGCAACGGTGCGCGTGGCGAGGATCTGATCCTCGAGGTGCCAGCTGGCACCGTCGTCTACACCGAAGACGGCGAGATGCTCGCGGACCTCACTGTTCCCGGTACCCGATTTGTTGCAGCCGAGGGCGGCTATGGCGGTCTGGGCAACGCGGCGCTGGCATCGGCGGCGCGCAAGGCCCCGGGGTTTGCGCTGCAGGGCGAGCCCGGTGAGGCACGTGAGCTGGTTCTGGAGTTGAAGTCCATGGCGGACGTTGGCCTGGTGGGCTTCCCGTCGGCGGGTAAATCCTCGCTGATTTCGGTGCTCTCGGCCGCGAAGCCGAAGATTGGTGATTATCCCTTCACCACCCTCCAACCCAACCTGGGCGTTGTGGACATGGGCAATGAGTCCTTCACCATGGCCGATGTTCCGGGGCTTATCCCGGGGGCGGCCGAAGGTAAGGGCCTGGGCCTCGACTTCCTACGCCACATCGAGCGCACCGCGGTGCTGGCACACGTGGTGGACACCGCGTCGATTGAGCCCGGCCGCGACCCAGTCTCCGATATTGAGGCCCTCGAGAACGAGCTGGCCAAGTACCAGGAGCTGCTGGAGCAAGACACCGGCCTCGGTGACCTGCGCGAGCGCCCCCGCGTCATCATCCTCAATAAGGCCGATGTGCCGGAGGCAGAGGAGCTCGCTGAATTTGTCAAGGACGACCTTGAGGAAAAGTTCGGCTGGCCGGTCTTCATCATCTCCGCGGTGGCGCGCAAGGGACTCGACCCACTGAAGTACAAGCTCATGGAGATGGTCAACGAGCACCGCAAGTCCCAGCCCAAGGTTAAGGCGGATAAGAACCACACCATCATCCAGCCGAAGTCCGTGGGCAAGAAGAAGGGACGCTTCGCTGACTTCACCATCACCAAGGACCCGGAGGTGGAGGGCGGCTTCATCGTCGAGGGTGAGAAGATCGACCGCTGGATCCGCCAGACGGACTTCGAGAATGACGAGGCCGTGGGTTACCTCGCCGACCGCTTGGCCAAGGCCGGCGTGGAGGCCGAGCTGCACAAGATGGGCGCGAAGGAAGGCTGCCCGGTGACCATCGGGGATATCACCTTCGAGTACGAGCCTATGGCGGGCGGCCGCGCCACGGATGCCGGCCGCGGCCAGGACGCTCGCCTGATGAGCACCGAGCGCGTCTCCGCCGCGGAGCGCAAGCGCGCTTCCCAGGCGCGCCGAGGTTTGGTGGATGAGTTCGATTACGGCACGGATGAGGAGATCACGCGCGAGTCCGCGAACCGCGATCGCTGGCAGGGATAGGTCGGTATACTGAGCTTTTATGTCAACTGAACAGGACAACCAGCTCGACTATCCTCTCCCTCTCGAACCTTTCGAGGGGCCAACCCCGGACATGGACTATCCGGAGACTCCCACGCTCTCGGATAAATCCAGTGGCTTCTCCTCTCCGCTGCGTGAACAGATTTCGAAAGCCAAGCGCATCGTCATCAAGATCGGTTCCTCCTCGCTCACGCGCGATGACTTCGTCACCTCCACGGAGAAAATCGACAAGATCGTGGATGCTGTGTGTGCCCGCATGAATGTCTCCGACATCATCATTGTCTCCTCCGGTGCTGTGGCCGCCGGCATGGGCCCCTTGGGCCTGACACAGCGCCCAACTGACCTCGCCACCAAGCAGGCAGCGGCGGCAGTCGGCCAGGTCCACCTCGCGTACGAGTGGGGCGTGTCCTTTGCACGCTACAACCGCACCATTGGACAGGTGCTGTTGACGGCGTCGGACGTCGGCAAGCGCGAACGTGCCCGCAACGCCCAGCGCACGATTGATCGTTTGCGCCAGATGCGCACCGTGCCCATCGTTAACGAAAATGACACCGTGGCAACCTCCGAGATGCACTTTGGTGATAATGACCGCCTGTCCGCGCTCGTGGCCAATCTCGTGAGCGCCGATGCGCTTTTCTTGTTCTCCGACGTCGACGGCCTGTATGACAAGAACCCGGCCGAGCCCGATGCGAAATTCGTTGAGGAGGTGCGCACCGGTAAGGATCTGAAGGAGGTCGTGGCTGGTGACGGCGGCAAGGTCGGCACCGGCGGCATGGCCACTAAGGTCTCCGCTGCTCGCCTGGCCACCCGTGGCGGCATCCCGGTGCTGCTGACGTCGACGGACAACATCGGCCAGGCGCTTGACGACGCCTCCGTGGGCACCGTCTTCCACACTCGTGAGGAACGCCGCCTGTCCGCCTGGAAGTTCTGGGCGCTCTACTGTGCCGATGCTGGCGGATCCCTGCGTCTCGATGAAGGCGCGATGGAGGCCGTGGTGCGCGGCGGCAATTCCCTCTTGGCTGTGGGCCTGACCGACATCAAGGGCGAGTTTAACGCGGGCGAGATCGTTGACATCATGGGCCCGAAGGGCCAGGTCATTGGCCGCGGCGAGGTGGGCTATGACTCGACGACGCTGCGCGGACTCATGGGCAAGCACACGGATGAACTTCCCGAGGAACTGCGCCGCCCCGTGGTGCACGCAGATTACCTGTCCAACTTCGCCTCCCGAATCTGATGCGTTATTACATGGGGCCGGACGTGTGGGAGTCCACAGTTCGGGACATTGACGCTGCCGGACATGAGCGTGTGGAGAGCCTTGCTGAGGCCGAGGTCTTCATCAACACCTCGTCCTCGCCGGAGGATGTGCCTGAGCTTCCCAGCTCCATTCAGTGGGTGCAGTATTGCTTCACGGGGGTTAACCACCTCATCGATGCCGGCATCATCCGGGACGGTGGAGTGCCGTGGTGCAACTCGGCAGGGGCCTTTGCCAAGCCGGTGGCGGAGTCCGCGTTAGGACTTCTGCTCTCCCAAGCACATCACCACAAAGCCTTCGCGCTGGCGAAATCGTGGTCGGTGTCGAAAGAGCTTGATGAGTCCCAGGCCTGGCTTTATGACCAGCAGGGGCCGAAACATGTGCTGATTGTGGGAGCGGGAGGCATCGGGAAGCAGCTCATTGCGTACTTGAAGCCTTTCGGTGTGCGTATTACCGCGGTTAACCGTTCGGGGCGCGTGGTTGACGGCGCTGATGCCACCATCCCCATCGAGCGCGTCGATGAGGTGTGGAGCGAGGCTGACTTCGTAATCAACATCCTGCCCACCACGACGGCGACGGAGCACTTCTTTGATGCTGCAGTTTTTCGTGCCATGAAGGACTCGGCGCTGTTTATCAACGTCGGCCGCGGCAGCACGGTGGTCACCGATGACCTTGTGAATGCGCTGCGTGAAGGTCACATTGCCGGCGCGGGATTAGAAGTCGTTGACCCGGAGCCGCTGCCGGATGGCCACCCGCTCTACGATCTACCTAATGCCACGATGACGCCACATATGGGTGCATCCTTTCAGGTGGCCGAGCACCACATGGGTGCTATTTTCAACGCCAACGCCGCTGCGTGGGAGCGCGGCGACCCCATGCCCACGCGCGTCGACCCGCGCGCCGGATATTAGAGGAGGACCTTTCATGAAATATGCCATTGAGCCCAAGCCCTGGGAGGAGACCATCGCGGTGCTCGACGCCGCAGGGTTTGAGCGCGCCGCGCTTGCCGACGCCTCCTTCCTCATTTACACCGGTGACGGCACCGACTTCCCTGACCCCCTCCCGGAGAACATCGGCTTTGTCCAAATCCCTTCGGCAGGTGTGGACCACGTCCTCGATGCCATGAAAGGCAGCAGTGTGCCGTGGTCGAACGCGGCCGGCGTCTACGACAACACGGTGGCCGAATCCACCATCGCGTTGTTGCTTGCGCAGCTGCATGCGCACCGCCGTGTTAACGGCACGTTTGATTCCTATGCCGAGATGGAGGCCCACACCTCTTACCTTTATGACGACAAGACGGTGGCCATTATCGGTGCCGGTGGGATTGGCAAGCGGCTCATCACCATGCTGTCTGGTTTTGGCCCGCGTATCATCGCGGTCAATCGCTCCGGCAACCCGGTCGAGGGAGCAGATGAAACATATCCCATCGCCGAGGTGGACAAGGTCTGGCCGAATGCGGACTACTTCGTCCTCATTGCGCCGCTGACCCCGGAAACCCGCCACATGGTGGATAGGGAAGCCTTCAAGCAGATGCCAGCACATGCCGTGGTGGTCAACGTCGGCCGTGGCCCGCTCATCAATACCGAGGACCTCGTTGCTGCTTTGGACTCCGGGGAGATTGCTGGTGCTGCGCTCGACGTCACCGACCCTGAGCCGCTCCCGGAGGATCACCCGCTGTGGCAGGACAAGCGCGTGGTCATCACCCCGCACATTGCTAATACGCAGCGATCAGTGCGCGAAAAGATCGGAGCGCACACTATTAAGGTGGCTACGGCTTTTGCGGCGGGGAAGCAGCTGCCCACCCTCGTGGATCCGCACGCCGGATATTAGATATTCGTTCCGGACCGAGGAATCGGTCACGTGTTCTAATCTTCTCCAAGCTGGCGCCGAGCACCGCCGCGACCATGGGGTCTAAACCCCTCGTGCGCTGCGCATAGTAATAAATCGTTGTATATTCCATTTTATGAATAAAAGAAACGGTAATATCTTCGTCATCGTCGGCATCCTTGCGGTCCTTGCATTCCTCCTGCTCGACTCTCTTGTGCATTGGTCGCAGGCGTGGCTCGTCTTCCCTGTCTTCGCGCTGGTAGGATCCTTGGTCTATTTCACAAGAAAACCCTGACGGGCTCGCGCTTCTTCCGTACGCTGGTATGGCATGAGCACTACCGAACGTGAAGAAGTTTTGTCCCAAGCCCGCGCCGCCAAGGCGGTAGCACCCCAGTTCGCGCAGCTGCCTACCCCGCGCAAGAATGAGATCCTCAACCGTGCGGCGGAGAATCTCATCGCGCACACTGAGGACATCCTCGCCGCCAACCAGCGCGATATTGAGGCCGGCCGTGCTAACGGCATGTCTGAGTCCCTCATCGATCGCCTTTCGCTTGACGCCGCCCGCATCGAGGGCATTGCCGGGGGCCTACGCCAGGTAGCCTCCCTGCAGGACCCGGTAGGGGAGATCCTGCAGGGCCGCACCATGGATAACGGCATCCAGATGAAGCAGGTGCGCGTGCCGCTCGGTGTCATGGGCATGGTCTACGAGGCCCGCCCGAACGTCACCGTCGATGCTTTCGGCCTAGCGCTGAAGTCTGGCAATGTGCCGCTGCTGCGCGGCTCGAAGTCCGCGAAGAATTCCAACGCCAAGCTCGTGGAGCTGCTCCAGGACACCTTGATGGAGTTTGATTTGCCGCGCGAAGGCGTGCAGCTGCTGCCGTGCGAGACCCATGATTCCGTTCAGGACCTCATCACCGCCCGTGGGCTTGTGGACTTGGTCATCCCGCGTGGCGGCGCCCGTCTCATCAACGCGGTGGTGGAAAACGCCACCGTTCCTGCTATCGAGACCGGAACCGGTAACTGCCACTTCTACGTCGATGCTTCCGCGGACCTGGACAAAGCGATCGACATGGTCATCAACGGCAAGACCCGGCGTACCTCCGTGTGCAATGCTACGGAGGGCGTGCTGATCGACGCCGCGCTGGGCGACGCCTCCAAGCTCCGCATCATCACCTCCCTCCAGGAGGCCGGCGTCACCATTCACGGTGATGTGCAGGAACTCGAGGGCTTCGGTGTCAAGGACGCCGTGGAGGCTACTGATGACGAGTGGCGCGAGGAATTCCTTTCCATGGACATCTGCGCCAAGGTTGTTGAGGGCGTTGATGGGGCTATTGCACACATCGCCGAGTACACCACCGGCCACACCGAGGCCATTGCCGCCCAGGACGCCGATGTACTCATGACCTTTGCCAACGAGGTCGACGCTGCTGCTGTCATGCTCAACGCTTCCACCGCTTTTACTGATGGTGAGGTCTACGGCATGGGCGCCGAAATCGGCATCTCCACCCAGAAGCTACATGCGCGCGGCCCGATGGCGTTGCCGGAGCTGACTTCCACCAAGTGGATCCTTCAGGGCACCGGCCAGACCCGCCCCTAAGGACAGCTAGAAAAGCTACTCGAAAGCTACTCGAAAGGAATTTTTCGAGTCTGACCTGCGCAAAACATCCTACTCGAAAACTTTTCGAGTAGGATGTTGCTCTGTGAGCGTACAGCGAAACTTTCACGAAGAGCCGCAGCTGCTCTTGAGCGTGCCCGAAGATCAGTGGTTCGATCGTAAATCGTTCCGAATCAAACCCAAGGATTTGGCTAAGACAATCGTCGGAATGGCAAATGCCGAGGGGGGTGTTGTTGCCGTGGGGATTACGGATCGTGGGTTTGATGGCCGTCCCACAGCAGGGCAGGGCAACGATCTGCGGCAGACCGCGTTGGATCACACGGATCCGACCGTTAGAGTTCGCATCGAAACGCTTGACATTGACGGGGATATCGAGGTGTACCTCTTTCATGTCCTACCCAGCGAGCGGGTCCACTATTTAAAGTCAGGGGAGTGTTACCTGCGGGTCGGTGACGAGTCTAGGCATCTCAAGGCCGATGACATCCTTGAGCTTCGCTATACCAAGGGCGAGCAGCAGTACGACGCTACTGTGCTGGCGCAGGCTCGTCCGGAGGACCTCGATATGTCCTTAGTCGAAGAATATGCTGACACTATTGGTTCGGCCTCCGGTGTGGATTCACTCCGAGCGCGAAATCTGATTGACCGTCAGGGGAGGCCGCGGGCCGCTGCGCTCTTGCTGTTTGGAAAGAATCCGCAGGAGTTTTTCCCGAATGCTCACATCCGGGTACTTCGCTTCGCGGAGAACGAGCGCCTGCCAGGCCGGCAACAACAGTTGATGGAAGATTGTCGCTTTGATGGTCCTGTGCCGGAGCAGATTCGTGCAGCACAAGAGGTAATCGGCAGGATGCTACCGACAGTTCGTAGACTGTCTGGGGCGGGGTTATTTGAGGAGGAAAACCTCATTCCACATGATGTGTGGTTAGAAGGACTAGTTAACGCAGTTGTGCACCGTTCATACAGCATGTCTGGTGACCATATTCGATTCGAGGTGTACCCCAATCGGATTGAGATTTCTAGCCCCGGACGGTTTCCAGGTCTTGTTGATCCTGCTAAGCCTGAATCGATAGCACGTTTCGCGCGCAATCCCCTCATTGCACGCGTTACTGCTGAGCTTCGCATCGGCCAAGAACTGGGAGAGGGGATCCGCCGCATGTTCGCTGGTATGCGTCGTGTCGGATTTGCCGATCCCTCTTATGTGCAGACGAGCGGCAGCGTTGTTCTGACATTGAAGGCAATTCAACGATTGAACGAGCACGTTCTGAAGGACTTGCCCCGACATGCCGAAGGAGCGTTGGCGGCGTTGGAAACGAGCGCACGTCCAATGTCCACGGGGGAAGTGGCGGAAGCTCTTGGTGTGTCAATTCCGTCAGTGCGTCGTGCATTGCAAGTCATGCGTGACAAGGGGTTTGTGAAATGGAGGGGTAATGGCCCGCGTGATCCACGAGCAGTGTGGTTTGTTGAGGGGCCTTTTGGATGAGCTGAGTAGAGCTAGAAAAGCTACTCGAAAGCTACTCGAAAGGAATTTTTCGAGTCTGACCTGCGCAAAACATCCTACTCGAAAACTTTTCGAGTAGGATTCCCTCCTTACTCCGGGTCATGCTGCGCGCTGGGGCAGGACTAGGTAATCTGAAGCGCGATAATAAATCCAACCTGATAGGTGTCTAGTGTTGTCCCGCTTTGCTTCCGCTATGGCCGCCGCCGTCATGGCCGTGTCCGCCCTCATCGTCCCTCAGACCGTATCCGCGCCCGCTGCCCGCGCCGATGAGCACTGCCCCGCAGTGGTCTTCGTGGCCGCTCGTGGCTCCGGGCAAAACGGCCAGATCTACCCGACGCAGTATTCCAACCAGGGAGGCCGTGCCTCCAATGGGTGGGAAGGTGAATCCATGCGCGCCATGTTGCGCAACGCCGAATCGCACTACCAGGCCACGCACGGTGGTAACTCGATGATGAAGGACGTCTACGTCCTAGGCTTGGAGCCCAAGTACTACCCGGCGACGTACCCGGAGTACACCGTGCCGAACGTGGGGCTGCCCACCACTGCGGCGCAGGCGCTAGGCGTGGTCCTGCAGTACGCTAAGCCGGTCGTGAACACTGCTGTCTCGGCCCTGGATCAGTTCTCGCACTCCGTGCAGACTGGCAAGCGCGGCGTCATGAGCGCCATCAACGACTACGAAGGTGCTACTGGCTGCCACCCGCAGTACATCTTGTCCGGCTACTCCCAGGGTGCGATGGTCATCGCTAGCCATGAGAAGGAACTGGCTAACCGCGGCCAACTCGCTGGTGTGGTTACCTTTGGTAACCCGCTGACCCGCAAGAACGATCCCTCTGTGGTGGGCAATACCCAGGGTGCTGGCGGCCCGATGGGCTTCATGCCCTACCCGCGCGCTACCGGCAACCGTGTTGATTACTGCCTGCCGCTCGATGCCGTATGCGACCTTTCCGTAGGCACCCTGTACGCCGCAGAGCCCACTGGTGGCTCTCACGGCCAGTACTTCTTCGCCCCCCACCAGTGGGATAATCAGGTCTACGATTCTATCGGCCGCATGGTGGATGGGGTTCGTTTCCGCTAAACAAGAAAGAGTGAAGCCTTTTCTCTCGCTCCTTGCGCTGTTCAGCGCAGCACTGGCCGTGACGGCGAACCCACCTGCTGCAGCAGGTGGTATCGACACCTGCCCAGGCACCGTGGTGCTTGTCGCGCGCGGATCGGACCAGAACGAGGCCCACGGCGAACACGTTGGTCCGCAGCGCTACGCCGAGCATGCACCGGCGTCCACCGGCTTCGAGGGGCGAAATTTCGCAGCACTCTTCCACCACGTGGAGCGCCGACATCCCGGCACAATGGATGATGTCTTTGTGCTCGCGCTTGATGATGTCTCCTATCCCGCCACCATGAACCTCCCACCCCTCGCGCGCGAGGGGGAGGAACTCAGCCCGCGCCACATGCTGCTGCGCGTGCGTGAAATAGTGCAGGAGCGCCCAGTCGGGGAACTAGTCCGCTCAGTCACGTGGGGCGCCATCCAGAGCGTGCGTACGGGCATCACCAACGCCCCGATGGTGGTGGCAGACTATGAGGACTCCACCGGCTGCCACCCGCGCTGGGTGGTGGCCGGTTACTCGCAGGGAGCTGTGGTGACCACGAGTGTGGAGGCCCACCTGGCCAAGAGCGGGCGCCTCCACGGAGTCATCACAATGGGCAGCCCGCTGCACCAGCTGCCGTGGGTGCGCAACCGCGCTGGACTTCCCGCAGACCGGTACGTGGATTACTGCCTCCCCGATGATTTTGCCTGCGATTTCTCCCTCAGTGCCGCCGGCGATGCCTTGGCCACCAAGGCGCAGCGTCACGCGTCCTATTTCTTAGGGGAACTCTCCGGGCAGGACGTGCAGGTCATCGACGCCGTGGCCGGTATACTCACCACCCATGACTAGTCCGCAACGCATCGGCATCATGGGTGGCACCTTCGATCCCATCCACAACGGTCACCTTGTGGCTGCCAGCGAGGTAGCCCACCGCTTCCGCCTCGATACAGTGGTCTTCGTGCCCACCGGCCAGCCCTGGCACAAGGCCGGCAAACAGGTCACCGCCGCAGAACACCGCTATCTCATGACGATGGTGGCCACAGCGTCGAACCCGCGCTTCACCGTCTCCCGCGTGGACATTGACCGCGAGGGACCTACCTACACCATCGACACGTTGCGGGATCTGCGCGCCGTCTTCCTCGACGCGGAGCTCTACTTCATCACCGGCGCAGACTCGCTCGCCTCCATCATGAGCTGGCGCGACTGGGAAGAAATGCTGGAGATGGCGCACTTCGTTGGCGTAACCCGTCCCGGCTACGAGCTCAGCAAGGACATGCTGCCGCAGGAATCTCAAGACGCCATCGAGCTCATCGAGATCCCCGCCATGGCTATTTCCTCTACTGACTGTCGCGCCCGCGCCGAACAAGGCCAGCCGGTGTGGTACCTGGTGCCGGATGGGGTCGTGCAGTACATCGCCAAGAATCACCTGTATGGCCCGCGTCCGGAAAAGCCGCTGTAGGATTCTTGCGCTGGGATGACTCACGCGCAGCTTCTGACTAGGAAATCACGCCCCCGACGTGTAAGACTAGAGGTCTTAGTACTGTACGCGTTGTGTAGGGATAGTCATGTCGATTACTGATGAAGCACGCCTCATGGCGGAAACCGCGGCCTTGGCCGCGGATGAAAAGCTGGCCACCAACATCGCCGCCATTGACGTCTCCGACGTGCTCGCCATCACTGAGGTCTTCGTCTTGGCCTCCGCCGATACCGAGCGCCAGGTGGCGTCCATCGTTGAAGAGGTGGAGGATGAGCTGACCAAGAAGGGCTTTGAGCCCAAGCGTCGTGAGGGCAACCGCGAAAACCGCTGGGTGTTGCTCGATTATGGCCCCATCGTCGTCCACGTTCAGCGCAATGATCAGCGCGAATTCTACGGACTCGACCGCCTCTACCACGACTGCCCGCTCATCGAGATCCCGGGCATTGAGGCCCCGGAGCGCCCCGGCGAGTGGGCCACCGAGGTCAACCCCCGCGAGGTCGAGTCCATTGATGAGATTCCGCTGGCCCAGCCGGAGCCGGAAGACGACGAATTATGACCCGCCGCCTCCTCCTCATCCGCCACGGTCAAACCACCTACAACGCCACCGGCCGGATGCAGGGGCACCTCGACACCGAGCTGTCTGAAGTTGGCTATGCCCAAGCCCGGGCCGCCGCCGAGCTGCTCGAGGACAAAGAGATTACGGCCATCGTGGCCTCCGACCTCATCCGCGCCCGCGATACCGCGGACGTAATCGGGCGGCAGTTGGGGATTGAGGTGGACGTCGACAAGCGCCTGCGTGAGACCCACCTCGGTGACTGGCAGGGCATGACCTCCGCCGAAGTCGATGAACAGTACCCCGGTGCGCGCGCTCTGTGGCGCCACGATCCCACGTGGGCCCCGCCGCAGGGCGAAAGCCGCGTTGACGTGGCCCGCCGTGCCCGCCCAGTCATTGATGAGCTCATGCGCGAGCTGCCTGACTGGGATGAAGGCGCGGTGCTCGTCGTTGCGCACGGCGGCGCTATTTCCGCGCTGACCTGCCACCTGTTGGGCCTGGAGCACCACCAATACGGCATCCTCTCCGGGCTGAAGAACACGCATTGGTCGCAGCTGACCGCCCGCCCCGAATTCGATGCCTCCCAGCCGCTGTCCCCGCTGGAATTCACACCGGACAACGTAGAACGCGCGCAGTGGTACTTCGACGGCTGGAACATGGGCGGTGCCGTCATTGGCGGCGCGGGAGCAGACGTCTAGTGATCCGCGTCGTCACCGACTCCGCCGCGGGGCTTCCCGCGGACATCGTGGAGGAGCTGGGCATCAGCGTGGTGGATCTCCACGTTATGGAAAGCCACGGCAAGGACGGTGCAGAAACGTCCACGTCGGGGCTCACGGCGCTGGAACTCGCGGCGCTGTATGGCCGCGAAATGGAGCGCTCCGGCGATGACGGCGTGCTGGCCATCCACCTGTCGAAGGAGCTGTCCTCGACGTGGTCGGCGGCCGTGACGGCCTCGGGTGTCTTCCCCGACACCGTCCGCGTCATCGACTCCGGTACTGCCGGCATGGCCATGGGCGCGGCCGCAATGACCGCCGCGAAGCTGGCCCAAGAAGGCGCGTCGCTGAAGGAATGCTATGACGGCGCCATCGACACTCTAGAGCGCAGCCACACATGGGTCTATCTCAACTCTACGGAGGATCTTCGCCGCTCCGGGCGCATGTCCGCGGCGACGGCGATGTTATCCACAGCCCTCCTGGCCACCAAGCCCATCATGGCGGTGCAGGCCGGAAAATTGGAGATGGTGGGCAAAACCCGCACGCAGACTAAGGCTTTTACCAAGCTCGTGGACCTTGTGGCCTCCCGCGCGGAGGGCAAGCCGGCCTTCGTTGCGGTGCAGTATAACGAGGATGAGGCCGCCGCGCGCCGCCTGGAGGATCTGCTGCGTATGGCGTTGCCGGAGTCGTCCTTTATGCGCGTTGCGCTTACCGACGTCCTCTCGGTCCACGTCGGCCCCGGAGCCATCGGCGTCTCCGTCGTGTTCAGTTAGCTGTTGACGCCTTCAACAAGTTATCCACAGGTTGCGGCGCAAGCTCTCGACGGGTGGGGAGGGGCTGCGTAGCGTCGCGGGCATGACTGCGATTGCTGACCGTCTTCGTGACCTCACCCGGCCGACCGGGGAAGAAGAGCTGCTCAACGTTGACTACCCGCGCCCACGGCTGCGCGTGCCCCCGCGACTGGCGCTCGTGGCGGCGGGGCTGGCTGCGGTGGGTCTGCTCGCGTGGCTGGGCACCTCCCGCGAGTCCACTAATCCTTATGAGGTGCCCGCGCTCAGCAGCGAGGTGCCGGCGGACATCGTGGTGTCGGTGGTCGGGGAGGTGGATTCGCCCGGCCTGGTCACCCTGGCTCCGGGCGCGCGCGTCAACGATGCGCTGGCGGTCGCGGGGCCGAAGGTGCCCACGGATAACCTCAACTTGGCGCAGAAGCTTAACGACGGCGAGCAGATCACCGTCGGCGCCCCACCCGCCGCCCCTGGGGAAGACGGAGGCGCGGCCGGAACTGGTGATGGGACGGTGTCGCTCAATTCCGCGACCGCGGAGGAGCTCACGACCTTGCCGGGCGTGGGCCCGGCGACGGCCGCGGCCATCATCGCGCACCGCGAGGAAGCGGGACACTTTTCCTCGGTGGACCAACTCATGGACGTCTCCGGTATCGGTCCGGCAAAGTTCGCGCAGCTTAAAGACAAGGTGCGTCCGTGAGGGAGTTGCGGCTCGTGCCCGCGGCGGCGGTGGCGTGGTTGGCCACTCTTGCGGTGCTCTTCGGCCAGCCGTGGTTGTTGGTGGGGCTTGTCGCCTTTGTCCTTGTGCGCCAGCGCGCGCCTGGGCAGGCCATCCTCTGCACCGCCAGCGGTGCCCTCTTCGCCACGGTGGCCGCTGTACGCATGCACCGCGCCGGGCAGTTCCGCTTCGGCGCCGAGGTTACCGGCCGCCTCACTGCGGATCCCATCCAGACCGCCTCGGGGTGGATGGTGCGCCTGTCCGTTCCCGGATACCCGGCGCAGCTTCCGGTTTTCCTTAGCGAGCAGCCTGAGGCCTGGTCCGGCTCGCTCGTCACGATTCACGGCCAGCCCGGCCCATCCAACCGCGTCGGGGTAGGTCAGACCGTCTTCAGCGGCGATCTCACCGCCCACGCGCACAGCTGGACCGCCACCGTCGCCGCGAACTTTCGCGACATCTGCGATAACGGCCTCATCCCCGGAATGGTGCTGGGAGACACCAGCCTGCAAAGCCCTGAAGACAAGCAGCTCTACATCGACACCGGCCTCTCACACCTCAGCGCGGTCTCCGGGTCGAACGTCGCCATCGTGTGTGCCGCGGCAGCGTTGCTGGTGAAGGGGCAGAGGGTGAGGGTGGGGGCGTCGGCAAGCGCGTTGGCGTTGTTTGTGGCGCTGGTGGGATGGGAGCCCTCCGTCCAGCGCGCCACCGTCGCCGGCGTGGCTGGGCTGCTCGCCGTGCTCAATTCCTCCAAGATGGAACCGCTCCACGCGCTCTCCCTCGGCGTGCTGTTCCTGCTGGCCTGCGATAGCGACCTCGCAGTCAGCTACGGCTTCGCCTTGTCCGTCGCCGCCACCGCGGGCATTGTGGCGCTGACCCCGCTGCTGCTGCGCGTGTTGGGAACCGGCATCATTGCGCGTGCGGTTGCGGTGGCCATCGCCGCGGATATCGTCACCATGCCACTCATTGCGCTCATGACCGGGCGCGTCTCGGTGGTCTCCGTCATCGCTAACGTGCTGGCAGCACCCGTGGTGCCCATCATCACCGTTGTGGGGCTCATCGCCGCCGCACTCGCCCAAATAGGCCTCGGCCGCCCGCTTGTCATCCTCATCGAACCCCTCGCAGACTGGATCCACGCCGTCGCCGCTGCCATGCCTCTGACCACGGTGGAAGCTGGGCCCATTGCCGTGCTGCTCCTCGGCGGGTGGCTCATCGCCGCGTTGCTAAGATGACAGGCATGTCCGTGCACCTCATCCTCGGCGATGACGAGTTCCTTGCCGAGCGCGCCCGCCTCTCCGTCCAACAGGGCGATGTCACCAAACTCAAGGCCTCCGAGGTCAGCGAAGGCGAAATCCTCGAGGCCACCAGCCCCTCCCTGTTCGGTGATGAGCGCTGCATCGTCATCAGTGATGTCGAGAAGGCCGGCAAAGAGGTCACGCGCATTCTTCTCGACGCCGCCGCCAACCCCATGCCCGGCATCACCCTGGTGCTCATCTACTCCATCACGGCCAAAACACTGAAGAAAAAGAAGAAGCCGCCGGAAATCGTCGCCGCCCTGCGCAAGACCGGCGAGGTACACGAGGTCTTTTCCCTGTACCCGAACGAGCTGGGTCCGTGGGCCACGCGTGAGTTCGCCTCCCACGGCGTGCGCCCGACCCCCGATGTGGTGCAGGCGCTTCTCGACGGCGTCGGCTCCGACCTCCGCGAACTCGCCTCTGCCATCTCCCAGCTTGTCTTCGATACCGGCGGCAAGGTTACCCGCGAGGCGGTCCACGAGTACTACGTCGGCGTGGCTGAGGTGGCCAACTGGGATATCGCGGACGCCGCCGTGGCTGGGCGCGTGGAGGCGGCGGTTTCGACGTGCCGCCGCGCCCTACAACTCGGCGCGAGCCCCGTGGCGATTGCCGCGGCCTTGGCCAACAAAGTGGGCAACATCGCACGCCTGTACTCCGCACGCGGTGACCAGTATTCGCTGGCCTCCCAAGCCGGCATGGCACCGTATGCGGTCAAGCTCACCCAGCCGGTGGCGCGCCGCTGGTCGGGGGAGAATATCACCAAGGCCGTCATTCTCATGGCGGAGCTCGACGGCGCAGTCAAAGGCCAGGGCGGCGAAGAGGAGTTTGCCATTGAGGCCGCCGTGCGCCGGGTGGCGGAGTTGGCGCGCTAAACTATCCCACCATGGATGAGATCCAGGACTTTGCAACCAAGCTTTTTGACTTCGCCCGCGACGGCGACGCCACCCTCCTTGAGTACATCTCCCAGGGCGTCAACGTGGACATGGTGAACCAGGACGGCCAGTCCTTCATCATGCTTGCCGCCTACCACGGGCATGCCGAGCTGGTGCGCCTACTGGCCGCCGCCGGCGCCGACGTCAACCTCCTCAACGACCGCGGCCAGTCTCCGCTGGCCGGGGCCATCTTCAAAAAGGAGGACGCGGTTATTGACGCCCTCCTCGACGCCGGCGCCGACCCAACCGCGGGCCACCCCAACGCCGTTGACTCGGCCCGCATGTTCGGCCGTGAGGATCTGCTCGAGCGACTGTCATGAGCTGGTCCGCGTTTGCGGCCATTATTCTCATGAACCTCGTGGGGGCGTCCGCGCCCGGCCCCGACATCGTGCTGATTACGCGTTATGCCACGCGCTCGCGCCGCCATGCCATCGCTGCAGCCACCGGGATTCAGGTGGGCGTGCTCTTCTGGTGCTCGCTCACCGTCTTTGGCGCGGCCGCTCTGCTCACGGCTTTTCCGGGGATCATGTCCCTGATTCAGGTCGTCGGCGGTTGCTTCTTGGTCTTCATGGGCGTGCTCTCCGTTCGGTCCGGCCTGGAATTGCGCACGCAGCCGCCGCAGGATGAGGACGACGCAGCGGCCCGACTGGGGTCGGTGCGCAAAGTCTTTCGCACCGGACTGGCCACCAACCTGTCCAACCCGAAGATCGTGCTCTTCCTCGCGGCCATGGTTGCCCCGCTGCTGCCGCCGCACCCGCCGCTGTGGCTGTCGTTGGCGCTGGTGCTGAGCCTGTCACTGTCGAGCTACGTGCTCTTTGTGGTGCTCTCAACGGTGATTTCTACCCGACCGATTCGCCGCCGCCTCCTGGCCGCGGGACCGTGGATCGACATCGGTTCCGGTGTCTTCTTTGTCGTGGCCGGCTGTGCCTTGGCGTGGGCCGGCATCCAGGCTGCTTAGCCTGCGCTGTGCGCGATATGCTCCGCGACCCACTGCGACCATGCCACGACGGTCCCGGCTCGGCGTCGCAGGGTGCTATCGCCCAGCCCTAGCTCGGCCGCGCGCATGAGCGCCATCGCCTCATCCACCGTCAGCGCGCGCTCCGACTGCGCCACGCTCTCCAGCATCTCCCGGAACACTGGCCGGGCGGCCAGCGCCTCCACGAGCGTGAGGTTGCGCTCATCGCGGTTGCCGCGCAGCTTCTCCAGTCCCAGATACCGGGCGGCGTTGGTGTAATAATCCGCCTGCCGCGGGCTAAAACCAAAGGTTTCCGGCATGTCTGCCTTCGCCACGGGGTTCTCCAGCAAGCTGATGACGCGCGCAAAAGAATCCGCCTGGGGGAAGGGAATCTCTGGACGCTCCACGCGGGTGCGTGCGAGGACACCCGCTACCAAGGCCGGGGTGAGGGTGGAGGGGCCGAGGGTGTAGCGGTGGGCGTCGATAAGCTCAATGCTCCGAAAGTCCGCCGGGTCCTTAAACGCGTAGCGATAGAAGTGGTACACGCCGTTGGAATACACCAGATACACCGGCACCACCTCCTTCTTAAGCGCCAGCGAAAAACGGCGGAAAGGAAAGTAGAGCTGGCGGATGTTGAAGTCGGGGGAGAGGTGGTTCTTCGCCTCAACGAGCACTAGGTGCTCCGCAGATTCGAAGCCCGCATCAATTTCCATCTGCGCGCGATCCACCACGATGTCCTGGCCGCCCACCTTCATAGGCAGGCGCTGCGTGGACATCCGCCCGCTCACCGTCGGCACGAGCTCGCCGCCGAGAAAATCACGGAGCATGCCACTCAAATGCGCCGTCGTGAGCGCCGCGCTTTCCGAGGTCACATTCGCAAAATCGATCGACTCAATATCCTCCGGCACTGGCACCGACGTCAGTGGGCCTGCGTCGTCCGGGAAAGGCTGATACAGGTCGAAGTGGCCGATGAAGTACGCGTCGCGGCGAATGGGTAGCATCGACAAACCATGCTTGCGAAAGACCGCCGGGCGAGCGGCCGAGAAATCGTGCTTAGCCATGAGCCGCGGCTCGCGCCCAGACAGCGCTTTGAGCCGTGAGGCCTCGAGGATGGCGTAGCCAAACGTGGCCAGTTCGGTCTCGAGATGGGGGAAGATGCGGTCCCAGGCGGCGTCGTTAAGCATAATTGCGCACGAGCACCTCATCGACCTTGCCGCGCTTCGACGCCACGGAATTCACCGCGCGTGTAGCCCCCACAATCTCGATGCGATAATCCGCGTAGAGCTCCTTGATGAAATCCGTCGCAGAATTCGAGAGCAGGAACTTCACCCCGCGTGCATCCAGCGCATCGCAGGTTTCCTTGAGGCGTATTTGGTCCGCGCGGCCGAACCCGCCGGACTGGTAGCCGGTGAAATTGCTCGTCGGATTCACGGGGTCATAGGGCGGGTCAAAGTAGACGACATCCCCCTCGTTCGCCTCCAACGAGGCATAGTCCCCGTTGGAAAAGACCACGTCATTCTCGGCCAGATACGCCGAAACCGCCCGCAGATTGGGCTCATCACAAATCGTGGGGTTGGCGTAGCGGCCAAACGGGGCGTTGAACTGACCCGAATTGTTCACGCGATAAAGACCGTTGTAGCAGGTCTTGTTGAGATAAATCGTGCGCGCGGCACGCTCAACGGCGCTTAAGTGCGCGAACTCCGGTGATCGGTCGCGGGCGCGCATCTCATAAAAGAAGTCCGATTCATTCGGATACTCCTTGAGCAGCGCGATGAGCTCGTCCACATTATCGCGGACCACCTCGTAGACGGTGATGAGCTCGGTATTAAGGTCATTGACCCGGGCGCGCTCGGGCGCCAAGGAAAAAAGAACCGCTCCGCCGCCCAAGAAAGGCTCGACGTAGGTGTCGAAGCTCTCGGGCAGCATGGAGTGGATGGCGGGAAGTAACTGACGTTTTCCTCCCACCCACTTCAGGAGCGGTTTCATTTAGGCCATCTTGTTGAAGGCGGTAGCCATGCCGGACTTCTTGTTAGCCGCATTGTTGCGGTGGAAGACGCCCTTGGACACGGACTTGTCCAGTGCGCGGGATGCAACGCGCAGCTGCTTCTCAGCGGCAGCCTTGTCGCCAGCCTCGACGGCAGCGCGGAACTTGCGGATCTCGGTGCGTACGGCGGAACGCACGGCCTTGTTGCGCTGACGGGACTTCTCGTTGGTGAGAATGCGCTTCTGCTTGGACTTGATGTTTGCCATTGTTATACCTCTTACAGTCGTAGAAAATGTTTACCGAGGAAGGCGGACCCAAGGTCCTGACCGCCACACATGCCTCGGCATCCCAGACAATCTAGCAGGCCACGCCGCGAATCCCCAAATCACGCCCAGTGGTAGCGCGAGCGCAAACGGTTAGCAATGCGCTCGAAGCGTCGTTCTGGGAAGAGCGTGCCTTGGCGGCGGCATTGTTCTTCAGAAATTTCCAGCACGCGGTCCATGCGCACCCAGCATTGGCGGCCGGACTCATCCCATTCGCCGGTGCCGATATCGAGCCACTCCTCTTTATTCGCATGCCCCGGGTTAGCGGAGATGAGCAGGCCCAGCACGGTGGTGCGGGTGCGGGAGACGATGAGGATGGCGCGCTCGCGCGGTGGGGACTGTTTGCCGTCGGAAGGCGCCCAAACCCACACGACCTCACCGGAGTCGGCCTGCCCATCCATGTCGGGGGTGAAGAAGACGCTGCGGGGATGGTCGGTGGCAGCCTCGATGCGGATATCGGCTGCTTTGCGCGGTTCTGTGACGGAATCGGTCTGGTTCATTCCGAGGCGTTCGGTGATGCGCTGGAGGCCGTCATCGACCGGCTCGGGACGTCCGAAACCTAAAATGCGGGCCAACCTAGTCATGTCGTCTATTCTAAACCCATGTCTAGAAACTTTGCGGCCACTACGTTTACGGATCCGTCCAAGATTCGAAACTTTTGCATTATCGCCCACATCGACCACGGCAAGTCGACGCTGGCTGATCGCATCCTGCAGTTGTCGCAGGTGGTGGAGGAGCGCGACATGCGCGACCAATACCTCGACAACATGGATATCGAGCGCGAGCGCGGCATCACCATTAAGGCGCAGAACGTGCGCCTGCCCTGGATTCCGCAGTCTGGCGAGTTCGAGGGTCAAGAGATTGTCATGCAGATGATTGATACCCCCGGCCACGTCGACTTCACCTATGAGGTCTCGCGTGCGCTGGAGGCGTGTGAGGGAGCCATCTTGCTTGTCGACGCCGCCCAGGGCATCGAAGCCCAAACCCTGGCCAACCTCTACCTGGCTATGGAAAATGACCTGGAGATCATCCCGGTCCTCAACAAGATTGATCTGCCTGCTGCGGATCCGGAGAAGTACTCCCTGGAGATCGCCAACATCATCGGCTGCGAGCCGGAGGAGGTGCTGCGCGTGTCCGGCAAGACCGGTGAGGGCGTGCCGGCGTTGCTCGACAAGGTGGCTGAGCTCGTCCCAGCCCCGACGTCCGAGTTTGGTGAGGATGCCCCGGCCCGCGCCATGGTCTTCGACTCGGTCTATGACACCTACCGTGGCGTGGTGACCTACATCCGCATGATGGATGGCAAACTCACCCCGCGCCAGAAGGTCACCATGATGGCCACGGGCACCAACCACGAGCTGCTGGAGGTGGGCATTGTCAGCCCCACGATGCAGAAGTGTGAAGGTCTAGGCCCGGGCGAGGTGGGTTACCTCATCACGGGCGTGAAGAACGTGCGTGAGACCAAGGTGGGTGACACGATTACGTGGGCGTCGAATGGCGCGAGCGAGCCGCTCAAGGGTTATGCCGACCCCAACCCCATGGTCTACTCCGGCTTGTTCCCCATCTCCCAGGCCGACTTCCCGGATCTGCGTGATGCGCTGGAGAAGCTGCAGCTTAACGACGCCTCCCTCACCTTCGAGCCCGAAACCTCCGTCGCCCTGGGCTTCGGTTTCCGTTGCGGCTTCCTAGGCCTGCTGCACATGGAGATTACCCGTGACCGCTTGGAGCGCGAGTTTGGCTTGGACCTGATTTCCACTGCTCCCTCGGTGACCTACCGCGTGGTGGCGGAAGACGGTGAGGAGTCCATCGTGCACAACCCGTCCGACTGGCCGAGCGGCAAGCTGAACGAGGTGTATGAGCCGATTGTGAAGATGACCATCATCGTGCCCGAGGAGTTCGTGGGCCCCACGATGGAGCTGTGCCAGGCTAAGCGTGGCCAGATGGGTGGCATGGATTACCTGTCTGAGGACCGCGTGGAGCTGCGCTACACCATGCCGTTGGGTGAAATCATCTTCGACTTCTTCGACATGCTCAAGTCCCGTACCAAGGGCTACGCTTCCCTCAACTACGAGGAGGCCGGTGAGCAGCTGGCGGACCTGGTTAAGGTGGATATCCTCCTCAACGGCGACCCGGTCGATGCCTTCTCCGCCATCGTGCACCGCGAGTCCGCGCAGTGGTACGGCAACAAGATGACGAAGAAGCTCAAGGAGCTCATCCCACGCCAGCAGTTCGAGGTACCCATCCAGGCGGCCATTGGCTCGAAGATCATCGCGCGTGAGAACATTCGCGCGATGCGCAAGGACGTGCTGGCCAAGTGTTACGGCGGCGATATTTCGCGTAAGCGCAAGCTGCTGGAGAAGCAGAAGGCCGGTAAGAAGCGCATGAAGTCCTTGGGCTCCGTCTCGGTGCCGCAGGAAGCCTTCGTCGCGGCGCTGTCCACGGATAGCGATTAAGAGAAACTAAGCTTCACTGGGAGGCTCTTTTGGCTTTGATGAAGGTGCTTCATTGGCATCGGTTAATTGAAGCACCGTATCGTCGTGACGAATAGGTGCTGAGGCATCGTGCGTTGAAACAATGACCGTTTTTTCTCGTGCAAGGTCCTCAATAATGCCCCACACCAACGCCCGTAAGTTCTTGTCTAAGCTACTGGTTGGCTCATCGAGGACCACAATTGACCCGGGCTTAGCGATCAATGCTCGTGCCAAGGCGATTCTCTGTTTTTCCCCACCGGATGCCCCACCGTCTTCACCCGCTACATCGGAGTTCTTCTTGCAGCCCGTTGAAGAAAACTCATGTAGTCCTACTGCTGTGAGTAACTCGTCAGCTTTGCACACGGCTATTGATCTGCCAAAAACAACGTTGTCTATGGCGTTGGCATTTAACAGGCTTGCGCTTTGAGGCGCATACGTTGAATTTTCCCTTATCTCACGAGATTCTTGTTGCAAGGATAACGCATATTCATTTAGATTTAGGAACCCTTCCAAAACCGTTGTTTTCCCTGAGCCGCTTGGGCCAAGAACCCAGATTGGTCTTTGTTCATGTCGCTGGTGTGCCGAAGCTGCCATGTCAGACAGACGCAGTATCTGTTCTTTCCACAAATCCACGTTTTGGCTTGTTGCGGAGACAATTCCCGTTGGGCGAATCTTGTCGCTTGCTTCACTCGCATGGGAAACTGAAACAGCGAGTGCGGACACTCCAAACCCGACGGATTGTAGAGGCGTAATGGCTGCAATGGCGATTCCTGTAGACGAAATAATTGATCCGATTGCCTGCGCATCTCCATTATTTTTTCGAAGGATAATGGCTATAATGAGAACGCAAATCGTTATTGCTAAAACGATTCCTTGGGCAACATACAGCCGCCGCGTCATGGTGTAGGAATAGACTCCGGCGCGTTCTACAGTGCTTCGATCCTTTCTATAGCGAGATTCCAAAAATGCTTGGGTAGAAAACACTGTCGCTTCTTTCCAGAGGGACAAAGAATTCCCTAGGACGCCGAAACTGCGCATGCTCTCTTTGAAAAACTTTGTCTGGGCGTTCTGGTGGCTTTGAATTAGCCGGTAGCTGACCACACAATAGGTCACAATGGCTGCTGTGAGGATTATTCCTTCTAACCAAGTGCTGGCAATAACGACTAGGAAAATGCCGGAGGCTAAAGAAATGGTTGCCGGCAATATAGACAGGTAGATGCTGGATAATGTGTCACGATATGCGGAGGCCTCGCTATCAATGGCAAATGAGATCTCTCCATTATCAGTATGTGATCGTGCGCCAGGGCTGGCATCGATGCTGTCGGTGAGGGAACTAGCCATTCGATCTGACTGCAGCTTTTGCTCAATTGTTCCATAGATTGGAAATAATATGTATCTGGAGGATGTTCCTAAAAACCAAATCAGAGAATAGAGTATGGAAAGCTTTAGGCCAATTGTAATGAAGTCCTCTCTGTTTGAACTATTAAGGAGAAAGTTGACTCCACTACCGAGAATATATGGAGCAATTACTGTACAAATTGACGAGATGACAATGGAGACCAGTACTAAGAAGTTTCCCCAAGGCGATAGTTTCCAAGATTGAGTAATGGCTTGTCGTACAAATTGCATTTAAAATCCATTCCTAAAAGACCTGCGTTTATCGTGATTCCAGATGTATCTATCCGAAGGGGACGGGTCCGGCTCTGAATTCTTTTCCGAAGTAGGTGCTTAGAGTTTTTAATGCATCAGGTCTATCGTCCTGCAGTCCCGAGGGCCAATCGTTACTAAGAAGCCGGGCTATATACCAAGGCGAACCGTCATAGGAAAGACTATATACTAGCATTAGTGTGTTATGTCCATGAGGTTTTTGGACTTGGAGTCCAGCTACTTTTTGGTCTCGGAGTCTAGGGACTTTGTGGACGCGGAGTCTCCCCGCTTTTTGGACGGGGAGTCCACGGAGTTTTTGTACTTGTGCTAGCTTGGCTTCTTCCGGCGGCTTGGCCGTGGCCCAGAGAGCTTGGGTTTTAGCTCTGGGGGTTGTCGGTGCCACATGCCGACAACGTGGTTTATGTTGATTTGACCGCCGGGTGGACGCTGATTCAGTTGGAGGCACGCGGTGAAATCCCTTCAATGCCCATCATGCGCATCCGTTTAGCCACAGTCTTGCGATTCAAGGTGATCTGGTAGCGCTCGGCGAGCTCTGCGGTGATCCGCGGAGCACCATAAACCTCATCGGAGTTTTTCCAAATCTGGTGAATCTTACGGTCAACATCATCGTAAAATGCAACACGATCATCTTCGCCGGATAGCCGTTTCTGCTGCACATGGGACCATTTGTAGTATCCAGATCGAGACACTTTTAATAGCCGTGCCATGCGCTTGATGCTGTAGTTCGCCTTCTCCTGCTGCATCAATTCGAACTTTTCTGCTCGCGTTGCTTCGCGGCGAAGAAGGCTGTTGCTTTTGACAAAAACTCGTTATCCATCTTGGCTTCAGCCAGCTCCCGACGCAGACGAGCATTCTCAGCACGAAGATCAGCCTCGCTCATCCCGTCTGATGCTCCTCGGCGCTCACGCTCTAGTTTGACCCACCGGCCTAAAAGCCCGGCGGAGACACCGATTTCCTTAGCCACATGAGCGATCGGACGCTCTGACTCGATTACCAGGTTCGCGGCTTCACGCCGGTACTCCGGCGTGTACTTCTTGCGCTGTTGACTCACAATGAACATCCTCTCCTACGGACACAAGATCCGTACAAATAGGGTGTCCACTAAACGAGGGTAACCTCAGAAACTGGATGATACCTCAGTGGGATTGGCTGGCCGTGACGCCCTTCTAGGCCGCCATGTCGTATAGGCCAGCGAGGACCGCCAAATTAGCGAGGTCTACCGACGCAATGAGGATGGCGTGAGCCGGCGCAGCGGTTAGACATCATTTTTGCTTTGGACGAGTTTCCAGGATTCTCTGTTTGTAATAATCGCGATCCGCCTCTTGCATGCGAGAAAATTCCATGAGCACGCCCGGCCAAGTGGGAAATGAATCTACCAGATTCTCCGACATGTTCGACAACGGCGAAAAAGCGATCTCGCCCCATCTGACTCCTATGCCTACTCTTTCAGAGTAATCCGTGCTGTTTAGAGGACCAACACACCACTGGCTCCCTGATGCGGCATTCATCCATATCCCCGTTACGGCTATGATTCGGGAGACTGTGTCTTCATAGCTGTGTTTAGAATTGAGGATTTCGAGAAGGGGTTCGAAGGGAAACTCTTGTGCGCCATTGGTAACTTGCTTCTTCTGGGAAGATGTTAGCTCTGTGAGCACTCTGGGGACTGTTTCTGTGAGGAAGTCCTCTAGCCGGTTTCCGAATTGCTGTTGATATCCGTCAAGCCACATGGGGTCTCCTAGGTCAAATGGTATGTGACTAGTGACACATGCAAGTGTATCGCGCATTACACTTGGGCGCCAGTGTGTATTTTTTCAGTTGAAAATAGATATAGCTTCTTTATGTTGTGGGTGGGTGTGGAATTCTTTTTCTTTGTTGATCGTGCACGATAAACCTTGACACGCTCACACACACACACTTTTCTGCCACTGCTTCATTTCGTGCAGCTGCTTGACCGCTACGGCAAATACCTATAAACCTAACCCCACGCAGACAACTTGACACGCTCGTGTGATCACCGAATTGCGGTAGTGGAAGTAGGTTTCTAATACCCCCATGACCCGGAAGCCTAAAACAGGTCCAGCCACCCCGCAACCGGAACGCTGTATTACTCGGCGTTAAAAGAATAGCTCCAGGTCAGCTCGTTGTGGATGATGACGCTATAGTCTTGGCCGTTGGGATTGGCGCCGTCGATAAGCGCCTGCAGCTCCTGCTCGTTGTAATGGCGGCTTAAGCCTACGTAGAGCACTGCGAGGATGACAAGCCCTGCCACGAGGATGGCGGCAGGTACGAAAGCGCTGCGGAATTGGGACATGTAGTCGACACTAGTAGAGAGCCGGTTTAATGGCATCCCACGCCAGCAGTTCGAGGTACCCATCCAGGCGGCCATTGGGTCGAAGATCATCGCGCGTGAGAACATCCGCGCGATGCGCAAGGACGTGCTGGCCAAGTGTTACGGCGGCGATATTTCGCGTAAGCGCAAGCTGCTGGAGAAGCAGAAGGCCGGTAAGAAGCGCATGAAGTCCTTGGGCTCCGTCTCGGTGCCGCAGGAGGCCTTCGTGGCAGCGCTGTCCACGGATAGCGATTAGGAAAATTTACTATGAATTGTACATGAACTGCTGTCATGTCCGCTGAACGGTAAATTGGTGGTCTAGACAGCGCTTTCAGGGCATTATCTTTCCGGGGAATGCCCTTTTTCTTTTGTTGCGGCAACGCCACAGTAGGCGTTAAATCCGCTGTGAAAGCGACCAATGACTCGTCTGGCGAGCCACAGCCACTTTCAACCTCATTGTTCCTAAGAGTCTCATCTAAGGTTGGAATCTTCCATGAAACTTCGCTCTCGTGCTGTGGCCCTGTGCGCCGCAGTTGCTGCAACCACGTCCGCCGTCCCGGCCCTAGCTGCCCCTGCGACCCCCATCGAGCACGTCGTGGTCATTTACTCGGAGAATATTTCCTTCGATCACTACTTCGCAACGTACCCGAATGCCCTCAATAAAGACGGCGAGAAGCTGCAGGGCAGTGAAAAGGATGCCCCGAAATTTAAGGCCAAGGAAGGCACCCCGAAGGTCAACAACTTGGAGAACAATGACCTGCTCGGAGATAAGAACCCGAACTCTACTAAGCCTTTCCGTCTCACCCCGGAGCAGGCTGTGACTGCGGACCAGAACCACCACTACGCCGATGAGCAGAAGGCCTACAACGGCGGAAAGATGGACAAGTTCCCTGAGACTGTGTCTGTAGACAATGACAAGTATGACCCGCAGTCCTACGGCACCACCGGCCTGACCATGGGCTACTACGATGGCAACACCGTTACCGGCATGTGGAACTATGCGCAGAACTTCGCCATGAACGATAATTCGTTCTCCACTATTTTCGGTCCATCTACGCCGGGCGCGCTGAACCTTATTGCAGGAACCGTTGCTGGTGCCACGATGCATGACCCCGCCACGGGTGAGCAGCAGACCATCAAAGATGGCGAGAACCACGCTTTGGCCGGTGTTTCGGAAGACGGAAAGACCGCCACCGTGGTGGGAGACCCGGATCCGCTGTACGACGATTGCTCCAACAGTTCCTCCGCTGGCACCAACCAAGTCACCGCGATGCACTCCAAGAACATCGGCGACCAGCTCAACGAAAAGGACGTCACGTGGGGCTGGTTCCAGGGTGGTTTCCGTCCTACTGAAGAGGCCACCGATACCTCCCGTGCTCGCTGCGGCTCGTCTCACACTACGCTGACCGGTAATCCTCAGACGGACTACAACCCGCACCACCAGCCGTTCCAGTACTATGCATCGACGGCGAATCCCCACCACCTCGCGCCGTCGAGCGATGACATGATCGGCAAGACGGACCGGGCTAACCACCAGTACGATCTAAAGGATTTCGACACCGCCCTCAAGCAGGGCAACCTGCCGGCTGTGTCCTTCCTTAAGGCGTCGAACTTCCAGGATGGTCACGCAAGCTACTCCAACCCGCTCGATGAACAGGCTTTTATTACCCACTACATCAACGAGCTGCAGAACTCCCCGGAGTGGGACTCCACCGCCGTGATTATTGCCTACGATGATTCCGATGGTTGGTACGACCACCAGGCACCGGAGATCCTCAACGGCTCCAATGACCCACACCAAGACTCCGAGATTTGCACTGCGGCTGCTGCTAAGGTCGGCGTTGCCGGTGACGAGCATGGTCAGTGCGGTCCGGGTACCCGCCAGCCGCTTATCGTGGTTTCCCCGTATGCCAAGACCAACTTCGTTGATTCGACCTACACCGAGCAGACCTCCGTCACCAAGTTCATCCAGGACAACTTCGGACTGGGCCGCTTGGGTGGCATCGCCTTCGATGAACGCGCCGGCGAGCTGAACAACATGTTTGACTTCAACGGTGAGAAAGCTCCAAAGCTTTTCCTCAACGAGACCGACGGCACGGTGGCAAAGGACTATGCCTCGATCGAACACGTCGATGTCACCCCTCGCGCTGGCACCAACCTCAAGCCGGTCGTCGAGGGCATGAATGATCCGAAGGTGACCGAAAACGGCGTTCCGGAAATCACCAAGCTGCAGTCTGAGACCAAGCCTTCTGAGACCAAGCCTTCCGATGACAAGAAGGACGAAGATAAGAAGGACAAGTCTTCCGAGTCTTCCAAGGGTGGCGTCTTCGCCATCCTCGCCGTGCTTGCCGCTGCTGCCGCCGGTGTCGTTGGTTGGTTCATGAACGGTCACCCCGGCCTGGACCTAGACAAGCTCGGTATCAAGCTGCCGTTCTAATCTGACAAACCCATGAAGACCTTCCATATCACCACTGCGGCGCTTGCCGTCATGCTCATCGCCACCCCCACCGCCGATGCTCAAAGCTCCTTCGGGCTCAGCTCTTCGCGTTCCGATGCGCCCCCTAAGGTGTCTGCTGAGAAATCGGAGCCGCAGCTCAATGTGCGCGACGTGTACCACTGTCCGACTCCGGACGACGTTCAGGGACAGGCGGAGTGGAAGGTCTTCAACACTACCGGCCTTGCCCTCACCGTCTACGTTGCAGATGATGCGGGTAACGCCTACCAGGTCCTCGAGCGCGTTGGCAGCCCTGCTCAGCGCGCCTGGACCCCCAAGCTTCAGAACGGTACGTACCACCTGACGTGCGTGTTCCATAACGACTCCGCCATTAAGTCGAATAACTTCACAGTGTCTGGCTCCACCTTTACGAACGCTCCGAAGATGGTGCCTATTACGGACCGCGAGATTTCCGCGGTCGCCATTGAACAGGCAACGCAACAAAAGAAGCGCCTTCCCGAACTTGCTAGCAAAGCTGATGCCTTGGGTAAGGCTGTTCATTCCGGTAATCGTGCCGATGCACAGGCCGCCTATCTCGAGTTCTACGAGTTCTTTCGCACCTTTGACAACTATTCGGGTCTGTGGCCGGGAGAGGATGTTGAGTATGGGGGCGTCGAAAAGCAGCTCTTCTCCGACGCCGACCTCACGCCTACGCTTGCCGACGCCCTTGTGGCCGCCGTTCACGCCAAAGTTGAGACCCTTGAAAAGACGCATTTTACAGTGCCAGCTCCCGATTATGGCCTGCGCACCCACGAGGTGATGGAAGAATTTGAGCGATTCGATATGCGCGGCGAGCGTGATTACGGCGCCCATGCGCTACCAGTGGCATTGCGCGCCAATGTCCTCTCCACTCGTTTCATGCTCGACCCAGTACGTGAGCTGGTGGAAGGCCGCGGTCTAGATACGGCGCCGATTTACGCCCAGCTTGAAGAACTTGATGCTTTGGCCGCTGAATTCGATGCGAAGTATGACGTTGCCTTTGCTGAATGGTCCCAGAAGGATCGTTTGCGCCTGCAAGCTGCGGTTGCGAGCGCCAACGAGTTGCTCGCTCCGGTAGCTACCGTGACTGTTGTCCGAAGGATGGATTAATGACCTGCCCGTTTCACTTCTCTCGTCGCTCTTTTCTTTCGGGACTCGCCGCGAGTACCGCGGCGGTCGCCGTACCAACGGCGAATGCGCAATCGAGCTTCTTCGGTTCTTCCAAGCCGATGACGAATCCGGACAATGGCAGGAGTAAGGACCTTGAGGAAGTTGCCGCCTTTCACGGCGAGCACCAAGAGGGCATTGTGACGGCGCCACAGAAGTTTTGTGAGGTTATTGCTCTTGATATCCAATTCGCAGATGTGTCGCGTTTGGAGACCCTTCTGCGCAACATAACGGATCGCGCTCGCTTCCTTACTACTGGCGGCCAGACCCCGCCCGATGGTATTGCTTACCCGGCGAATGATTCCGGTGAGCTGGGAACTGACCTGCCTACGGACAACCTGTCCATTACCGTGGCGGTGGGCGAGTCTCTTTTTGATGACCGTTTCGGCCTCAGCTCGCACAAACCTGCGCACCTATCCACGATGGAAGCTTTTGCCGACGACTCGCTTCAAGAAAATCTCTGTCATGGTGACCTCGCCATCCAGATTTGCGCCGACCAGCACGACACCGTTCTGCACGCGCTGCGCGATATCTTGCGCCACACACGCGGCGACGTCGCGGTGCGCTGGCGCCAGTCTGGATACATGAACGAGCCCCGCCCGTCCGGCACGCAACGTAACCATTTGGGGTTCAAGGACGGAATAGTGAACCCGAAAGAAGAGGAGAACGACACCCTAGTGTGGGCTGGTACCGATGAGCCCGCGTGGGCCGCGGGAGGAAGCTACATGGTGGTGCGCCTTATTGCGATGTACACCGAGTTCTGGGATCGTATTTCCATTGCGGAACAGGAGCAGATTTTCGGGCGTGACCGTGCCACTGGCGGGCCGCTCTCGGGCGGCGATGAATGGGCGGAACCAAGCTACCTGGACGATCACGGAGACGTCATTCCTACCGATGCCCATATCCGTTTGGCTAACCCGCGCACTCCGGAGACCGCGGATCAGCTTATGCTGCGCCGCGCGTATAACTACGACAACGGCGTGCGCGATAATGGCACCCTCGATGTAGGTTTGGTGTTTATCTGCTTCCAACAGGATCTGGAGCGCCAGTTCATCACCGTGCAAAAGCGCCTTGAGGGCGAGCCGCTCGCGGACTACATCCGTCCTTATGGCGGTGGCTATTTCTATGCGTTGCCAGGTGTGCGCGATGAGTCGGATTTCTTCGGACGCGCACTTCTCACCGCCTAACCTAGTCCGTGCGTTGTGTGCCATTGGGGCTTGAATTCTTGGGGTCCGAAACCGGGACTTCCGGAGCATGATTCACACATAGCCCTGTACCGAGAACACCCATTCCATTAGCGGACCCCCATTTCATTAGCACTGTGCGCTTCACACTGCGCAAGCCAGATTGGCGCGGGCGTGCGCGACAAGGTGGTTTTCTTCGCTCGCTGCTCGGCACTTATCCCACGCGCGCCGAATTTCCCGTCAACCTCCTTCTGGTTGGCGGGTTTCGCTCTTTAAGGTCCCTTAACCCCGGTGGGCAGCGCGTGAATCGTTGTGTGGGATCACCGATATGCCCGCGCACTTGGCTTTGGTTGGCGGGTTTCGGCGTGTACTGGTCGTTGGTGGTGTCCTTTCTGTTTGGTGGCTGGGGTGTTAGCTGCTGTCGGGTGGTGGCTGTTCTGGTGGTGCGGCTGGGGTTTGTGCTGGTGGTTGTCCTGCTGCTTTTTCGGCGTTGAGTCTGGCAACGGCTTGTTGATATTCGGGTGTGGCGGTGATCGGCAGTCCCCAGGGTGGGATGTAGCCGATGCCGGTGTTGAGTCTGAAGACGTAGCCTCGCCCGGTGGGCCGCGATGGGTCATCATCGTTAATACCGTTGTGGTAGGCGCACAGGAAGGTCAGGTTGTTGATGTTGGTGTATCCGCCGGCTTGCCAGGGGATGATGTGGTGGACGTGGCAGTAGTCGGCTGGTTTGTTGCAGCCGGGTCTGGAGCAGGTTTGGGTTTCAGCTGCTAGGGTGAGGCGTTGTTTCCAGCTGGCACTGCGTTCTGCGCGGTAGGAGTTAATGGGTCCTTCCACGGGGTGGATGATGGTGGCATACCCGATGGAGGCGAATTTATAGGACAGGAATTCTGCCCCGGTCATGCGCCCACCGTTGGTTAGCTGTAACTCAATTTCGTCGCCGTCGCCGTTGATGATGCGATCGAATTCGTCCAATGTCACTACGACTTGGGCGTGGATGGCGGGTTTAGTGCCGACACTGCCGGTGACGATGACGGTGCGTGCTGCTTCAAGGAGGTTGTGTTTGTTGACGGATTCGAGGGTGCCGCGGATATCAGCGATGACGGAGGCGTCATCGGTGATCGTCATGGAGTTCGGGCCTTTAGCCCGGTAGGTAAACCGCACCCCGGGTTTGGGTGTGCGTTTGGCTCTTAGTTCTTTGAGTCTTTTTACTGCGATGTCGCGGATTTTGTGTGCGGGTGTGCCGGCGAGTTTGATGCGGAGGTTCCAGGCGTCGAGGTCTTTTTTGACTTTGGCGGTGTAGGACTCAATCAGGGAGAGGGTGGCTAGGCTGTGTTTCTGGGTTTGGGCGGCGGTGCGGGCTTTGCGTTGTTTGCCGCTAAAGCGGGTGGGGCCGAAGTAGGTGCGGTGCAGGTGGGCTAGTTCTGCGGCGTCAGACGCGTCGGCGCCGAGCGCGCGGAGCTCATCGGGTGAGCTGGATGCATTCTCCACGAGCGCAATCCCCGAATTGCGGTAGTGGAAGTAGGTTTCTAATACCCCCATGACCCGGAAGCCTAAAACAGGTCTAACGACCCCGCAACCGGAACGCTGTATTACTTGGCGTTAAACGAATAGCTCCAGGTCAGCTCGTTGTGGATGATGACGTTATAGTCCTGGCCGTTGGCATTGGCGCCGTCGATAAGCGCGTGAAGCTCCTGCGTGTTGTAATGGCGGCTTAAGCCGACGTAGAACACTGCGAGGAGGACAAGCCCCGCCACAAGGATGGCGGCAGGTACGAAAGCGCTGCGGAATCGGGACATGTAGTCGACACTAGTAGAGCGCCGGTTTAATCGCATTCCATGCCGGCTGCAATTGCTTGCCAAACATAACCCAGTCGTGGGTGCCCTCGGTGAGGTAGTTGGTGGTGTGGGGGATTGAGGCGTCGGAAAGCGCGGCGGAGAATTCCTCAGTACAGCGGCGTGAGCCGGCTTCCAAAAGGGTGCCGCCGATGCGGTCGTTGACGGATTTCCCGGGATAGGCCGCCAGTTCCTCGTCCGTCCACGCGCCCGACGCAGCAGAAAGATAGAGCGCCGTGCCGCGCAGGCCCTCCGGATGGGACATGACGTCGTTGCGTAGCCAATCCTTCGAACCGCGCGGGCCCCACATGTTCGTTGGGTCGCCGCCCTTGGTGCGCACCGTCAAATCCACCGTTCCCTGACCCACCTGGCTGGTGGTGGAATAGCAGCCAGAAATACCGGCTACGCCATCAAAGAAGCCCGGGTTGTTGTTCGCCATCATCACCGCGCCCGATGCTCCCATGGACAACCCAATGAGCCCGCGCTTGCCGTTGTGGTTCAGCTCCGCCTCCACTAGCGGAGCGAGTTCGGTGATGAGGAACGTTTCCCACTTGTGGCGCCCCAACTTCGGGTCATCCTCGTTCCAATCCGTCCACATGGATCCGGCTCCCTGCGAGGGGATGACGATGCTGGCGTCGGATTCGCCGAAGACGCGCTTCACATGCCCCTTGGTGATCCAGTTCGAGGTCTTCGGGGAATCTACGCCCTCGAGAAAGTACACCACGGGCCCACCATTGCCCACGACGACGTCGACAGGAATGTCGCGACCCATCGACGGCGAGGAGACGATCCACTTCTCACGACCAGGTTCGTCGGTGGCACGCCGCTCCAGCAAGGAGACCTCGTTGATTTCTTTAATTGGGTACGGGTACTCCTCCTGCTCCGTGGACCATGTGTCGGTGAGCAGGTGAGAGGAGGTCCCCATTGCGTCGATGGCGTTGAACATGGTGTCGACGGCCCACTGCGAGGAAGCCTCGTCACGGCTTGATAATTGGTAGGAGGAGCCGGGCGTGAACATCAGGGAGCTGGCCACCAGCGCGGAAAGGACCTTCATGGCCTAGTACATTAATACAGCCGCCGGTAAGCTCGGGGAAACCACTCTGCGAAAGGATGACACCATGAAGATGGCACCGCGCCACCGCCAGCAACTTCCCCCGCTTCCCATGGTTTCGGCCAAGTTGGGAGACCGGCTTGCCAGCGAGGTGTTCCTGGAGGAAGGCCGGGAACTGCTCCCGCAGCTGCAAGAGTTCCGGCGCGATATGCACCAGAACCCCGAAATTGGCTTGCACTTGCCGCGCACGCAGAAGCAGGTGCTTAAAGCCCTCGAAGGCCTGCCGTTGGAGATTCACCGCGGCCATGATTTGAGTTCCGTCGTGGCGGTTCTGCGCGGCGGCAAGCGCGGCGAGCGCCCGGTGTCGGTGCTGCTGCGCGCGGACATGGACGCCCTGCCGCTGCGCGAGCAGACGGGTAGCCCGTTCGCCTCCACGAACAACAACATGCACGCCTGTGGCCACGACCTGCACACGGCGGGACTTATTGGCGCGGCGAAGATGCTGTGCCGCCACCGCGAAGAGCTGATGGGTGATGTCACCTTTATGTTCCAGCCGGGTGAGGAGGGCCCGGGTGGTGCGCAGCCAATGATTGAGGAAGGCGTGCTTGATGCCGCAGGCCGCCGCCCCATCGCCGCCTACGGCCTGCACGTCGGGCCGCAGGATAGGGGCACGTTCCACCACATCCCGGGCCCGATGATGGCGTCGTCGTCCAACCTGTGGATCACGGTCTACGGCAAAGGCGGACACGGCTCGCGCCCGCACGACGCGGTGGACCCAGTCGCCGCGCTGGCGGAAATCCAGATGGCGCTGCAGGTGGCTTTGACGCGCCGCTTCGACGCCAACGAACCCATCGTCATCACCGTGACGAACCTGCGTGCGGGCGACGGCGCGGTCAATATCATCCCCGACAAGGCCGAGCTGGGGGCGACGGTACGCGTGCTTCGCGACGAACACATCGAAGCCGTCCGCCAGATGATCATCGAAGTGTCGAGCTCCGTGGCGGCCTCGCACCGTTGCACAGCCAAGGTGGATTTCGAGGTTCTGTATTCCGCCACGAAGACGTCACCGCGCGAGGACCAGTTCGCAGCATCGCTGTGGTCGGGCATGTTTGGCGCCGAAAACGTGGTGCCGATGCAGACGCCGATGATGGCCTCGGAAGATTTCGGCGCAGTGCTCGCCCAGGTGCCGGGCACGTTCATGTGGTTGGGTACAGCCAACCCTGAAACCCCGGAGCACATGCGCGAGTGGAACCACTCGCCGCTGGCGCGATTCGATGACTCCGTTCTGGGGGACCAGGCGGCGGCTCTGGCGGCGGTGGCCTTCGAGCGCCTCGCCGCAGAGGACGCGCATCCCTCGCCGGCGACGAAGGCTATGCGCGCGCCGGTGCAGGGGACAGGGTCGGATTCGCAGCCGCCTTCTTCCGCAGCGCAATAATGCCCCAGATGGTGGCTACCCACAGGGCTACGACGACGAGAAGGCCGGCGAGGAGGGGCCAGATGGCGTCGTCGAATGTGGAGCTTAGCGATGGGAACAGGTTCTTCGTGGTGTGCACCGCGATGGCGATAATAAGCCAGCGCACCGGCTGTTTCTGGGACAGACCGTAAGCGCTAAGACCGGTGAACAGCGCGTGGGAGAGCGGGTTGGACATCAGGCGGATGGCCACCGCCGAGATCGCGCCGGCGGTATCCGAATCGAGGTTATCCACCGTCATGCGCGCGAAGGCGGTAGCATTTTCGCCCGCAGCGAAGCCGATACCCACGGCCACGCCCACGAACACGTAGTCGCGCCAACTGCGTGGCCGGATGACGCAGGTGCAGATGAGCACCACGCCGAGGAACTTCAGCACTTCTTCGTTGAGCGGCGCATACCCGGCAGCACCCAGCCACTTTAGGCCCGCGCGGGCAAGGAGGTGGGTCATGTTCGTATTGATCTCCACCGCCAGCCCGGAGACCGCGAAGCCCCACACCACGCCGTGCACAATCCCCGGGCGGCGGCGCAGAAGGAACAACGTGAGCGAGACGACGACGGCGCCGAAGATCACAGCAGTCAGCACACTCGCCGGTAGGAAGGGCTCCCGCGCGTAGTGGAGGATGGTCGTGCCCAGCGCGCCAAGCGTTAGCAGGTAATACAAGTACCTCATGCGTCCTCCTGTACCCGGTCGGCGAAGTCACGTTCCTTCGGTCCGTAGATGTGGAGGAAGGAAATGGTGTTGTCCTCGGGGTGTGCCAGCGTGATTCCATCCTCGTCGGATACACGGTAGAGATCCGGTGCTTGGGTGGTGATGGGGGCGTCGGTTAGCGCGCTGTTCCCGTTGAAGGAGCGGTGCTGGCGCGGTAGGTACGTGTCTACCTCCTGGGAGGAGCTGCCTTCTTCGGCAATGATGGTCGCGCCCTCGCAGTGCCACGTCTGCGAGGAGGAGTACGGGTCCTCCGGGCATTCAAGCCCTGGGATACCGCGCACGGCTGTGGTGTCGGGAGTGGGGTCGGGGAGGAGGGCGTCGGCAAGCGGTACTGCGGCGAGGACGCCGAGGCAGGAGTAAATCAGTGTGTTTTTCATGCTTGTGACCCTACGAGCTGTGGTTTCGTGGTGGTATCCTCCGCAGGGAGGATTTTCCGGAGCTTGACAATGCTGACAATCGTGGCGCCCCACAGAGAAATGAGAATGATGAGGGCGGCAAAGACGGGCCAGATGGCTTCCTCCAACGCGATAGTCACAGACGGGCCAAAGTTGGCAGCGAAGTGCACCGCCATGGCGATAAGCAACCACCGCACCGGTTGTTTGCGGGAAAGTCCATAAGCTGCGATTCCGGTGAAGAAAGAATGCATGAGAGGGTTCGCGACGAAGCGGGCAAGGAGCGCCATCAAGGTGCCCTTAATGTCGGAATCCAGGTTCTCCAGCGTCATGTTGGCGTAGTAGACGGCATTCTCGCTCACACTAAAGCCCATGCCTACCGCCACCCCGACGAAGACGTAGTCTGCCCAGTGACGGGGCCGGATGACGCAGGTGCAAATGAAGATGACGCCGAGGAATTTGAGGACCTCCTCGGGGAGTGGGGCGATTCCAGCGCCGACCAGCCAGTCTGGGACCACGCGGATGAGGAGGTGATTCATGCTCTCGTTGAGCTGAGCCGCGACTCCCGTGACCGCGATGCCCCACACCACACCGTGTGCAATGCCTGGGTGCTTGCGCAGAATCAGCAGCGTGAGACCAATTGCCACGGCCGCGTACAACACTGCGGCGAGCGCACTTGTAGTGACGAAAGCACCTTGGGAGAAATGATAAACGGCGAACACCAGCCCAGCGGCGGTGAGCAGATAGTACAAGAGTCGTGTTCTTCTCATGAGGCTTAGGTTATGAACCGCGCCCGGGGTGCCGGTATCCTCCGCAGGGAGGATTTCCATACCCTGGGGGAGAGCTATCGTGTCAACCATGACGAGAAAGACGAGACCACTGTGGATCACAGTGCTGCTCATTCTGCTCTGCGTGGTGGCGGATGGGGCCGCGTGGATCCCCGAACTCGAAAGCTATGATGGCTCGGATCAGAAAGCCTACGTTCTGAGCTTCATGGTTCTATTTACCCTTGTCACGTGGATTCTGCTGCCCCTCGCCCTGCACCACTCGCGGCGGGAGCGCAACATCCACGAGGAGTACCCCGGCCACCCAGTGGCGCTGATTGCGGCTCTGCTCGTCTTAGCGCTAGGCGGGTTTCGCCCACTGTCGCTGTCAGTGCTGGTGGTCTTGATATCGCTGATCTCGCGCGGCCGACTGCGATGGTCCCTGGCGGGAACGCTGGTGTTGATGGTCTCGTATGTGATCGTCATAGCGGTGCCTTACCTGAACGTGAGCTACCTGTCGGCGTTCGGTTACGGGTTCTTCGGAATCATCTTTCTTATCGTTGCCTGGATTACGGGCTCGGTGCGCGCGCAGCGCCGCCAGCGCGAGGTCACGTTGGTGAGCTTGGCGGAGCTCAATGAGGACCAGTTGCGCTCCCGCGAGGAGCGGGCGCGGCTGGAGGAACGCAATCGCATTGCCCGCGATATCCACGATTCCCTCTCGCACCGGCTCAGCCTTATTTCCGTGTACGCGGGTGGCTTGAGCTACCGCAAGGACGCCGATCCAGAACGCATCAAGGAGGCGTCAGACACCATCCAGTCGGAGGCCAAGGCCGCCGTGGAAGACCTGCGTGGGGTTATCAAGGCCCTCCGTGTGGACGACCGCGTGGATCCGCGTGCCACCATTGAAGAACACATCGAGCGCGCTCGCGCGGCGGGAACCAAGGTGCGATATGAGAAGGGGGACGTCGATAAGCTAAGCACGATGGCGGCTCACACTTTGGGCCGCGCCGTGCAGGAGGGGCTGACCAACGCGCGCAAGTATGCGCCGGGGAAGAAGGTGACGCTCAGCGTGGACAACGAGGAGGGTAAGGTGCAGGTGACGATGCAGAACAAGAAGGAGGCGCACCAGCCTGAGTCCGGCGGCGGCAACGGGCTGCTGGGGCTGGAGGAGCGCGCCCGGCTGGCGGGAGGCACCTTCACAGTGCTTGACGACGCCTCCACGTTCACCTGGGTCCTCGAGCTACCGGAGGAGGCACACGCGTAATGATTTCGGTGGTATTGGTCGATGATGAGCAGGCTCTGCGCCGCGGTATCCGTTTCATCCTGGAAGGTGCTTCGGACATCGAGGTGGTGGCCGAGGCCAGCAACGGACGCGATGGCGTGGCACGCGTGACGGATCTGCGGCCGGACGTCGTTCTCATGGATATCCGCATGCCCGTCATGGACGGCATCGAAGCGGCCGGGCAGCTGCGCGCAAGTGCTCCGGATATCCCGGTGGTCATGCTGACCGCTTTTGATACGGATGAGTTCATCGTGGATGCGCTGCATGCCGGCGCTATGGGTTTCTTGCTCAAGACCATTGAGCCGGAGGGGCTGGTCTCCGCAGTGCGGGCTGCGGCCACGGGGCAGCAGCTGCTGAGCCCGCAGGCGCTGAAAAACCTTCTGGCGCTCAAGCGCCCCGAGCCGGAGCCGGCAGAGGTGCTTGAGCCCCGCCCGCTGAAAGGCCTAAGTCAGCGCGAGAACGAGGTGGCGCAGCTGGTGGCCCAAGGGTTGGATAACCAGGAGATCGCGGATCAGCTCTACGTCTCCGTGACCACGGTGAAGACCCACATCAAGCACATCCTGGACAAGCTCGGCGGTACCAACCGCGTGCACATTGCGATTGCGGTGCTGGAATCGCGCTAGCGTCGGCGGAGGAAGGCGGAAATGATGCCGATGATAGCGATGACCACCACGATTATGGAGGCCGCCGGCCAGTACTGGGGGTAGTACTTCAGCGTGTAGCCAAAGACCTGGCTGTCGTTGAACTGTTGGGCCAGTACGATGGGCATCCACCACAGCTTGGTCAGCGTCAGGATCGCGCCCAGGAGCCCGGCGATGATGCGGACCGGCCTGCGCAGGAAGAAGCTGGCTGCCACGAGGAGAACACCAACAATCGTGAGTGCGAAAAGTAGAGGCGTATCCACGGCGAGCGGCGAGCCGTTGATGAGGAACTCGTGGTCCACTTCGTGCTGTTCGATAAGCGTGTAGCCGTCGAGGACGACATCGTCAGGGATGCCCACCTACTTCTCCTTCTGCTCAGAGTTCGGGTCGTAGCCATCGGACCAGGTATCGGTCTCGAAGTTGTAGTCTACATTCTCGCCTTCTTCGTCCGTGCGTTGGTACCAGTCGGTGTAACGGTGCGCGGAGGAATCGAAATCAGATCCGGCGCCGCGGCCGTCGTCGGCGCGCTCGATGGATAGCTCGAAAACTCGATGGTTTTCATCGCCCCAGGCGGTGGCTTTCTAAGAGTTCACGGCCACCATTGTCTCAGATAAGCGAAATGACAGCGCTGTGAGTTAGGATAGGGGCACTTATTTCTGCGTCGATTGGAATGCCATGCCGCTGCCTAATTTTGATGAGAATGTCCGCGAGCTAGAGGAGGCCTTTGCCGTCTTTGAGCGCGTGGAAGAGCACGTGTTGGATCCAAAACTCCTGTTGACGGTGAGATGATCCGCCTTTTCAGCGCCTTTTTCCCCTCGGAGGAAGCGCGGGAGCATCTGGTGCGGGCGGTACGCCCTCTGAAGGATAATGGGCTGCGGTGGGTCGATCCAGATAATTGGCACATCACGCTGGATTTCTTCGGGGATCAGCCCAATGATGCCGCCGAGGTCCGCGAGATGCTCCGCGGAATTGAAGGAGCGCCCGTGACACTGAGTCTGAGCGGGGCGGGGTCCTTTGACAAAAACGTGCTGTGGGCTGGAGTGCACGGCCACATCACGCACCTCATGCTGGAACCATCCCGTCCGCATCTCACGCTGGCCCGCGCGGGGCGTCGTACGCGCGACCCCTGGCTTATTCCGGATGCTGTCCACGCGCTGAGTGTCTACCGCGGACCGGAATTCGAGGTCAGCACCATCAGCTTGGTGCAGTCCTTTCTTGGGGAAGGACGCGGGGGCGGGCCGCGTTACGAGGTCATCGACGAGTTTCCGCTTCGGTGATGTGCTCAATGAGTGTGTCTAGCTCCGCGCGGCTGGGTTGTGAGAGCGGGTTGACGACGCAGAAATCCAACAGATAATAGCCAGCTGCTTGTAGAGCCGTGTGGCGCTTCCAGAAATGTTCGATGTCAGAGCGGTTGGTGGCCAGGGACTGCATACTGCGGCGCTCCGAGAGCAGCTCGTAGTGCAGGTCACGGCGCTGCGCCAAGGCTTCCTCCGGAGTCTTGATAAGCAGCGCGCCGAGCAGGGCCGCCATGGCCTCGAAGCAGCGCGTTTGCAAGCGGTGGTGGTTGAGCATCTGCGCGTTGGGCTTCCACAGCCACAGCACCAGCATGGCTACCACCACGGATAGCCCGATTTCCGCCATGCGCTGACCAATCGTCTGAGCCAGATGGCCCGAGGAATTGCCCATGAGCAGCGCCAGTGGGGTGGAGAACACCACGCACAGCGCATAGTTTTTCACCACGAGAATCTCCGCGCAGAACTGGCAGAATGCCAGCGCCAGCAACAGTCCCCAGCCGTGCGGGCTGAAGGAAGCGATGAGTGCGAAGACGCACACGCCCAACACGGAGCCGAGCATGCGCTGCAGGCCGCGAATCGTACCCGGAACGCGGTCTGGGCCCCACTGTAAGAGCAGCAGCACCGATACCGCGCCCCAGTCCGGGCGGTGAAGCCCCAGCGCCAAACCCAGAAACGCGGTCACCAGACCACCCAGCGCAATCTTTTCCGCAGTAACCACCGCATGCGAGTTGCCCACGGCCGCGCGGTACATGCGGTAGCGCATCGTGGGCTTGGTATGCGGAATCGTGGTGCGGTCGGGGTCGACATAGGTAGGCGCATCCGACAGGTCGTCTGAGTTGCCGCCCACCTGCTGGTGGTGGGCCACGATGCGTTGCTGCGCGGCGAGGGCGCGATGCACCAGCGAGGCCTGGGCAGGGCGGCGAATGCGGCCACCGCGGATGACGCCGGCGTCGGCAAGCGCTTGCCACGCCGTAGACAGTGCGGACTGCGCCTGGTGGTGTTTGGCCAGGAAATCCGAGGAGGAGTCCACAAAGGCCGCGGCAGCTTTCTCCAGTGCGGCGACCGCCCGCGTCTCCGGGCCGTGCGGATCCCAGAAGCGCGGCAACATGCCCAGCACGTAGCCGGCAGCCACGCCCGCCAGGCTCCACCCGGCGACCTCCCATGGCGAAATCCCGCGCAGCATGGTGGAACCGCCCGCCACCATCACCATGAAGAACGTGCCGGGCGGCGGCAGGCGCAGTGCGTTCTGCACGAACGCGCCCACCGTCGCCAGCGTTACCGTGAATACCGCCGTTAAGACCAAGCCATCGATGAGGGAGCCAACCGTCGCCGCGAGAGTGAGCAGCGCGCCGGCAGTGAGGATGATGCGGCGCCGCGTGCGGTAGGGGTGCCCCTCACCGTAGATGACGGAGAACGCTCCGGCGGAGACCAAGAGCACGGCGTCGGGGTGTCCGATGAGGATGGCCACCAAGCCAGGAATGATGATCGCTAGCGCCGCGCGCAGGGCGCCGGGCCAGCGGCGCGCGGAGGTGTTGAAGGCGGTGAAGAGCTGGAGAGCGCTAGGGCGTTGCGGCAGAGGGTGTTCCATAACGGGACAACACCTTACTCGTTTCGCCAGAATCCACGAGCTTGCCGTCCTGCAGCACGGCCACGGTGGGACACAAGTGCTTGACGACGTCCATATCGTGCGACACAAACACCAACGTCATGTCCCGAGTCACCCGCTGGATCAGCTCGAGGACCTGCGCGCGGGAGGTGGCGTCGAGGGCGGAGACGGCTTCATCGGCCAGCAGGATCTCGGGCTTGCCCACCACCGCGCGGGCGAGTGAGATGCGCTGGCGTTGACCACCGGAGAAATCACGGGGATAGCGCTCGACGCCGTCGATGCCGACCTCGCGGAGCACGCGCTCGGCCTCCTCGCGGGTGCCGCCGCCTTCGGCCACGATTTTCCATACGGGCATGCGCGGGTTGAGTGAGCTCTTGGGGTCTTGGAAGACCATGTGGAAGCGGCGCGAGACGGTGACGGTGCCGGACGTGGGCTTTATCAAGCCGGTGAGCAGCTTGAGAAGTGTGGATTTGCCGGAGCCGGAGCCGCCGATGATGCCCAGGCGTTCGCCCTCGCGGACGGTCAGGGAGACATCATCCAGCGCGGTGACCCCGCGGTAGGTCTTAGTGACGTGGTCAAGGGTAATGACGGGCTCGCCCAGGGTAGGGGTGGGTGGCAAGCTGAGATCCGGAGTGGTCATCTCACCGATGTGGACGACGCGGTCGCAGAGGCGCTCGACCACCTTCTGATCATGGCTGATGAACAGCAGCGCGGTGTCCTGGTTGTCGGTGACGGAGGCGATGTCGGAGAGGATCTCCTCCTGGGTGCGCGGATCGAGGGCCGTGGTGGGCTCATCGCAGATAAGCAGCTTGGGCTTGCGCGCCATGGCCATCTCAATGAGGGCGCGCTGGCGTTGCCCACCAGAGAGCTGGTGCGGGAAGCGGTTGAAGCCCGGAACCTTCTGGAGGGGATCGAGCGCAGTCATGGGTTCCTGGAAGACCATAGCTAGGGGAAGCTGGCGCAGGTCGCGGTCGCGCATACCGAGCAACTCCTGGCCCTCGAAGCAGATGGAGCCGGTGGCCTCGAGATGGTCAGGCAGCAGGCCCATGATGGCGAGCGCGGTGAGGGACTTGCCGCTGCCGGAATCGCCGACGAGCCCGACGCGCTCGCCCGGGGCAATCTCGAAGGTGAAGGGGCCGACGGAGCCCACGCGCAGATCAGTGACGGTCAGCATGGCTTCCTAGAAGGTTGAATCCGAGGACGGTGCCGGCGATGGCCAGCCCGGGCCACAGAGCTTGGAGGGGGTGGGTGGCCAGGAGGGGTTGGGCGTCGTGAAGCATGCGGCCCCACGAGGCCGTTGGAGGGGCGGTGCCCAGGCCCAGGTAGGACAGGCCGGCCTCCGCGAGAACGGCCAGCGCAAAGTACACCGAAGCCTGGATGGCGATGATGCCGCCGAGGTTGGGCAGCACGTGGCGCCACGCGATGAGTGCCGGAGGCACCTTCGAGATGCGCGCCGCGGCGATGTAATCCTGCGTCATGATTTGCAGAGTGCCGGAGCGCGTGACGCGGATGAAGGAGGGAATGCCCGCAATACCAATGGCGATGGTGGCCGTGAGCGTGGACGAGCCCCACACCGCGCCGGCGACGATGGCCAGCAGCAACGCCGGGAAAGCTAGGAGGAGATCGGCCGCGGCCATGATGACCCCGCCGCCGCGCATCCCCGCGATGATGCCCAACGGCACACCGATGAGAGCGGCGATAGCCACCGCTACGACACCCACGAGCAGTGTGACCTGCGCGCCCGTGAGGATGCGGGAGAAGGTATCGCGGCCAAAGCGGTCGGTACCCATGAGGTGCTCGAGGCTGGGGCCGGCCAGGCGGTCGGGGGAGATGAGGTTCGGGTCATAGGGCGTCCACACCAGCGAGACGAGAGCCAGCAGGACGGTAAGACCCACGAGAAGATAACCGGGTTTCATCGGGCCTCCTTGAGGCGCGGATCGATGACGCGGTAGGCCAGGTCCGTGAGCAAGTTGACGGTGAGGGTGAAGGTGACAAAGACCATGATGAGCGTTTGGATTGTGGTGAGGTCGCGGGTGGAGACGGCGTCGAGAAGCATGGAGCCCAAACCTGGGATGACGAAAACATTCTCGATGACCACCGCGCCCACCACGAGCGTGCTCAGCTGCACGCCCGTCACGGTGAGGACGGGCAGCGCCGCGTTGCGCAGGCCGTGGCGGATGAGCGCCCCAGTGCGGGACTCACCCAGCGAGCGCGCGGTGCGGATATAGTCCTTGTCCATCTCCTCCGTGAGGGTGACGCGGACGTAGCGGGTGAGCATCGCGCCCTGCACCAACGCCAGGGAAATCACCGGTAGAACGAGATGGCTCAATCCCTCACGCGGCAGCTGCCAGCCATTGGCCGGCAGCCAGCCCAGATGTACGGAAAAGACCGCGACGAGGAGGATGCCGACTAAGAAACTCGGCACCGCGATGCCCAGCTGCGTCGCCGCGTTGAGCACCGGGAGGCGGAATCGCGCGAGGAGGATGCCCATGGGGATGGCGCCTACAAGAGCGAGGGCGATGGCCAGACCGATGAGCAGCAGGGTTACCTGTGCGCGGTCGAGGACAAGCGGGGTGATGTCCTGCTGGGAGGACAGAGAAATGCCAAAGTTTCCCGTGAAAAGGCCCTTCATCCACTCCAGGTACTGCACGAGGAGGGGGCGGTCGAGCCCCATGGACTGCGTCAGCTTCTCGACGGCCTCGTCGGTGGCGTTGACGCCCAAGGCTACGCGCGCCGGGTTGCCGGGTACAGCGCGCATGAGCAGGAAGATGATGATCGAGGCAGCGAACAACGTGCCGATAAAACGCAGAACTCTCATCGCACACCTCGCAATTCGATGGCGTCGGTGATCTGGTTGGGCTGAAGGCCGGTAAGACCATCGCGGTAGAGCACAATGTTGGGCATATTCATCAACGTTAGGGCCGGCATATCGGCCATGATCTGGTCGACGGCTCCGCTCATATCGTCCTGCTGGAGCAAGGTGCGGGCCTGCGCGGAGTCATAGCCAATGTAATAGTCCGGGTTGCCGAAGATGGTGGGGATATCGCGCGGCTCAACGTGCGCCACGAGAGACATCTGGTACTCCTTCGCGCCCATGACCTGGCTCAGCCATACCGCAGGGAATTCGGCGGTTTCCAGCGTGACATCGAAACCGATTTCGGTGAGCTGGGAGTAGAGGAACTCCGAGAGGGTTTGGGTATAAGGCAGACTCGGGACGGTCAGCGTCAAGGGGGTGCCCACGGCCCCGGCGTCCTCCATGAGCGTGTGGGCACGGGCGGGGTCGAAGGGGTAGTAATCCTGGCCGCTAAACCACGGGTCGCTCGGTGGTACGGGCGCCCCACCGGTGTCGCGGGCGCGGCCCTGCCACAAGATGTCATTGGCTGCCTGACGGTCAATGCCATAAGCCACAGCGCGGCGCACGCGGGGGTCATCGAAGGGCGCTGCCTGGTTGTTCATAGAGAGCAGCACCTCACCGTTGGTGGTCCCGATGGCGGTGTGGATGGAGTCCTCGAGGGTGTCGAGCAACTCGGGGTTTTGTACGCCCCACACCGCGTCGACCCCTCCGGAGCGCAGTGCGTTGACCGCGGTGAGGGAATCGGGGAAGTAACGGATGGTGATGTCCTCGGCGGCTGGCGTTCCCCAGTAGTCGCTGCGGGCCTCGAGAGCGATGTATTCACCGGGGGAGAACCCCGCCACGGCGAAGGGGCCAGTGCCCACGGCTTCGGTAGGGGTGCGCATGGCACCAATGGCGGTGCCCATCGACCATAGCCAGCCGGCCGATGGCCGGGAGAGCTCGACGATGAGCGTGTGATCGTCGACAGCCGTGGCCTGCTTGACGACGTCCATCTGCGCACTAATGCCGTTGGTCCACTCCGTCTTCACCGCGTTGATGGACCAAGCGGCGGTGTTCGCAGTAAAGGCCTCGCCATTGGAAAAGGAGGCCTCGCGCAAGTGGAAGGTGTAGCGCGTAGGTTCGGCCTCCCAGGATGTGGCTAGGCCCGGAACGATGTCACCCTCCGGAGAGATACGCACGAGGGTTTCGTAGACGTTGCTCATGAGTGCAGCAGGGATGGCTGCACCACCTACGGTGGTGAAGTCCAGGGACGTTGCGGGCGTGGTGGTAGCTAAGGTGAGCGCGGTGGAATCAGCATCCACAATCGCGGTGGAGCCTGCAGAGCATGCGCTTAGCGACGCCGCCCCCAGCAGCCCCAACAGAGTCAGTCGGGTTCTCATCCTTCCGAGAGCTTGACTTCAAGCGGGGAGGTAGTGCCACGCACGCTGGTCATGCCGAGCGTGAGGCGGTCACTGAGGTAAAGGATTTCGGTGCACTCGACGGGGTGGCCAGAGTGATCGGAGATGTCGAGGTGCAGGCGCCACAGCGGGGTGCCCGTGTCGATGTTGAGGGAACGCGCATCCTCCTCCGTGGCTCGCGCCATGGAGAGCTCGCGGTTGACATTGTCGAACTCGACGCCTTTGGCGCTGAGGTGATCGTGAATGGAGCCGTTGTCCGCATCAAAGTTGAGGATGTGGCTGCCCACCTCCAGCGGGAAATACATGCGCTCGATGGAAATGGGAAAGTCGTTGGCGCTGCGCACGCGGTGCACGAAGACGACCGGGGCACCTTCGTCCACCTGCAGGAAGTTGGCCACCTTCTTCGGGGCGGGGCAGCGAGCGAGCCACAGGGTCTTCGCGCCGGGCTCGAAGCCGCGCTCGCGGAGCCAGTGCGTCACGGAGAAAATCGAGTCGAAAGACTCGGAGGTGAATCGGCCCAATACGACGGAACGCCGGCCGCGGCCGGAGGAAATGAGGCCCTCCGAGCGCAGGGCGGCAACGGCTTGGCGGACAGGCCCACGGGAGGAGGAGAATTGCTCGCAGAGCTCGGCTTCACTGGGCAGGAAGTCACCTGGGGCGAGTTGCTTGCTGCGAATGAGTCCGCGCAGATAGTCAGCAATCTTGCTGTGCTGCTGGGTACCGCGAAGTGACACGGCCATTCTCCTCAATGTTGATACTGTTAAAACAGGTCTAATATTAATTCACGCGCATGCAAAAAAGTCTTGCACGTTGGGGAAACATTACAACTCCCACGCGTGCGCCAGTGTTTCCATGTTACCCAAGACCTTCTCGTGATTGGTCGACTGCAGTGAAATCATGAGCTCGTCCGCCTGTGCTAGCTCTTGGAACTCTGCAAGGTACTCGCGGACGTGCTCGCCGTTGCCCACGGCGGAGTACTTGAGCATGTCGAGGATCTGCTGGCCCTGGGCGGTGGAGATGATCTGCTCCACGTGGGCGTCAGAAAGCTGCTTGCCCCTGCCCACAAAGGCCTTGACGCGGCGGAAGCACACGCGCTCGAACTCCTCCTCGGCGTTCTCACCTGCGGTGACGTTGACGCCGGCGATGACATAGGGTTCGGGGAAGGACTCGGAAGGCTGGTAGTTCTCGCGGTAGTAGGCGGTGGCGGACTCGAGGTGCTGCGGGGCGAAGTGGGAGGCAAAGGCGTAGGGCAGACCGTACTTGGCTGCCAGTGAGGCGCCGAACATGGAAGAGCCCAAGATATAGATGGGCACATTGGTGCCAGCGCCCGGGATGGCTTGAACGCCCGGAATGATGGATGCGCCGGCGAGGTAGCCCTGCAACTCCCTGATGTCCTCCGGGAAGCGCTCCGCGGCGTGGCCATCGCGACGCAGCGCGCGGCCCAAGGTCTGCATATCGGTACCAGGGGCGCGGCCCAGGCCCAGGTCGATGCGATCGGGGTAGAGCTCGGCCAAGGTGCCGAACTGTTCGGCGATGACATAGGGAGCGTGGTTGGGCAGCATCACGCCGCCTGAGCCGAGGCGGATGCGCTCGGTCTTGGCGCCAATGTGGGCGATGAGAACGGCCGGGGATGAGGAGGTGATGGAGGGCATGTTGTGGTGCTCGGTGTACCACATACGCTTAAACCCCAAGGCTTCCGCGCGCTGTGCCAGCTCGACCGACCTGGCCATTGACTGGGCGGGGGACTCTCCCTCGTAGATGGTGCAGAAATCGAGGATGGACAAGGCGGCGCGCTGCGTCATGAGTTACTCACTTCTTTCTTCAGAGCCTGTAGATACAACATCGATGATAACGCCGATGATGAACGCAAGGAGGGTGGGAACAACCCAGCCCAAGCCCACGTCCTGACCAGGGGAGAAGTCTAGCGGTGCGCCAAAGGAGGTAGCCGCAGACCACAGCACGGATACCCACAGTGCAAGTCGGAATGCCCTGTGGAAGGTCACCCAGCGCTTGACCACTGGCTGCAGCAAGGTGAGAGCGATGAGCGAGATGGCCGGCGGGTACAGGAAGATGATGAAGGGCACGGCAATCGACAGCACGGTCTCCAGGCCTTGGAAAGCAAAAGCGATGGACAGCGCTGTAAAGAGGCAGGCCCAGAAGTGGTAGGAGGTCTTCGGAACCAGCATGGCGAAGAACTCTGACGTGGCGGAGATGAGTCCCACCGCGGTGGTCATGCAGGCCAAGATGACGATGGCGGAGAAAACGGCCTGGCCGGTGGTGCCGAGGGTGAGGTTGGAGGCGTCGGCAAGCAAGGCGGCGCCTGAGTCGTAGGAGGAGCCGTTCGGCATGGTCTGGCCAATCCACGCCAAGCCCAAGTAGATCGTGGCGAGCAGAATTCCGGCAATGACCGCGGAGACCACCGTGCCGCGCAGCAACTCAGTGTTCTTGGAAAAACCTTTGGAGCGAAGGGAGTTCACAATGACGATGGAGAAGGCTAAGCCGGCGATGGCGTCCATGGTGTTATAGCCCTCAAACAGGCCGGTGACGAACGGCGAGGTCGCGTACTCCTCCGTTGGTGTGCCCGGGACGCGTGGGTTGCTCACGGTTGCCACAGTGATCAATACGACGAGCAGGGCGACGAGCGCTGGGGTGAGGAATTTTCCCAAGGTGTCGATGATGTTGTTCGGGCGCCACGCGAGCACCAGAGCGATAAGGAAGAAGACCACGTTGAAGGCACCGTTGGCGGCAGTACCTTCCCAGCCCAGCAGTGGGGTAATGGCGGTTTCCATCGACACCGCCCCCGTGCGCGGCAAGGCGTAGAAAGCGCCGATGGCGAGGTAGGCAATGACGGAGAAGGCAACGCCGAAAACTTTGCCGCCGTGATTGCCAATATCGCGCACAGACTGCCCGGAGATGGCCACGGCGATGATCGCGAGCACTGGCAACGCCACGCCGGCGGCGAGGAAGCCCAAGGTGGCGGGCCAGAAGTTGGTGCCGGAGGAGACACCGACCTCCGGCGGGAAGATGAGGTTGCCCGCTCCAAAGAACATGGAGAAGAGCATGAGGGAAGCCACGACGATGGTCTTCACGGGAGAACCAGTCGAGGCTGTATGCGGGGAGGCCTGAGCGTCGTTTATGGACATTTTTCCAAGGATAATGCCCATGACGTGAGATGTAAATTCTAGTGGAAGGCCTTCTCCAAGCGGACGAGAGCTTCTTCCAGCAGCTCACGGGAGGTCGCAAAATTGAGACGCGCGTGGTGCTCGCCGCCCGTACCGAAGGTCACACCCTCATTGAGGGCTACCTTGGCGTGCTCGCGGACCCACGCGGCCGGTTTCGGATTATCCCCGATGGCCGTCTCTGAGAAGTCGAGCCACAAGAGGTACGTGGCCTCCGGGCGGGACGTCTTGAGCCCCGGTACGCGCTTGGGTAGCTCATCCACCAGCCAATCGCGGGTGTCCTTGAGGTACTCCACTTCCTCATCGAGGAAGTCCACGCCCTTGCGGTAGGCGGCCTCCGCCGCCAGCACACCGAGCGTGCCTGTGCCGTCCTTGGCTACTCCGGTGAGGCCATTCCAGCGCGCCACATCGGCGGAGTTGGACAGGATGACCTGCGCGCACTTGAGACCCGCGGTATTCCACGCCTTGGACGTGGCGGTGACGGTGATGACGCGATCCGACAGGGAGGCCAGCGGGATGTGGCGGCCCTTGTAGACCAGTGGCGCGTGGATTTCATCGGAAAGAATGCGTGCATCATACTTATCCGCCAGCGCCACCAGCCCACGCAGCCACTCCTCATCAAAGACAATGCCGAGGGGGTTGTACGGGTGGGAGAGCAGGATGGAGCCGGCGCCGGCCTGGAAAGCACGCTCAATGTCCGCAAGCTCCAGGGAGGTCTCGATCTTCTCGCGACCTGCCGTTTCTGGAAGCTCCAAGAGGGGTGGGTAGGAGGGAACTGGGACCGCAACCGGGCCCTCGGTGAAGTACTGCACGCCGAGCAACAGGCCGCGGACAACGTCCCCGATCCAGAACACGTGCTTCGGGCGCCAGCCATAGCGTGTTTCGTAGAAATCGGCGACGGCCGCGTTGAGCTCCGAGGCCTTGGGGGCCGGGGTATAGCCGAAGGACTCGGCGTCAACGGCCTCCTGGATGGCCTCCTTCACCGCGGGTGCGGTGAGAAAATCGGACTCGGCGATCCAGAGAGGGATGACATCCTCGTCGTACACGGTCCACTTGCGCGTCCCGCGGGCGGAGAGTTCTTTCAGACTAGGAAAATGCATGGGCCCCACCCTACTCGGAGGGAGTCTGCACGAATCCGTATTTTTTCAGTCGCTTGCGGTCTGCGGCGGAGGCGGATTGGGTCAGGCGGAGCAACTCGGCATAGATGCCGTCGCTCTGTGCGAGCTCGGCTGGCGAACCGATCTCTGAGATGACACCGCGGTCGAGCGTGACGATGGTGTCCACATCCGCAATGGTGGACAGGCGGTGCGCGATGATGAGCGTGGTGCGATCCTTCATGAGCTCATCCAGGCCTGCTTGCACGGCGCGCTCGGCCTTGGTGTCGAGCGCGGAGGTGGCCTCATCGAGGACCAGGATCGGTGCGTCCTTGAGCATGGCGCGTGCCACGGCCACGCGCTGCTTCTGCCCACCGGAGAGCTTCAGTCCGCGCTCGCCGATGACGGTGTCGTAGCCATCTGGGAATTCCTCGATAAAACCGTGGGCGTTGGCCCGCTTGGCCACGGCGATGATCTCCTCCATCGATGCCCCTGGCTTACCGTAGGCGATGTTCTCCTTGATGGTTCCGGAGAACAAATAGGACTCCTGAAAGACCACGCCCACCGAGGCACGCAGGCGTTCCGCCGTGAGCGTGGCCACGTCCTGCCCAAGCACCGACAGCGTGCCTTCCGTGGGCTGGTACAGGCCCAGCAACAGATTGACCAACGTGGACTTACCACCACCGGACTCGCCCACGAGCGCCACCTTGTGCCCTTCCTCGGCGCTAAAAGTGATGCCGTTCACCACCGGCTTGTCCGCCTCATAGGCAAAGGACACATCGTCGAAAGCAAAGACGGGACCCTCAGCTGGGGCCAACGGTTCGACAGGGGAGAGGTCGAGCTCCGGGACGTCGGACGCCGCAGCGGCAGAAACCAGCTGCGGGTTGACCGTGGGCTCCGGGGTTTCCTCCATGACCTTGAAGTAATCCTTGGAGCCGGCAATAGCGCGCTGGCTGATATCCACGATCCAGCTCATCATGAACACTGGCTGCTTGGCCATGTTCACCAGCTGAAGGAGCATGACCATGTCACCGATGGAGAAATGGCCTTCCAGTGTGCGCCAGAAAATGAGTCCGTAGATACCGAAGAAGATGAGCGCCATGGCTACTCCACGCGCGGTGTCCATGGAATGCCACCACCGTGACTGTGGCTTCGTTGTATCCACCACGGTGCGGTAGCGTCCACCGAACGAGGCCAGCTCACGGGCTTCGGCCACGAAGGACTTGGTCACCTTCACTTGGCCAATAACTTCCGCGAAACGGCCATTGGCCAGGTCAATGTTCTCATTCTTGATGGCCTCAAACCTCTGCCAGCGCGATGAGGTCTTTGCCGTGAGCCACATATAGATAGGAAAGAGCGCAGCCAAGAGAATCGCCAGCGGCCAGTAATACACCGCAGTGATGACGAGGACCGCCGCGGCCTGGATGAGCATGACGAAGAAATTATTGGAGAAGGACTGTAGGAACTGCGTTATATTGGCAATCGAGCGATCCAAGCGCGCGATGATGGTGCCCGTGACCTGGTTGTCGTAGTAGCCCTGCGGCACGGACAGCAGCTTGGCAAAGTAGCGCGTCGAGAGAATCTGGCGCAGGCGGGAGACCATCACGTCGCCGATATAGCCCCCGATATTCTTCACTACGTTGCCCAGCGCATCCGCCACGAAAAGGGCGAAAACCCACCACACGATGGTGCGCAAAGCTCCGCCGGCCACGACGGTGTCCGTGGCCTCGCGGAGGATAAATGGGGTCAGCAGCGACAGAATAGCGGTCACTGATGCGGTGATAAGGACGCCGAGATAGAACGGCCACAGAGCGGAGGCACTGCGGACGATGCGGAGAATAGAGTTCATCGCCGGCTGATGATACGCCCTTAATAGGAATATCCAACCCGTGGACTAAGGTAGGGGAGAAACCGTAGTCGTGATGGAAAAGGATTCGCGGTGAAGAACTACCTCCCCCTAGCGTGCGTCCCGCTGTGTTTGGTGGCCTTGTCGGGCTGCAGCATCCTCCAACCGCCGGACGCGGGCCCGCAGGATAACATCGTGGTCTCCAGCTCGGAGCCGCCAACGTTTGAGGCTAAAGACGTCGATGTCCGCGAGGTGACCGACAACCTGGCAGAGCCCGCCAAGGACGAGGGCCTCAACGTGGAATATGAGCTGCAGGGACTGTACGCCGGCGGGGGCGGCACCGTGCTGACCGTGAAGATTCACAACCTGGGGGAGCTGCCGCTGCCTGCCGACGCCCTCGCGGAACCCACCCTGGAGCGTGCCGATGGCAACGGCGGGTGGGCCGCGGTTGATCCGGTTCCTTATGACCCTGAGGTCAATGTGTCGCTGCCCGCGCCGGGATTGGACCACCCGCTGGGCGCAGGGGCTTCGACCAACCTTCAGTATGTCTATAACGTTGCCGCCGGCAACCTGTGGAATGCGCGCTTTACCATTGGCAATGTGCGCTTTGTAGGAGACCTTAACCTATGACGGAACTCGTCGTTCTGGCCTCACCTGAAGGAGAAGCTATCGGCACGGCGGACAAGGCCGCTGTGCACACCGCGGATACCCCGCTTCATTTTGCGTTCTCCGCGTGGGTCGTGCGCGAGGGTACGATTTTGCTCACCCGCCGCGCCTTGTCCAAGCTGACGTGGCCCGGCGTGTGGACCAACTCCTTTTGCGGGCACCCAGGTCCCGGCGAGGCAACTGGTGACGCCGTCGTGCGCCGTGCCCACTTCGAACTCGGCCTCACCGGCACCCCAGAGCTGGTGTTGCCGGACTTTTCCTACCGTGCAGAGGATTCCTCTGGGGTGGTGGAACATGAGTTTTGCCCGGTCTACCTCTTTGAGACCACCGACGAACCGACGCTAAATCCGGATGAGGTCGATTCCTACGCGTGGGCTCCTGCTGGCGATGTCCTCGCCGCCGCACAGGCTACGCCTTTCGCGTTTAGCCCGTGGATGATCGAGGAGCTTGCTCACGTGCCCCTGCGCGAGGCGCTCCTGCGCTAAAGCAGAGCGCCGTCCTTGGCGAACGCCGCGGAAATGTAATCCAAGCTGGAGTGCGCCACGCGGTGTTCTCCATTGTCCAGGTTGTACTCCCACACGGCATGCTCGGGGCGGTAGGACTCGAAACCAGGATCGCCAGTGCGCACGTACTCCTGCAGCCACGCGGCCAGCTCGGTTCGGCCGAAGAGCGGGCGCAGCTCCTCGCAATGCAGCGCCGGGCCGGAGGAGCGCGTGAATTCCACCATCCACGTCTCACCCGGCGCCTTTTCTGCCACCTCCGCCGTCCACCGGCGGATGATGGCATCACCCACCATGCGGCCAGACGGTCGATCCTTATCCAGGAACCGTGCCACCTGATACCACGGCTTGAAGCCATTGCGCGGGAAACCCAAACGCGGTGCCAAGTACCGCAAAGCAATCCCGCGGAAGGGAGAGCGGTCAATTTTCTGGGTGGCGGGGATGTTATAGAACTCGTCGCGGGTGCTTCCGAGGATGAGGGGGACCTGGGCAAGCTGCGAGCACACCATGGGCGTCGGGCCGAGCGCCATGTCCAAGTTGTACTTCCTGCGGAACTTTTTATAACCGGCGTCGAGCTCCTCCTGGCTCATCGCAGCCAGGGAGGAGCGCGTAATGGGCTTCTTCATTACCTGACGCAGCGTGGCCTTGCGCTCCTCAAAGCTCTCGCGCGGGAAACCGGGGGACAGCGCAACACCACGGCGGAAGGCGCCACGGTAGTGATCGCGCCGGGTCAGCCACAGCACGGCATTGGCTCCGGCGGACTGGCCCAGAAGGGTGACGTTGGTGGGGTCACCGCCAAAGGATTCAATATTGCGCTGGATCCATTCCAGGCCCAGCTGCAGGTCCTCAATGGCGCGGTAGCGGTTGGGTTCATCATCGCGGAAACGTGCCAGGCCCGGCAGTCCCACGCGGTAGCCCAGCTGCACGTGCACAATGCCCGCCTGCGCGGTCGGCGTGCCTTCTGCGCGGCGGTCCTCGTGGGAGCCGTGCTCGTAGCGCCCGCCGTGGACATAGACCAGCACCGGTGCCAGCGAAGATGCATGGCGTTCGCCAGTGATGAGCGGCTCGGATGGCGCGGTGATGGTGAGCGCAATCTTTTCCGGATGCGGTGTGCGCGCATCCTGATCGCGGCGGGCAGCGGGCTCAGGATCCGCGAAATCTCCTGGGATGTGGGAGTACTCAATGGAATGGAAGTGGGCAACATCGTCCGTGAGGTATCCGGTGATGGTGCCTGCGGGGCAGGTGATGTCGAGAGGTGCGCTGCTCATGTCCAACAGGCTACCCTGAGGGCATGGAATGGCTTGTGCAAGCGCCAGTGTGGGCGCAAATGGCGGTGCTTGCCGTCACCGCCGTGCCGGCCGCGACGATTATGGGGTGGCTTCTCATGTGGGTTATTGACCGCGTGTACTCGCGCGTGGAGGCCGTGACTAGGATGGGTGAGCATGACTCCCGATGATCACCGTGAAGGGCTCTGGGACCCCGAGCGCCCAGAGCAGCCCCAGCGTAAGCGGGCCCTCCCCAAATCCCGAGTGAGCGTGACCCTGTGGTTGATGATC